>DKRV01000047.1:22032-35639 GCA_002472405.1 Clostridiales bacterium UBA7273 | reverse complement strand
TGTTCAGTTTTGAGGGTGTAATGAACCCCTTAAGATCAATATGGCCCGTTGGTCAAGTGGTTAAGACGTAGGCCTCTCACGCCTGAATCAGGAGTTCGACTCTCCTACGGGTCACCATATGCACCATTAGCTCAGCTGGTAGAGCACCTGACTCTTAATCAGGGTGTCCAGGGTTCGAGTCCCTGATGGTGTACCACAAGGGGAAGAAATTCTCTTCCCCTTGAAAAAGCTCTTGACAATAAGAGCATTATAGTGTAGTATTTGGTGTGTTCCAAATGCAGTTGGTGTTTTTAACGGTGAGGGTCCACCCGTTCCCATTCCGAACACGGAAGTTAAGCTCACCAGTGCCGACAATACTTGTCTGGAGACGGACCGGGAAGATAGGTCAATGCCAACATCGAAGGGTTTGGCGCTAGTCAAGCCCTTTGCTTTTGCCTCCTTAGCTCAACAGGTAGAGCATGCGGCTGTTAACCGCAGGGTCGTAGGTTCGAATCCTACAGGGGGCGCCAAGGGTATTGCCGCCACATTAGTGACGGCAATACTGATATTAGGGCCTTTAGCTCAGTTGGTTAGAGCAACCGGCTCATAACCGGTCGGTCTGGGGTTCGAGTCCCTGAAGGCCCACCAATTTTATAGGGGAATAGCTCAGCTGGTAGAGCGGCGGTCTCCAAAACCGTAGGCCGAGGGTTCGAAGCCTTCTTCCCCTGCCAAAAGCGTTGATTTTCAATGGTTTTTCACCTGAGAAGATCAACGCTTTTTCTTTATTTGTCCTAGTTTTTAGGAGATTAAGTCTTGTAGGGGCTACGGTTTACAAATATTCTGATTTGGAGGTTGCCCTATGCGAGTCAAAACAAAAGTTATTGAAGAAACAACTCTTGAGGAGTACATGAATGATTTTATCCGCTTCAAAATGGCGAATACCGAATACTCGCAGGACTACCTTGACTCGTTGCCTGAAGGCATGATGAGCACTCATTCACAGATAGCGTAAAAAAGCAGCTGCTTGAGCGGCTGCAGAAAGATACCTTTATATGGCGTAATCCCCCCTTCGAACAAGCCGAAGAGGGGATTGATAGTTTAAAACATGTATTGAGAATTAACTCATCAGAACGAATTTCTCATAATAGAGATTAATGATCTTTGAAAGCTCTGCTCGGTTAGTCATGCCGTGAGGCCTTACGCTTCCGTCAAGGTAACCGGAAATGATTCCGTTTTCAACAGCCCATTCCATTGCATCGACAGCGTAACTTCCGATAGCGGAGTAGTCTGTGAACTTGTTCGCTTCAGTACCGGAGACTTTTGGGGAGCCTTCATGTCTGTAGAGCAAAGCTACGAGTTCTTGGCGGGTAATGTTGTTATTTGGCCTAAAGGTGCCGTCGGCATAACCGAGGATAACTTTATTATCAGCGCCCCATGTGATCGGAGTTGCATACCAGTCGTTTTGGGCAACATCGGAGAATGTCTTCGTGAATGGCCAGGTGTTGTTTCCGGACATGCTGAATATGACCTTTGCAACTTGTGCTCGAGTAGTAAGTTCACCCGGCTTGAACAGTCCCATACCGGTGCCCTGCATAAGGCCGTACTTAGTGACATCCTGTACATACTCGTAGTACCAGGCGCTGTCCGGAACGTCGAGATAGAGACTTACAGGCACATAGCTGTCGGCATTCCAAGTGGAAATTTCATTGTTAAGCCATTTGCTACGGGCAGTAATATAGTTTGTGAGATAGGTCATCTGCGCGCTCCAATCACCGGCAGGATTTGAAGAACTGCGCCACATCGTGAAGTCGCTGCAAGCTGTCTTGAGAAGCTCGTTGCGGTACCATGCAAGAGAGTGAAGCTTTCCTTCAGCACCGACAGAATTGATGTCTCCGAGAAGAACATTGTTAATTAGAGGCATGACGGAATTCTGATACTCATTCTTAACTGCAACGCGGAAGTCAGACATAGTATAGAGCCTTCCGGCGAACAAGCTGCGAACGGTATACAGCCCATCGGTTTTCACCTGCTCGTTTGCGTTTGCAGCCACTCCGGCTCCGACACCAAACGAAAGGTCATAATCCCACAGCGGCCCCATTTTAAGCTGATCGACACCGGACTCTTTATACAGGTATGCCGAAGTGCGGAAACCGTCAAGGTTTTTTGCAAGCTCGTTCATGATATAGCACTTAGCCGTGCTCTCAACATCAACATAGTCGGAATAGCTTTTGCCGGTGTTGGGGTTGATCCCATTTTCACTGTACAGAGCATCTTCATAGTCCTGATAAATCGTGGCTATGTAGTCCATCTCTTCTTTGCTTGCAAATTCGGGGCTTTTGACAACAACGTAGTTGAAACGAGAGGTTCGGAAATAGCACACCTCGGCGGCTGTGCGGGACGGAATCTCCATTTCCAGAAGATAACCGCCGGAGTAATCTGCCGGGGACTTCATGCCTTCACAGTAAGTGTAGGTTGCACCGTTGGCGGTGGTTGCGGTCGCGACAGGCAGAGATTCGATGTCTGTTCCCTTGTTTGCGGCGGTATTCAGCTCTTCAAGATCGGTTATATCCACGCGCCCCTTGTTGATCTGAACCTTTTCGGTCAGCAGATAGCTTCCGCGATATTCACCGTCATAGTACAGATCGACTGCGCGGTTTTCCATCGAATGTTCCATGCCCATTTCATATCCGAGGTCGAGCGCTATGGTGTTGCGGATCAAAGACTGATCGTTGTAGTTGGCCAAAAGCACCCAAGTTTTTGCTTTGTTGCTTTTGTCGCCGGTTTGAAGAAGATCAGTTTTGCTGTCAAGTTTTATCTGATATGGCTTCTTAACACATAGCCAGGTGGAGTTGCCTCGTCCTTTTATCTGACTGAGTGCGCCGTCGTACACAAGAGTACCGTCGGCCGACTGCATGACCATAGAACCTTTGGCTTTGTTGGATTTGTCTGCGCTTGAATCTACCCATTCGCGGCCTTTGTTAACTGCATCTTCGCTCACAAGATACATTGCGGCGACGTTTGCCGAGCAGACAACGGTAACTTCGCGCGTTTCTGCAGCACCGGCCGAAGCTGAGGTCTTAAACGTCAGCTTATAATTGTCGCTGCCGCTGCAAAGCGACGTAAGGTCAACGGTGCCTTTACCTCTGATTGTGACGGCGCTGTTTTGGTCACCGGTAACGGTGAAGGCTGCCGAAGAGCTTCCAATCCCAAACGTCACCGCATTCGGTGAAACATTCGACGGGAGGAAAAGATATGTTTTCCCATTGATGATTTGTGTTCCTATTTTTGTGTTTTCGTTTGCTGCATCGCCATATGCGCACAGGCTGCTTAAAGCCGAATTGCTTGCAAATGCCGTCATGCCGCAGACAGAAAAAAGCATGGCAAGCATGCATATTATCGCTACCAGTCTTTTTCTCATATTGTTCCTCCTTAAGAACGGCTTGAGTTTGCTTCCGAGCAAGCTAAATTGCACTATATTTGCTCTTTAGTCAGTTTTAAACTCAGCGTTTGACTGCAATTATATTAAAAAACACCATATTTCGCAACTGTTTTACAATATAATTGTATATAATTTATACAATCATAATAAAAACGGCTTGTCTTGACAAATTTAGCGCAATAATCACATATTGCTTGACTTTTCCGCCAGTAGATGTAATAATAACAACATATTACAGCATAGATTCCGCACTTGTATCTATGCTTTTTTTTTTGAGAAAAAATTATACAGGAGGAAATGATTGATGAGAAAGACGGGACGCAGAGTGATTAGCCTGCTGCTTACTGTCATCATGCTGATATCGCTTTTGCCGGCAGTATATGCCGAGCCAGCGGTTCAGTCTGGCGCGAATGAGACGGTCGGCGCCCCGGAGGGGAAGTTTGTTGTCTCACATACGAATTATACCATCTCAAACGGTATAACCGAAACTCATGTTATTTACAACACGCAGGACGGCAATGACCAGGTCAAAGGCTATTTGACCACGGTTTCGCCTGAGGCAAAGGCAGAGTTTAAGGTTTCCTATTCGAATTACTATTCGAAAAACAGCACGACCGAATCCCGCGCCGAAGCGGCAAAGAACCTCAAATGGGATATGATAAGCGTAACAAAGCAGGCTGCAAACTATGAGACGGCTACCGGACGCAATGTTCTTTTTGCAACCAACGGTGACTATTACAATATGCAGACCGGTCAGCCGCTTGGTTATGTAATAATGGAAGGAAACATAGTTCAGACAAGCAATGGAGCGGCACAGGAGCCGTATTTTGCGGTCTTGAAGGACGGTTCTTATGCCATCCGTGAGGCCGGAGTCGATTGCTCGGACGTTAAGGAGGCCGTATCCGGGCCGTTCCTTATCATCAAAAACGGTGAAATTACTATCGGAACCGAAGACACCAGCAGAGCACCCAGAAACTCCATTGGCTTGAAGGAAGACGGTACGGTGGTTATGTTCCTTGCCGACGGACGTCAGGGTGTGTCAAACGGTATGTCAATAAGACAAGTTGCCGAAGTCCTGAAGGCAGAGGGCTGCGTATCGGCTATATATCTTGATGGCGGAGGTTCGGCGACCGTAGCTTCCAAGCACGAGGGCAGCTCGACTTTGGAGATTCAGAACACTCCGTCCGACGGTATCGAGCGTGTTGTTGCGTCCTCGCTGCTGCTCGTCTCCACCGAAACTGGCTCTGGCAAGTTCGATCACGCATCTCTCAGCCCTAACAACGAAGTTTACATTGCAAACGGCAGTGTTGAATTCACCGCTGTCGGAGTTGATACCGCTGGCTTCCCGGTTGATATTCCGAACGGTGCCAAGTGGGCACTTGAGGACACGTCCTACGGCACAATTGATGCTGCCACAGGCGTATTCAAATCCAATGGCAAGTGCGGCAAAGTCACCGCAAAGCTCATGCTCAACGGAAAGAGCGTCGGCACTACGAGTGTTGAGATTCAGGAGCCGGATGAGCTTTACTTCACATCTAAATCTCTTAACCTGAGATTTAATTCTACTTCCGACCTCGGCCTTACAGTCAGATATAAACAACGTGACGTAAAACTCTTGGGCCTTGATCTTAACTGGACTATAACGCCTGAAGATGGACTTAAGCCGAGTGATATCGGAACTATAAAAGATAATAAGCTTAGCACTATTAAGGCAAAGGATCCGCGAAAAGCAACAATAACCGTTTCCTATGAAAAAAGTGATAAAACCGTACTTTCCGACATAATTGCAGTTGAAATCGGAAAGATGCCTCAGGTCATCTGGGACTTTGAACCGGATGGAAACGGCAATGTCGGACGCGGCGTAGCACAGTATGACTGGGGCAATGCGGCTGCAAATCCGGAAGGCTATATGCCGCAAACCAATCCGCTGACTTACTTCGCGTGGAATGACGAAGCAGATGCTCCCGGAATGATAACCAGATCAGGCCCCATGTTCTTTGACGGAACATACATTGAGCCGGATCCTGCTGAGAGAGATATATGCTACTACCCGGCTGCAAGCGTGCTGGCGGCAGACGGATACGATTTCTTTGCACATCATACCAGCGTTATGCAGAACTTCTCTGCCGGCGGTGCAATAGTTAATGCCGAAAATGGGCAGGTTCGTTTCGGCGATAACGCTCTGCGCTGGGACTATAATTATGAGAACCTCAAGGACGGATATAGAAACGTCAACATGTGGCTCTACACAACCAAAGATGTTGCCCTCGAGGGAACGCCTACCGGCTTCGGATGCTGGGTGTATGCCCCAGAGGGAACACCTAACTACTGGCTATGGCTCACGATAGCTTATTATGACGAGACCGGAACGGTTCGGCGCGAATGGATTCACTTCAAGACGCAGGAAGGCAGAAGCATTCAGTACAACGGTATCTACTGGGACGGCTGGATGTATGTTGAGGCAGATCTTTCGCATCTGGCTAAGTATGTAACTCCTGAGCATCCTTTGTTCTTCCCACAGGGACAGTATTTTCTTAATCTCACATTTATTCCTGGCGGCTCTGCAAACGAAAATGGCGATAAGATCCCCATGGGCGACTTTGCTAAGGGCAGCCTGTATTTCGATAACTTCCGCGTTGTTTACGGCGATACGATAGATGATATGGAATCGCCTGTATTCAGCGGCGTAAAGGCAAACGGAACTGAACTGGCAGAAGACGGAAGCACAGTCCTCACCTCAAGCACCATCACGCTCAATGCCGCTTTCAGCGATCCCGAGAGCGACAATGCAAGTGGGATAGAAACGGCAAAAACCGCACTTTATGTTGACGGAATAAAGCAGACTCTCAGCACATCGACCGCAACTTCGGCCGAGTGCAAGTTGATGCTTGCAAACGGTACGCATTCCGTTAAGTTTGTCGTCAGCGACGGCTTCGGCAATGTTACCAATCTCACTCGCTATTTCACCGTCAATGATAAGAACAGCCCCTACAGTTCCGTTAAGCTCAGCGGAGAAAACACGGCCGTCATCGGCAAGGACTACAGCCTTACTCTGACTGCCGATAAGTTCGATAAGCTTGGCAAAATCGACGTAAATGTTGTAATTAACGATCTGTTCGGCGAGCCGACCGTTACCTTCTGCGACGGATACACCGGAAATAGCACATACAGCAACGGCGCTGTCACCATTAATGCTGCCGCAAATTCACCCAAGAGCGGTGATATTGCAAAGATCACCTTCAAAGTTCCCGCATCGCTCTCTAAGGGCAGCCAGCTCAACTACGAAGTAACAAGTGCAACCTACACAAACGGCGATACTACGTTGAGCTTTGCCCAGGCAAGATCGGCTGTCGGCGTGGAGGCAATGTATGATCTCACTGCAAGTGTTATGACTGCCGGCGGCAAGGGCACGATAACCGTAACCAAGGCCGATGGCGGCAGCGCCGCAAAGCGCGTTGAGGTATACCTTGTAAAAGAAGACGGCGAGGACGAGCTTGTCGGTAAGACAAACAGCACCGGTGAGCTTATCACAAACCGCTTCTGCCGCACAGCAGGAGAGAAGTTTACCATCTATGCAAAGGATGCAGACGGTAACCTTTCCTTCTACTATTCGGGAGTAACTTACGGCCGCGGCAGCGACGAAGTAACGCCCTCAAATATCCGCCTTAACGCGGTTTCCGATCCTACAAGAACCCAGAGCATGAGCTGGTTCAGCTCACCTGAATACACCGAATCGAAGGCTGTTGTTCAGTATATCGACAAGGTGTCCTATGACAGCGGCAACCGCAAGTTCTCTACCGCTTCCGGCGAATGCAAAACTTACTCTTTCGCAAGCGATAACAGTTCTTCGCAGATCAACAGCGTCACCGTGACCGGACTTAATCCGGGAACGACATACTACTATCGCGTCGGTGACGGAGTTAACGGACACTGGTCCGAGCTTTCTCAGTTCACGACAACTGTTGCAAAGGAAAACACCAAGTTCTTTGTCCTTGGCGATACGCAGCTTTCGGGCAATGCCGAAGCCGATGCAGCCGACATTGAGACCATGAATAAGGTTGCCGATAAGATTCAGGCGGCAGGCGTAAAATTCGGCGTACAGACAGGCGACTTCGTTGACAGCGCAAGCAACCTTACGGCATGGAATGAAATCCTCGATGTGTTTGGTGATAATTATGGCAACCTGCCCATCGTTCAGGTTATGGGCAACCATGAATACTACGGCGGAAGCAACGCAGGAGCTACCTCTGAAGCTATATTTGATGTTCCGGACAAGAATTACTATTCTGTTGAGTACGGCAATGTCTATATGGCGGTCATAAACTGCAATGCAAACCTCGAAGCAGCAGCAAAGTGGCTGGCCTCCGATGCAGCCGCGTCTAACTGTGAGTGGAAGGTGCTGACCGTTCACCAGCCGCCCTATTACACAAATCCCAAGGGTTCGAGCGCGGCATATAACCAGTATCTGCCTTCGGCTGTCGATGCAGCAGGAATAGACTTCGTGTTCTCTGGTCATGACCACTCCTACGCAAGAACCGAGCCGCTTACCGGCGGTAAGGTCGATAAAGAAAACGGTGCAGTTTACTTCATAACCGGTGACCTTGGTGAGAAATCGCGCAGCACCGAGTACGAGGCAAACAACAACCCCGATTTCCATTTTGCAAAGATCAATCAGGACTATGACGCAATTTACTTCATAGCCGAGACCGTGGAAAACACCATGACCGTCAATGTTTACAATGTCGACGGTACGGTTGTCGACAAGTATGTCATGCATCATGCTGATACCTGTGATCGCAACGGTCATAAGTTCGTCTACTCGAACGGCGTTCTGACCTGCTCAGTGTGCGGCGACAAGGCTGAGGCGGCTTACAGTGGACTTGCTACCGACGCAAAGACCGGCAAAACGATGTATTTCATCGGAGGCAAATTCCAGACCGGTTGGTCGGTTCTTGACACTGACATATATCATTTTGATAAGAATGGTCTGGCTCACAAGGTAACAGTTCAGGAAGACATTAAGACCGACTGCACAAAGCAGGGTCACAAGACTGTTGTCTGCGAATGCGGCGAGACATATACGCTGACCTACGGCAGACTCCTTGGCCACGACTATGTCGAAATGACAAGAGAAGACGGCAGCATATTCTATCGCTGCTCGCGTTGCGGCAATGTTTCCGAAGTCGGTTTGCCGTTCTTGGATGTGAGCGAAAACTCTTGGTATGCAAAGGAACTGTCTTACTGCTACCATAACGGGTATATAAACGGCACTACAAGAATTTCTTTCTCACCGAATGACAATATCACTCGTGAGCAGCTTGCCGCGATGATATGGCGAATTGAAGGTGAGCCAGCACCTGATTCATCCGCATATCCTTTCAAAGATAAGTCTTCGGATTATTCGAAGCGAGCAATTTGCTGGGCAACCGAAAATAATATCATCAAAGGCTATACCGACGGAACGTTCCATCCTAAAGACATATGTAGCAGACAGGATATGGTCACTATATTCTACCGCTACGCAAACTTCAAGAAGGCAGATACGAGTGCAAGCGTTGACCTGACCAAAATGTTTACCGACGCTTCCAGCATTGGTTCGCACGCAAAGGCCGCTGTTTCGTGGGCAACTGCCGAGAAGATTATAAACGGCTTTAATGCCGCTGACGGTATGCTGTACTTCAAGCCGGCCGGTACGGCAACACGTGCTCAAGTTGCGGTTGTAATCACCCGATTTATGACAGCACTCGGCAAGTAAAATATGCGATTGTAAAAAACAATTTATTAATGTAAAGCTATCCCCTATGCAGATAAACTCTGCATAGGGGATTTTGCTCCTATTTAAGCAATGACATGTGCTTTGAGAGCAAGAAACGCAGAAGCAATCAAGCTGTTCAATGAAACTGACAGTTTTGTTGAAAGTGTATAGCTGAACGTATTTTTAGAACAAAAAAACCTGAATTTTTCATGTAAATAGCAGCATATTCTCTTGCAAATCAGAGGCATTTGTGTTAAACTGTTATCAAAATGCGTAAGGTATGTCAAAGCGCAATTGAAGGGGGGACGTATTATTGGAAAATAAAGCAAAGATCATCGCGGTCGCCGGTAAAGGCGGTGTCGGCAAGACGTCGATTTCGGCGTCGATCGTAAGGCTTCTGGTGGAAAATTTCCCGGATAAGAAGATCCTCGCGATAGATGCAGACCCTGCTGTCGGCCTGTCGGTCGCTCTGGGCGTTGATGTCAAGCTCACGCTTGACGATATCCGCATGAGCATTGTTGACAGCGTCGAAAACGGCGAAACGAGAGAGGCGCTTGAGCTTTTGAGCGAAGCGAGATTCAAGATCTTTGACGCACTGGTCGAAATGCCCGGCTTTGCATTTCTCGGCATCGGCAGACCTGAAAGCTCCGGCTGCTACTGCAAGGTCAATTCCTACCTGAAGGAAGTCATCGGCATTTTGGCGAACAGCTTCGACTATGTCGTCATCGACGGAGAGGCCGGCATTGAGCAGATCCAGCGCCGCGTTATGGATAAGGTAACGCATCTGCTGCTTGTTACCGACCAGAGCAAGAAAGGCTGTCAGGTCGTATCGACGATCAAAAACGTTGCCGACGAACTGATCGTTTACGATAAGATCGGCGCTATAGTAAACCGTATGACAAATCCCGAGCTCGCGGAGCTCATCACTGTGCCCGGTGTTGACATCGTGGCGCGCATCCCTGCGGACAATGCTTTTGCCGCAAACGATATAAAGGGTCAGAGCGTGCTTAGCCTGCCCGAAGATTCTCTTATGCTCAACGGAGTAAAGGAAGCACTCCAAAAAATAGAAATTCTTTGAAGAAGAGGTGTAACATTTGAAAGATCTTAAGCATCTGATCTACTTCGAAAGTCTTCTTGAGAATGCCGACAACGAGCTGGTAAAGCAGGCTCAGGCTGAAGGCGACATCTGCCTTGGCTACACTTGCTACCACGTTCCCGAAGCACTTCTCAACATAGGCAACTGTTTCTCCGTGCGTCTGCGCGCACCGAAGACAGGTTCTATCGACATCGCAACCTACTACATGTCCAACTACACCTGCGAGTACGCACGCGCACTCGTAGAACGTGCTATCGAGGGCGGCTATCAGTTCCTCGACGCACTGATCGGTGTGGACGCCTGCTCCATGATGAACCGCGCGATGGAGCACTTCGAGGTCCTGAAGGTCAACACCAAGGAAAAGTTCTTTGTAACTCACATGGACATTCCTTTCAAGGTGACCGACTACACCCTCGATGCTTACACAACCCAGATGCAGATCCACGTTCTGGATAACCTGAAGGAGAAGTTCGGTATCGACACTTCCGATAAGGCCATCCGCAAGGCTGTTAAGGAGCACAACGAAGTCTGCAAGATCCTCACCGAGATCGGCGATATGCGCAAGGCTGAAAATCCCGTTATCACCGGCTATGAGTATCATGTCCTGAACCTCGTTTCCTTCACCTGTCCGAAGAGACTCATTCTCCCGTACCTGAAGGAGACCCTCAAAGAGCTCAAGTCCCGCAAGCCCGATCCCAAGCCCTGGTTCCGTGCAAGAGTTGCAATCGTCGGAAGCGAAATCGACGATCCCAACCTCACCAAGCTTATCGAAGGCTGCGGCGCATTTGTCTGCTCCGACCGTCACTGCTTCGGCTCGACTCCCGGCCGCGAGGTCATCGAGCTCAACGACGACGAGCCTGCTCTTAAGCAGATCTGCCGCCACATAATGGAGCACTCCGAGTGCGCTCGTTACATATCCGACGAGAAGGTCATGCAGCGTCGTCACACCGCAGATCGTCTCGCAAAAGAGTATCACGCAGAAGGCATCATCTACGAGCAGATGAAGTACTGCGACTACTGGGGCTTCGAGCGTGCACTCGTCAGCCATGTTATGGCTGAGGAATACGGCTGGCCCGTACTGTCCATCGACAGACTGTACAACAACGGCAACTCCGGTCAGCTCCGTACCCGCTGCCAGGCCTTTGTTGAGTCTCTGGAGATCAAGCGTATTCATAAAGAGGAGGGCATAAAGTAATGGCTAAGACTCCTAAATATCCTAATCCTAAGTTTTTCAAGGCGAAAGACAACATCGATTGGAAGAAGCAGTGGGAAAACCTGAAGGTTTGCGGCAGCATCTTCTATGATATGTTCAAAGAGACCGACTGGGAAGCATTCAAAAACGGCTGGAAGAACACCCTGAAGATGGATGCAGAGCGCATCAAGGAAGAGTACAATGCATTCATGGCACTCGACCAGCAGGGAAAGCTTGATGCTGTCCTCTACGGTGAGAAGAGACTTGGCAGACTGTATGCCAAGGGCGCAATGGCAACCGTTCGCCGTGAATGGCGCGGCATTAAGGACACCGCATATGACTTCTATGAGTGGGCTCGTATGTGGGGCATGCTCCTTATGACCTTCTCCAAGGACCTCATCCCCGCAGTCAACAGTGCTCTGCACTATCGCTGGATGATCTCCTACTTCTGCTGCCACGGCTTTATGGATAAGAACATCATGGGTCAGCGCGGCCGCGCTCTCCGCATGAGCCACCTGCTTATCTACGATATATTCCGCTACGTTGCAGAGAACCTCGTTCTTCTGTCCAAGGCTGACCGCAAGAACGGCAACAGCGAGGAGCTCAACAAGATGCTCATGACCTTTGACGAGATGACCATGGGTCAGATCATGGCAGGCTTCCCCGATCTGTGCGGTATTCCGTATCAGCTGCTGCCCGTCTTCCTCGTCTCTGAGATCGACCAGCTCACCTGCGTACCTTACATCGACGCAGTCGAGTCCTTCGGCCTGCCCTCTGATACCTGCCCCGTTCCGTCCTCAGAGTGCGGCGCTCTGGTTATCGACGCACTGCCCGACATGGGCTGCGGCTTCATCTCCAGCTCCATGCCCTGCGACGGCTCCACCATGGCATCCTCTTACTTTGCACGCCGCTTCCCGAACACACCCGTGTTCCACCTCTGCTTCCCCGTTCGTTACGAGGACGAGTCCGTCCTTCAGTCGGCAGCTGAGGATATCAAGGCCTGCATAAAGTTCATCGAAGATAAGACCGGTGCAAAGTGGAATTGGGACGCTTACTTCACGGCCATGAAGCGCTTCAACAAGGAGACCTCCTATGAGCTCGAGAAGTGGGAGATCAACAAGACCAAGTATCCGCAGCTTCTCGGCCCCTGCTATGAGCTGTTCCGCAAGTGGAACTACGAGATGGACGGCGGTATTGATCCCCGTGTTATTAAGACCTGTGAGAAGGTCAGCAAGCTGATTCGCGAAGCATATGAAGACCGCGATGAAGCATGGGTCGGCAAGATGAAGTACCGTGCGATCGTATGGTCCTGCCCGGCTCACTACTATGCAAACTTCTCCAACTGGGCTGCCAACTGCTGGGGCATCGACGTCCTGGTAGAGATGGAGTCCCTCAACTTCACCAAGCCCCTCGAGACTGAGGACAAGGAAGAAGCACTCCGCGACCTGGCTCGTCTGTACGAGCGTATGGTTATGCGTCGTCACACCAACGGCGGTTACCACAACGTTGTAACCGAGCTGTGGCGTCAGTGCGAAGCATGGGATGCAAAGCTCATCATCATGTATCAGAACGTTGCATGTAAGAACATGGCAACCGTTCAGGGCCTGCTCGACGATCAGGGCCGTGAGCGTGGCTACGATCTTATCTGGATCGAGCACGACCTTATGGACCCGCGTACCGTTTCTCGCCGCACCATGCGCGACAAGGTCAACGAGTTTATGCGTACCGTTAAGAACGCAGAGCCTGTCGATCCTTCTCTCGTAGAGTTCGAGGACGAAGTCTGCATGTAATCGCTCGGCAATTACCGCAGGAATTATGCGCCGAGGGCGGCAAAATAGATCAGCTGTCCCCGGACGGCGCAAAGTGCGCCAACTATAATTAATTGGAGGAAATTAATAATGAAATATTTTGGCGGTTGTGACGTAGGCTCGACCTACACAAAGGCAGTAATACTCGATGAGAACGGCAAGATGGTAGCAGATACCACGATAAAGAGCAAGATCAATTCCGAGGCATCCGCAGTAGCGGCAATGGCAGAGGTCTGCGAGAAGGCCGGCCTGAAGAGCTCTAAGGATCTTGAGTATCTTATCGGTACCGGCTACGGCCGTAACAAGGTCCCCTTCGCAGATGAGAACATCTCCGAGAT
>DKRV01000047.1:0-22005 GCA_002472405.1 Clostridiales bacterium UBA7273 | reverse complement strand
CTGCCACGCAATGGGCGTACACGTCACCGATCCTTCCGTCAAGGCGATCATCGACATCGGCGGCCAGGACGTCAAGGGCATCTCCGTTGACACCGACGGCACCGTAAAGAACTTCGCGATGAACGATAAGTGCGCAGCAGGTACCGGCCGCTTCTTCGAGGCAATGGCACGCTCCTTTGAGATGAGCCTTCCCGAGTTCTCGAAGCTGGCCCTGACCGCAAAGAACGTCATCCCCATCACCGCACAGTGCACCGTTTTTGCAGAGTCTGAGGTCATCACGCTTGTCGGCGAGGGCAAGCCCATGGACGAGATCGCGGCAGGCATCGAGATGGCAGTTGCAAAGCGCTGCTTCGTCATGGCCAAGAAGGCCGGCGCGACCGACAGCATCACCCTTACCGGCGGCTGTGCAAAGAACGACGGCCTGAAGCAGGCAATCGAGCACGTTCTGAAGCTGAAGGTCGTAAACCTGAAGACCGACCCGCAGCTCATGGGCGCACTCGGCGCAGCAGAGTATGCTCGCCAGAAGGGTCTTGCAAAGAAGTAATTCTTTTTAGAGGCGCATTGAGATTGTGCTAATCTTTACTGCGGTATCCCGACCATAGACATTGTACTGGGTTTTAGTGCCTCGTGCTGAGTGAGTGCGATATTCATTTAGCCGATGTGCTGCAACAGGTACGATCCGATAGGGCGTATCGCAGCCTTTAGAATTATTTGACCCACACAGGCGCCAACAGATCTGATTGAACGAACTGTTTGGCATTAATAACAGCTCAAAAAGGAGAAACGCTAATGTGCAAATTCTGCAAAAAGTCCGTTAAGCTGTTTAGCACGGTGGTCGGTATCCTGTTCGTGGTTTATTTCTGGAACCTCGACCAGAAGGTGCTCGGCTGGGCATACAAGCAGGTTAACGCTATGTTCGACAGAAAGCCTGTTGACATTAAGTTCTGATTCCTGAATAAATACCGGCGCATGCCCCACATCATGCGCCGGTATATTTTAATGAGAATGAAAAAACAGAGACAAAGCTTTGCTTTGTCTCTGTTTTTTTATATCAGATTTTTCAGCTCAACGCTGTCCTGCTCGCTTATCTTTCGGATAACGCGGCACGGATTTCCGGCTGCAAGGTATCCGGGCGGAATGTCGCGCGTTACAACGCTGCCGGCACCGATGACGCAGCCGTCGCCGATCATAACGCCGCCGCAGACGGTGACATTACCGGCAAGCCAGCAGTTGCTGCCGATGCTTATCGGCTTTGCGTACTCCAAATCGTATGCGCTGCCGGCAGGCCTTGTGCGGATATTGCGCTCGGCGCTGAGAAATGAATGCATAGGCGTAAGCAGGCTGCAATTCGGCCCGAAGAACACGTCATCTCCGATAGTCACCGGGCAGCAGTCAAGCACCGTGAAGTTGAAATTTGCATAGCAATTTCGCCCGAAGCTCGTAAACACGCCATAGTCGAAATACACAGGTCCCTGCAAAAACAGCCCCGGCTTAGCGTTCGGTGTAAGCTGCCTGAGAATTTCGGCTCGCAGCTTTTCCTCATCCTCGTCGGTGTTGTTATACTGACGGCTGAGCTTATGCGCTTTCAGTCGCAGAGCAGCAAGCTCGGCATCCGACGGATCGTAGAGCTTGCCGGCGAGCATACGCTCAAGCTGCTCGCTCACAGCTCGGCTATAACCTCGCACTCGACAAGAACATCCTTGGGCAGACGTGCGACTTCAACGCAGCTTCTTGCAGGATAAGGCTCGGTGAAGTATTCGGCGTATATGCCGTTAACAAGGCCAAAGTCGTTCATGTCCTTGATGAAAACGGTGGTCTTCACTACCTTGGACATGTCGCTGCCGGCAGCCTTGAGAAGCTCCGTGAGGTTTTTGAAAACCTGATGAGCCTGAGCCTCGACACCCTCGGGGACGATGCCGGTGGCAGGATCAATGCCGATCTGGCCGGATGTATATACCATGCCTCCGACGATCTGCGCCTGGGAATAGGGGCCGATTGCGGCAGGAGCCTTGTTTGTGGAAACGGTTTTCATATTTGTTCCTCCTTAATAGTTCAAGCTGATTTTGAAGCCCTTGTCGCCGAGGGCGCGGAGCAGCCTTTCGCCGTGCTCCTTGCCGCCGACTTCGCAGGCAATGTGAACGTTGGTCTGGTTAGGCGTAAGCCCTGCGCTGAGCCTGTCGTGCTCAACGGTGAGTATATTTGCGCCCTGCGCGGCAATGTCGTTTAAGAGCTTAACGAGGCTGCCGGGCTTATCGAGCAGAGTTGCCGTGAACTTGAGCCGCCTGTTACGCGCAACAAGACCCTGAGCGATAATGCATTGAATGAAGCTAACGTCGATATTGCCGCCGGAGAGCAGGCACACGACTTTCTTTCCCTTAACATCGACCTTGCCCTTCAAAACGGCGGCCACGGGAGTTGCGCCGGAAGGTTCAACGATCTGCTTGCAGCGCTCCATGAGCAGGAGTATTGCCTCGGAGATCTCGTTGTCGTTGACGGTGACAACGTCGTCGGCATAGCGGTTGATAAGCTCAACTGTTATGTCGCCGGGAGCTTTCACGGCAATGCCGTCGGCAATGGTTGAAACGGAATCGGTACTTATGTACTTCTTCTCGCTAAACGACTGGGCGATAGCGTCTGCGCCCTCGGCCTGAACGCCGATGACCTGGATGCGCGGATTTATCTGCTTTATGCAGGCTGCAACACCTGCAAGCAGTCCGCCGCCGCCGGCCGGAACGATAACAACGTCGGCAGTGGGCAGATCGCCGAGAATTTCAAGGCCGAGCGTACCCTGACCGGCAATGACCTCAAGATCATTGTACGGATGCAGGAAAGTTGCGCCCTCGGTCTCGCACACCTTGCATGCCATTGCGTATGCATCGTCATAGCAGTCGCCGTGAAGCACGACCTTTGCACCGTAGCCCTCGGTGGCCTGAACCTTTGCGATAGGAGCGCTTGCCGGCATGACAATCGTTGCCGGAATGCCGAACTTGTGCGCAGCGTAAGCCACGCCCTGTGCATGGTTGCCGGCCGACGAGGCAACGACGCTTTTCACATCGCCGCGCTCGACAAGTGCGGCAATTTTGTTGCTCGCGCCGCGGATTTTGAACGAGCCGGTTTTCTGCCGGTTTTCGCATTTGAGATATATCTCTCCGCCCGTCATAGCGGAAAAGGTGGAGGACATATCAAGCTCTGTGTGATGAAGTATGGGCTTGAGCCTTTCGGCGGCAAGCTCAATGTCTTTAAGCTGCAATTCCATCCGATTCACCTCTGTTTTGTGATTGTACTTGAATTTTACTGCATCCGAATGAAATATACAAGAGTTTTGCAGCAAAAAATGTCCGCATCACGGGAACAAATTTTTGATATGTCCTCGCAAGAAAAACAAATGATTTTTCAGCCGTTTGCGCTAAGGCCGCTTACGAAGCTTTTCATTTCGCTGCGGCTTTTTACATGCTTGCTCTGCTCGATAATCCTTGCCTGCTCGGCTTTGTCGAGAGCTGAAAAATAGAGAAAAGCGTCCGTGTTCTGCATCAGCGCCATCCCGAGACCGAGCGGAAGATCGGCGTTTTTGCCTGTGTTCATAATATCACCTCGGCTTTATTTTCCGCAAAAGGCAAAAAAATATACGCCGCTGTGCGGCGTATATTTTAGTATGCCAAAAGGCTGTGGAGCTTTTAAGATCTGATCAGTTTTTGTACGGCAGGGATGTGAAATAGCTCGTGTCGGGCTGGCCGGATATCGTCCATCCGGAGCCGGAGCTTGCAATGGGGATGGAGCCGGTGAAGCCGCCGTCGGTCACAAAGTTTATGACCGAGCTGCCGTCGGTTGAGGTAAAGCGCAGCTTTGTCCCAGTGGCGAGGAGGCTGCCGTTGCTGAGCGTTATGCTCTTCGTGGTGGTGACATAGGTCGTGTTGTTGTCAAAAACAATGTCGCCCGAGGCCTTGGAGAAGCTCTTGTCGGCGAGAGTGTACACATTTTTGACCTTATATGTTCCGAGAATGTTCATCTCGTTGTCCACAACGAGTTTACCGTCGGAAAAATCTTTAATCGTACCAAGCGCATAGCTCTGGCTGTCAAACAGCGCAAGGTGCAGCGGCTGAGTTTCGGCTGCCGAGTAGAAGGCAGCGCAGGTAATGGCCTGCCCGTCTGCGTCCTTGCCGTCAAGGTATATCTCTTTTGCGCCGTCGCCATCGAGGTCAAACAGGCGGATGCTGCCAATCTCTTTGATGCCGGTCGAAACTTCGGCGGTCTTACCGGAGGCTTCAACGTTCAAAACGACGAGCCCCTGAGCGTCGGTGCTCGTATTTATCGTTTCTTCCTTGTTGTCGCCGTCAATGTCGCCGGAGTAGGGCAGACGGGATGTGATTACGGTTCCTGCGCTGGCGTAGGGATTGGTCACCTTGACAGCGCCGTTTTCGTCGAGCGAGAGCAGGCGGATCTCATGTGTGCCGTCGGCAAGCTTAAAGCGCACGACCATGGTCGGGGTTGTTCCCTCAAGCTCTGCGTTTATCGCAAGCGCCGCACCGTCGGACATGTCACTGCACGCAAGAACCTGCTGGACAAGCGTGTAGGTCTTGGCGCTTTCGTTATAGTTTATCGTGTAAACATCAAGGTCATAGACGTTGCCGCTTGCAGACAGAAGCAGCGACTTAATGTCGGTTGCCGCTGCGCTGCCGAGCAGAGTGAGGTCGGACGCCTTGCTGTCGGCCGTGAAAGCGACGCTTACGTCGCCCTCGCTGCCGCTGAGGTCGCTTGACGGGATGAAGTCTTTGTTTATAACGTCGCCCAGCTCGTCATACGACACGGTGAACTCATAAAAACCGGCAGCGGCATCCGCTATCTCGCCGGGGTTTGCAATGATGACAATACCGTCTGCGGACAGATACCAGTGCCCGTCGGAGACAAGAGATTTGATCGTTTCGGAGTATCCCTCGTTGAAGAACACACCCTGATATTTCGGGTCTTCGTTGAACGAAACGAGGATCTTTTCGGAGACCGCGTTTACGATCTTCTCGCTGCTGTCGCCGAGGTCGGCAAGCTTTATCTCCTCGCCGGTTTGCGAATTGAAGGTAGAGCCGCTGATCTTCAGCGTGCTCGTCGTTCCGAGCGAGGCTCGGTCAACGATGCGCAGGGAAACGATCGAACTGTCGTTGCGCTCTGATCTGATCGTGCGGCTCATGGAGAAAGCGCTCAGCCCCTGAGCCGTACCGTCGCCGATGTTCTGCGTGTAATGCCCATAATTATCCTGATAGGTCTTGGTGGTGTATTCAGTTTCCATTGCCCTGAGGCTTTCATTTATCTTGTCGGCAGCCTCGCTGCGCTCGGACATGAAAACGGTCGGGGACATGTACCGAACACCGTCCTTGCCCGATGCGGTGGTCATGTCTATAACAACGTCGCCGCCGTTTTTCGCGGCGTTTGCGTTTATGATCTTGTGATCCTCCGTGACGGTTATATCAACGCGCGCATTGTTAGAAAAATCATCGACAAACGATTTTGCCTCAATGATGTTCAAATCCTTGTCGTAAAGGCAGATACTGTATTCAATGTCGGCTCTTTCGGTGCTGTCGGCCTTGTCGCCGGCAAAATCGAAGTGGATCACCGTACCGGCGGCGATGGCGGTTTCGTCGGCGTTTTTAAACGAATCCGAGCCTTCATCGGTTCCGCAGGAGACGGTGAAAACGTCATTAGCCTCCATGGTTATATAAACGCCGCATTCGCGTTCCTTTTCGCCGGTGTTCTTTTTGCCGCAGGCGCACAGGGACAAAACGCAGCAGAATGCCAATGCTATGGCTATGAATTTGCGCATATTATCAACTCCTTATTTCAAATAATTATATCATGTCCTCGGTTCAAAATCTACCGCCTGCAAAATTGTTTATAAAACCGTAAAAAATCCCCCATCAGATGATGGGGGAGAATGTATAACTTATGCGATCATTCGTGGCCGTGGTCGGGATAGTGGACATGCAGAAGCTCGTGAGCTCTGCCACGCAGCAGGTTGTATACTCCGTCAAGTGCGGTGTTCTGCTCGGACGAGCGCAGAGTGCAGTCCTCATCTGCTATGAACATTCCTTGATTGCGGAGCTGTTTCTGCTCGAAGCAGGCTTCGGGCTGACCGCCTCCGCCGATGCAGCCGCCGGGGCAGGCCATGATCTCGACAAAGTGGAAGAACTCTTCGCCGCTTTCGATCTTTTCGATGAGCTTGTCGGCATTGCCGAGGCCGCTTGCAACGGCTATCTTCAGAGTGAGGTCACCGGCCTTGACCTCGAAAGCTTTTATGCCTTCAAGGCCGCGCACGCCGCACTCTGCAACGCTTGCTATCTGCTCGGTCGTGACGGTGCCCAAAACGTGGCGGATAACGGCTTCGGTGACGCCGCCGGTAACGCCGAAGATGACACCGGCGCCGGTGTACTCGGCGAAGGGATCGTCAGGCTCGGTATCGGGCAGGTCGGCAAAGTCTATGCCGGCCTCTTTTATCATTTTTGCAAGCTCCTGAGTTGTGAGCACAAGGTCTATGAGCCTCTCGCCGTCCTTGACAAGCTCGGGCCGGGCAGCCTCTGCCTTCTTGGCCGT
This sequence comes from Clostridiales bacterium UBA7273, assembly GCA_002472405.1. Taxonomy (GTDB): domain Bacteria; phylum Bacillota; class Clostridia; order Oscillospirales; family Oscillospiraceae; genus F23-B02. The sequence goes on along the minus strand of DKRV01000047.1, from coordinate 15,429 downwards.
GCAGGGCATAATCGCGACGGAGTACAGCTCATCGTCGGTGTAGTGCTGGCGGAGTATCGCGCCGAACATCTCCATCGGCGAGCCGCAGGTGGACACCTGGGGCATGAGATGCGGATGCATGTTCTCGACGTGCTTTATCCAGCCGGGGCAGCAGGAAGTGAACATGGGAAGCTTTGCGCCGGTCTTGAGCTTGTTCATGAACTCGGCAGATTCCTCCATGATGGTAAGGTCGGCCGTCAGCGATGTATCGAAAACGTAGTCTGCGCCGAGCATTTTAAGCGCCGTGACTATCTTGCCCATGACAGGCTGCGAGGCAGGCAGGCCGAACTCTTCGCCGATGCCGACGCGCACGGCCGGCGCGACCTGAACGGCGACCTTCTTGGTCGAGTCATATATTGCCGTCCAGAGCTTGGAGACCTCGTTTTTGACGACGATTGCGCCGGTGGGGCATACAGCTGCGCACTGGCCGCAACCTACGCACTTCGTGTCGGCAAGCTTGTTGTCAAAGCCGCAGGAGATATAGGTCTCGATTCCGCGCTCGGCGAAGTCCACTGCGTGGATGTTCTGAACCTCAGAGCACATTCTGACGCATTTGCCGCAGAGAATGCACTTTGAAGGATCGCGCACGATGGCAGGTGAGGAGTCGTCAATGGGCAGCTTGCAGTATTCGTTTGCAAAGCGGATATTGGTGACGTTATAGCGGCGCGCATAGGTCTGAAGCTTGCACTTTCCGGATTTTTCGCAGGTGGTGCACTCAGCTCTGTGACCGGCCAGCAGCAGCTCCAGTATCATCTGGCGATGCTTTCTCAGACGTGCAGTGTTGGTCTTGATAACAAGGCCGTCTTTGGGCTGCATCGAGCATGCGGCCTCAACTGCGCCGCGCTCGTTTTCAACAACGCACAGGCGGCAGCCGCCGTATATCGAAAGGCTTTCGCAGTAGCAGAGGTTGGGAATGTCGATATGATGCTTGCGTGCAACTTCAAGTACGTTGCGTTCATTTTCAAATTCACAGCTGATGCCGTCTATGACCATGTGCTTCATATCATCATACCTCCTTTATAGCGTGCTTCGGGCATCCGTTTTTGCATTCGCGGCACTTGATGCACTTTTCAGGGTCGATCTTGTGCGGCTTGCGCAACTCGCCGGTTATTGCGCCGACGGGGCAGTTGCGCGCGCACTTGGTGCAGCCGATGCACTTGAGCGGATCGATCCACATCGTGCACAGGCTGCGGCATGCGCCGGCCGGGCACTTCTTATCAACGACATGTGCAATATACTCATCCTTGAAGTATTTGAGCGTGCTGAGAACGGGGTTGGTAGCTGTCTTGCCCAGACCGCACAGCGAGCAGGTCTTTACGACGCTTGAAAGCTCCTGGAGCATGTCGATATCCTCGATCGTGCCCGAGCCGTGGGTTATGCGCTCAAGTATCGCCTGGATCTTGGGTATGCCCTCGCGGCAGGTGGCGCATTTACCGCAGGATTCCTTCTTGGTGAAGTTCATGAAGAAGCGCGCGATCTCGACCATGCAGGTATCGTCACCCATGACGACAAGTCCGCCGGAGCCGATAATGGCGCCGATCTTTTTGGTCGATTCAAAGTCGAGCGGCAGGTCGAGGTGCTCCTCAGTCAGGCAGCCGCCGGACGGGCCGCCGATCTGAACGGCCTTGAACTTGCCGTTTTTCACGCCGCCGCCGATATCAAATACGATCTCGCGCAGGGTCGTGCCCATGGGGACCTCAATAAGTCCGGTGTGCTTTATGTTGCCGGTCAGGGCGAAGGCCTTGGTGCCGGGGCTGGTCTCGGTGCCGATGCTGCGGTACCATGCCGCGCCGCGCTCGATGATCGTAGGAACGTTTGCAAAGGTCTCAACGTTATTGAGCGATGTAGGAGCGTCGAACAGGCCGTGATCAACGCTTCTGGGCGGCTTGGTACGGGGCATGCCGCGCCCACCCTCGATGGAGGCGGTCAGTGCCGAACCCTCGCCGCAGACGAACGCGCCTGCGCCGCGATTTATGCGCAGTCTGAAGTTTTTGCCAGAACCGAGTATGTTATCGCCCAACAGACCGTGAGCCTCGTCATCAGCGATCGCCATTTTAAGACGCTCGACTGCCAGCGGATACTCCGCACGGACATAGATGTAGCCTTCCTCGGAGCCGGTGGCTATGCCGGCAATTATCATGCCCTCGATCATCCTGTGCGGATCACCTTCCATTATGGAGCAGTCCATAAATGCGCCGGGGTCGCCCTCATCGCCGTTGCAGACGATGTACTTCACGGGAGCGTCCTTGTGAGCGGCAACCTGCGCCCACTTTTTGCCGGTGGGGAAGCCCGCGCCGCCTCTGCCGCGCAGACCCGACTCCGATATCTCGGAAATTATCTCGTCCGGAGTCATGTCAAACAGCGCCTTTTCAAGTGCGGTATATCCGCCTTCGGCTATATATTCCTCGGCACTCTCGGCGTTTATATGGCCGCAGTGCTCGAGGGTGACGTGAAGCTGCTTTTTGTAAAAAGGTATGTCCTCCTGATGAATGTAGCTTTTGCCTTCTTCACTGTAGAGAAGGCGGTCTATGATCTCGTCACCGAGAATGGTTTTTTCGATTATCTCCTCGCAGTCATCAACAGAAACCTTTGTATACATAAGGCCCATAGGCTCTATACGCATCAGAGGCCCCATCTGGCAGAATCCGAGGCAGCCGCTTCGCTTGAGACCGACCGATTCCTCGTGACCTTCGTGCTGAAGTTCAACATCGACCCGAAGTCCGCGCTCATGCAGCAGCTCTTTCATCCTGCTGTAAACGTTCATCGAGCCGCTGGCAACACAGCCGGAGCCGCAGCAGATGAGCACCTTCTTGTACTGACATTCAAGCGCTTTCCTGTAGTCCTCACGGCACTGTGCGAGATGCTGTCTGTTTTCAATCCTCATGTGACTCAGCCTCCCTTAACTCCTGAATAAGTGCATGTGCTTTTTCGGGGGTCATCGAAGCATGGACAACGCCGTTGACAGTACACACCGGAGCGAGACTGCATGCGCCGAGGCAGGCGACGCGCTCGATGGTAAACAGCCCGTCTGAGGATATGTGATCCTCGGGGGTAAGGCCTGTTGCGGCGTAAATTGCTTCCTGAACATCGTCGGACTTTCTGACGTGGCAGGCGGTTCCGTTGCATACTTTGATAATATATTTGCCTTTCTCGTTCATCGAGAAATTTTCGTAGAAAGTTGCAACGCCGTAAAGCTCGGCTTCGCTTTCGTCGACCTTTTCCGCAACATATTTCAGCGCGTCCTTCGGCAGGAATTTATACTCGTTTTGGATCTCCTGCATGATAGCAATGACCCTGGTCTTATCGCAGTCGTATTTTTGCAGTACGCTGTCGATAAAGCCGAAATCAACCTTTACCAAATGAATCATCCTTTCCATACATCTTTTTCACTCTTACACTTTAACACTTTGCTGAGTTTAATTATAAATTAAAATAATTTTTGTGTAAAGAATAGTTTAAAATTTGTTAATACCGCCCTGGATATTTCCAGACTGTCGGATGCCGAAACAGTCAATAAATACATAAAATTTTTAAAAGGCTTTTAGACAATTTGCCTATGAACAGCAAAAAGCTTATTGCATTTTGACTAAAATGATGAAGTATTTTCAGTGAAAATGTAAACCTTAGAGGTTATACATTTAACAGGTCTGTTTGCCGTAAAAGGCTTGACAATACTGCGTTTTCAGCTATAATGAATTTAAAAGTGTCTCATCTGAGACAAAACGGAGGACGCTATGAAACTGAGCGCGGCGCAGATGAATTTGCTGCGGCAAACAAGCCTTTTTTATGCGGTTCCGGAGACAACGATCGAAAAGATCGCTGCATCGGACGACTGCGAGATAAAGCAATACGAGAAATTCAGCCTTGTCTACGGAAAAACGGAGTTTTCGCGCAGCCTTGGCATAGTCCTTTTCGGAAATTTGCGCGTGACAAAGGGCAATGCCGGCGGACATGCCATGATAATGAGTACACTCGGCCCCGGCTCGATTTTCGGTGCAGCTGCGCTGTTTAACGATGAAACGGAATATGCAACGGATATAACTGCTCTGTGCGAGTCGGAGATAATATTTTTCTCTCAGCGCCTTGTCGGCAGAATGATGCGTTTTGAGCCTCAGATAGCGGATAATTATGTTAAGTATCTGTCCGAGCGGATACTGTTTTTGAATAGGAAGATATATCTTCTCAGCTCCGGTACTGCCGAGCAGCGGCTTGCAAGCTTCCTGCTTGATAATGTCCCGGAGGGCAGCATGTCGGAGCTTCCGATGCCGCTTAATATGCTGTCGCTTGCGCTGAACGTTTCGCGTGCCTCGCTTTACAGGGCGTTTGATTCGCTCACGCAGGATGGCGTTATAGAAAAAGAGGGCAAAAAAGTTTGCATAAATAATGCCGAAAGGCTGAAAAAATACATGAGGTGAAAAAATGAAAAAACTTGTATCACTTATTCTGGCGGTGCTCATGCTCGCCTGCCTGTTCACGGGCTGCGCAAATAATGATCCGGCTCCGACCGAGACTCCGGCGGCAGCGGAGGAGCAAACGACCATCCGCGTCGGCGCAATGACAGGCCCCACGGCTATGGGTATGGTAAAGCTCATGGACGAAAGCGATAAGGGCGAGAGTGCTAATAAATACGAATTTTCGCTCCAGACCGAAGCTACCGCTTTTGCTCCGGCGCTCACCAAGGGCGAGATCGACATAGCCGCTGTTCCGGCAAACCTCGCATCGGTCATTTACAACAACACAAACGGAGGAATAAAGGTCCTTGCCGTCAATGCAACGGGCGTTCTGTATATCGTCGAGCGCGGCGACAGCATAAGCAGCTTTGCAGACCTTGCAGGCAAAAAGCTCTATGCCACCGGCGAGGGCGCAACTCCCGAGTTTGCGCTGCGCTATCTTCTCAAGGCAAACGGCCTTGACGGCGACAATGCCCCCACTATCCAGTGGTGCGCCGACACCACCGAGGCTCTGTCGTATATAAGCAAAGACGAGAACGCAGTTGCGATGCTTCCGCAGCCGTTTGTCACTGCGGCACAGACTAAGGTCGAGGGACTTAAAGTTGCGCTCAACCTCAATGAGGAGTGGCAGAAGGCAAACGATGGCGCGTCGATGGCGACCGGCGTTATCGTAGTGCGCACGGAGTTTGCGGAAAAGTATCCGCAGCAGCTTGAAAAGTTCATGCAGGAGTATGCCGCAAGCGTAAAATTCGTAAACGAGAATACCGAGCAGGCGGCCGAGCTTATCGGAAACTACGAGATCGTTAAGGCTCCGATTGCGCTCAAGGCTCTGCCTTACTGCAACATCTGCTGCCTGACCGGCGATGAGCTTAAGGATTGCCTCGGCGGATATCTTTCCGCTCTTTACGAGATGAATCCGCAGTCTGTAGGCGGAAAGCTGCCCGACGACGGCCTGTACTATGCAGCGGAAAAATAAGCTCGGAAAGGCGCTGGCGGTCGTCTTTGCGCTGCTTTTGTGGCAGATAGCCGCAGCGGCGGTCGATCAGAGCATATTGCTCGTATCGCCTGTTGACGTCGCCGTGCGCATGACGAGTATCTGGCAGGTTGACGGCTTCGCGTCGTCGATCTGGTTCAGCTTTTATCACATAGCCGGCGGTTTTCTGCTCGCGCTTGCCGTGGGTGTACTGCTGGCAGCGCTCTCCGGGAGATTCCCGTGGATCGAGACGGCGCTGTGGCCGTTTATGATAACGGTCAAAACGGTGCCGGTCGCGTCGTTTGTCGTCATCTGCCTTATATGGCTTTCGGCGCAGAACCTGTCGGTTTTCATATCCTTTCTTATCGTTCTTCCGGTCGTTTACGGTAACATGCTCGAAGGGATAAAGAGCGAGGATAAAAAAATGCTCGAGGTCGGGCGCGTGTTCGGAATGCCGTTTTTTAAACGTGTGCTTTATATCCATATGCCGCAGCTCAAGCCCTTTATACTCTCCGCGTGCATGACCTCACTGGGTATGTCGTGGAAGGCCGGCGTCGCGGCCGAGATCATCGGAACGCCGGACGGCTCGATAGGCAAGCAGCTTTACTATGCTAAGATATACCTCGATACCGACGATCTGCTGTGCTGGACGGTTATAATCGTCATCATAAGCGTCGTGTTTGAAAAGCTGTTCATACTGCTTCTGAACCGGTTTTACCGGAGATTGGAGCGTGCGTGATGGAGCTGAAAAGCATATGCAAGTCCTTCGGCGAAAACGAGGTTCTGCGCGATATAAGCATGGTCATTCCAAAGGGCAGCAGAGTGCTCATCACGGCGCCCTCCGGGCGCGGCAAAACGACGCTTCTGCGCATCATGATGGACCTTGAAGCACCGGATTCGGGCGAGATAAAAAATCGACCTCGCCGTCAGGCGGCGGTGTTCCAGGAGGATAGACTGCCGGAGGAATTCACGCCCGTAAACTGCGTGAAAATGACCTGCGCACACGGCGTGACAAAGGAGCTTATCCGCGAAAACCTTGCAGCGGTCGGGCTTGAGGGGCACTGCGATAAGCCGGTTTCGCAGCTCTCGGGCGGTATGCGCCGCCGCGTCGCGATAGTGCGCGCGGCCATGAGCGGCGCGGACACCGTGTATTTCGACGAGCCGTTCACTGGCCTTGACGACGCAACGAAAAAACTTGTCATAGGATACATTTTAAATAATTGCGAGGGCAGAACGCTTGTTTTCGTAAGCCACTGCCCGGACGATGCAAAACTCTTAAACGCAAAAGAACTCCGTATCTGATACGGAGTTCTTTTTGAGCTATGTGTTTTTTGGCTTTTTCGGCTTCCCGACCTTTTGAATGAGAGAGAGTACCGAAATATAGAGGTACCGTCTCTTCTAAATTTAATTATCTAACAAATTCTGCAAAGTGAATGTCCACGTCCGTGCCGTACCCATAAGATACGTCAAGTTTAATGATGCACCGATCATTGAGCCGAACTCGCCTTTAGGAACGTAAACACTGAAGCCTGTATTGACAGAAAAGTTGTTGCTTACGGATTTGTTATATACGACTTGGTTAACACTTCCTGATATAGCAAGATTTCTACAAGAATATTGTAACTTTGCAGATTTAACAGATGCCTTTGGGTCACTTATTTTCCAATATCCGCTCACATTTTTAAGAAGATACTCATCTGGAATATCTCCTGTGTGATTGCATTTTATTGTCAGATAAACTTTTGAGCTATAGCCAGGATCAATTCCCGATTCAGTAACTGTTGTACTCAAAGTTTGAGCAGACATTGTTTCACCGTTGCTATATACATTGAATAGGTATGTTGCACTTATATCACTATCCTCATTTGTGCCGTTTAGTTGATTGGGACTTACTACATTTCCATACTCAACATTAATCAGATGTCCAATAACATACTCAGTATTTCCTAGATCATCTGTTAGATATGCTGTCATGGTGCTTGGCATTACATTTTCTTGACAGTCTGAAGTGATTATACCATCTGCATTAGCGCAGGGTATATTATATGAGAAACAAAGTTGATAGTAAAACGGACAAGAATTTCTTCATTATTTGTCTCCTTTCATCCCGTTAACGCCGAGCGTCAGCAATACGCCCGTAATTATCCAGCACCAGACATTATTGTGAAACCATATTGCAATATTGTTGCCCGATGCCGAGGCAAGCACATGCACAGACGCTGCCGCATAGACAACAACACTCGCTATCGACAGGGCAAGACATATGACTGCCAACTTTCTGTTTTTTAATGACGGTATGATATACGCCAGCAGCGCCGGTCCAAGTATGTACGCAAGCGGAAGCGCCGCAAAATTGCAAACATAGTCAAGTAAGCTTGCCTTAAAAATCTCCGCCTTTGGCACGGCTTTGCATATCACCATTAATGCTGCCGAAATCACAAATATAATTGCTGCTGCATACAAATACTTCTTATTTTTCAATTGTTTCCTCCTTATATAATTATTGCTTTATTGATTTGCTTAGCCCATTGGTATCACATCCTTGTTACATAAATCGCACTTGTGTCTAAAAGTATATATTGATTTCGTATAAAAAGCAATGCAAAAATTACAATTCTGGCATTATATACATAATGTCAATGTGCCTGTCTATGGAAATTTTGTGCATGATTACAATAAAAAGAACCCCGTATCTGATACGGAGTTCTTTTTGAGCTATGTGTTCTTATGCCCTCGGTTTCCCGGCCTTTTGAATTAGGCCGATGAGCTGGCCGGATAGCACAACGGTCAAAAGCGAGTAGATGATCTTGCTAAAGGGAATGTAAGTCAGCGACAGCGCGAGAACGATGAGGTCGCCGAGAAGATACACCCACTGGATGCCGATCTTGAAATGGTGCGAAAGGCTGAGCGCAAGCGAATCGTCGCCGGTCGGGGCGGCGTTTGCGCGGATACACAGGCCGACGCCCACGCCGACAAATGCGGCGCCTGCAACGGAGGCGGCAAGCGGCATCTGCGCGATCTGCGGCCAGAGCGGCGGGAAGCGCTCGAAAATGGCATAGAACAGCGAAAAGCCGCCGCCTGCGATGATGGAATAGAGGATAAACTCCTTGCCCAAAAGCGTTAGTCCAAGCACATAGCATGCGCCGTTGAGCACAAGGCCGCTAATTGACGGAGAAATGCCGAACCAGTGCTCAAGCAGCAGCGTCAGGCCGAGAACTCCGCCCTCGGTAACGCCGGAGATAGAGTGAACATTATACAGGCCGAATGCGAGTATTGCGCTGCCGAGAACGATCATAAGGCAGTTTTTCGGATTCAGTCGCGGTAACAATTTTAACAAAACCTTTCTATTTATTATTCAGCGCATCCTGCGCGTACTTGACGAAGCGCCGCACGGCAGGGGAGGAGTGCTTTAAATTAGTAAGAGCCATGCCGAAGCTTATGCTCCTCGGCGGAGAAACCGGGATCTTCACGACGTCGCACGGCCAGTTGCGCGTTATAAGCTCGTTCATGATGCTTATGCCAAGACCTTTTTCGACCATTTGCAGCGCCGAATAGCTTTCGACCGTTGAAAAGCGGATGCTCGGCTCGATGCCGAACTCATCAAACAGCGGCATAACATCGTCATCGTGCCCGAAGCCGGGCAGAATCAGCCGTTCGTTTCGGCACATCTCGATAGGAAAGTTCTCAAGCGCGGCGCAGGGATGCCGCTTTGGCAAAACCGCCATCATCCTGTCATTCGAAAGCGGTATCCAGTCATATGGAAAAGGCTCGCGGAAGCTTGTGAATGCAATGTCTGCGCGCTTATCGTCGAGCCATTTGACGACCTCCTGCCGTATGCCCTCAAGCAGGGTGATCTTGATCTGCGGATAGTCTGCCTGGAAGCGGCTTATGATCTCGGGCAGCCAGTGAGTTGCCATGCTCGAATACGAGGCGATGGTAACGCTGCCGATAAGAAGCCCGTTTGTGTCGGCGGCAAGCTGATAGATATTGTCCTCGCAGTTTAAAAACTCGCGTATCGCAGGGATAAGCGTGCTGCCCTCGGCCGTCACCGTGACGCCCTTGTTCGTGCGCCGCAGCAGGGGATAGCCTATATCCGCTTCAAGCGCGCTGACAAGCTGGCTCACTCCCGAGGGAGTGTAGCTCAAAAGCTCGGCGGCCTTTGAAAAGCTCCCGGTATCGGCCGCGGCCAAAAATGCTCTGCACCGTGCAGTTTCCATGCAAACTCTCCTTTAAGCAATACTTAAAGCTACCATAACGATCAACAGCTTTACTTTTCTTGCGATTTATTCTACAATACAGACAGTAAGAAATCAAGCACTATTCAGGGCCCGAATATAATTGAGATCTTCTGAAAATAATATTACAGATTATATCGGAGGAATAGTTATGAAAAAGACCACACTTTTTGCACTGGCAGTTATCGTATGTCTCGTAGGAGCAGTCGTTTCGAGCTACTGCATGGCGGCATTTACCGCAAGCGAAGCGGTTTTCGGCGTACTGGCAGTCGTTTTCGCAATGGGATTTACTCTGTTTGTAAACAAGCTCACCAATGCTCTTGACTGAGTGTGCTTTATGTTAAAACTGAATTTTATAACTATCCGACCTTGCAGCTGATTTGGCGCAGGGTCGGATAAATTTTTTATAATTTGTGCATCACGCCGAGCTGATAAAACGCAACGGCGCTTGCAGCGGCGACGTTCAGCGAGTCAACGCCGTGCGACATCGGTATGCGCAGCGTGTAGTCGCAGCCGGCAACGGTTTCCGATGCAAGCCCGTCGCCCTCCGTGCCGAGCACAACGGCAAGCTTAGGCTCCTTCGCCGGAGCGGGATCGTATATCGGCAGCGATTTATCCGTAAGTGCCATTGCGGCGGTCTTGAAGCCGAGCGATTTAAGCTGCCCCATCCAGTCCTCGCCGAGATACGTCCACGGAACCTGGAACACCGTTCCCATGCTCACGCGCACCGCGCGGCGATACAGCGGATCGCTGCCCTCGGCCGTCAGCAGAACGGCATCCATGCCGAGCGCCGCGGCCGAGCGGAAAATTGCGCCGATGTTTGTAGGATTCATCACATTTTCAAGCACCGCGATGCGCCGCGCTCCGCGGCATACGTCCTCGACCGAGCACAGCTTGGGGCGCAGCATGGCGCACAGCATTCCGCGCGTTAAGTGAAAGCCCGTAAGCTGAGTGAGCACCTCAAGCTCTGCCGTGTAGACATTAATATCTTCCGGGCAGCGTGCGAGGATATCCTTTGCCTTGCCCTCGGCGTGCTTTGTTTCCATAAGAAACGACAGCGGCACGCAGCCGGCGTCCAGTGCGCGCTCTATGACCATGGGACTTTCGGCAATGAACATTGCGTTTTCCGGATCGCGCCTGCACAGCAGCTGATTTTCCGTAAGCCTTGCGTAAACGTCAAGCTCCGGCGCGGCAAAATCGCTTATCTCGATAAAATTCGCCATATGAATAACTCCCGAAAAAAACGGCAGCCGATCGACCGGCTGCCGTAACATAATTAATTCACTTCGAAGGATTTTCCGACCGTGTTTCGCCGCCGAGCATGGCGCTGGCAAGCGGAATGTCGTTAAAGATTATAACGATCTCCTGCCTGTATTCCTCGCCGCAGACCTCTGCAAGCTTATCGGTCATAGCGGCCATGATGGGCTTTTTGGCATCGTCCGTGCGGTCAGGCATCATCGTCCAGTCGATAAGAACGGTAGGAGCAAGCTTTCGCACATTTTCCTTGTCCATCTCATGTATGTAAACATAAATGTTCTTCGACAGAGTAGAAGTGTTGGCACAAATCTGCTCTGCAAAGTATTCCATGAGATCAGCTTTAACGTCAGCCGGAAGTTTCTTAGTTACGGTTACATGAATGATAGGCATAACATTGCTCCTTTGTCAAGTTTTTTCGTACAAATGCCTTATTTGCACGTTGCAGATATAATAACATATATTATATAATACTGTCAGCAATATTATAAAATATAATGAAATACATTACAACTACGTTGCCATTACAAACAAAAAACACGGAGGTTTATCCGAAAACCACCGTGTTTATGGTGCGGGTAACAGGGGTCGAACCTGCACGCCGTGAAGCACGAGAACCTAAATCTCGCATGTCTGCCAATTCCATCATACCCGCGAAAATTCAATTGCCAGTTGCAATAATAGCACATCACTTATTTTTTTGTCAATCACTTAAAAATGAGTGTTGACTATTGTAAACGGAATAATTAGAATAAGCGAGGTATTCGTGAAAAAGAAGGTTTTAGAATGATCGCTGCAATTGTGAATGCTCTGGGTATACTGATCGGCGGAACGCTTGGTACGTTGCTCAGGTCAAAGATAAACCACAAGCTTGTCGATTGCCTTATGACGGCGATGGGGCTCGTTGTGGTTTCGGTCGGCGTGCAGGGCATCGTCGGCTCGACAGATACGATGTGCCTTGTCCTGTGCCTTGCGATCGGCGCAATTATCGGACAGGCTTTGCGCATAGATGAGTTTATCGACGGCATGGGAGTGCGCGTTGCAAAGCTGCTTGAGGGCAAAAAATTTGCCGAGGGCAGATTTGCCGACGGCGTGATAAGCGCATCCGTGATGTTCACGGTCGGCGCGATGGCCATAATGGGCTCGCTCGATGCCGGCCTGCGAGGAAACTATAGCGTGCTGTTTACAAAAACCGCGATCGATGCTATTGCAGCCGCAGCTATGGCGGCGGCAATGGGGATAGGCGTTGTTTTGTCGCTCGTTCCGGTTTTTATATGGGAGGGGCTGCTGATACTTCTGGCCGGAGCTCTGGCACCGATACTCAGCACCGAGGTCGTTGCCGAGATCAGCGCAGTCGGCGGCGCGATATTCATCGGCATGGGGCTTAACATGATCGGCATAACCGACCGCAAGGTGAACGTGCCGAACCTTCTCCCGGCGCTGGTGCTGCCGATAATATATGTACCGCTGGCGTCGTGGATAGGAGGGCTGCTGTGATGAAAAACAAATATGTTGCAATGGTTCTGCTCGCAGGCTCACTGTGGGGCTTCATGGGCTTTTTCAGACGCACGCTCGATTCGATGGGCGTTTCGGCCATAGGTTGCATTGCCGTAAGATGCATTTTTGCCGCCGCCCTGTTCGGAATAGTCCTTCTCGTTAGCGACAGACAGGCCTTTAAGATCAAGCTTAAGGATATATGGATATTCTTCGGCAGCGGAATCGTGTCGCTTTTTGTGTTCGGCGTGTGCTATTTCAAGGCCATGGACTACATGAGCCTGTCTGCAGCCGCAATATTGCTGTACACGGCACCATGCTTTGTCATCCTGTTCTCGGCGCTGCTTTTCAAGGAAAAGCTGACGGGGCAGAAGCTTGCTGCCATGCTGCTCGCGTTTGCCGGCTGCTGCCTCGTGTCCGGCATAGGCGGCGAAACGATGATAACGCCGATCGGCCTTTTGCTCGGCCTTACGGCCGGCGTGTGCTATGCGCTTTACAGCATATTCAGCCGCTTTGCACTCAACCGCGGTTACTCGAGCCTGACTATAAACTTTTATTCGTCATTGCTCGCAACGATAGGCGCAACTGTAATAGGAGGAACCGAGTACCTTGAGATCATAACAGCAAGCGCACCGAACCTCGGCTTTGCGTTTGCCACCGGCCTTGTGACATGCTTTTTGCCGTATCTGCTGTATACTCGCGGCCTTGAGGGGCTTGAAAACGGCAAGGCCTCTATCATGGCCTCGGTCGAGCCCGTTGTCGCTACGATAGTCGGCGTTGTGATATACAAAGAAGCGCTCACGGCAATGAGCGCCGCCGGCATAGTCCTCGTTCTTGCGGCGATCATTCTTCTGAACATAAAGCTCGGAAAAAAACAGAAAGCTTAGCAATAATGTAAACAGCCACGGTCATCTGACCATGGCTGTTTTTTGCTATATCAGAGGCTTTCGGCCCATGCGGCGAGGTCTGATTTCGACGTGCCGCGTCTGAACACCTTGCCCTCTAAGAGCTTAGCGCCGCCGCAGCTCGGCTTGAGCACGGAATTTGTCTTGCCCATGCCGCTGCCGCCGGAGGTGGCAAAGGGAATGACCGTTTTGCCGGAAAGCTCGCAGCCTTCAAGAAAGGTGTTTATGATCCTCGGCGCAACATACCACCAGATCGGGAAGCCGACGTATATTTTGTCATAAGCGCTGACATCCGGCAGCTTTGCTATTGCCGGGCGCGCGTCGGGGTCGTTCATTTCGATCGTCGAGCGCGCCTTCTTATCCATCCAGTTGAGGTCGCCGGGCTTATACGGAACCTCGGGGACTATCTCAAAAAGATCGGCGCCGATCGCCTCGGCCAGCGTGCCCGCAACGGTCTTGGTAGAACCCGTCGGCGAAAAATATGCAACTAAGCTTTTGCTCATGGTTATCGCTCCTTGTATTATATTGATAACTATATTGTACACCATAAGTCAAGGAAATGCACAGTGCCGGGCGGCACTGTGCATTTAAAATTTTGCTGATTACTTGTACATCTCGATGAGCCGCTGCAGGTGCTCGTAGCGAGCCTTTGCATTCTCCTCGTTGCGCTCGAACAGGTTCTCTGCGCGATCGGGGAACTCACGGGTCAGACGGTTGTAGCGAGCCTCGTTCATGAGGAAGTCGCGGTAGCCGCCTGCGGGAGCCTTGGAATCGAGGGTGAACTTGCCGGTCTCAGCCGCAGGATTGTAGCGGAAGAGGTTCCAGTAGCCGCACTCGACAGCCTTCTTCATCTCGGACTGGCAGTTGGTCATGCCGCCCTTGATCGAGTGCATCTCGCAGGGAGAGTAAGCAATGATGATAGACGGGCCGGGATAAGCCTCAGCTTCCTTGATGGCCTTGAGGGTCTGGATCATGTTTGCACCCATTGCGATCTGTGCAACGTAGACATAGCCGTAGGTCATTGCGATCTCAGCGAGGGACTTGGACTTGATCTCCTTGCCTGCTGCGGCAAACTGAGCGACCTGGCCGATGTTGGATGCCTTGGAAGCCTGACCGCCGGTGTTGGAGTAGACCTCAGTGTTGAATACGAAGATGTTGACGTCTTCGCCGGAAGCGAGAACGTGGTCAACGCCGCCGAAGCCGATGTCGAATGCCCAGCCGTCGCCGCCGAAGATCCAGCAGCTCTTCTTGTTCAGGAAGTCCTTCTTCTCCAGCAGCTCTGCACGGGTGTCGCAGCCGCAGTCGAGCTTTTCGAGTGCAGCAACGAGATCCTTGGTAGCTGCCTGGTTTGCCTCGCCGCAGTTGTAGGTCTCGAGCCACTTTGCAGCCTCGGGAACCTTGTCGGCGATTGCTTCGACCTTGCGCTTGAGGTCGTCGCGGATCTTCTTCTGGCCGAGGTAGAGGCCGAGACCGTGCTCTGCGTTATCCTCGAACAGGGAGTTTGCCCAGGAGGGACCCTTGCCTTCCTTGTTGACGGTGTACGGAGAGGTTGCAGCCGGGCCGCCCCAGATGGAGCTGCAGCCGGTGGCGTTTGAAATCATCATGTGATCGCCGAACAGCTGAGTAACGAGGCGAGCATAGCTGGTCTCTGCGCAGCCTGCGCAGGAGCCGGAGAACTCGAGGTACGGCTGCTTGAACTGGCTGCCGATAACAGTGTCGTTCTTGACTTCGGGCTTCTCGCTGACCTTGGAGACCATGTAGTCGAATACCGGCTGCTTATCTTCCTGGCTCTCGAGGCCGACCATCTTAAGCGACTTGGTGGGGCAGATGTTTACGCAGACACCGCAGCCCATGCAGTCGAGCGGAGAAATGGCCATGGTGTACTTGTACAGGCCTTTGCCCTTGCCGGCGCGGAAGTCAACGAGGTTTGCATTTTCGGGAGCTGCCGCGGCCTCTTCCTCGTTAAGAGCGAAGGGACGGATGGTAGCATGCGGACATACGAATGCACACTGGTTGCACTGTGCACAGGTCTCTGCAGTCCACTCGGGAACGAAGGCGGAAACGCCGCGCTTTTCGTA
>DKRV01000045.1 GCA_002472405.1 Clostridiales bacterium UBA7273 | reverse complement strand
TTCGAGGCAATGGCACGCTCCTTCGAGATGAGCCTTCCCGAGTTCTCGAAGCTGGCACTGACTGCAAAGAACGTCATCCCCATCACCGCACAGTGCACCGTTTTCGCAGAGTCCGAGGTCATCACCCTCGTCGGCGAAGGCAAGCCCATGGACGAGATCGCGGCAGGCATCGAGATGGCAGTTGCAAAGCGCTGCTTCGTCATGGCCAAGAAAGCCGGCGCGACCGACAGCATCACCCTTACCGGCGGCTGTGCAAAGAACGACGGCCTGAAGCAGGCGATCGAGCACGTTCTGAAGCTGAAGGTCGTGAACCTGAAGACCGACCCGCAGCTGATGGGCGCACTCGGCGCAGCAGAGTATGCTCGCCAGAAGGGTCTCGCAAAGAAGTAATTCTTTTTAGAGGCGCATTGAGATTGTACTGATCTTTATTGCGGTGGCCCGACCTGTAATGTTGTACTGAGCTTAGGTGCCTCGCGTTCAATAGGACGAATGTCATTTGGCCGCTGCACTGCAACAGGTACGATCCGATAGGGCGTATCGCAAACTACATAAGCATTAAAAGGCAGCCGTTTGGCTGCCTTTTTTGCATGCAAAAAATTATTGATTTACCTACGGGATTGGTAGTATAATAATCACGAGGTGAAATATATGATATCAACTAAAGGACGCTATGCAATACGCATACTGCTCGATCTTGCCGAGCATAACAACGGCAGCTACATTCCCATGAAGGAGGTCGCCGCCCGTCAGGAGATATCTCTCAAATACATTGAAAAGATCATGCCGTCACTCAAGTCATCCGGACTTGTTGACAGCGTTCACGGCATCGGTGGCGGCTACAGGCTCACAAGGCCGCCGGAGCAGTATACCTTGTGGGAAATACTAAAGCTTGCGGAGGGCGATCTCGCTCCGGTTTCCTGCCTCCAGGATAACGCACCGGTCTGCCACCGCGCGGCCGAGTGCCGCACGCTGTCGGTATGGCAGGGATACTACGACCTGACCCGTGAATATTTTTCCGGAATAACGCTTGCTGACCTTATGAACGCGCAGCGCGGCGGAGATTACGTCATCTGACGATCTCTCCGCCGCCGAGTACGGTGTTGCCGTCGTACAAAACGGCGGCTTGACCGGGGGTTACAGCGCGCTGCGGCGCATCAAAATGCAGCGTTACGCTGCCGTCAGAGCGGGCGATGGCTGTTGCAGGCTGCTCGGGCTGCCGATAGCGGATCTTGGCGGTGCAGCGGATCGGTTCGGACGGAGCCTCGCCGCTGATCCAGTTGAAGTCGCGAACCTCGGCTGTAGACGAGTACAGCTCGTCGCTGCCGCCGAGGGTAACCGTGCCGCTTTCGGCGTCGATGCCGCACACATATCTGCGCTCTGGGAGCGACAGGCCGAGGCCGCGGTGCTGCCCTACGGTGTAGTGAGTTATGCCGCGGTGAGTTCCGAGAATCTTGCTGGAAGCATCGATGAAATCGCCGCACGGTGCTTTTTCGCCTGTCAGCCGCTCTATTGCTGCGGCGTAGTCGCCGTCGGGAACAAAGCAGATATCCTGACTGTCCGGCTTGCGTGCGCTCGAAAGATCGGCTGCGTCGGCGATAGCGCGCGTATCGGTCTTGTGCAGAGAACCGAGAGGGAAGAGCGTGTGCGCAAGCTGCTCCTGCGTGAGCATATAAAGAACGTAGCTTTGATCCTTCGATTTATCGAGCGCTTTTTTGAGCCGATACTTTTCGCCGTCAAACTCAATGCGCGCATAGTGGCCGGTGGCGAGCTTGTCGCAGCCAAGCAGCTTTGCGCGTTCCAGCAGCTTATCGAATTTCATATACCGATTGCAGTCGATGCACGGATTTGGCGTTTGCCCGCGGAGATAGCCGGAGGCGAATTTTTTTATGACCTTTTCGCGGAAATCGTCCTTGAAGTTGAACACATAGTAGCGCATTCCGAGCGAAAACGCGACGCTGCGCGCATCCTCAACGTCGTCGAGACTGCAGCAGGTGCGGCCTCGCGGCAGTCTGGCGTCGCAGTTATCGTACAGCTTCATTGTGCATCCGATGCATTCGCATCCCTCGTCGCACAAAAGCTTTGCGGCGACGCTGGAATCAACGCCGCCGCTCATTGCTATCAAAACTTTCATCATTCCGTCCATGTTGCCGCAGGGGTTGCGCGCATTGCAAGTATGGTTCGGCTTATAAGCTCATCAAGGCTCCAACCGAGCATATCCGCGCCGCGCTCGATGACCTCGCGCGAGCAGCCGGCCGCAAAGTTTGAGCTTTTGTATTTCTTCTTAACGGACTTGAGCTCAAGATCATCAACGCTCTTTGACGGCCGCATGATTGCCACCGCGCCTATGAGACCTGTGAGCTCATCCGTCGCGTACAGGACCTTTTCCATCAGATGCTCGGGCTTTATATCGACAGTGATCGCATAGCCGTGGCTCGCCGTCGCGTGGATGATCGATTCGTCAAGCCCCTCCTCGCGCATAAGATCCTGGCTCTTTATGCAGTGCTGTTCGGGATGCTGCTCAAAGTCGAGATCGTGCAGCAGACCGACAATGCCCCAGAAATCTGCCTCGTCCGCATAGCCAAGCTCCTTTGCGAAATATTCCATAACGCCGGAAACTATAAGTCCGTGCTTTATATGGAAAGGATCGGAGTTATATTTTTTGAGCAGCTCAAGCGCCTGTTCTTTGTTCGGAATCATGGAAAAAGCCTCCTGTGTTATTTGTGATAATTAGTCGGCAAACAGCGGGGTGGAGAGATAGCGGTCGCCGGTATCGGGGAGAAGAACAACAATCGTCTTGCCCTCGTTCTCGGGGCGCTTTGCAAGCTCGATGGCGGCCCACACGGCAGCGCCGGAGGAAATGCCGACCAGAACACCCTCGCTCTTGCCGATTTCCTTGCCGGTCGCGAATGCGTCGTCATTTTCAACGGGGATTATTTCATCATAGATCTTGGTGTCCAGAACGTCGGGGACAAAGCCTGCGCCGATACCCTGGATCTTATGCGAGCCTGCAACGCCTGTGGAGAGAACCGCGGAGCTCTTCGGCTCGACTGCAACTACCTTGACCTCGGGTTTCTTGGACTTGAGATACTGGCCAACGCCGGTCACGGTGCCGCCGGTGCCTACGCCTGCAACGAAGATGTCAACATCGCCGTCGGTGTCTGCGAAGATCTCGGGTCCGGTGGTCTCAAAATGTGCTTTCGGGTTTGCGGCGTTCACAAACTGGCCGGGGATGAAGCTGTTGGGGATCTCCTTTGCGAGCTCATCGGCCTTTGCGATGGCACCCTTCATGCCCTTTGCGCCCTCGGTGAGCACAAGCTTTGCGCCGTATGCCTTCATAAGCTGGCGGCGTTCAACGCTCATGGTCTCGGGCATTACTATGATTATACGGTAGCCTCTTGCGGCTGCAACGGAAGCAAGGCCGATGCCGGTGTTGCCGCTGGTGGGCTCAATGATAACGGAGTCGGCGTTGAGAAGACCCTTGGCCTCTGCGTCGTCGATCATGGCCTTTGCGATTCTGTCCTTAACGGAGCCGGCCGGGTTGAAGTATTCAAGCTTTGCGAGTACCTTGGCTTTCAGGTCATGCTTCTTTTCAATGTGAGTGAGCTCAAGCAGAGGGGTGGAACCAATAAGCTGATCAGCGGAAGTGTATATTTTAGACATGATATTATCTCCTTTGAATAAATTAATATAGCAAGAATTAAAAATTAAATTGATTTTTGTTTTGTTTAAGTAGTGGGTTAGCCGTTTTCGCAGACCCGACATCGGAAGACAATATATGCTGGCATATTGATTACCTCGGTTCGAATAAATACTACCAACTCAGTAGGTTGGTAGTATTATAAGTCCGCTCTCCGCATTTGTCAATAGCTTTGAGCAAAAAAATTTAAAAAGCTGCTACTAAAAATACACAAATGAGCATGGCCGAAAACGACAAATTAAGCAAAGAATCCCTGATTTCTTGACATACTGCTTAGAACCGTTTACAATTATAAACATTATAGTAACTGAAAAACTGTATACCTTATTGAAGAGTCGGATTAGTATATCCTCGTCTCGGA
>DKRV01000032.1 GCA_002472405.1 Clostridiales bacterium UBA7273 | reverse complement strand
CCCAAGACCGAAGCTGGCGTAAGACAGATACCGATGCTTGAGTTTGTGAAAGAAGCGTTTCTGATGGAGAAGAAATACCATCAAGAAGCAGGACTTGAGTGCCATTCTGTTATAGATGGGTATTCCGACTTTATCTTTTTGAACCGCAATGGGGAGGTGTATGGACAGGCTTCGCTCAATAAGGCAATTAAAAGAATTATCCGCGATTGTAATGACGAGCAGTTCCTGAAAAGTGAGAGTCCGGAAGTGCTTTTGCCGAACTTTAGCTGCCATAGCCTCCGTCATACCTTTACAACCAGGTTGTGCGAAGCCGGTACGAATATCAAGCTCATGCAAGATATCCTTGGGCATCAGGATATCTCAACTACCATGAACATTTATGCTGATGTGACGAAGGAGTTGCGCGAAAAAGAGCTGGGCAATCTGGAAGCTTATTTCGCAAAGCAAAAGGAATAACGTCTTTATAAAGGATCGGGAGGTACTCTAAAACAAGAGGGCCTCCCGCTTTCCGCTATTATTCCGATATTTTGTCGAATATATTGAAAAATGAGCTTGTCTGTGCTATAATACTTCATACTGTAAATCGAACAGTACATGAGTACACCAACACACCAAAAAGTACGCCATCCTCCAGTTAGATATGAGAAGTGATGGCGACTTATAGTTTTACGGAAAAAAGCAACGTGAAGCTATTAAGGGGCTTTATTAAGGTATAGGACGTTATAGTGACTACGGAAATCTCGTCCCGACAATGAAGCCGCTTGACTCCGACAAGAAGGTTTCCAAGGAAGTTTCGGCTCCTGCCGAGGCTGCTCAGGCGGCTCCGGTCGTGGAGGAAAAAATCGATTTTTCCAATGTTCAGATCGAGCCGCTGTTCCAGGATCAGGTGGATTTTGACACCTTCTCCAAGAGTGATTTCCGTGCCGTGAAGGTTAAGGAATGCGAAGCCGTGAAGAAGTCCAAAAAGCTTCTCAAGTTTACCCTCGATGACGGCACAGGCACCGACCGCGTCATCCTCTCCGGCATCCATGAGTATTATGAGCCGGAAGAATTGATTGGCAAAACCTGCATTGCGATCACTAATCTGCCTCCCAGACCCATGATGGGTATCGACTCCTGCGGTATGTTGATCAGCGCTGTCCACCACGAGGAAGGCACAGAAAAGCTCCACCTCCTGATGGTCGATCCCCACATCCCGGCAGGCGCCAAGCTGTATTAAGAATTAGCTGCAAAATTTAAATGGCAGTCCCAATTGGGACTGCCATTTTTGCATGAGGAAACTCCGGTTTTCAAAGCAAAGAATTTAACTCTCGGTTGTTTGTATCGCGCCGAGCATGATGAGCGTACCGGCGACGGACACTATCACGCCGATAAGCAGCGTATATTTTGGCGTTGAGGTATCCAGCAGCAGGCCGCCGAAGTAGCTTGCAAATATGCTGCCGAGGGTTATCATCGCAGTTACAAGCGCCTGGCCGCGCACGGCGTCACGCCTTGCGATCACCTCGTCAACATACCGAACCGACGCAGGAACGAATATCGCAAACGAAAATGCCTGCAAGACCTCGGCAGCGTACAGTGCCGGTATGCTCGAGGCAAGATATATCATAAGCTCTTTTATGGAAAACATGATGACGGCAAATCTGAGCAGGGAAGAGCACTTAAAGCGCCTTGTAAGCCGTCCAAACAGCAGCATCACAGGAACCTCGGCAACGGTCATGAATGCAAGCACGTTGCCCATATCCTCGCTGCCGCCGCCTATGTTTCGGATAAACTCGATCATAAAGTTTCCGATCATGCCGTGGGTGAAGAAAAGCGCTGCCGTTCCGAGCAGAAACAGCATGAAGCGCTTGTTTTCCCCTGCAAACTCGGAAAGTGCGCTGGGCTTTGCGCCGCTTGCCTGCTCAAAAGCGCCGGCAGATGCGCGATGCGCACGCTCGCCGGGAATAAACAGCAGTGCGATAAGCCCGAGCAGCGCAGAGAATATGATGAATGAGACCGGCACGGCGTTTGCGCTGACTCGCTGGACGAGCATGCCCAAAACAACATTGCACAGCGCGTACGACAGCGAGCCGAGTGCGCGCGCCCGGCTGAAATTAACACCGCATCCCCAGCTTTCGATATAAAAGCTGAGCGAAATGCACAGAGGGTTTAGCAGCGTGCTGCCTGCTATGAGTAGGGCATACGCCCCGATTATGCCGACGCTGCCGGATGGGAGAAAATACACACCCAGCATAAGCAGCGCAGACAGCGCGGCGCAGAGCCTTATGCAGCGCAGCAGTATGCGCTTCCGGCTTTTGTCGATAAGCCCGGCGATGAACGGCTGCGCGATAAACCCGATTATATTGCCGACTGCGAACACGATGCCGATCTCGTAGTTGGAGTAGCCTCTGAACTGCAGGAACACGGTCGTGAAGCAGAACAAAACTGCGCTCGTGACCCAGTAGCTCATCTGCACCAGCGCATAGTCGATATTTAACTTTTTGTTTGACAGGTTCATAATCTCACAACCTTTCGCCTGATTTAAGATTTATTATTATAGCATCATTATCTCAAAACCACAATACGCTTTTGCCGGACGTATGAGCAATATCAAAAATTGCACTTAAATTTGCGCAGAAACGTGGGTCTTGACGCCGATAAAGCTTGCAATTGTACATGAATATGTCTATAATGTAAACATCGCGAAAATTTCGACAAAAATATCAGATGAGAGAGGTATGTTTAATGATCGAAGCGATTCACGGCGTTATCAACGCCATAAGCGGCTTTTTATATCAGCCGTACATAGTGCCGCTGTTCCTTATTGCGGCAGGTCTTTACTTCACTGTCCGCACCGGCTTTTTGCAGGTCCGCCTGTTCGGTGAGTCTATCAAGGTCGTAAGCGAAAAGCCGAAAGACAAGCGCAGCGTATCCTCATTTGGCGCTCTGATGGTATCGACGGCGTCCCGCGTCGGCACCGGCAATATCATCGGCGTTTCAACCGCTATCTGCCTCGGCGGATTTGGCGCCATCTTCTGGATGTGGATAACCGCTATCCTCGGCGGAGCGTCTGCGTTCATTGAGTCTACTCTGGCTCAGATATACAAGCACAAGGACCCTGACGGAACTTACTACGGCGGCCCGTCCTACTACATGCAGAATGCGCTCAAACAGCGCTGGCTCGGCGTCATTTTCGCAGTTATCCTTATCCTGACCTATGTTGTGGGCTACAATATGCTTGCATCCTTCAACACTCAGGACACTTTTAAGACCTTCAGCTTCTATGATCCGAGCAAGACTCCGATCATTATTGGTGCAATACTTGCCGTGCTGTTTGCGCTGTGCGTACTCGGCGGCGGCAAGCGCCTTACCAACATAACCGGCGTACTCGTTCCGGTCATGGGGCTTATTTACATAGTCGTATCGCTCATAGTCGTCATCATGAACATTACGAACCTGCCGCTGGTTCTCAAGAACATCTTTGTCGCAGCCTTTGATTTCAAGGCAATCTTCGGCGGCTTTGCAGGCTCCTGCATGATGTGGGGCATCAAGCGCGGCCTTTACTCCAACGAAGCCGGTATGGGCTCGGCTCCCAACGCTGCCGCGTCGGCGGACGTATCGCACCCTGTAAAGCAGGGCCTCGTGCAGATGCTGTCCGTTTTTATTGACACGCTGCTCGTGTGTACCGCAACCGCAATGATGTGCATGTGCGCAAATCCCGAGGGTCTTATTGCTGACGCTGCCGGCGCTGCATATGTTCAGCAGTCCATGCAGCTTGCACTGGGTGATTTCGGCCCGATATTCATTGCCGTCGCAATGAGCCTGTTTGCATTCACAACGCTCATCGGCAACTATTATTACACCGAGGGCTGCCTGAAGTTTATTCTCAAGCGCACTCCGTCCAAGGCGTTTATGCTCGTCTTCCGCCTGATAGCTACCGCACTCGTGTTTGTCGGCGCGCTGCTGTCGGCAGGCATCGTATGGGATACCGCCGATATGCTCCAGGCATTCATGGTCATCATTAACGTTCCCGTTATCATTATCATTGCAAAGCCTGCTCTGGCTGCGCTCAAGGATTACATGAGCCAGCGCAGAGAGGGGAAGAACCCAGTATTTAAATCCTCGAGTATCGGCCTTGAAGGCAAGACCGAGTGCTGGGAAGACTGACAGACATAGAAAAGACCGGCACGTGCCGGTCTTTTCTTTTTGCGCGAAGTATTGTATAATCACGGCAAAGGAGCTGAGACTATGGATGATTTTGAACGTGCGTGGCGCAAACAGCTTGCAGCCGAGAAAAAATATATTGACGAGCGCTCGCGGCGCAGCGACAGCCGCCTGAACCGATTTTTGCAGACAAAGGTGCCCGAAAAGCTCAAGGATACGCTCGACACGGGATTTGCAAAGGCCTTTGAGCTTATCTTCGCAAAAGGGACGGGAGTTATTGAAAAAACCTATAACCGCCGCGATATCGAGCGCAGCAGCCGTGTGCGGCGCATAATTGCCGAAAACAATCCGACCGGGCGCGCTCTGAACGAGGCCTCGCGCGGATCAGCCTCGCAAAAGCTGAAAAACACGGTCGCATCGGGCGTTTCCGGGATCGGCATGGGGCTTATCGGCGTCGGCATACCGGATATTCCGGTTTTCACGGGAATGCTGCTCAAGAGCTTGTATGAAACTGCCCTCGGCTACGGCTATGATTACGACAGAATGGACGAAAAGTATTTCATCCTGCTGCTGATTGGCGCAGCTCTCCGCAGCGGAGACGAGCTGAAAGCCGCCGACGAGCGAGTTAACTATTTCATTGAGCACGGCGCAGAGCCTGACGAGGAAACGATGAAAACAGAAGTGAAGATCGCTGCCGATGGTCTGTCGGGCGAGCTTTTGTACATGAAATTTTTGCAGGGAATACCCATCGTCGGCGCCGTGGGCGGAGCGTACGACCCAATATACATTGACCGCATCACGCGCTATGCAAGCATGAAATACAACCGCAGATTCCTGCACGATATCAAGAACAAGCATTAAAAAAGCAGACGGCCTCGGCCGTCTGCTTAAATTATTCACTTTTTGCCGGGCTTCGGCTTTCTGACAGTTGAGAAAGGATCTGCGCCGCCGCCAGAGAACATGGTGAAGTTAAGGCTTGACTTAACATGGTCTGCCATTGCCTGCTTTGCAAGGTCGGGGATGTGCATCTTTATCGCCTCGACGACCGCAACGTGGTTATAAATAACGCTTGGCGACCAGGGGTTATCCTCGGAAGAGTTGCTGATGAATTTTATCATGGAGGACTGATACATCGTCAGGTTCGGCAGCAGCATCTTATAGCACTTATGGATGTACTTGTTGCCGCAGGACTCGACTATAAGGCCGTGGAAGGGCATGTCGGTCGCGATCATGCCGTCGTAGTCCTTGCGGATAACGCAGTCGGCAAATTCACCGGCGAGCCTGTCAAGCTCGTTTACGGTGCCGGCATCGGCGCGCTCGGTGCACAGGGCGGCAGCCTCGCACTCGATCGCCGCGCGTACGTCATAAAGGTCAATCATGTCCTTAAGGCTCAGATCAATTACGAAGAAACCGCTCGTATCCGGCTTTGAAACAACAAAGCCCTGCTCACACAGGTTCATTATTGCTTCTGCAACGGGAGTGCGTGATATGCCGAGGGCGGAGGCAATGCTGTTTACATTGAGCTTCGTTCCCGGAGCTATGCACAGCGAGACGATCTCGTCATAAAGCATCTGCGAAACGATATCGCGCAGCTTCGCGCTCGGATTTGCGTCAAGGTATACCTGGAACTGATCGCGTTTCAATGAAATCAATCCTTTCGTGCTTGATTAGAAGCAAAATATAATACGTCAAATATAAAATGAACTCAAATACATCCGCTATTCTACGGCAGATGCTGCCTAAATGCAAGCCCTTGAGTGCATTTTTAATAAAAATTTTAGTAATATTCCCGGCATACAAGCAAATATCAACAGCGTTATCCAAATTTGTCTGAAAAACCGCAAAGAAATAAGCACCGATGCGATTGCATCGGTGCTTATGCTGTGTTATTTGGACTTACTTCTTGCTCTTTATGTACTCGTCGATGCTCTTTGCGCCGGTTTTGCCTGCGCCCATTGCGAGGATAACGGTTGCAGCGCCGGTGACTGCGTCGCCGCCTGCGAAAACGCCCTCGCGAGCCGTTGCGCCGCCTTCGTCTGCCTCAATGCCGCCCTTACGGGTGAAGGTCAGACCCTTAGTGGTGTTGCGGATCAGGGGGTTGGGGCTGGTGCCGATGGCGATAACGACGGTATCAACGTCGAGGATCCAGTTTGAGCCCTCAACGGGAACGGGCTTGCGGCGGCCCTTTTCGTCCGGCTCGCCAAGCTCCTGCTTCTGAAGCTCGATACCGGTGACGTGGCCGTCCTCGCCGGCGTGGATGGCTACGGGGTTGTTGAGCAGACGGAACTCGATGCCCTCTGCCTCGGCATGCTCGACCTCTTCCTTACGGGCAGGCAGCTCTTCCTTGCCGCGGCGGTAAGCAATGTAAACATGCTCTGCGCCCAGACGCTTGGAAACGCGCGCTGCGTCCATTGCGACGTTGCCTGCGCCGACGACGCAGACGTTGTGGAAATGCTTTATCGGCGTGTCGTAATCATCGCGGTAAGCCTTCATGAGGTTTACACGGGTAAGAAGCTCGTTTGCCGAGTAAACGCCGAGGAGGTTCTCGCCGGGGATGTGCAGGAACTGGGGCAGACCGGCGCCGGAGCCGATGAACACGGCCTCATAGCCGTCCTCGAACAGCTCGTCAACAGTCTCACTCTTGCCGATGATGGCATTGTTTATGATCTTAACGCCCATGGCCTTGAGGTTCTCGATCTCGGCAGCAACGATCTCCTTGGGCAGACGGAACTGGGGGATACCGTAAACCAGAACGCCGCCGGACTTGTGGAATGCTTCAAAGATGGTGACGTCGTAGCCCATCTTGCGCAGATCGCCTGCGCAGGTGAGGCTGGCAGGGCCGGAGCCGACGATCGCGATGCGGTGACCGTTGGATTCGGGAGCCTTGACCTCGTCCTTGACTTCCTTGTTCATGTGGTAGTCGGCGACAAAGCGCTCGAGGCGGCCGATGCCGACGCTCTCGCCCTTAATGCCGCGAACGCACTTGCTCTCGCACTGTTTCTCCTGCGGACAAACACGACCGCAGACTGCAGGCAGGGAGTTGGTGGAGGTGATGATCTCATAAGCTGCGTCAAAGTCGCCCTCTGCGACCTTGGCGATGAACTCGGGGATGCGTACCGAAACGGGGCAGCCGGTGCGGCAGGGCATGTTGTGGCAGTTGAGGCAGCGCTTTGCCTCGTCCATTGCCATCTCGGGAGTGTAGCCGAGAGCGACCTCGTCAAAGTTGCCGGCGCGGACTACGGGATCCTGCTCGGGCATCGGGTTTTTATCCATTCTCATATTAGCCATTGCGCTTACCTCCGGTCATATTGCAGATATGCTTTGCAGCCTCGTCCTGCTCTTCCTTGTAGAACGCTGCGCGCTTTATAAGCGAGTCGAAATCGACCTCATGTGCGTCGAAGTCGGGACCGTCAACGCAGGCAAACTTGGTCTCGCCGCCGACGATGACACGGCAGCCGCCGCACATGCCTGTGCCGTCTACCATGATCGGATCGAGGGAGATGATGGTCTTGATGCCGTAAGGACGGGTGACCTCAGCCAGGAACTTCATCATGATGTCCGGGCCGATAGCGATAACGCGGTCAAACTGAGGCTTGCCATCTTTGATGTTGGCCTCGATCTCCTGCTTGAGATACTCGGTGGTGAAGCCCTTCTCGCCGTAGGTGCCGTCGTCGGTGCACATGATGAGCTTATCGGAAGCGGCCTTGAGCTCGTCCTTCAGGATGACGATATCTGCGCTTCTGAAGCCTGCGATAAAGGTGACGTCAATGCCCTTTTCGTGCATTTCCTTGGCGATGGGGTATGCGATAGCGCAGCCGACGCCGCCGCCGACAACGCAGACTTTCTTCAGACCGTCCATCTCGGTAGCCTTGCCGAGGGGGCCGACGAAGTCGGTGATGTAATCGCCTTCCTCAACGGTGTGCAGCATCTTGGTGGTGCGGCCGGCAGCCTGTACCATAACGGTAACGGTGCCTTTTTCGCGGTCATAGCCTGCTACGGAAACAGGAGTACGCTCTCCCTGCTCATCCAGACGGAAGATGACGAACTGACCTGCCTGCGCGTGCTTTGCGACCAGCGGGGCTTCGATCTCGAACAGGCAAATGCTCTTTGCATCGTTCAGAAATCTTTTTTGTACGACTTTAAACATCTTATTACCTCTTATCATTATAATTATTTTGTTCAAGCCATTTGCAACAAAATTAATTCTAATTCAATTGCGCATGATTGTCAACATATGAAATTGAATCGGAGCATTGTTTTTTGCTGAAAAATCTGCGCAATTCCCAAATAGAATGATAATATAATAACTATAATTGCACATTTTCGTGCGCAATTGCCCGGTCGACTGCCCAAAAGTCTTGAATGGTGCGGCGTGCGGAAGTATAATAGGCTCAGGAAACGGAGGGGATGCCCATGGCTATGGAAAAAAGCACATTCGGTGATTATGAGATGTATACGATCAAAAATCCTTCTGGTGCGTATGTGCGCATAGCAAGCCTCGGCGCTGCGGTGCAGAGTATTGTCGTCCCGAATAGAAACGGAGTGCCGACGGATGTTGCGCTCGGGTACGACACTCCGGGAGAGTACCTGCGCAATGACGGTTATTTCGGCGCATTCGTCGGCCGATACGCAAACCGCATATCGAATGCCTCGTTTGTGCTAAACGGCAGAGAATATAAGATAAGCGCAAATGAGGGGAAGAATACGCTCCACGGCGGAAACGGCCTGAGCAAGCGCCGCTTTACCGAGATAGCGGTAGGGGAGAATGCGCTCACGCTTGGCATATCCGACCCCGACGGCGGCGACGGATTCCCGGGAAAAGTCGATGTCCGCGTGACGTATGAGTTTTCCGAGGATAATGAGCTCAGTATAAGCTACGAGGCCACATCCGATGCCGATACATATTTAAATCTTACAAACCACAGCTACTTTAACCTTTCCGGCAGGGGAGATATCCTTGACCATGAGCTGCTGATAAATGCCGACGGCTATTTGCCTGTTGATGAGGAGCTTATCCCTACAGGCGAGGTGCGCGCAGTTTCGGGAGCGGAATTTGATTTCCGAAAAATGCGAAGAATTGAAAACGGCTTTTACGACCACTGCTTTGTGCTCAGCGGTAACGAGCCGTGTGCGAGGCTTGTTAGCAGAGAAAGCGGCATAGCAATGACCCTTGCGACCGATATGCCGGCAGTGCAGTTTTATGCCGGCGGCGCAACAGGGCTGCGGCTCGGAAAGGGCGGCGCGGTTTACGGCAAAAACTCAGGCTTGTGCCTTGAAACGCAGTATTATCCCGACAGTCCGAACCATCCCGAGTTCCCGTCTGCACTTCTGCGCGCCGGTGAAAAATATTATTCAAAAACGAGCTATAAGTTCTTAATATGCTGAAAAAAGCACCCATCCGGGTGCTTTTTTAGTCCAATGTTAAGTTCCAAACCGTGTCGGGCGGAAAGTCCTTGCTCTGATATGCCGCTATATAGCGTTCGCCATGTGCGCTTGCGCGCCTTATAACGGCTTTTTCCGCTCCGAGCGATGTGCACAGCGCCGGAATAAATTCGGGTGCATCGCCGAGCGCTTCCTTTACAAACAAGGTTCCGTTTTCAACATAGCCACAGGCTACGCCGCCTTTATACTCGAAAAATCCGCCGACGGATGACGTGAAAATTTCCTCCTGAAAGCACAGATAACCGTAATAAAAGCTCACATGAGCCTTGCCCTTGAGCATATCCTCGCGCAGAAAGCCGTATTCATCGGCGCTCAAACGCCTGATTCCGTCAAGCTCAGAGGAAGCGCTGACGCTTTCATAGCTGCAATAGCTTGCCGCGGCAAGGCCGCAGCGGCTTTCGTACCAATCGTACAGAGAACCCTTCGCCGGGAGCGTGCAGCAGATATCGGCCGAATATTCCCACGCGTTTCGCATGCAAGCCCTTGTAAGCTCGGCACCGATGCCGCGCCCCTGCGCGCTTTCGTCAACGGAAACGGCGTAGATATATGCAAGCTTTTTCGTCTCGCCGCCGGGCAGATGCAAAAATGCGTCCAGCACATATGCCGCACCGAAAATTTCGCCGTCAAGCTCGGCAACAAAGCCCGTGCCCATCGAGGGCAGCAGCTCGAAAAATCGGTCGATAAGCTCTGCCGGATCGCCGAAAGCGTCGATCCAGAGAGACCTCATCGCGGCTGTGTCGTCCCGAGTGTACTCGCGAATGTTGTAAATCATTCGTACACCTCCGGGCATAGCCTGCGGATTTCACTCCTTATTTCTCTGAGATCTGTAAACGTTTCCGGACGTTTGGAAACGTCGCGCAGAAGAGCAGAGGGGTGGTATATTGCAAGGCAGCGTCTGCCGTCAACGTCAAACCATTGTCCGTGCTGGCGCGTGATTCTAAAATCCTCGTCAATGAGCGAAGTGGCGGCGATGCGCCCAAGGCATATTATAATAAGCGGATCAACGATCTCAATCTGTTTTTTCAGCCACTGCGAGCACGCGGCCCTCTCCTCGGGCAGCGGATCGCGGTTGTGCGGCGGACGGCATTTTACGATGTTGGCTATATACACACGTTCCCGGTCAAGGTCGATCATCCTGAGCATATCGTCAAGCAGCATACCTGCTCTGCCGACAAAGGGAAGCCCCTGAAGATCCTCCTGCTCGCCGGGGCCTTCGCCGATGAGCATTATCTTCGCATTGGGGTTACCGTCGCCGAAAACGAGCTTCGTGCGCGTCTTGCCGAGAATGCAGCCCTCGCAGCCGAGACATTGGCCGCGCAGCTCTTCCATTGCCTTATCCATCAGCTCTCCTCCGAATATTTTGCAAGCTCGAGCAAAATTTCGCGTTTATTATTATCGGGGTATTCCATAACATATTCGAGCAAAAACTTCAGCATCTCGCCAAGCTCCGGTCCTTTTAGGCCGAGCGACAGCAGATCGTCGCCCGTGACGGCAAGATGCTTGAGCGAAAAGCACTCTCCGCTTTTGAGAACGGCTCGCAGCTCCTTTTCGCAGTCGATGCCCATTATGACGGAATAAGCCTGAACAGCACAGGTGACGGTATCGACGCCGTAGCGGTTCAAGAGCTTTTTCCAGCCGAGACTGTCCGAAGGCGGATCCTGACTCAAAAGCACCTCGGCGTCAGTGCAGCAACGTATTGTGCGCCCGTCAAGCCTAAGCTGCTTGAGAAATTCCCTTGCCGAGGGAATATACCCGTATTTGCGGAGCATGATACTGAATGCGACCCAACGCGAAAGCGGCTTGCGCGGCATGCTTGCAAGGTCGGCAAAATTGGGTGTTTTCCAGCCTGCGCCGCCTATGTATTTTTTCAAAAGTCCGAAGCTTATTGCGGCGCTCATCGTCTCCGGCCGTGTTGTGAGCAGAATTTTTTCTACCTCGTCGCGCACTCTTTCCGGCGCGAGCTCGGAAGCAAGCTCGGCGCACTCTTCAATTGCGCTGAGCGTGTCGTATTCAATGGTAAAACCGAGCCTTGCGGAAAATCTCAGAGCACGGAACATTCGCAGTGCATCCTCGGTAAACCTCAGTTTAGGATTTCCGACACAGCGAATGCAGCGCTTTTCAATGTCGCTCACTCCGTCAAACGGATCGGCAAGCATACCGTCGGCCGAAAGAGCAATAGCATTCATGGTAAAATCACGGCGGCTGAGATCGGTGATGAGGTCGGAAACAAAGGTGACTGAATCCGGCCTGCGGTGATCGCGATAGTCGCCCTCGGTCCTGAAAGTCGTGACCTCGGCGCTCTTGCTGCCGATGATGACCGTGACCGTTCCGTGCTCAAGACCCGTAGGACGCGAGCCGGGGAAAAGCTCCATTACCTCTTCAGGCAGGGCACTCGTGCATATATCCCAGTCCTGCGGCGTAATGTCCATAATAACATCGCGAACACAGCCGCCGACGAGATAGGCAAGATGCCCTCGCGCCTGCAGACCGAACAGAATTTGCCTGACATATTTGGGAGGATTGATTTGAGGCATAGTGATCAAGTTCCTGTATGTACAAATATTTTAATTCTTGTCAAGTTGACTTTACAGTATTATAATATCATTTGCTAAATGCAACATCAACATCAAATTGTTAATATAAAGCGTGATTGGAGAAATTATGCCGGATTTCAGTGAATATTTAGTGCGAGGAAAAAGAGGTCATCTCATTGGCATAGGCGGCGTTTCCATGTCGCCTCTGGCCGAGGTGCTTTCCGACGCAGGACTTATAATAAGCGGCTCTGATATCGCAGAGAGCGAGCGAACCTCGCATCTGCGCGAAAAAGGAATAGTCATATCCATAGGCCATGACGCGGCGAATATAACAAGCGACATTGATTTTGTCGTGCGCACGGCCGCAGCGCATGACGAAAACCCCGAGGTCGTTCGCGCGCATGAGATGGGCATTCCCGTGTTTGAGCGCACCCAGGCATGGGGCGCTATCATGAAGGGCTATAAAAACGCCCTGTGCATTGCCGGAACCCACGGCAAGACTACGACCACCTCCATGTGCACTCATATCCTTATGGCGGCCGAAAAAGACCCCACAGTCATGATCGGCGGAACGCTGCCGCTGCTCAAGGCAGGGCACAGAGTCGGAACGGGCGATACCATCGTTATGGAGTCGTGCGAGTATTATAACTCGTTTTTGTCGTTTTATCCAACCATTGCCGTTATCCTCAACATAGAGGAGGATCACCTTGACTTTTTCTCCGGCATTGAGGATATTAAGAAAAGCTTCCGCGAATTTGCAAGCCATGTTCCCGAGGACGGCTATGTCGTTGTAAATCACGACGATGAGAACACCATGGATGCCGTAAAGGGGCTTGAGCGCAATATTGTGACCTTTGGCCTTACCTCAAAGGCCGATGTTTATGCCAAAAACATTATCCGTATCGGTTCGCTTACGAAGTTTGATATAATGTATAAGGGAAGACTGTTTGATACGGTGAACATCCATGTCCCGGGTGTGCATAACCTTAAGAACGCTCTGGCGGCTGCCGCGGCCTGCATCTGCCTCGGAATAAAGCCGACGGCAATAAAATACGGCCTTGCCGGTTTTTCCGGAGCGGGCAGAAGATTTGAGTTTAAGGGCAAATTCAACGGCGCGGATGTGTATGACGATTATGCGCATCATCCGGGCGAGCTCAAGGCTCTTCTGGATGCTGTCGAAGCCTTGGGATATAAGCGCACGATAGTTGTTTTCCAGCCGCATACCTACACGCGCACGATGGCGTTGTTCCACGATTTTGTCCGTCAGCTGCGCCGGCCGGATGTGCTGTACCTTGCGGAGATATTTGCCGCCCGTGAAAAGAATATTCTCGGCATCTCCTCGGCAGACCTCGCGGAGGAAATTGAGGGTGCAAAATTCTTTAAGACCTTTGAAGAGATCGAGCGCGATCTGCGCAAAACCGCGCAGCCTGGCGACCTTATCCTCACGGTCGGAGCCGGCAACGTGTATAAAATCGGCGAGCATCTGCTGGCCGACGATTACGAGACCTGAAACGGAGAAAAAATATGCAGATAAGCTGGCTCGGACATTCCTGCTTTAAGATAAGCCATGACGGATACAGTCTTGTTATAGACCCTTATGATCTTACGAATGCAAACTATCCGCCCATGAGCACGAGCGCAGATGCCGTCTTGTGCAGCCATGAGCACCGCGGACACAATTACCGCGCCGGAGTCAAGCTCTCCGGCACGGCGAGAGAGTGCCCGTATGAAGTGACGGTGATAGATACCTTTCACGACACAAGCTATGGCAGCCTGCGCGGAAAAAACAAGATACATATTATAAATTGGGACGGGTTCAAGCTCGTCCATATGGGCGACCACGGCAGCTTCCTGACGGATGCTGAGAAGGACATGCTGTTCGGAGCCGATGTCCTTATGATAAACGCCGGCGGCTTTCGCGCAATGCCCAGCGACAAAACCAAGCCTCTGGCAGATGAGCTGTGTGCAAACGTTGTTATCCCGATGCACTATGCGCATGACGGCTGCGGCAGCCGCCGCATGGAAAGAGTGACGGCGTTTACGGATCAGTATATGCCTTTGCCGATAGTTCATTTTTATGATACGAACACGATATCGATAGATAAAGACACTCCGGCCCAGGTAGCTGTGCTCAAATTCATGCCCGGAAAAATGTAAAAATTAAATGAAACAGCTGTTTTAAATCAAGGGAATTTACAGAATTCCCTTGATTTATTTGCTCTTATAGTATATAGTTTCAAAGTCTGAAAACGACTCTTTCTACAGGATTGGAGGCCTTTTGGTGGCAAAAGCAAAACAGCAGAATTATCTGCACGGCGCAGCAATAATGACCGCCGGCGTTATAATAATGAAGATCCTCGGCGCATTGTATAAGATCCCCCTGGGCAATATGCTCGGCGACGACGGATACGGTCTGTTCCTTCAGGCTTATTATGTTTACAGCCTGTTTCTGACGCTTGCGACGGCGGGCTTTCCGGTGGCGCTTTCGCGCATGATAAGCGCGGCGCAGACTCGCGGACTGCAGATGCAGGCACGCCGTACATATCGCGTGGCATGGTGGACATTCTTTGTCCTCGGCGCGGTCTGCTCGACGGTAATGTTCGTGTTCCCCGACTGGCTTGCAAACACTCTTATAAACAGTCCCGATGCCGCTTTCAGCATCCAGGCTCTCGCACCGGCGGTGCTTCTGTGCTGCGTTACCGCAACCTACAGGGGCCTGACTCAGGGCTACGGCAACATGACCCCGACTACTATCAGCCAGATACTCGAGGTTCTGGCCAAGGTTGCGGCAGGACTTGCCCTCGCGGCATACCTGATAAAGGCAGGCTATGATAAGCCCGTTGCGGTCGCAGGCGCCATATTCGGCGTGACCGTTGGCTCGCTTGCCGCCTTGCTGTACATGCTCATATACAAAATGCGCAACTACCGCTTTGACAGCGTTGCGCAGCCCGATGTTCCGGAAAGCGCCGGAACGATATTCAAAAACCTGCTGAGCATAGGTATCCCTATTGCGCTCGGCTCCGTTGCGCTGTCGCTTATCAATCTTATTGACGCAGGCCTGTGCATGACGAGACTCCAGAGCGCTGTCGGATACACTTACTCGCACGCAAAGACCCTGTACGGCGTTTACGGAAAGGCACAGACCCTGTTTAACCTGCCGGCGGCATTCATTACTCCGCTGACGGTATCCATCGTTCCGGCGATCTCAGCAAAGCTTGTAATGAACGCAAGGGGAGAGGCAGGAAAGATATCGGAGGACTCACTGCGCATAGCGATGGCGATAGCCTTGCCCATGGGCGTCGGCCTTGCTGTCCTGTGCGAGCCCATAATGAACGTTATCTACCCCAATGCCCACGAGTCCGGACCGCTGCTGCTGTGCCTGCTTGGCGTTGCATCGGTGTTTGTGTGCTTCTCACTTATGAGCACGGCCGTTCTTCAGGCAACGGGCAAGGAGCGGCTTACGCTTTATTCTATCGTCGCCGGCGGCCTTGTGAAGATCACGATAAACTGGTTTATAGTCGCGATCCCGTCTGTAAACATCTACGGCGCCGCGATCGGAACGATATGCTGCTATGTGACAATGTGCGTTTTGAATCTTATATTCATTAACCGCAGCTTTGAAAAGGGGCTGTCGATGAAGAATATCTTCGTCCGTCCTGCCGTGCCCAGCGTTATCATGGGCGTCATAGCGCTTGCGGTGTATTACGGCGGAATGATGCTCCTTTCGTCCGACAGCAGGATCATGATGGCGCTTGTTATGTGCGTTGCCATCGGCGTTGCTGTAATAGTTTACGCGGTGTCGGTCATAAAGCTTCGCGTAATAACCACGGAGGATATGAAGCTTATCCCCAAGGGCGAGAAGATCGCAAAGCTGCTGCACATGGGCTGATCGCAAAGCTCTCCTGAAAAAATTGGTTTTTTCCGAAAAAATACTTGATATTTGCAGCATTTTGTGATAAGTTTTAATCCGCGCCGCGAGGCGCATGTTCATTGTAAATAACCCGGCACGGCGCAATCGGCGCACCGGGCTATATAGAAAAGGCTTTTATGCCGCATAAATTAGGAGGATTACACATGAATAAGGCAGAACTTATAGCAGCCGTCGCAGAGAAGACCGGTCTTTCCAAGAAGGACTCCGAGAAGGCTGTCAACGCCGCATTTGATACCATCGTTGAGACTCTGGTATCCGGCGAAAAGGTTCAGATGGTTGGCTTTGGCGTTTTTGATGTTAAGGAGCGCGGCGTTCGTATCGGCCGTAACCCCAAGACCCGCGAAGAGATCGAGATCCCTGCAAGCAAGGTTCCTTTCTTCAAGGCAGGCAAGGCACTCAAGGACGCAGTTGCAGAGTAATTGCACAGCATTAATATTTTATGATATGATTCCCACGATACGTCAGTATTGTGGGAATTTTGCCATGCTAAAGGAGATGAGATCATGAGACTTGATAAATACCTTAAGGTTTCGCGGCTTATAAAGCGCAGAAGCGTTGCCAACGACGCCTGCGATGCCGAGCGCGTGAGCGTAAACGGCCGTCAGGTCAAGGCGAGCTACCAGGTCAAGATCGGCGACGTTATAGAGGTCGCCTTCGGCCAGCGTAAGCTTAAAGTCGAGGTGCTGTCTGTAAACGAGACGGCAAAAAAAGAGGAAGCTCCTGCGATGTATAAGGAGCTGGAAAGCTGAATAGGCAATAAAAAAATCCCGACTGTCGGTCGGGATTTTTTGTGCTTATAAACTCAAATTACTTGGTCCAGTCGGGAGCGTCGGTGCGGATGTTGGTCCACTGCTCGGTGATGACGAACTCGCCGCTGACAACGTTCTTAACGTTGAGCGTCCAAGTGTAGTTGTGTGCGTTGGTAGCCTCGAGGATGTCTGCATAGTACCATGCGGAATTTGCGTTGTCGGGCCAGCCCTTGACGCCGGTGCAGCCGTTCATGCTGCTGCTGGTGGAGTTGCGGCCGACGAGGCGGTTGCACAGTGCTGCGGTCTGAGCACGGGTCAGAAGATCGTCGGGATTTGCATTGCCGTTTGCATCGCCGTTGAGGATGCCGAGCTTTGCAAGGAGGTTCATGTATTTCTCAGCCCAGTGGCCGTTGAGATCTTCAAACTTGTTGTTGCCGACGTAGGAGACGGAGAACAGACGAGCGATCATAGCGGAGAACTCGGCACGGGTGACATTCTTGTTGGGACGGAAGTAGCCGTCGTTGTAGCCGGAGATAACGCCGGCCTTGACGAGGGTGCAGACCTCTTTGTTGCACCAGCTGTTTGCGTTGATGTCCTTAAGGGTGCTGGAAGTGCTCTGGTACTTTGCGCGGGTCTCGGGAGTCATAAGACGGTAGAGAATGGTTGCGACCTCGGCACGGGTGATGTTGGCGTTGGGACGAACGGTGCCGTCTTTGTAGCCTATCATGTATGCAAAGTGATCGGTGTAGTTAAGGCCGATGTTGAGCATGGGGTAGAGGATGAGCTTGTCGTAATCAAACTTTGCACTGAAGGACCACTTGATGCCGGGCAGGGTGCTGTACTTTATGCCGGAGATGGGGCCGTCGCAGGTAGCTGCAACAGTGTATACGCCGACAATGCTCTTGGGGATAAGAGCAAGACCGAGCAGGTTAGCGGTGTATGTGCTGGCCTCGCCGGTAAGGTTATTGGTGAGTGTTACCTGAGCGCCGCTTGCAGGCAGCTTGCTCATCAGAGAGCAGTAAACCAGATAAGTGGGGAGCTTGATGCCGTTTACGGTGTCAACGACGCTGCCGACGGTATCACCGATGGACTGTGTGTCAGCATCGTCGGCGAGAGCCGCAGTGGGCAGAAGAGCGGCGATCATCAGAACCGCAAGAAGCAAGCTGATCAGTTTTGTTGATCTTTTCATGTTGTTTCTCCTTCTTAAAAAACACGTTATTATATAGCTGCGGTGCAGCTTATTCCACAAACATAATTTACACCGTTGGTTACAAATTGTCAACAAATTATGCGATGTATAAACAAAAGTTTTTTAGTTTTAAAAGGGACAGATACTATTTACTGGAGCTGGCGTATAATTTCGCGTTTCAGGCGGTGGATTATGCGCTTTTCAAGGCGGCTTATGTAGCTTTGGGAAATGCCCATCATATCCGCTACCTCCTTTTGTGTGTATTCACTTCCTCCGCCAAGGCCAAAGCGCAGGGTTATTATGCTCTTTTCTCTGTCTCCGAGGGAATTTACCGCGTTTAAAAGCATCTGACGGTCGGCATCGTCCTCAAGCGGACGGCTCACCTCGTCGTCATCGGTTCCGAGAACATCCGACAGCAGCAGCTCGTTGCCGTCCCAGTCGGTGTTCAGCGGCTCGTCAAAGCTCACCTCGCTGCGCTGATTGCTGATCTTGCGCAGATGCATCAGTATCTCATTTTCGATGCAGCGTGAAGCATAGGTGGCGAGCTTTATGTTCTTGTCGCTGCGGAAGGTGTTTATTGCTTTTATAAGTCCGATAGTGCCTATGGAAATGAGATCCTCGAGGTTAACGCCGGTATTCTCAAACCGCCTCGAAATATAGACGACAAGGCGCAGATTATGTTCCGTAAGCAGTTTTTTGGCGCACTCGTCGCCGTTTTCCATTGCGATTATTGCCTTTTCTTCGTTGGCCTTGTCAAGCGGAGGTGGCAGAGTGTCGCTGCCGCCTATGTAAAACAGACCTTTTTCAGGCAGAAGATGCCGCTCAAGCCAGCCTTTAATAATGCTTATAATATCCACATTCGTTCTCCTTTCATATAAGCGAATCAAACCCGTATCCGCCGAGCGGAGTGGGGGATATGGCAACTATCACATCGTCGCGCTGCCGTCCGTCAACAAAAACAGCGTCCGGCCTGAACGCAGCCAGCATGCCGGACTCTGTGCCGACGGCGCTGTACGGTATAAGCCGCATTTTTCCCGAAAGCTGCGGCAGGGAGACGAGCCTTGTGCAGTCTGTGCCCGAAAGCTCATCCTCGCAGCCGGGAAACAGCGGAGCCAGACGAGCCGCCGGTGCTATCAGCACATTGTCGCCGCTCACGGGATCGAAAAGCGCGTTGCCGCTGTCATGCAGGCAGCGAAGAAAAACACGCCTTCCCATAAATTCAACCTCAACATCCGAAACGCAGGCGTCGGCACTTTTTACGCTCCTGCGGAACACAAAGCTCAAAACTGCATAAATAAGCGCAAATGACAAAGTCAGCACCGGAAGCGAAACCGGTATGTACGCTCCCGAGCCGAAGCTTCCGCCGTTTTGCAGCGATATTGCCCAGACGGCTCCGCCGAATAATGCGGAAACGGCAAAAAAAGTAAGGCAGCAGCGCCAAAGCTTATCCTCGCCGCCGAAGGCGATCAGCGCCATAAGTAGGCCGCATATGAGCTTAACCGGCCAGAGCTTAAAAAAATCAAGTCCCGGAAGCAGACTGAGCACGGCGTAGAGCGCGCCGAAAACGGCAGCGGCGGCGTACCTTGCCCGGCGTAGCCTTATTCCGCAAAGCCGTGCCGAGCATAAGACGATAAGATAATCGAGAACGAGGTTAAGAAAAAACAGCCGGTCTATGTAAATGATGTCCATAACGAAATTATAAGCGCCTCCGGGCGCACAATTTGTCATTTGTTAATTGTCAAATGCGTTTTGGTATGGTAAAATACATTAGTTTTGATCGTGGACGCCCGGTCTGCGGTAATATTATATTTTAATTGTAAAGGATAAGCTATGTGGTTTTGGTTTGCGCTGATAGCGCTTTTGTGTTGGAGTGGTTCCGATCTTTTTTCAAAGATTGGCTGTCAGGATTCTGATGATAAATACAGTCACCTGAAGATGGTCATGGCCGTCGGCCTTGTGATGGGCCTTCATGCCGCGTATGAGATATTCGTCGGCGGCGTTACGATAAACGGAGAGGTAATTTTAAAATACCTGCCCGTTTCAATGCTGTATATCGTTTCGATGACGGTCGGCTATGTCGGACTGCGGTATATCGAGCTTTCGATATCCTCGCCCATATGCAACTCGTCCGGCGCGATAGTCGCTGTGCTAATATTCGCAACGCAGGGCATAAACGGACTTCCGCCGATGGCTCTTGCGGCAGTTGCGCTTGTCTGCATCGGCGTTATCGCCCTCGGCTTTACGGAAGCAAACGAGGATGAGGAGCTGCGCCGCGCACGTCAGGATGCAAGCAATCATCACTATGCAAAAAGCTGGC
Source organism: Clostridiales bacterium UBA7273 (assembly GCA_002472405.1). Taxonomy (GTDB): domain Bacteria; phylum Bacillota; class Clostridia; order Oscillospirales; family Oscillospiraceae; genus F23-B02. The sequence goes on along the minus strand of DKRV01000032.1, from coordinate 142,698 downwards.
TTGCAATAGCGCTTCCCGTTATCTACTGCCTGCTGGATGCGCTCGGCACATTTGCCGACAGCCGCGTGCTCGAAACCCTCAATGAGGACTCTGCAAACGTTGCGTATGAGCTGACCTTCCTTGTCGTCGGCATCGTGTGCGCCGTGTACGTTCTCGGCGTTAAAAAGCAGAAGCTCATCCCCAAGCGAGAGGCTCCCAAATACACCGGCGCGATTTTTGAAACGGCCGGCCAGTTTGCGTACATATACGCACTTGCCGACACAGCGCATGCCGCCCTTGCAGCACCGATGATCTCGGCCTACTGCGTGGCCTCCGTCGTGTGGAGCCGCATTTTCCTCAAGGAAAAGCTCTCACTTAAGCACTACGCCTCCATACTGCTCGTGGTTGCCGGCATAGTGATATTGGGTATACTTGATATTTAATAAAGGAGATCGAATATGTCTGACCCTGTTTATAAGAGAATACTTATCAAAATAAGCGGCGAGGCGCTCGCCGGGGATAAAAAGACCGGCTTTGACTTTGACTTCATGTCAAAGGTCTGCGAAACGGTCAACAAATGCACCCAAATGGGCGTTGAGGTCGGCATAGTTGTCGGCGGCGGCAACTTCTGGCGCGGCGTGAAGGACGGAGCTGGCCATGTCGAGCGCGTCTCGGCAGACCGCATGGGCATGCTTGCAACGGCGATGAACTGCCTTGCGTTTGCCGATGTTCTCCGCCAGTCCGGCGGCGAGGCGAAGGTGCTCACGGCCGTCGATATCCAGGGCGTCGGCGAAAGATACAGCACCGATAAGGCGATCGAGTATCTCAAGTCCGGCAAGGTCGTCATGTTCGGCTGCGGCACCGGCTGCCCGTTTTTCTCGACTGACACTGCAGCGGTGCTCCGCGCGGCCGAGATCGGAGCGGACGCTATCCTGCTTGCCAAAAACATCGACGGCGTATACTCGGCAGACCCGAAGGTCGATCCGAGCGCTGTCAAGTATGACAGCATAAGCTACGACGATGTCCTTGCGCAGCATCTTGCCGTAATGGACAGCACGGCAACGAGCCTTGCCATGGATAACGACATCCCCGTAATAGTTTTTGCTCTTGCAGAGCCTGAAAACATTGTCCGCGTGCTTCAGGGTGAAAAGCTCGGCACGACTGTGACCAAGTAAGCAAATTAATATAACGCATATAAATGTCAGGAGGTAATACCATGTCCAAATATCCAGAAATCGAAAGCAAAATGAAAAAGACCGCGGAGGTGCTGAAAACTCAGCTTGCATCCGTGCGTGCAGGACGGGCAAACGCGGCGGTTCTCGATCAGATCACTGTCGATTACTATGGCGTGCCCACCCCCATCCAGCAGGTCGCATCCATTTCCGTTCCCGATCCCCGTTCTCTTATGATCCAGCCATGGGATGCATCCGTTCTCAAGGGAATTGAGAAGGCCATCCTCGCATCCGATCTGGGCATCAATCCTCAGAACGACGGCAGAGTCATAAGACTTGTATTTCCGCAGCTGACCGAGGAGCGCCGCAAGGAGCTTGCAAAGCAGGTCAAGAAGTACGGCGAAGAGTCCAAGGTCGCGGTCAGAAATATCCGCCGCGAAGCAATTGATAAATTTAAAAAGCAGCAGAAGGCATCCGAGATCACCGAGGATGACTACAAAGACATTGAAAAGGACATTCAGAAGCTGACCGATGACTATATCAAAGAAGTCGAGTCGATAGCGGACGCAAAGGAAAAGGAACTTTTCGAGATCTGATCATGGCAGAGAATATCACTAATAATGCGGCGTGGGAGCAGGCAAAATGCCTCCCACGCCATATTGCCATAATACTTGATGGCAACGGCCGCTGGGCCAAAAAGCGTCTCCTGCCGCGCAATGCAGGACATCTTGCAGGATCGGAGACATTTCGCAATATCGCGACCTACTGCAAGGAAATTGGCATTGAGTACCTGACGGTGTACGCGTTTTCAACTGAAAACTGGAAGCGCCCCGAGGAAGAGGTCGGCGGTATTATGAAGCTGCTGGATAAGTATCTTCACGAGGCAATACGCGATATGCGCGAGAAAAACATCCGTATGAAGGTGTTCGGCGACGTTTCGCGCCTTTCTCCGCAGCTTCAGCAGCTTATAGCGGAGACCGATGAGATATCAAAAGATATCGAAGGTTTTCAGGCCAATATCTGCATAAACTACGGCGGCAGAGCGGAGATAGTCCGCGCCGCGCAGGCATATGCCGAGGACTACGCTGCCGGAAAAGTCACAGATGAGCTCACAGAGGACATGTTTTCAAACTATATGTACTCTGCCGGCATTCCCGACCCGGATCTTCTCATTCGCCCGGGCGGAGAGTACAGGCTTTCAAACTTCCTGCTCTGGCAGTGCGCATACTCGGAGTTTTATTATACCGACACCCTGTGGCCGGATTTCACTCCGCAGGAATTGGACAAGGCGATCGAAGCGTATAACAGCCGCGACCGCCGTTTCGGAGGTGTAAAACCGTGATTAAAGCAGTATCTATTCTCGGCTCGACAGGCTCGATAGGCCGCCAGAGCATCGCTGCCGCAAAGCATTTGGGAGTGCCCGTCGTCGCATTGACGGCAAATAAAAAAACAGACCTTGTCGAACAGCAGGCAAGAGAATTAAAGCCCAAGTTTGTTGCGATATTTGACGAAAACGCGGCAAAAGACCTAAAAACTCGCCTTGCCGATACCGATATTCGCGTCGGCAGCGGGATGGAGGGGCTCATTGAAGCAGCAACGCTGAATGCTGCCGACTGTGTTGTGACTGCCGTATCCGGATCCGTGGGGCTTAAGCCTACACTTGCTGCTATAAGCGAAAAAAAGCGCATAGCTTTGGCAAATAAAGAGACCCTCGTTTGCGCCGGCGAGATCGTCATACCTGCGGCCAAAGCCGCAGGAGCCGAAATTGTTCCCGTAGACTCGGAACATTCTGCGATCTTCCAGTGTCTAATGGGAAGAGCGCCCGGAGAGCTGAAAAAGATACTGCTCACCGGCAGCGGCGGCCCGTTCAGGGGCAAAAGCCGCGCGGAGCTTGAGAATGTAACGCCCGAGCAGGCGGTAAAGCATCCTAACTGGAGCATGGGCGCAAAGATATCCGTCGATTCGGCAACGATGATGAATAAAGGCCTTGAATTTATAGAGGCAATGCACCTTTTCGGCGTAACGCCCGATGATATTCAGGTAGTTGTTCATCCGCAGAGCATCGTTCACTCCATGGTCGAGCTTGTTGACGGAACCGTTATCGCGCAGCTCGGCGTTCCGGATATGGGGCTTCCCATTCAGCTTGCGATGACTTATCCCGAGCGCAAGGCGTCGCCCTTTGCGCACCTTGACTTCTACGCTATGAAGGATATGACCTTTGAAGCGCCCGACTATGAAAAAACTCCGTGCCTGAAGCTTGCAATGGACTGCGCACGCATCGGCGGCACGGCTCCGTGCATCATGAGCGCGGCAAACGAAGTTGCCGTTGCAATGTTTCTCAACCATCGTCTCGGCTATAATCAGATATATGATTGTGCTTTGCAGGCGGTAGAAAGCATAGAAATAGTTAATAAGCCCGACCTTGAGGCTGTACTGGCTGCCGATGAGCAGGCCAGAGTATTTGTCAGGGAGCATTTTTCTTAATGTATATAGTAATCGCAATACTTATGTTCGGCGTGCTTATCGCCATCCATGAATTCGGCCACTTTGCAACCGCAAAGGCCTGCCGTGTGCGAGTGGATGAATTTTCGATAGGCATGGGTCCGGCGATTTTCAAAAAGCAGAAAGGTGAAACGCAGTATTCGCTTCGCATTCTGCCCATCGGCGGCTACTGCGCAATGGGCGAGGATGAGGAGTCAGATGATCCGCGCGCTTTTCCGAACCAGAACATCTGGAAGCGGCTTGCCATTTTGTGCGCAGGCTCGTTTATGAACTTTCTGCTCGGCGTTGTCCTTATTGTTATTATGTACAGCGGTGCGGAGGCATTCCGCGCCCCAATAATCGACGATTTTCTGGACGGATGCGCGTATAACAGCGCCGATGCTTTTCAGGCCGGCGATGAGTTTTACAGCATTGACGGCAACAGAATATATCTCATAAGCGACGTTTCCATGTTCCTTGAGCGCGGAAACGGAGTTTACGATATCGTCATGCTGCGCGACGGGCAGAAGGTCGAGTTTAACGATATGAAGCTTGTTCCGACAATCGAGAGCGAGCAGGGACTTAAATACGGCTTCGTGTGGGGCATTGAAAGGGCGACCTTCGGAGTCAAATGTGAATACGTCTGGAACACGGCCAAGGAGTTTTCGCGCCTTGTCTGGCTCGGCCTCGGCGACCTTATTCACGGCGCGGTCGGCGTTGACGAAATGGCAGGCCCGGTCGGGATCGTCGATATGATGAACGAGGTCGGCTCTTCTGCGGCGAGCACTGCCGACGCGGTGTACAGCATGCTGTATTTCTCGGCATTTATCGCCATTAACCTTGCTATAATGAACATGCTCCCGATCCCGGCGCTTGACGGCGGCAGAGTGTTTTTCATGATAGTAACAGTCATTTTTGAAGCCATAACGAAAAGAAAGCCCGATCCCAAGTACGAGGGATATATCCATGCAGGCGGCATGGTACTCCTGCTGCTTCTGATGGGATTTATAATGTATAACGATATAGCACGAATCATAACGGGGTGAGTAAATGTTTGAAAGAAAGCTTACAAAGAAAATAACCGTCGGCGGAGTGGAGATAGGCGCGCTGTCGCCTGTCTCCGTCCAGTCGATGTGCAATACAAAAACGCACGATGTTGAGGCAACGGTCGAGCAGATAAAGCGTCTGCGTGCCGCCGGATGCGATATCGTGCGCCTTGCCATACCAGATATGGCGGCGGCCGAGGCGATCTCGCAGATAAAAGCCGAGACTGATATGCCGCTTGTTGCGGATATCCACTTCGACTATCGCCTCGCGCTCGCGGTTGCCGAGCGCGGAATAGATAAGATACGCATAAATCCCGGCAACATCGGCAGCGAGGAAAACGTCCGCAAGGTCGCCGAAGCCTGCCGCAAGCGCAATATACCGATCCGTATCGGAGTAAACGGCGGAAGCCTTGAAAAACCGCTGCTTGAAAAGTATGGGCATCCGTGCCCCGAGGCAATGCTTGAAAGCGCAAAGCGCCATATCGAGCTTTTGAATAAATACGATTTTGACGATATCTGCATTTCCATGAAATCTTCATCCGTTCCGCTGACCATTGCGGCCTACCGGCTTGCCTCCGGCGAGCTTTCGTATCCGCTGCATGTCGGCGTAACGGAGACCGGTACGGCATGGAACGGCACTATACAGTCCGCAGTCGGCATAGGTACGCTTCTGAGCGAGGGAATAGGCGACACCGTGCGTGTTTCACTCACGGCAGACCCCGTCGAGGAGGTCAAAACGGCCATAGCCATTCTCAAATCCGTCGGGCTCAGGCAGGGCATAAGCCTTGTATCGTGCCCGACCTGCGGAAGAACGAATATCGACCTAATATCCCTTGCAAACGAGGTCGAAAAGCGCATATCCGGCATCGACCGGAACATAACCGTCGCCGTTATGGGCTGCGTTGTCAACGGCCCGGGCGAGGCTCGGGAAGCCGACTACGGCATAGCCGGCGGCAAGGACTGCGGACTGCTGTTTAAGCACGGCGAGGTTTTGGGGACCTACCCATATGATAGCCTGTGCGATGCACTTATTGACCTTATCGAAAAGGACGTTTAAATTGAGCGAACATACATCATTTCTTGAAATATTCCCGGGCGCCGCGAGCCATGCATCAAGCTGCGGCGGCCTTGAAAAAGCATATGTCACCGATGTCGAGATAAGCCTTGAAGCCGGAACGATGAGCATCCGCGCGCATTTTGCGCGAACTCCTGCACCGGCGGAGCTTGACTCGATATGCACGGCTCTGCGCGCAGACTACGGGCTGAAGGCGAGCATTATTGCCGACAGTCCTGAGATACAGAAAAAGACTGCCGTTTCGGCTTCTTCAGCATCTGCCGCGCCGTCAGGAGGCAGCGGCAAGGTGCTTATGGGGCACAGCATCAAAAAATCTCCGACGCCGATGGGCGAGCTTAACCAGGATTCAGGCCGCGTTTCTGTTGAGGGCGATGTCTTCGAGGTGACCAGCCGCAAGCTCAAAAAGCGTGACGGAGCCATGCTGAGCTTTGATATTACCGACCTCACAGGCTCGATAAGGGTCATAAAATTCCTGCGAGCAGAGGACGATCAGTCTATCATCAACAAGATAAACGTCGGCGATCACCTCATAATAAACGGCTTTGTTACCTACAGCCGCTATGACGAGGATATAGTCCTTGAGCCTAAAGACATAGTTGTTGGAAAGAAATATATACGCCCGGATAACGCCGAGGAAAAGCGCGTTGAGCTGCATATGCATACCCGTTTTTCCGCGCTCGACGCTCTGACCGATCCTGCTGCCGTGGTAAAGCGCGCGGCATATTGGGGACACCCGGCCATAGCCGTCACAGACCACGGCGTTTTGCAGGCATTCCCCGATATGTGGAAGGCAGGCAAAAAGCACGGCGTTAAGATCATCTATGGCTGCGAGTGCTATTTTGTAAACGACATGGACGGAAGTCTTGCCGTTCACGGCAGCAGCGACAGGGATATGAACGACGAAATGGTGGCCTTTGATATTGAGACCACCGGACTCAATGCAGGCTCCGACCGCATGACCGAAATAGGAGCTGTTATCTATGCCGGAGGCGAGATAAAAGAAACGTTTAACACCTTCGTTGACCCCGGTATGCACATCCCGGCCGAGATCACGCAGCTTACCGGAATAACCGACCGCGACGTTAAGGGCGCGCCGAGCGAGGCCAAGGCATTAAAAAGCTTCCTCGAATTTGTCGGCGATCGTCCGATAGTTGCGCACAATGCCGATTTCGATACCGGCTTTATGTCGGCTGCGGCGGCTCGCAGCGGAATTGAGTTTGAACCTGTTTATATTGATACCCTCGTTCTGGCTCGCGCGCTTTTGCCCGATCTTAAGCGGCATAAGCTAGACATAGTATCAAACCGCTTGAGCCTGCCGGAGTTTAACCACCATCGTGCGTCGGATGACGCACTTGTTGTCGCGCGCATAATGGGAAGATTTCTGCCTATGCTCGCGCAGCAGGGCGCAAAGACCGTAAACGATATTCAGGAGGTCTATGCTCGCATCAAGCCTGCCGACCATACAAAGTCAAGGCATATGATACTGCTGGTGAAAAACAAGGTCGGCCTTAAAAACCTGTACGAACTTGTTTCGCAGTCGTATCTTAAATATTTCTACAAAACTCCGACTATGCCGAAAAGCCTGCTGATAAAGCACCGCGAGGGGCTGCTGATCGGCTCCGCCTGCGGTATGGGCGAGCTTTACGGCGCAGTCATGCACGGCGCGAGCGACTCCGAGCTCAAGCGCATAGCGTCGTTTTACGATTATCTTGAAATTCAGCCGCTCGGCAATAACGGATTCCTTGTTGACAACGGCGTTGTCAGCGACATAAGCGTTTTGCAGGACTATAACCGCCGCATACTCGATATCGGCCGTCAGCTCAATAAGCCTGTCATCGCCGCAAGCGACGTGCATTTTCTCGATGCCGAGGATGAGCAGTACCGTAAGATACTCCAGGCGGCAAAGAAATTCTCCGATGCCGACCGCGGCTGCCCGATCTTCTTCCGCACGACCGATGAGATGCTCAGGGAGTTTGACTATCTCGGCGACGAGATCGCGCACGAGGTAGTTGTCAAAAATCCGCGTGCCATTGCCGATATGGTCGATGATATCGAGCTTCTGCCCAAGGATCTGTTCCCACCGAAGATAGAAAACTCTGCGCGTGACCTGCGCGATCTTGTCTACGGGAAAATGACAGATATTTATGGAGATAATCCACCGGAGATCGTAAAATCGCGTGTCGATACCGAGCTTACTACGATACTTGACCATAACTATGACGTTATCTACATGTCCGCCCAGAAGCTTGTTCAGAACTCGCTCGAGCACGGCTACCTCGTCGGCTCGCGTGGTTCCGTCGGCTCGTCTATCGTGGCATACATGTCCGGCATTACCGAGGTCAATTCGCTTCCGCCGCACTATGTCTGCCCCAAATGCAAGCATTCCGAGTTCATAACCGACGGCTCATACGGCTGCGGCGCGGACATGCCTCCGAAAAATTGCCCCGAGTGCGGAACGCTTATGCGGCAGGACGGTTTTGATATCCCGTTTGAGACCTTCCTCGGCTTCCCGGGAAATGAAAAAACGCCCGATATCGACCTTAACTTCTCCGGTGAATATCAGGCGCAGGCACATAAATACACCGAAGAGCTTTTTGGCTCGGACCACGTTTTCCGCGCCGGAACGATAGGCACTCTTGCCGAGAAAACGGCCTACGGCTATGTAAAAAAATATCTCGAGGAGCGAGGCATAAAGGTCACAAAGGTCGAGGAAAACCGCCTTGCAAAGGGTCTTGTCGGTGTTAAGCGCACTACCGGCCAGCACCCCGGCGGCCTTGTTGTCATACCGCAGGACATGGACGTTACCGACTTTTGCCCGGTGCAGCATCCGGCGGACGATCCCAAGAGCGGCATAATAACGACGCATTTTGAATATCACTGCATGGAGTCAAACCTCCTGAAGCTCGACGAGCTTGGCCACGATGACCCGACCATGATCCGCATGCTTGAGGATGCAACGGGCGTAAACGCGCGTGAGATATTGCTGTCAGACCCCGATACAATGAAAATATTCACAACTCCCACCGTGCTCGGACTTCCGGATGACGACGATATCATCGGCAAAACCGGCAGCATCGGCATACCGGAGTTCGGAACGGGCTTTACGCGCCAGATGCTCGTCGATACGCAGCCTACGCAGTTTGATACACTCGTTCGTCTGTCAGGCTTTTCCCACGGCACCGACGTTTGGGCCGGCAATATCCGCGACCTTATCGTTAACGGCATCGCAACCGTTAACGAGACCGTCGGCTGTCGAGACGATATCATGCTCTACCTCATTCAAAAGGGCATGGAGCCGTCGCTTGCATTTAAAACGATGGAGGCCGTGCGTAAGGGCAAGGTCAAAAAAAGCGGCGAGTTCCCGGGCGATGCCGAGGCGCAGATGCGCGCGCTCGATGTGCCGGAGTGGTATATCGAGTCATGCCGCAAGATCGCGTATCTTTTCCCGAAGGCGCATGCCGTCGCATATGTCATGATGGCGTTCAGGATCGCATGGTTCAAGGTCCATGAGCCGCTGGCATTTTACAGCGCGTATTTCTACCGCCGCAGTCAGAAAAACAGCTTCGACGCTGAAATGATGACTGCCGGTCTTGACGAAGTGCGCCGCAAGATATATGATCTGCGTCAGAAAGAAGACGCGACCGCCAACGAGGACAGTATTCTGACAACGCTTGAATCGGTTTACGAGTTTTACATGCGCGGCTTTGAATTTGCGCCGATCGACCTTTATGAGTCGAGCGCGACGAAGTTCAAAATAACCGAGGACGGAAAGCTGCGTCCGCCGTTTGTCGCAATCGCAGGCCTCGGTGAAACTGCCGCCGAGGATCTTGAAAACTGCGCCAAGCCCGGACATACTTATATATCGATCGAGGAGGTCAGCGCTGCCTGCCCCAAGGTAAGTACGACCCACCTTGAAATACTGCGCCGCATGGGCGCGTTCGGCGAAATGCCGGAGAGCTCGCAGATAAACCTCTTTGAAGGCTTCTGATGACTCAAACCGAAACCGAAACAGATAGAAGGTGTTTCAAATAAAAATATTCAGCTCAAAATCGACAAGGCATACTGCTGCGCCGACGCAGGCAAAAGCAAGACCGGCACCCCAAAAAGCCGCTGCGCCAAAAGCTGCGGCGCGTGTAAAGCTGGAGCCTGTTCGCGAGACCGTTAACGTCACTGCGGCGGAGGACAGGGTACGCAAAGTCAAAAAGAAGAAAAAGGCCGCAAAGCGCAGAAAGGGCTTTATCGTGTTTTTCTGCATAATTGCTGTTCTTGCAGGACTTTATACCTTTGTCGTTTATACGAACGTGCCGTTTATAAAAAATTTGCGTGATGCTTACATAGAGACTGCAATGCAGACAATGAGCCACCATTGGCTGGCCGAGCTGTTTTTCCCCGATGACGTTATTGCCGACGTAATGAGCCGGGTAGACAACGCGACCGAGAAGCAGCAGGGCATTGAAAGCGAGTGGAAGCACAAGGTCGAGGAAAAAGACGACGGCAGCTTCTATGAGCTTTTTGACGAGATAGACAAGTCATCACTTGAATCATATCTAAAATCGCATCCGGAGTATGACAAGAAATCTCTCATGGAGCTTGACATAAACGAGGCCGGACTTGACGATGACGGAACAACAATACAGACAAAGCAGGGCGACCAGGTGCTCGCGATAAACGCGAAAAAAGGAGTGCTGCTTGTACGCATAAAAGGCTCGGGATACCAGGGCGTTCTTGCGATACTCAAGGACTCGTCAAAAATGCGCTGCTGTGCCGCTGCGCATATCGGCGGCTATGGTGAGCTGCTTGAGGATTTTGTGCCCAGATGCAATGGCATCATCGGCGTAAACGCCAGCGGATTTTACGATCCCGAAGGCGTCGGAAACGGCGGAACGGTTGACGGCCTTGCCGTATGTGAAGGCAAGGAGTATGGATATCACGTCACTTACGGCAGAAAGCGTATGGAGTTCAGAACCGACGATAAGATGTACATCGTTGATGCGGACACGAGCGTTGCCTCAAACGTCCGCGACGCGGTCGAGTTTTCGCCGGCGCTGATAGTTGACGGCAAGGCACTTATCGACGAGCAGTCGGGCTTCCGCTCGATCCAGCCGCGCACCGTTATTGCTCAGGCATCCGACGGCGATGTTATGATGCTCGTTATAGAGGGACGTCTGGTCGGCCGCTCGCTTGGTATCGGCCTGCCGGACTGCACGGAGATCCTGCTCGGATACGACGCGTATCAGGCAATGAACATGGACGGCGGCACAAGCTCTGTGATGTGGTATGACGGCGAGTATGTGACAAAATGCTCGAACCCGGCCATAACCTGCCGCTATATGCCGAATGCATGGATATACGGCTGACATTTCAAAAAACCGCGCCCGACGCGGTTTTTTGCCGTTATATATCTAATGTAGGTTTGACAAATTATAATAATATGATATAAATTAAGTTTTATGGAAAAGATAAGCTCAAGAAAAAACAGAATAATATGCCATATGCGCGCAGTTGCGTCAGACCCGGCATACCGCAGCGAGGTCGGACAATTCATATGCGACGGAGAAAAAACACTTCGGGAAGCGCTGGAATACGGGGCGGAGATCGTGCAGGTGCTGTGGCGTGAGGGAGCGCATACCGAGGAGCTTCCGGCGGAAACCGAGCAGTATTGCGCACCGGCTGATCTCGTCGAATACGCATCGCCACTGAAATCAGGCCCCGGCCCTGTGTTTACGGTGAAAATTCCGCAGCAAAGCCGCGATGAGCGCATAATGCGAGCCATAGTTATCGAAAATCTTCAGGATCCCGGAAACGTCGGAACGATAATAAGAAGTGCTAACGCATTTGACATCGACGCCGTTATCATGGTCGGCGCGTGTGCGGATCTGTATAACCCCAAGACCGTGCGCGCAAGCATGGGTGCGATATTCCGGCAAAGAGTGCTGAAAATGAGCATTAAAGAGCTTGACGAATTTACGAGGAGGCAGTGCCTTCCGCTTTTCGGCGCGGCGCTGAGCGATAAGGCAGCCGACATCCGAAATGCCGAGCTTCACAGAAGTGCCGTTGCCATCGGCAGCGAGGGCAGGGGACTCAGCCGAGAGCTTCTCGACATATGCGGCGGAGAGCTTATAATCCCGATGAACTCGCACTCTGAGTCGTTAAACGCGGCGATCGCCGCATCCGTTATCATGTGGGAAATGTCGAGGTAGTGTATGAACGACGTTATTTACTGGCTGTGGCTTTCAACTTCGCCGCGCATTGGCCCGAGGGCGATAACCTCGCTTCTAAAATACTACGGAAGCCCCGAAGAAATGTACTTTTCCCCGGTGGGCGAGATAACGCGACTTTTGCCGCGCAATATCGAAGGCGCGGAGGAGCTTGAAAAGCGCGATCTTGACGAGGCAAAGCGTATATTTGAAAAATGCGATAACACGGGCATCGACGTTGTCACCATGAACGAGGATATCTACCCCGAGCGCCTTAGAAATATTCATCTTCCTCCGGCAGTTATATATGTAAAAGGAAAGCTGCCCGACATTGACGCCGAGCCTGCCATAGCCGTTATCGGCACGCGCAAGGCAACGCCGTATGGTATAAAGATGGGCATGCGCATGGGCTACGAGATAGCAAAATGCGGCGCGACGGTCATATCCGGGCTTACGATGGGGATAGACTCAGCAGCGGCAGAGGGTGCTCTTCTTGCCGACGGCAGGGTGATAGGCGTGCTCGGACTTCCGCATGAGCTGGATAAAAGCCGCTTTTCGCAGGATGTTGTCATGCACGGCGCTCTCGTGAGCGAATATGCGCCCGGCACCAAGCCCTACGGCTCGTTTTTCAGGGCAAGAAATCGCATAACAAGCGGACTGTCGCTTGGAGTTGCGGTTATCGAAGCACCGCTCAAGAGCGGTACCCGGCTTTTCGTAAACGAGGCTGCCGATCAGGGCAAGGAGATATTCGCCGTCCCGGGAAATGCCGATCAGCCCAATTGTGAGGGGACAAACCTGCTGATAAAAGAAGGTGCAAAGCCTGTTACAAACGGCTGGGAGGTAGTCAGCGAGTTTGCAGCTCTTTATCCGGGAAAGGTGAGAAAAGTTGAATTTGAAATGCCTTCGGGAGTGATACCGAAGGCCGATAGCGCGCCGCGAAAAGAGCCTCGTGCCGAAAAAAGGGCGAAAAAAGTTATTGACAAGGCATCCAACGCGGCTTATATTGACTTGCAGAAACAATTGGAGAGCTTAAGCCCGAGTCAGCTGAAGATAATCGGAGCAATGGATGAAGCTTCGATTCATGTTGACACGATCATTGAGCGCAGCGGACTTGCACCGGCAAAAGTGCTTGCCGAGCTTACGCTGCTGCAGATCAAGGGATATGTCCGGCAGGAGACGGGCAAGCGCTTTACTTTAAATATTAAGATGAAATGAGGATACCCGATGCCCAGTGCAAAAAAGAATCTGGTTATAGTCGAGTCACCGGCCAAGGCCAAGACGATCGAGAAATATCTCGGAACCGATTACAAAGTTGTTGCGTCCATGGGACACTTGCGCGATCTGCCCAAGAGCACCCTCGGAATTGATATAGAAAACGATTTTGAGCCGAAGTATATCCCTGTGAAGGATCACAAGGAGATCATTGACGAGCTAAAGAAGCTCAGCAAAAACGCAAAAACCGTCTACCTTGCAACCGACCCGGACCGCGAGGGAGAAGCAATATCGTGGCATTTAAAAGAGCTGCTTGCGCTTTCCGACGAAAGAGCAAGACGCGTCACATTCAACGAGATAACCAAAAAAGTAGTTACCGACAGCATCAATAAGCCCCGTGATATCGACAATAATCTTGTCGATGCCCAGCAGGCGCGCAGACTGCTCGACCGCCTTGTCGGCTATAAGCTCTCGCCGCTGCTTTGGAAAAAGATCCGCCGCGGCCTTTCGGCAGGTAGAGTGCAGTCTGTTGCAACGCGCATGGTCGTTGACCGAGAAAACGAGATACGAAGCTTTAACAGCGAGGAATACTGGCTGCTTGACGCCATGCTCGAGAGCGAGGGCGAAGCAAAGTTCACGGCTCGTTTCTACGGAAAAGACGATAAGAAGCTCGAGCTTAAATCCGAGGACGAGGTAAACACCGTAATCAACGCAACAAAGGATGCGCCGTTTAAGGTGAAAACGGTCAAGCGCGGCAAAAAGCACCGCAGCCCGTCACCTCCGTTTATCACATCGACCCTCCAGCAGGAGGCAAGCCGCCGGCTCGGCATGACGCCGCGCCGCACCATGTCGATCGCGCAGCAGCTTTATGAAGGCGTTGATATCAAAGGCTACGGCACCGTCGGCCTTATAACCTACATGCGAACCGACTCCTTGCGCCTTTCCGACGAAGCGCTTATGGCAGCGAAAAACTATATAATCGACCACTACGGGCAGGAATACTACCACGGCTCGTTCCGCGTGTTTAAAACCAAATCCGGCGCGCAGGACGCGCACGAGGCTATCCGTCCGACAAATATTGAGCTTAGTCCCGACGTTGTGCGAAAGGATCTTACTAACGAGCAGTATCGCCTTTATCGTCTGATCTGGGGCCGCTTTACCGCGTGCCAGATGGCAAATGCAGTGTATGATAACGTCGTTGTCGATGTCGATTCGGCAGGCTATGTGTTCCGCGCCAACTACTCCGAGATGCGTTTTGCCGGCTACACGGCGGTGTACGAGGAGGGCAAGGACGAAGAAAGCGACGAGCCGCGCAGCAAGCTGCCGTCTCTTGAGGAGGGAGAGCAGGTATTCCTCGAAAAAATGCTCCCCGAGCAGCAATTTACTCAGCCCCCTGCACGGTATACCGAGGCTACGCTCATCCGCGCAATGGAGGAAAAGGGCATCGGCCGTCCTTCGACCTATGCTCCGACTATATCGACGATAACCTCGCATGAGTACGTCGTCAAGGACGGCAAATACCTCAAACCCACAAATCTCGGCGAGATCGTTACCCAGCTTATGGAGGAGCGCTTCCCCGATATCGTCGATCTTAAATTCACAAACCACATGGAAGAGGAGCTTGACGAGGTCGAAAGCGGCAAGCTCTATTGGAAGGAGCTGCTGCGCAGCTTTTACGGCGATTTCAGCACCGAGCTTGAAGAAGCGGAAAAGGCGCTTGACGGCGTCAGGATCAAGGTGCCCGATGAGCTGAGCGACGAATACTGCGATGTCTGCGGCCGCCAGATGGTCGTTAAATCCGGCCGCTTCGGCCGTTTCCTTGCATGCCCGGCTTATCCCGAGTGCAGTTTCACAAAGCCTATCGTTATCGAAATGCCCGGCAAATGCCCCAAGTGCGGCAGCAGAATTTTAAAGCGCACATCGAAGAAGGGCAACACCTATTACGCCTGCGAGCGTGGAGCCGACTGCCCGTGGCGAGGCACGGCTGCCGACGGCAGCGAGATCAAGGGCTTCATGACCTGGTATGTGCCGACAAAGGATAATTGCCCGAGCTGCGGCAAAACGCTCTTTAAGCCCAGCGGACGCGGCAGACAGAAAGCGTTCTGCATAAACGAGGATTGCCCGGAGTTCGTGCCCGAGGATAAGCGCGGCTATAAGAAGAAAGCCGCTGCCGAGAGCAAGGACGAGGATAAAAAGACCGCCGAAAAGAAGCCGGCGGCGAAAAAGAAAACTACAGCAAAAAAGGCCAAGGAATAAATTATGAATGAGGTCACAGTCCTCGGAGCGGGGCTTGCGGGCAGCGAATGTGCCTGGCAGCTTGCCAAGAGGGGAATAAAAGTTCGGCTTTACGAAATGAAGCCGGCAAAGATGACTCCTGCGCACACATCCGAATATTTTGCCGAGCTTGTTTGCTCAAACTCGCTGCGCAGCGATGAGCTTACCAATGCCGTCGGCCTTTTGAAGGCCGAGATGCGAAAAATGGGCTCGCTTATCATGGAAAGCGCGGATGCAAACAAGGTCGCTGCCGGCGGCGCGCTTGCCGTTGACAGAGAGGGCTTTGCGCGATACATAACCGAAAAGCTGGCCTCGTGCGATAATATCGAGATAGTACCCGAGGAAGCAATGGAGTTTCCTGACGGGGAGTGCATCGTTGCAACGGGGCCTTTAACGAGCGACGCGCTTGCAGATAAGATCGCTTCCCTGTGCGGCGGCGAGGGACTGCATTTTTACGATGCCGTCGCGCCTATCGTAACGCTTGAGAGTGTTGACATGGAAAGCGCGTTTTTCGCATCGCGCTACGATAAGGGCACGGCAGATTATGTAAACTGCCCGATGGACGAAGCCGAGTACAAAGCATTTGTCCGCGAGCTTTGCGCGGCGAAGGAGGCGGCCGTCCACGGCTTTGACGACGGCGGCGTTTTTGAAGGCTGCATGCCGGTCGAGGTCATGGCTCGCCGCGGAGAGGATACTCTGCGCTACGGCCCGATGAAGCCTGTCGGCCTGCGCGATCCGCGCACGGGGCACGAAAATTACGCCGTTGTGCAGCTGCGGCGCGATAATGCTGACGGAACGCTGTATAACATCGTCGGCTTCCAGACTCATCTCACATGGGGCGAGCAGAAGCGCGTGTTTTCAATGATACCGGCGCTGAAAAATGCCGAATTTGTCCGCTACGGTGTAATGCACCGCAATACATATCTCAACAGCCCAAAGCTGCTTGACAGATACTACAGATTCAGAGCCGAGCCTCGACTGAGCTTTGCCGGACAGATGACCGGCGTTGAGGGCTATGTTGAATCGGCAGCGTCGGGAATGCTTGTCGGCATTGAAACGGCATCGCGTATGCTCGGCTTTGCTCCGGTCGATTTTCCGCAGGAGACCGCTATCGGCGCTCTTAGCCTGTACATCTCCGGCGGCAGCGTCGGTGATTTCCAGCCGATGAACGTTAACTTCGGAATAATTTCGCCGCTTGGCTACAGAGTCAAGGGCAAACGCAATAAAAACGCCGAGATCTCCGCAAGGAGTCTGGCAATAATTGAAGAACTTATGAAAAAGGAGGTCTTCGGCTGTGAAAATAATAGTTGACGCAATGGGCGGCGATAACGCGCCCGAAGCCATAGTCAAAGGCTCTGTCTATGCGCGCGACAGGCTCGGAGTCGAGCTTGTGCTCGTCGGCCGCAAGGAAGAGATAGAAAAATATCTCGGCGAGGACAGGAGCAATATCGAGATCGTCGATGCACGGGACGTTATTACAATGGAGGATGACCCGAGCACCGCAACGCGCCGCAAAAAGGATGCATCCATGACCGTCGCGCTTACCATGCTCAAAAACGGCGAGGGCGACGCAATGGTGTCCGCCGGCTCGACCGGCGCTCTGCTCACCGGAGCTACGCTTATCGTCAAACGCATCAAGGGTGTTCGCCGCGCTGCCATGGCGCCGGTGCTGCCCAGCCGCGAAAACGGCATAATGCTCATCGACTGCGGCGCAAATGCCGAGTGTACGCCCGAGTATCTTCTCCAGTTTGCATACATGGGCAGCTTCTATGCGCGCAGAATGATGGGCCTCACTCAGCCGCGCGTAGGACTTCTCAACATCGGCGCGGAGGAAACAAAGGGTGGTGCGCTTCAGCACGAAGCGTATAAGCTGCTTAAAACGGCAAGCGAAGAGGGTAGAATTAATTTTGTCGGCAATGTTGAAGGCAGCACGATGCTGCTCGGCGGCGTTGACGTTGTCGTAAGCGACGGATTTTCCGGCAATATTGTCCTCAAAACCGCCGAGGGCGTTGCAAAGTGGCTGTTTACGGAGCTTAAAGAGGTGTTCATGATGAGCACGAAGAATAAACTCGCGGCGGCTGTTATAAAGGGCGATGTCAAGGGTATCGCAAAGAAGATCGACCCCAATGAGGTCGGCGGAACCGCGTTCCTCGGTATTTCAAAGCCCGTCATCAAGGCTCACGGCTCATCCGGCGACGAGGCATTCTTCGCCGCTATCCGCCAGGCCAAGGCCTTTGCCGAGGCTGATATCGTCAGCGATATAGAAAATAATATTGATTACATGAAGATTTCGGAAGAAGCGTAATACATTGAAGCAGTTGGAAGAAAAATTAGGATACAAGTTCAAAGACCCGATGCTTTTGAAAAACGCCCTTACGCACAGCTCGTATGCAAACGAAAACCGCGCCGAGGGAGTTCCCAGCAACGAGCGTCTTGAGTTTCTGGGCGATTCGGTGCTCGGCTTTGTAACGGCAAAGCACCTGTATAACACGGTGCCCACGCTGCCGGAGGGCAAAATGACTCGCCTTCGTGCCGAGCTTGTGTGCGAGCACAGCCTCTACGGCGTTGCGCAGGAGCTTGAGCTGGGAGCGTATCTGCGCATGGGTCACGGCGAGGAGAAAAACGGAGGGCGCGAGCGCGCTTCCATACTCGCCGATGCTACCGAGGCTGTGATAGCAGCCATTTTCCTTGACGGCGGCATCGAGCCTGCGGCAAGCTTTATTGAGCGTATGGTGCTCAGCCCCGAGGCCGTTAAGGCGCACCATGCGTCCGACTATAAAACCGAGCTTCAGGAGCTTGTGCAGCGCAAGCCCGACCGGGTTTTGAAATACCATGAGGCCGGCGAGTCAGGCCCCGATCACGACAAGGTATTCCTGTCGGAAGTCAGCTTAGACGGTGAGGTAATCGGCCGCGGCAGCGGAAGAACGAAGAAGGAAGCCGAGCAGGCAGCTGCCTGTCAGGCGCTTGAAAGACTTAATAAATGACAGCAAGAAACAGTATAATACCCGTGTTTGTGCCGCATCTGGGCTGCCCGAACGACTGCGTTTTCTGCAATCAGCGCAGAATTTCCGGTCATATCGAGCCTGCCACGGCGCAAACCGTCAAAAATGCAATAGAAGAAGCGGCCGCCTTGACCCCATCGGGGACAAAGCGGCAATTGGCGTTTTATGGAGGCAGCTTCACCGCCATACCCGAAGCGCGTCAGATCGAGCTTTTTGAGGCGGCGCAGCCGTATCTTGCCGATGGAACAATAAGTTCCATAAGGCTGTCTACGCGGCCCGACGCGATTGACGGCACTGTGCTGAAGCGACTGAAAAAATACGGAGTCACCGTTATTGAACTTGGCGCGCAGTCAATGTGCGACAGGGTGCTTGAGCTATCCGGCCGCGGACATGACAGTGCGGCGGTCGCAGATGCTTCAAGGCTCATAAAAGATGCAGGCTTTGACCTTATTTTGCAGATGATGACCGGCCTTCCCGGCGATACGGACGAAAGCTGCATTGAAACGGCTAAGAAAATAATTGCTCTTTCGCCGAACGGAGTCAGGATATATCCGACGGTCATCGTACGCGATACGGTCCTTTGCGACATGTGGCGCGCCGGAACATATAAGGAGCACACGGTAGAGGACGCTGTACGCGTGTGCTCAAAGATAGTGCCGCTGTTTAATGAGGCAGGCATTCCGATAATTCGTATGGGCTTAAATCCGACAGAGGATCTGTCCGGCGGAGACGCACTCGCAGGCGCATATCATCCGGCGCTTGGCGAGCTTGTACATTCGCGGATAATGCTCCAAAAAGCGCGGAGGCTTCTTGCCGGGGTGAAGCCCGGAAGCCGCGTCGTTCTGGGCGTGAACCGCTCGGACGTGTCAAAGATGACGGGGCAGCACCGCTGCAATGTGGATGCACTCGTATCCGAGCTTTCGCTCAGAGAGCTGAAAATTCATGAAGCAAGTGTAAAAAGTGGCGAAATAAGCATTGTCAGTCTTGATTAAGACGGCTCTTTATTATAAAATATTATGAATGAACTTATTTAAGAGGTAAAACCTTTGTATTTAAAAGCACTCGAATTGCAGGGATTTAAGTCCTTTCCGGACAAAACAAGGATCATATTTGAAAAAGACGTAACCGCAATAGTCGGGCCGAACGGCTCGGGAAAATCGAATATATCCGACGCTATCCTGTGGGTTATGGGCGAGCAGCGCTCAAAGACTCTGCGCGGCGGAAAGATGGAGGACGTCATTTTCGGCGGAACCGAAAAGCGCGGCGCTCTCGGCTTTGCGCAGGTATCGCTGATTATAGACAACACCGAGCATATATTTGATTGCGACAGCACTGAGCTTATGCTCACGCGCCGTTATTACCGCAGCGGCGAAAGCGAGTATTACATAAATCGCGAGGCCGTGCGCCTTAAGGATATAAACAGCCTGCTTATGGACACCGGACTCGGACGCGACGGATACTCGATCATCGGTCAGGGTAAGATTGCCGAGATCGTTTCCAACAAAAGCTCAGATCGCCGCGAGGTTTTCGAGGAAGCTGCCGGCATATCGCGCTATCGCAGCCGCAAGGAGGAGTCCGAGCGCAAGCTTGAAAAAACCGAGGAAAATCTTCTTCGCATAAATGATAAGATCGATGAACTTGAGCTTCAGGTCGAGCCGCTGCGCCGCCAGTCGGAAACGGCAAAGAAATATCTCGTCCTGCGCGATGAGCTGCGAGTGCGCGAAATATCCGTCTGGATGGCAACGCTCGATAAGCTGCACACTCAGGCACAGGTGATAAACGCCGATTACGAAACGGCAAAATCGGAGCTTGACGAGGCTCACCGCAGCCTTGAAGCGCTGTATGCCTCGGCAGGAAGCATATCCGAGCGCATGCATGAAAAGGACATCGAGGCCGACAAGGCGCGCGAGCGCCTGTCGCAGACTGAGGCCAGAGCTGCCGACTGCGATTCACGCGCGGCTGTTTTGCGCGCGAATATAAAAAGCAGCGGCGAATCGGTCGAGCGCATGAAAAGTGATATTGCTGGAGCACAGGCGAGGCTTTTCGAGATTGCCAGCCAGATAGATGATAACAGCGCCAAAGCCGATGAGCTTGCAGGGCGCATTGCGGAGCTTTCCGCAAAGGAGACCGGTAGCTCAAACGTGATAGAAGGCTGCCGCATGAAGCTGCAAAGCCGCGAAAATGCCGCCGCGCAGCTGAGAGAAAAGGTAAACCGCCTTTCCGTTGATTGCCGAAGCATGGATGCGCGCATTCATATGCTCTCGGAGATGGAAAAAGAGTACGAGGGCTTCTCAAAAGCGGTCAAGACCGTTATGCGCGAATCCGGCAGGGGAAACCTGCGCGGCGTTCACGGTCCTGTTGCAAACCTCATTAAAACCGATAACGAATACGCGCTTGCGGTTGAAACGGCTTTGGGCGCTGCGATGCAGAATATAGTCATCGACACGCAGAACGACGGCCGCAGCGCAATCGAGATGCTAAAGCGTCTCGATTCAGGCCGCGCAACGTTCCTTCCCGTGGACACCGTCCGCGGCAATATCATGAAGGATGCGCCGGTAAACGATCCCGGTTTTGTTGGGGTCGCGTATGACCTTGTGAGCTTTGATAAGCGCTATGACGGCATATTTGCGAACCTGCTCGGCCGCACTGTTATTGCCGAAACGCTTGCCGATGCCGTGCGCATGTCAAAGGCAAACGGCAACCGCCTGCGCATCGTCAGCCTTGATGGACAGCTTATAAACGCCGGCGGCTCAATGACCGGCGGCAGCGCCGCGCGCGGAACGGGCATACTCTCGCGCGCAAACGAGCTTGAGGAGCTGAAAAAGCGCAGACTTACCCTCGGCAGACAGTATGATGCGGCTCAGATCGAGCTTGAAAAGTCGGTAAATGCTCTGTCGGGACTTAGATATGAGCTTGACGCGGCTGTTGAAGAGCGCGCCGAGATCCAGCGCGACAAAGCCTCGTGCGAGGCCGAAAAGCGCGCTACAAACGCTGCAATAGAGCAGCTCAGGGTCCTGTCACAAAGCCTGTCGGGCGACAGTGAGCAGCGCCGCGCGGCGATCGAAAAAGCGCAGAGCGCATGCGAAGAGATAAAGCAGCAGCTCGATGCCGTTTTGAAGCAGCGCGATGATATACTCGGTCAGGCTGAAAAGATCAAATCCGAGATCGCGGAGATAAACGCAAAGCGCCTTGAGCTTGAAGGCCGCAGAACAAAGGCCGATAAGGACAGCCAGGAGTCAAACCGCCGCCTGCTTGAGCTTGAGCGCAGCTGCGCAAGGCTTGAACAGAAAAAGCTGTCGTCAGACCTTGAGGAAAAGCAGATCCTCGATAAGCTTTGGGATAATTATGAGCTGAGCCATTCGGCGGCGCAGCAGCTGCGCCAGCCGGTTGAAAACCTCCAGAAGGAGTCGCGCGGAATAAGCGACCTGCGCCGGCAGATATCTGCGCTCGGCACGCCGAATATCGGCGCTATCGAGGAATTTGAGCGTGTCAATACCCGTTACGAATTCCTGACCGGGCAGCGCAGCGATATAGAGAAAGCCAAGAAAGAGCTTTTGGGCATAATAAACGACGTAACCAATGAGATGAAAGAGGTTTTCCTCGGCCAGTTCAAGCTCATCGACGAAAACTTCCGTGAGACCTTCCTTGAGCTGTTCGGCGGCGGCAAGGCGTCGGTCATCCTTGAGGATGAAAACGATCCGCTTGAGTGCGGCATTGAGATAAAGGTTCAGCCGCCCGGAAAAGCGGTGTCGAATATAAGCCTCCTGTCCGGCGGAGAGAAGGCGTTCGTGGCCATAGCGCTGTATTTTGCGATCCTCAAGGTTCGCCCAACGCCGTTCTGCGTTATGGACGAGATCGAGGCCGCATTGGACGAGGCAAACGTTATCCGCTATGCGGAATATATGCGCCGAATGTGCGATAAGACGCAGTTTATAGTAATAACCCACCGCCGCGGCACAATGGAGGAGGCAGACCACCTCTACGGCGTCACTATGCAGGAAAAGGGCGTTTCGAAGGTCATAGAGCTTGATCTTGACCAGGCGCAGCGCTCAATAGAAAATGACTGAGGAGGCACACAATGGGCTTTTTTGATAAAATGTTCTCCGGTCTCACCAAGACCAGAAAAAATATTGAGGAGCTTGAAGAGGTATTCCGCAATTACGATATCGACAGCGAGGATTTCTACGACGAGCTTGAGGAAATGCTGATAATGGCCGATGTCGGCGGCGAGACTACGGCGCAGATAATGATGGATTACAAGCGCATTCTGCTGCGCCGCTATATAAACAAGGGCAAAGCCGCAAAGGAGGCATTTGTCGGCTACATGCAGGACATGCTCGGCAATATGGACACAAAGCTCAAGCTTGACACCAAGCCGTCGGTGATCCTCATGGTCGGCGTAAATGGCGTCGGAAAGACTACGACCATCGGCAAGCTCGCGGCAAGCCTTAAGGCCGAGGGCAAGAATGTGCTCCTTTGCGCAGGCGACACATTCCGCGCGGCAGCAGCCGAGCAGCTTGGAGTGTGGGCAGAGCGCTCCGGAGCGGATATCGTCCGCCACGAAGAGGGCAGCGATCCGGCAGCTGTAGTGTATGACGGACTGTGCGCGGCGAAAGCGCGCGGCACGGACGTTGTTATTATCGACACCGCCGGCCGCCTGCACAATAAGGCAAACCTCATGAACGAGCTTAATAAGATAACTCGCGTTGTCCGCCGTGAGCTGCCAGATGCCGATGTTGAAACGCTCATGGTGCTTGACGCAACGACGGGACAGAATGGCCTTATCCAGGCAAAGCAGTTCCTTGAAACAGCCGGCATCACCGGCATAGTTCTCACAAAGCTTGACGGAACCGCAAAGGGCGGCATAGTGTTTGCGATATCCAATGAGCTTAAGCTTCCCGTCAAGTATGTCGGCGTGGGTGAGGGGATAGACGATCTTATCCCGTTTAATCCTCATGAATTCGTGGAGGCGCTGTTTAAGTGAAAAAGCTGATACTTGCAAGCAATAACGCAAAAAAGCTCAAGGAGTTGAAAGCAATACTGTCGGATATGGACGTTGAGATACTCTCTCAGCGCGAGGCAGGCTGCAACTTTGAGGTTGAAGAAACCGGAACAACCTTTGCCGAAAACGCATACCTCAAGGCAAAGGCTGTTTTTGACGCAACAGGCGAGGCCACCGTTGCCGACGATTCCGGCCTTATGGTGGATGCCTTAAACGGCGAGCCGGGCGTTTACTCCGCGCGCTACGCCCCTGGCGGCCACGATGCAAGCGATAAGGAAAAATACATGTATCTTTTATCGAAGCTCGAGGGCGTGACAGACCGCAGGGCAAAGTTCGTGTCCAGCATATGCTGTCTGCTGCCCGACGGAACGGAAATACGCACCGAGGGCGAATGCCGCGGACAGATACTCACAGAGCCCCACGGCGAGGGCGGCTTCGGCTACGATCCGGTTTTCATGCCCGACGGATATTCCGACAGCATGGCCGTGCTTGGCAGCGAGGTAAAAAACAAGATATCACACAGAGCGCATGCGCTCGAAAAATTCAGAACGGAGCTTAGGAGAATAAATGGCACTGACAAGTAAGCAGAGAGCCCAGCTCAGGGGCCTCGCCATGACCGAGGATACGATAATCCAGATCGGCAAGGGCGGAATAACCGAAAACACGATAACGCAGGTGAAGGATGCGCTCAAAGCGCGCGAGCTTATAAAGGGCAGAGTTTTGGAAAACAGCCTGCTCACGGCGCGCGAGGCTGCCGACGCTCTGGCGGAGGCATGCGCGGCCGAAACCGTGCAGACCATAGGAAGCAAATTCGTATTGTATAAACGTAATGAAAAAGAGCCTAAAATAGCTCTTGTAAAAGATAAGAAAAAATGAGAATTGCAATTTACGGCGGCAGCTTCAATCCGCCGCACTGCGGCCATGTTGAGGCAGCCTATGCCGTTTCCGAGCGGCTGAAACCAGATAAAATGCTTATAATCCCGGCGAGCATACCGCCGCACAAGGAGCTGGCCGGCGGAAGTCCTGATCCGGCAGAGCGCCTGGAGCTTACAAAGCTTGCCTTTGCCGATATCCCGAATGCCGAGGTCTCGGATATCGAGATCCTGCGCGAGGGCAAAAGCTATTCGGCCGACACGCTTGAGCAGCTTATGCAGCTTTATCCCGGCGCGGAGTTTACCTTTGTCATGGGCAGCGATATGCTCTTCAGCTTTGAGGAGTGGTACCGCTTCCGCTTCCTGCTTGAGAATATGACGCTCGGTGTTTTCTGCCGCAGCGAGGGCGAGGATGCGCGCATCATGGAGCATGCCGATTACCTCAAGCGGCAGTACGGCGCAAAATGCGTGTTTCTCAATCACGAGCCGAAGCCTATGTCGTCGTCGGATATACGCGATATGCTGCCGAACAGGCGCGGTGCGTCGTACCTGCCGGAGAGCGTTTATGCGCGCATAATCAAAAACGGAGATTATGCCGCAAAGCCGGAGCTTTACTGGCTGCGCGATAAGGCCTATGCCATGCTCAGTCCGAAGCGCGTTGCTCACGTCGTCGGCTGCGAGGCCGAGGCAGTAACGCTTGCCAACCGCTGGGGAGAGGACCCCGAAAATGCTGCGGAAGCCGGAATTCTGCACGATATTACAAAAAAACTTGTGTTATCCGACCAATTGATATTGTGCAGGAAATATGGTATTATAAACGACAACGCTGAGGAAGAAAACGTCAAGCTCCTGCACGCCAAAACGGGAGCCGCGCTTGCACGGGACCTGTTTAATATAAGCGACGAGGTTTATGATGCTATCCGCTGGCACACGACCGGCAAGCCCGATATGACGCTTCTTGAAAAGATAATCTACATGGCAGACTACATTGAGCCGAACCGCGATTTTGACGGTGTTGACAAGCTCAGAAAGCTTGCGTATGAGGATCTTGACGAAGCGATGGCGCTGGGGCTTGAAATGAGCCTTGAAGATATAAAAAGCTATGGGCAGGAGCCGTATTATGCTACTGCCGACGCATATAAGTGGTATTCAGAGCATACCGCGCAAAAGCAATAACGGCAGGGGTGCCGACTTAGAGAAGGGGAAATAATATGCAGCTATTCGGAGGCAAAAAGGGCGGCAAGCATACAGACAGCAGCAGAAATAACAGCAGCAAAAATAACGGCGGCCGCACACCCGAAAGATACGACGATTATGATTACTATGCAGAGAGCAAGCCGAGCGCTCCTCCTGCGCAGCCGGCCAATAAGGCTCAGGGCGGAAAAAAGCAGAAAAAGAAGGGCAAGGCCGGAAAGGTCATACTCATAATCCTGCTTTGCATTGTTGTCCTGCTTGCGGCGGCCTATGTTTACGTTGAGTATTTCATGGCTGCGCCCGACAGCAACGGCGACGGCATCACAAATAACGATGATCCCCCGGTGAATACGGTTGACGGCAGAAAGCCCGGCGTGTATACGCTGCTTGTAGCAGGCGTTGACGTTGTCAGCAATAATACCGACACCATTATGATCGGCCGGCTTGACACGGTAAATCATACACTCAATGTTGTCAGCATCCCCCGTGATACGCTCACGAACATTCAGCATGAGGTCAAGAAGGCAAACTCCGCATATCATTATGCCGCGTATTATTCCGGCATACAGAGCAGCTCATATTACGGCTGCGACCCGATCAAAAAGATGCGAGAGGAGCTTATCAAGTCCTTCCTCGGCTTTGACGTTGACGGATACATTCTCGTTAATATGGATGCGGCAGAGCAGGTCGTTGACGCCATCGGCGGCGTTGACTTCAACGTTCCGCCCGGAATGAACTACGACGACCCGACTCAGGATCTGCACATTCACATTCCCGAAGGCCAGCAGAAGCTTAACGGTGAGCAGTTTGTACAGCTCATGCGCTTCAGAAGCGGCTATGCCGGCGGCGATATTCAGCGTATCGACATGCAGCACGAGCTGCTTATGGCCGTTGCAAGCCAGATGATAAGCCTCAAGAACATCCCCAACCTCACCGAGGTCATCAGCATTGTGTCTGATAATATGGAGACGAGCCTCACGGCCGAGAATATGCTGTATTACGCTAAGGAGTTTCTGAAGCTTGACAGCGAGAACATTAAGTTCTACACTATGCCCGGTGATACAGGCGGCAACGTGTTCGGCGCAAGCTATGTTTTCTGCGATATAGACGCGTGGCTCGATATGGTCAATGAGTGCCTCAATCCGTGGGAAGCTCAGGTAACGACCAAGAACGTGAATATCGTCACATATAAGGACGGCAATTTCTACTCCACGACCGGCGAGCTCTCCGGCGGCGTTTCCTCGTTCTTGAATTACAGCTCGTCAAGCACTATGGGAGTGGCGAATGTTTATACCTACACAAGCAGCCCAAGCACAACAAATTCAGGCAGTAAGGATGATAACGAATGATGACACCAAACGAAGTCGTTAAGATAGCCGCCAAGGCGCTCAGCGACAAAAAGGGAAAGGACATAAAAGTCCTCAAAACCGATAAGCTCACATCTTTGTGCGATTATTTCATCATCTGCACAGGTACATCTTCCACGCATATTAAAACTCTTACAGACGAGATAGACAAGGCGATGAGCGAGGCCGGCGAGCCTCCCATCCGCCGCGAGGGCTATCGCAGCGGAAGCTGGGTGCTTCTCGATTTCGGCTGCGTCGTGGCTCATGTGTTCACAGAGGAAGCGCGCGACTTTTACAAGCTTGAGCACCTGTGGTCAGACGCCGAGGAGATCGATCTCTCATCCCTTATAGGCCCCTGCTAAGGGGCATTCGGACAAAAATATAAAACTATAAGGGAGTTAAATTTAAAATGAAATACGATTTCACCGCAATTGAAAAGAAGTGGCAGGCAATCTGGGAAGAGACCAAGCCCTATGCGGCAGTTACCGGCGATACTACCCGTCCCAAATTCTACGGACTGATCGAGTTCCCGTACCCTTCGGGTCAGGGCCTTCATGTCGGCCATCCCAGACCGTTCACCGCTCTTGACATAGTCACCCGTAAAAAACGCATGGAGGGCTACAATGTCCTGTTCCCGATAGGCTTTGACGCTTTCGGCCTGCCGACGGAAAACTACGCTATCAAAAATCATATCCATCCGGCAATAGTTACCAAAAACAATATAGCAAATTTCACTAGTCAGCTGAAAATGCTCGGCTACGGTTTTGACTGGGATCGCTGCGTCGATACCACCGACCCCAAGTACTATAAGTGGACGCAGTGGATATTCCTCCAGATGTATAAGCACGGCCTTGCATACAAGGCGACCATGCCCGTCAACTGGTGCACCTCCTGCAAGTGCGTCCTTGCTAACGAAGAGGTCGTTGACGGCGTTTGCGAGCGCTGCGGCAGCGAAGTCGTCCGCAAGGAAAAAAGCCAGTGGATGCTGCGAATTACAAAATATGCCCAGCGCCTTATCGACGATCTGGATGATGTCGATTACATCGAGCGCGTAAAGATCCAGCAGCGCAACTGGATCGGCCGCTCCACCGGCGCGGAGGTAACGTTCAAGACCAATATCGGCGGCGAGGTCACCGTATACACCACCCGTGCCGATACCCTGTTCGGTACTACTTACATGGTCATTTCCCCCGAGCATCCGATGCTCAACGAGTGGAAGGACAAGATCAAAAACTGGGACGAGGTAGAGGCTTATCAGAAGGAAGCCGCGAGAAAGTCCGATTTTGAGCGCGGCGAGCTGAATAAGGACAAAACAGGCGTCCGCCTTGACGGTATCGAGGTGGAAAACCCCGTTACGCATAAGATGCTGCCCATGTTCGTTTCCGACTATGTCCTCATGGGTTATGGAACCGGTATCGTCATGGGCGTTCCGGGCCACGACCAGCGCGACTGGGAGTTTGCTACTAAATTCGGCCTGCCCATCGTCGAGGTCGTTGCCGGCGGCGATATCACCAAGGAGGCGTTCGTCGCAAAGGACGACAGCGCCGTCATGGTAAACTCCGGCTTCCTCAACGGAATGACCGTAAAGGAAGCTATCCCAGCAATGAAAAAATACGTTGTAGAGCAGGGAATAGGCAAGGAGAAGGTCAATTACAAGCTGCGCGACTGGGTGTTCTCCCGTCAGCGCTACTGGGGCGAGCCGATCCCCCTCGTCAATTGCGAAAAATGCGGTTGGGTGCCGCTGCCCGAGGATCAGCTGCCTCTGGTGCTGCCTCAGGTTGACAGCTATGAGCCGACCGACGACGGCGAAAGCCCCCTGAGCAAGATGACCGATTGGGTCAACACTACCTGCCCCTGCTGCGGCGGACCGGCAAAGCGCGAAACCGACACGATGCCCCAGTGGGCAGGCTCAAGCTGGTACTTCCTGCGCTATATGGATCCGCACAATGATAAGGAGCTTGCAAGCAAGGAAGCGCTCGAATACTGGTCGCCTGTTGACTGGTATAACGGCGGCATGGAGCACACGACTCTGCACCTGCTGTACTCTCGCTTCTGGCACAAGTTCCTGTATGATATCGGTGTTGTCCCCACCAAGGAGCCTTATGCCAAGCGCACGAGCCACGGCATGATCCTCGGCGAGGGCGGCGAGAAGATGTCGAAGTCGCGCGGCAACGTCGTCAACCCCAACGATATCGTTGCACAGTACGGTGCCGACACCATGCGTCTGCACATCATGTTCATCGGCGACTTTGAAAAGGCCGTTTCGTGGTCGAACGAGGCCGTCAAGGGCTCGAAGCGCTTCCTCGACCGCTGCTTTAACCTGCAGGACATGGCTACCGACGATGAGAACATATCCGCAAAGAATGAATCCATCGTCCATAAGACCATCAAAAAGGTCACTCAGGATATAGACGAGCTGAAAATGAACACTGCTATTGCCTCAATGATGACTATGGTCAACGAGTTCTATGCAAACGGCTGCTCCAAGGGCGATGTACGCGCTCTGTGCTTGCTGCTCAGTCCTTTCGCTCCCCACATGGTAGAGGAAATGTGGGAGAACATGGGCTTTGCCGCAAAAGAGGGCAAGATGGCCATGCAGATGCCCTGGCCTGAGTATGACGAGGCAAAAACCGTCGATGCCACTCGCGAGATGGCAGTTCAGGTAAACGGCAAGCTCAAATCCACCATCACCGTTCCGTCCGATTCCGAGGACAGCGTCGTTATCGACGCCGCCTGCGCCGACGAGAAGGTAAAGCGCCTGATGGAGGGCAAACAACTCGTTAAGACTATCGTCGTAAAGAATAAACTTATCAATCTTATCATAAAGTAAAGGTTGACATTATGCCCCAAAGTGAGTATAATATCATTCGTTAAGCCAAGAATTTGGCCCTTAAAGCGTCGTAAGGCGTTAATGGAGGGAGTGAAATAAATGTCTGAAGTCTATGTCAAGGAGAACGAATCTCTGGACAATGCTCTTAAAAGATTTAAGCGCAGCTGTGCCAAGGCCGGTGTACTGGCTGATCTGAGAAAGAAGGAGTACTACCAGAGCCCCAGCGTCAAGCGCCGCAAGAAGAGCGAGGCAGCACGCAAGAACAAGAATAAGCGTTATTATTAATTACGCAATAAAATTCCGCATCGAAAGATGCGGAATTTTTTTATGCAAAATCGGTGGTCAACAGACCGTTTGACGGTTTGGCGTATGATATTTTACAACGATTTAATGCGCACTTTACTCAAACGCGGTGGCATGTGCTTGAAGATTAGCATATAATACTATGAAAAAGTCAGCAAGTGAAAGCAAAAGCCAAACGGTGATGGAAGATGAAAAAGCTGAAATTCTGGGATTGGGTATCAACTATCATATTTTTGCTTGGCGCGGTTTTTGTCAATGTTGGAATAATAAACAATGACAGCTTTGGAGCTGGTTTGAGCATATGCGGTGTTATATTCATTATTGCGGCGCTTGCGGTTGTGCTTATAAAGAATAGATGCCCGTTTTGCAGGCATTTTCTCGGCGTTCTGTACAGCAGCAAAAAGATGTTTTGTCCGTACTGCGGCTGCAAAATCGACGATGAATAAAACGAATACAATATTAAACCCACCTTGTGCCGACAGGCACAGGGTGGGTGATTTTTTCATTTACAGCTCGCTGAGCACGGCGCACACGCCGTCAAAAGCCTTCTGCGCGGCAAAGGCCACGTTTTTTTCAAAGCTGCCGAGCCCGGCTTCGTCCTCGGTATCGGATATCGCGCGCACGCAGTTAAAGGAAACTCCCATAGCGCGGCACACATGCGCAGCGGCTGCCGTCTCCATATCGCAGCAAATGGGGTCAAATCGCTCGATTATGCTCTCGCGTCCATCCTGCTCGATGAAAACGTCGCCCGTCACCGTCCTGCCGCAGAGCATTCCCTCGGCAACGCCGATATCAACAACATCTTTTTCGCACAAAAAGTCGGGGGCGATGCCGCTTGGATGGTAATCCGTGATAAGCTGAGGCGAAAGATCGTGATAGATGCAGTCTGTTATCATAACGCACTGCCCGATGTGAACGCCGCGCCTTATCGCCCCGGCAACTCCGGACATTATTATCCTGTCCGCGCCGCAGTCGCGTATAAGCGTCATTGCGCCGAGTGCTGCGTTTACTTTGCCGATGCCGCAGAACACGGCGGATATTTCGTGTCCGCACAGTACGCCGTCCGTGCGCTGCATGCCGTGAATAAACGCGGTATCGCCGCCGAGAGCTGACCTGTACGGCTCAAACTCGGGCGCACAGGCGCAAAGAATGCCTATCTTCATCACTCAGCCTCCCACGGAAGCTCAACAACGGCATATTCGTGCCCGACCTCGGGCAGAAACTTTTCAATTATGTCGGCCGTCTTAATTTTAAGCGTTGATGTGTTTATGCACGGATGGCAGCCGATAAACTCATCTTTCAGCAGGTCGGAGTCGATCACGAGATGCACCTTGCCGCCGTCGTTCATAAGGCCCAGAACGCTTACGGAGCCGGGCGTTATATCCAGAAACTCCTGCATGTGCTCGGGCGAGGCAAACGACAGGCGCGCAGTGCCGATCTGCTTTGAAAGAAGCTTCGTTTTGAACGGCTTGTCTCCTGGCATGAGCAGGAGATAGAACTCCGTCTGCTGGCGATTAGTGAGAAAAAGATTTTTGCATATCTCGGCGCCCAGTGTTTGCTCAATCTCGTGGCAGTCCTCGATAGTGTCTGCATGCTCGTGATCGACGCGGCCATAAGCTATGCCGAGCCTGTCGAGCATATCGTAGCAGCGCTGCTCCTTCGGCAGTCTGTCCGCAAAATTTTCGGGTCTTCCTGTTTGAAGAACAGATACATTCATTTTACCTTACCTCTTGTTTGACGGCAGCCAGATGCGGTTTGCCTCGGCCGCCTTTATAAGCTCATCGCGGAAATCGGGGTGAGCTATGCTTATCATTGCGTCTGCGCGCTCCCATGTGGTCAGCCCTGCGAGATTAACAACGCCGTATTCCGTTGCAACGTAAAACGCAAGCGAGCGCGGAGTTGTGATTATATCGCCCGAAAATGTCGGAACTATCCGGCTGTGCATAACGCCGTTTTTGTCGGTGTGGGTGCTGCTCATGCATATAAACGCCTTGCCGCCGCGCGCCATCTGCGCGCCGCACACAAAGTCGAGCTGGCCGCCCGTTCCGCTTATCTGCCTCGTGCCGGAGCTTTCAGAGCTTATCTGGCCATAGAGATCGGCGCCTATGCACGCGTTTATAGACACCATGTTATCGTTTTGCGATATAACATAAGGATCGTTTACATACGAAAGGGGATAGCCGATATAACCCGGATTATCGTTGAGCCACTCATTAAATTCATGGCTGCCGATAGCGATGCCGAGAACGCCCTTGCCGTTGTGCAGCGTTTTTTTTGCATTCGTGAGCTTCCCGGCCTTGAACATGGCAAGATACCCGTCCGAGCACAGCTCCGTGTGCATGCCCAGATCCTTGAGATCACTGTCGGCGATAATCTCACCGAGGGCGTTCGGCATACCGCCGATGCCAAGCTGCACGCACGCTCCGTCCTTAATATACGGCAGCAGAAGATTTGCTATCTTAACGTCCGTTTCCGTCGGAGCCGGATTCGGCATCTCAAACAGCGGAGGATCGCCGGTCTCAACGATATAGTCAACCTCGGATATGTGTATCCGAGACTCCTCACTGCCTTTTATGCGCGGTATGTTGCGGTTGACTTCGACAATGACGATCTTGGAATTATCCGCGATGCATTTTGACATGCCGAGCGAGGGACCAAAGTAGAAATACCCGTCGTCGTCCATCCCCGAGACCGTCACCATGCAGACATCCGAGGTGAGAAAATTCTTGTAATACCAGGCGAGATTTCTGAACACCATCGGCTCGAAGAAAGCTCTGCCCCTGTCGCACATTTTGCGCTCGTAGCCCGAGCAGTGCCAGGTGTTATAAACAAAATGCTCCATATCCGGGTCGCACTCAATGGCCTGAATTGGCCCGAAGATAAGATCGCCGCGTATTTTCACGCCATTAAGCTCGTCGCGCCGCTTCGACAATGCAAGGTCGCAGGCGGCAGGAAAGCCGAGGTTCGAGGTATATTCAACCCAGTCGCCGCTCTTGACGCACTTGACAGCCGTTTCGGCGCTTGTGAGCTTTGAGTTGTATTCACTTAAAAAGCCCATGACAGACCTCCCGAATTTAATGCTCTTATTATCGCATATTTTATCAATATGCGCAACTTGTAAAAACGGCTGCATGGGTATATAATTTATTATAATTTTTCAATTTTCGAGGGATAATATGAAGCTTTGCAGCACACAGGAACTCGATATGATGAAAACCTTCGAATGCGGCCAATGCTTCCGCTGGAACTGCGGCGATGACGGAGTTTACCGCGGCGTTGTCGGCGGATACTATGCCGAAGCTTCGGCAAAGGACGGAGAGGTTTACATAACTTCTGACGCGCCGGAGGATATCTGGCAGCAGTACTTCGACCTCGGCACAGATTACGCCGAGATAAGCCGAGCATTTGCCGGCGAATACCTTGCAAAATGCGTGGAGTACGGGCGCGGCATACGCATTTTGCGGCAGGATAGCTGGGAGGCGCTGTGCTCGTTTATTATATCGCAGTGCAATAATATAAGCCGCATTAAGGGCATCGTAGAGCGCCTCTGCGAAAATTTCGGAGACCCGATAAGCGTTGGCGATAAGGTGCATTACACGTTCCCGAGCGCCGAGCGGCTTGCGGTGCTTGAGCCGGAGGAGCTTGCCTGCATCCGCTCGGGATACAGAGCCGAGTACATAATATGCGCAGCCCGTGCGGTCGTCAATGGAGACATTGACCTTGAAGCGCTGAAAAAATGCGATTATAAGCAGGCGATAAAGGTACTGCGCTCTATACGCGGAGTGGGTGAGAAGGTGGCAAACTGCGTCGTGCTGTTCGGACTGTGGCACATGGAGGCGTTCCCGATTGACGTGTGGATGAAGCGCGCTCTTAGAGAGAACTTTCCGCCGGATTTCGATCCGGAGACGCTCGGGGAGTATGCCGGGCTTGCCCAGCAGTATATTTTTTATTATGCAAGAAGCATGGGGAGAGAAAAATGAAATATAAACTTCTCGCCGCCGACATGGATGCGACGGCATTAAACTCGAAAAAGGAGCTTACTCCGGCGAATGTGAACGCCATGGAAAAAGCAATAGCGCAGGGCAAGACCGTCGTTTTCTCAACAGGGCGCAGTATAAGCCTTGTAAAGCCGTACATAGATATGGTGCGTGGCATGCGCTATGCCGTAACAGGGTCGGGTGCGTCCGTTATCGACACGCAAACAGGGAAAAAGTTTTTGTATGAGACTATCGACCCGGAAACAGTCAAATACATTGCCGCGCGTGCAGCAGGCTATGTTATGCCGATATTTTTTATAGATGACAAGACCTACAGCAGCGCATGGTGCGTCGATAACTGCGCCGATTTTGGGCTTAGCGCCTATGAGCCTATCTACCGCAAGGGGATGAATATTGTCGATGATGCGTTTGCAATGTTCATGGCCGATCCCAAGCCTGTAGAAAAGCTCAATTTGTTCTTCGCCGCCGACGGTGAGGCCGACGCTGTTTATGAGCAGATAAAAACTCTGCCCGTGAGCATAACCAGCCACACCGCACGCTCGCTTGAGATAAACGCAAGCGGCGTGAGCAAGGCAAAGGGACTGCGAGCATTGTGCGGCGCACTGGGAATAGATATGTCCGAATGCATAGCGATAGGCGATGCGCAAAACGATGAGGAAATGCTCAAAGCGGTCGGCTTTAAGGCTGCAATGGCAAACGGAAGCGACAGGGTGAAAGCCATTGCCGACGTTATCGCACCCGATTGCGACAGCAACGGCGTGGCGGCCATAATTGAACAATATTTGCTTGATTAGATAGAATAATTATTGTATAATAAACCGATTAGGAGTGAGCGTTATGGACGATAAAATAATGCAGCTTAAAAAATGGATAGACGAGAGCGATAATGTCGTGTTTTTCGGCGGTGCAGGTGTCTCTACGGAAAGCGGAATACCCGATTTCCGCAGTGTTGACGGCCTGTATAACCAAAAATGGAAGTATCCGCCCGAAACGATACTCAGTCACTCGTTCTTTACCCGTTATCCCGAGGAGTATTATAGATTTCACAGGGAAAAGCTCGTTATCGATAACGTAAAACCAAATGCCGCGCATCTCAAGCTTGCGGAGCTTGAGCAGAAGGGAAAACTGCGTGCGGTCGTCACTCAGAATATTGACGGACTGCATCAGGCGGCCGGCAGCAAAAAGGTTTTGGAGCTTCACGGCAGCATACTGCGCAGCTATTGCTCTGTGTGCGGAAAGCCGTATCCTGCCGATAAAATGAATCACGGTGCCGGTGTGCCGCACTGCACCTGCGGCGGAGTTATCCGCCCTGATATCGTGCTGTATGAAGAGCCGCTGGATGAGAATGTCGTCACCGAGGCTGTCCGAGTCATATCGGAAGCGGAGGTGCTCATAATCGGCGGTACGAGCCTTAATGTTTATCCGGCAGCAGGACTTATAAACTATTACCGGGGAAATAAGCTTGCGCTCGTAAACCTCAGCAGCACGCCTTATGACGACAGGGCAGACCTTGTCATACACGAAAAGATCGGAAAGGTATTCAGCCAGCTTTGAGTAGGATAGATGTTTTGGGCGTCGGATTTGATGATCTGACGAGGGAAAATGCAATAGACTTGTGCAAAAGGCTCATTGATGAGCACCGCAGCGCATATATGGTAACGCCAAACCCCGAGATAGTGATGGCGGCGTGGGAAAATGCCGAGCTGCACGATGCGATATGCAACGCAGATCTTGTAATACCCGACGGTATAGGCGTTGTGAAAGCGGCCAGGATTATCGGAACGCCGCTCAAAGAGCGCCTGCCTGGCATCGAGATAGGCGAGGCAATACTTGAGTATGCCGCGCAGACGGGGAAAAGCGTGTTCCTGCTCGGAGCAAAGCCCGGAGTTGCCGATGCGGCAAAGAAAAAAATGCAGGAAACGTACCCGGGACTTAATGTCTGTGGAACGAACGACGGATATTTTAAGGATGACGGCCCGGTGGTCGAGAAGATAAACGCCGCGCAGCCCGATTTTCTCATGGTCTGCCTCGGTGCGCCGAAGCAGGAGCTTTGGATGGCGCAGAACGCCGAGCGGCTTGATATCGGCCTGATGGCAGGCCTCGGCGGCTCGCTCGATGTTTTTGCAGGAACGGTCATGCGCGCTCCGAAGGCGTGGCAGAAGATGAATGCCGAGTGGCTGTATCGCTGCATCAAAGAGCCGTGGCGCTTCAAGCGCATTGCGCGCCTTCCGCTTTTTATAATAAAGGCGTGGATAAAACGCATAAGGAAGTTTTTCAATGGAAAAGGGTAAGCTTATCGTATTTGAAGGCATTGACGGCAGCGGCAAGTCCGCCCATTACAGACGTGTATGCAGCCGCCTTGAGGCCGAGGGAATAAACTATCACCACATCGTATTTCCACGATATGATAATGACAGCAGCGCGCTCATAAGAATGTATCTCGGCGGTCAGTTCGGCTCAAATCCGAGCGATGTCAATGCATATACCGCTTCGGCCTTTTTCGCTGTCGATCGTTTTGCTTCATACAGAACGGACTGGGGCGATATATATAATTCCGGCGGCTTTGTCCTGTCGGACAGATATACGACCTCGAATGCCGTGCATCAGGGAGCAAAGCTTCCGGATGAGGAGCTTCCGGCATTTTTTGAATGGCTGTATGATTTTGAATATGTAAAGCTCGGCCTGCCGAAGCCTGATCTTGTGATATACCTTGATGTTGACGTTGAAACGTCTCTTCGGCGCATGAAGCACAGGCAGGAGAAAACGCACACCTCGGCGGATATCCACGAAAAGGACATCGAGTATCTTAAAAACTGTCTGCGAGTTGCCGATAAGGCGGCCGACTACTATGGCTGGACGCGCATTCCGTTTAAGAAAAACGGCGTTGAGCGCGAGATCGACGAAAAGCATGAAGAGATCTATTCGATCATCAAGTCCGCTCTGTGAGCAAAAACGCGTCCTTCGCCGCGAAAAGGAGCGACAAACAGCAAGTCTTTCGCCCGAGTATATAAAAGAAAGCGACAGCTTAATAGCTGAAAAGCTGCTGAACCTCAGAGAGCTTAAAAATGCGGAAACGGTATTTTTGTATTACAGTGTCGGCCGCGAGGTATCAACGGCGTCGCTCATTGAAAAACTCCTGGACGAGGGCAGGAGTGTTGCGCTTCCCGTAAGCGGAAATGACGGCGCTATGAGCTTTTACCCCTTCAGCGGCAAAGCTGAGCTTTGCCCCGGCAAGTTCGGTATTCCCGAGCCGCCGGTGACACGGGAGGTAAGGCCTGGAGCAAAAGACATTATCATTGTTCCGGCGCTATGCTGCGACAGATACGGAAACCGCCTCGGCCACGGAGCAGGGTACTATGACCGGTACCTTGCACAGTCGGAAGCGTTCAGCGTGTGCCTTTGCAGAAAGACGCTGCTTGAAGAAAAGCTGCCGGCCGAGGATACCGACATTGCGGTATCGCTCGTTTTGAGCGACTGAAAACAAAATGGGGCTCGATTGAGCCCCGTGGATGATCAGCAGCCGCAGCCGCAGTCGTTATTGCCGCAGGAATTGCCGCATCCGCATCCGCCGCCGCAGTTGCCGCATCCGAAGAAGAGAATGATGAGGATGAGAATGATCCAGATGCAGCTGTTGTTATTGTTGCAGAACATATATATTGCCTTTCTCCGCGCATAAAATTCCGCAGTACGGTCCGGCGCGGCGGACTTACGACACGATGATTATCACGCATTCAGAGCAGCGATCGCTGCGTCTGCTGTATATTATGCCGTAACGGCAAATCAGGTTACAATCGGCAAAGGAGATATCTATGGCTGATAAGAAAACAGATTTTGAAGAGCTCTTCGGCAAAAAAGAGCCTGAAAAGAAGCCCCGAAAAGCGGCTTCTGCCCCGACGCAGAGAAAAGCCCCGGCGGCTTCAGCGCCGAAGCAGAGCGCATCTGCCGTGCGCAAGGAGAATAAAAGCGGCCTTGCAGGCGGCGCTGTCTACTTTCTTTTTGTAATAAGCGTCAGCATCATTTTGGCCTGCCTTGCATGGGCGGCGGCTACCGATGTTCTGGGCTTTAAATCCTCGGACACCGTTGCCCAGATAACCCTTGATAAGGACAGCTTTACTTACAAAGAGGTAGAGGTCAAGGATGATGACGGCAACACAAAAACAAAGAAGGTCCACTATGCGGATATGAGCTATGTTGCCGATCAGCTCAAGGATAACGGCATTATTAAATACAAATGGCTGTTCAAGCTCTTTGGAGCCGTGTATAACGCCGATGAGAAGATCGACCCCGGCACATACGAGCTTAAGGCGATATACGACTATAAGGCGCTTGTAAAGAAAATGACATCCGGCTCGGGCGCTATGGTAACAAAGAAGATAACCTTCCCCGAAGGCTACACGATGCACCAGATATTTAAAAAGCTCGATGCAGAGGGCGTCTGCGACTATGACGAGCTTATGGATGCCGCCGCAAACGCGACATTTAACTACTCATTCCTTGAAGGAACCGAAAAGGGCGATGCGAGCAGGCTTGAAGGCTTCCTGTTCCCGGATACCTACGAATTCTATGAAGGCATGCCGGCAGCAACGGCCATCAATAAACTGCTTGAGGTTTTCCATTACAGAATAACTGCCGAAATGCTCGAATGGCAGGAGGAAAGCGGCTATACAATGCGCCAGATCGTGACCATTGCGTCCATGATCGAAAAGGAAGCGGCAAACGATACCGAGCAGTACACTATAGCGTCGGTCATTTACAACCGTCTTAATAAGGATTGGCCGCTTCAGATAGACTCGACGACGCTTTATGAGTACCCCGACCACGAGGGCGCGCCGACAGCTGAAATGCTGGCTAAGGACAGTCCCTATAACACCCGTATCAGCAAGGGACTGCCTCCGTCTCCGATATGCAACCCCGGCATTACGTCGATAAGGGCGGCCTTGCAGCCGAGCAGCACAAATTATATGTACTATGCGCTCAACACGGCCACCGGCCAGCATGAATTCTTCACGAGTGCCGATGCATTCAACGCTTTTGTCGCAACGCAGAATTATGATTGACAGAAAAACAGAACTTCTTGCTCCGGCCGGAGATATGGAGCGCCTTGAAATGGCGCTCCACTACGGCGCGGATGCCGTTTACCTTGCCGGTAAACGCTTTGGAATGAGAGCCTCGGCAGGCAATTTTTCCATGGAAGAGCTTGCCGTCGCCTGCGCAAAAGCGCACGAAAAGGGTGCGGCGGTCCACCTTACCTGCAATACCTTGCCGCGTGAGGACGAGCTTAAAGCTCTGCCGGATTTTCTTCGCCAGGCGCAGAGTGCCGGAGTGGACGCCTTTATAATTGCCGATCTCGGTGTTATGAAGATGGCCGAGAGATACGCGCCAAACGTTCAGCGCCATGTAAGTACCCAGCTTGGAGTTATAAATAGCGCAACTGCGAACGTGCTTTACGACATGGGGGCAAGCCGCGTTGTTCTTGCTCGTGAAACACCGATGCGCGATATATACGAAATTCGTGCAAATACGCTGAAAGAGCTTGAAATTGAAGCGTTTGTCCACGGCGCTATGTGCGTGTCGTTTTCGGGGCGCTGCCTGCTGTCAAATTATTTGACCGGCCGCGACGCAAACCGCGGCGCATGTGCGCAGCCCTGCCGCTGGAAGTACCACCTTGTTGAGGAAAAACGCCCGGGTGAGTATTTTGACATTACCGAGGATAAGGGCACATATATCATGAACTCGCGCGATATGTGCATGATCGATCATATACCCGAGCTTATAGATGCCGGAGTTACGAGCTTCAAGATAGAGGGCAGAATGAAATCGGCCTACTATGCCGCCGCCGTTACGAATGCGTATCGCCACGCGATAGACTGCGCAAAAGCCGAAAAGCCGCTGCCGAAGATATGGCGTGACGAGGTCGATAAGCTCAGCCACCGACCGTACTGCACCGGATTTTACTACGGCGACCCCGGCCAGCACTATTCGGAGACAAGCTATTACTCCGATGCCGAGGTGTGTGCAGTTGTTGAGGATTGCGATGCAGACGGCAATGCCGTGCTGACGCAGCGAAACCGTTTCAGCCTCGGCGATACGGTCGAGCTTATGACAAACGATCATGAGCCTGTGCCGTTTACGGTCGAGTATATGGAAGACGGTGAGGGAGAGGCGATAGAGGCGACGCCGCATGCGATGATGACGATAAAAATGAAGCTGCCGTTTTCGTGCAGCCGACTGTCTGTTTTAAGACGTATAAAACAAAGATAAGAAAAGGAGAAGATATATGAAAGCATACGGAGTAAACGAACTGAGAGAAATGTTCCTGAGCTTTTTTGAGAGCAAGGGTCATCTGCGCCTGCCCAGCTTCTCGCTGGTTCCGCAGAACGATAAATCCATACTGCTCATAAACGCCGGCATGACCCCGATGAAGCCGTGGTTCAAGGGCGAGCAGATACCGCCGCGCAAGCGTGTCTGCACCTGCCAGAAGTGCATACGCACCGGTGATATCGAAAATGTCGGCCATACCGCGCGCCACGGCACCTATTTTGAAATGCTCGGCAACTTCTCCTTCGGCGATTATTTTAAGCACGAAGCAATAGCATGGAGCTGGGAGTTCCTCACGAGCGAGCAGTGGGTCGGACTTGATCCGGACAGACTCTATCCTTCGGTATACATTGACGATGACGAGGCATGGAACATCTGGCATGACGAGATCGGCATACCGGCAGAGAAGATATTCCGCTTCGGCAAGGAGGACAACTTCTGGGAGCACGGAGCAGGCCCCTGCGGCCCCTGCTCGGAGATATACTATGACCGCGGCGCGGAATACGGCTGCGGTAAGCCCGACTGCACTGTCGGCTGCGACTGCGACAGATATATCGAGGTCTGGAACAATGTTTTCTCGCAGTTTGATAACAACGGCCACGGCAATTACACCGAGCTTTCGCAGAAGAATATCGACACCGGCATGGGCCTTGAGCGTCTCGCGGTCGTCTGCCAGGGCGTAAACTCGCTGTTTGACGTCGATACGGTCATGAACATCACTCACAAGGTGTCCGATATAACCGGCGCACACTATGGCGAGAGCAATAAGCGCGACGTATCCCTGCGCGTTATCACCGACCATATCCGCAGCGCAACATTTATGATCTGCGACGGCATTCTTCCGTCAAACGAGGGGCGTGGCTATGTCCTGCGCAGACTTCTCAGAAGAGCTGCACGCCATGGTAAGCTCCTTGGCGTTAACGAACCGTTCCTTTATAAGATCATTGACACCGTTATTCACGAAAACGAATGCCAGTATCCCGAGCTGCGCGAAAAGCAGCAGTATATAACCCGCGTCGTAAAAAGCGAGGAGGACAGCTTCGCAAAGACCATCGACTCCGGCTTGCAGATATATAATAGCCTGCTCGAGGAGCACAAGGCCAAGGGCGAGACCGTGTTTTCCGGCGCTGACGCATTCAAGCTTTATGATACCTACGGCTTCCCCGTGGATATGACCGCAGAAATGCTCGTTGACGAGGGCATGACGCTTAATATGGACGAGTTCAAGACTCTCATGGAGGAGCAGCGCGTCCGTGCTCGCGAGGCGAGAAAAGCTCTCGGCGACCTCGGCTGGGAGGGCATTGACTTCGGCCTTGACGCAACTCATACGCAGTTTACGGGCTATGATAGGCTCACCGATACCGCTACTGTTCTTGCGATTGTAAACGGTGATGAGCTTGCAGGCGAGATAAGCGAAGGCTGCGAGGGCATCGTTGTCATGGATAAAACCCCGTTCTACGCCGAAATGGGCGGCCAGCTTGCCGATAAGGGCGTGCTTGGCTTCAGTCTCGAGGATGTTGAGCATGGCCAGCTCACGCGCTTTGTCGTTAACAATGTCAAGAAGGATAAGGGCAATAAATATCTGCACTACGGCGTGTGCGAGTCCGGCTCC
This sequence comes from Clostridiales bacterium UBA7273, assembly GCA_002472405.1. GTDB lineage: Bacteria > Bacillota > Clostridia > Oscillospirales > Oscillospiraceae > F23-B02. Next base: position 100,785 of record DKRV01000032.1, on the reverse strand, counting down.
ATATCGGTTGGCGAGGAGGTCGTTGCCTCCGTCGATCCCGAGCGCCGCAAGGCTGTCTCACGCGCTCATTCGGCAACGCATCTGCTGCATGCTGCGCTGCGCTCGGTTCTGGGCGATCATGTTCATCAGGCAGGCTCGCTTGTCGATGCAGATTACCTGAGATTTGACTTCACGCACTTTGAGGCCATGACTCCGAAAGAGGTCGCCGCAGTTGAGGATGCCGTTAATAACGCAGTGCTCGACGGAGCCGATATCACCGTGACCGAAATGAGCCTTGAGGACGCAAAGAACAGCGGCGCCACCGCGCTGTTCGGCGAAAAATACGGTGATGTTGTCCGCGTTGTCAAAATGGGCGATTTCAGCACCGAGCTGTGCGGCGGTACGCATCTTGATAACACTGCCAAGGTCGGCATGTTCCATATAACAAGCGAGTATTCCGTTGCAAGCGGCGTTCGCCGCATCGAGGCGGTAACGGGCAGAAAGTATCTCGAGATGGCAAAGCATTCTTACATGACCGTTGCACGCGCGGCCGAGAGCCTTAAGGCAAAGCCGGGCGAGCTTCTGAGCAAGGCCGAGGGCTTCGTCGCCGAGGTCAAGAATCTGCGCCAGAAGGTTGAGAAGATGAAGGATAAGATCCTTGCTTCCGACGTTGAGAGATTCCTGTTTGCCGCAAAGAAGATAGGCGATTTCAACGTTCTGACCGCAACGCGCACCGATCTTGACGCAAACGATCTCAGAAAGATCGGCGATTTCCTGCGCGATAAGGATCCCAAGATCATAGCCGTTCTCGCAACTGCGACAGAATCCAAGGTCACCTTCACCGCAAGCTGCGGCAAGGATGCCGTTGCGGCAGGTATCAAGGCCGGCGATATCATCAAGGCCGTCTGCGCAGTGGCCGGCGGCAAGGGCGGCGGCAAGCCCGACTCTGCTATGGGCGGCGGTACCGAGGTGCTGAAGATGGATAACGCGCTTGCGATAGTCGATGATCTTGTGGCCGAAAAACTCGGACTTTAATCGGAGGTAATATTAATGAACGATTGTCTGTTTTGCAAAATCATAGCCGGAGAGATCCCGTCAACTAAGGTTTACGAGGATGAGAACGTTTTCGCGTTCCGCGATATAAATCCTCAGGCGCCGGTGCATGTTCTTGTTCTGCCCAAGCAGCATATCTGCTGCGCAGATGAGATAAATGCCGAAAACTCCGCGCTTGTCGGAAAATGCTTTGAGGCCGTTGCTAAAATCGCAAAAAGCGAGGGCCTTACAAACGGCTACCGCGTCGTAAATAACTGCGGCGAGGACGGCGGCCAGACCGTTAAGCATCTGCACTTCCACCTGCTGGGCGGAAAGAAGCTTCCCGAGGGAATGGCATAATTTCAGATTAATACGGCAAAAAAGCAGCGTCTTGCTGCTTTTTTGCGCATACAGAGGTTTGATGGTATGAAGTCAGTCCGCATTCTCTGCACGGCTTCAATTGGATATTGCACGGCGGTGTTTTTGTCGCACTATCTGCTCTTTGGCGAGAGCGTTATTGCCGTGCTCGCACTGCCTGTTATGCTTGCTTTGAGCGCCTTTTTGTTTCGCGGCAGAATGCGTACAAGGCTCATTATCGCGGCCTTGGCAATGGCGCTCGGCTTTGGGCAGTATTGGCTGCATTATGACCTTACGGCTGCCAAATGCGAGGTGTTCGCCGGAAAGGAAGTTGATACGACTGCCAGAATAACCGACTTTCCCGATATCCGCGACCGCTGCGTACTCTTGAGCGTGAAGATAACAGGCGATGAGCTGCCCAACGTCAGCGCGCTTATTATCGACTATTCAAATGAGGAAGCAGACTTTCTGCCGGGCGACGAGATAAAAGTTAAGCTCAAGCTGCGCAGCGTGACCGAGAGATTTGGAGAACAGACCGATTCAAACATATCAAAGGGCGTTTACCTCAGCGGCTACACATCCGAAAAAATCGAAAAAACAGGCCGATGGTCAGGCTCGTTTGTGTATTTTCCAAAGCTCATAGGAAATGCGCTGCACAATGAAATAGGACAGCTTTTTCCCGACGATACCGCACCGTTTATGAAGGCGCTGCTTGCAGGCTATAAGGACGATTACTACGGAAACGATAAGCTCTATGCTTCAATGAATGTTGCCGGCCTTGCGCATGTGGTCGCCGTATCCGGCATGCATGTTGCGTTCCTTGTCGGCGTACTGCAAAGCATACTCGGCAAAAACCGCAGATCGTCGCTTATATGCATCTGCCTTGTGTGGCTGTTTGTCATCATGGTTGGCTCGCCGCTGTCGGCGATAAGAGCCGGGATAATGATAAGCCTTCTTATGCTCGCGCCCGTGCTCGGACGAATAAACGACAGAGCGACTACATTATCGTTTGCTCTTGCGCTTATTCTTATCACAAATCCGTTTTCGGCAGGAAGTGTTGCTCTTCAGCTGTCGTTCGGCGCTGTTGCCGGAATGTTTCTGTTTTCGCAGCCGATATACGCGTATTTCAGCAAAAAGTTCAGTCCGCCGCGAGCTTTCGGAGCGGTATGGAACTACATAATTGCAACGCTGTCAAGCTCGCTTGCCGTGACCGTGTTCACGTTTCCGCTGCTTGCCGTGCATTTTGGTTATATAACTCTGCTTGCACCAATGATGAATATTCTCTGCCTTTGGGCGATATCCTTTCTGTTCGTCGGAGGCTTTGCCGTGTGCGCCGTCGGCCTTGTGCTGTCGGCCCCGGCTTCGTGGCTTGCCGCTGTATTATCCTGCCTTGTGCGATACATAGCATTTGTGGTAGAATATGCAGCGAAACTGCCGATAACCGCACTTTACATGGAAAATAAGTACGCACCTGCGTGGCTTTTGATCTCATATGCGCTGTTTACTGCATATTTTATTTTCAGGCGGAAAAAGAAGATAAGTGTACTCGTTCCGTCAGCTCTGTGCCTAGCAATGCTCTGCGGCGTTTTTGCTCTTACGGGGCGCGATATGCGCTCGGACACGGGAACAATTAGCGTAATGAATGTCGGAAACGGCCAGTGCATTGCCGTAACGGAAGGAGAGAACGTCGTAGTCATCGACTGCGGAAGCTATGGTGTTACTCAGAACGCAGGCAGCATGCTGTCATCATATCTGCGCGCAGGCGGAAGGTATGATATCGACTACCTCATGCTCACGCACCTGCACTCGGATCACACGACAGGCGTAGTTCGGCTGCTAAACCTCATGAACGTCAACACCGTGATACTGCCGGATAACGCAGAGGACACAAACGGCGATGATGTTTTGGACGATATCATAGCGGCATGCGAGGATAACGGAACCAATGTAGTTTACATAACGCATGACACCGAGTTTACCGCCGGTGCGATACGCCTCTCGGTTTACGAAAGCTCCGAGCGCGGCAGCAGGGACGAGAGCGGAATTATGTCAACCGTCAGCGTAGGCGATTATGATATGCTCGTCACCGGCGACGTCGAAAAGATCGTTGAGCGCGAGCTTGTCTCTTCGCATGACCTGTCCGGTACCGAGCTTCTTATTGTTCCGCATCACGGCTCTAAATACTCAACGAGCGATGAGCTTTTATCGGCGCTCAGGCCTGAAACGGCGGTCATATCCACCGGATATAACAGATATGGGCATCCGACAAAGGAGACGCTCGATAAACTAAACGAATACGGCGTGAACGTTCTGCGCACCGATGAGCTTGGCAGAATAGTGTTGCACGTTGCGTCAGGTGATTAAATGGCTAAGAAATCAAAAAAGGACGAAAAATTCAATTATAACGCAAGCGTAAATGCCTTAAAGGTCGAAGGACCTGCCGGGCTGTATCTTATCTGGGGGCCCGAGGATTACCTTGCCGACAGATTTTTTGAGGAGATAAAAAAGCTCTGTATAACAAGCGAAGCCGATGATTTCAGCTACAGGCGGCTTGATGAGCGCGATTTTTCGCTTCTGTCGCTGAAGGAAGCGATCGACAGTGTTCCGTTTCTGTCCGAGCGCAGCCTTGTTGAAGTGCGCGGCGTTGATATAAACAAGCTCAAAGAATCCGATGAAATAAGCACAGTGCTTTCCGATATACCCGATTATTGCACCGTCGTATTCATGGCGCCCATCGGCTTTGAGCCTGATAAGCGACTGAAGATATACAAGGCTATACAAAAATACGGCAAGGAGATATGCGCAACGGCGCAGGGCGGAGACATTCTCATAAAGTGGATCATCCGCCGATTTGCGGCCGAGGGAAAGGGCATTGAGCTAAACGCCGTGCAGCGGCTGATAAATGTAAGCGGCGAGCTTATGAACGGCCTTATTCCAGAGATAAACAAGATAGCGTCGTACACTAAAGGCGACAGAGTCACCGAGGCGGATGTCGATGCCGTCGCGCATCACATTCCCGAGGCGGTCGTATTTGATATGACCGAGGCGCTGGCTAAGGGCGAGAATAATGCGGCGATGCGGCTTCTCGGCGAGCTGCTTGCGGATAAGAATAACGAGCCGACAATGATACTTGCCATCGTCGGCGGGCAGATGCGCAAAATGTATGCCGCCAGAGTTGCCATTGATAACGGACTTGATAAGGATTATGTTATGAAAGCGCTGTCCCTGCGCTATGATTTTATAGCAAACAGGCTCTTGGCGGCATCGAGAAGATTCTCCACGGCGCAGATAAGGCGAGCGGTGGAGCTGTGCGCCGAAACGGACTATGCCATGAAAAGCAGCAGAACCGAGCCGACCGAGTTTCTTAAAGAATGCATCATGCGTATTGCGGCAGGTGAAGAGCATGCATAAGGTGTCCGAGGTAATCGTTGTCGAGGGCAGATACGATAAAAACACGCTCTCGCAGGTCGTCGATGCCGTGATAATCGAAACGAGCGGCTTTGGAGTGTTCAACAATAAAGAAAAGCAGCAGCTTCTGCGAACTCTTGCCGAAAAGCGAGGACTGATCGTCATGACAGATCCCGACGGAGCAGGGCTTGTCATACGCAATTTTGTGAAAAGCTGCGTTGACCCGAGTCTTGTAAAACATGCCTACATGCCCGAAATTTTCGGCAAGGAAAAACGAAAGAACAAAGCGTCAAAGGAAGGCAAGCTTGGGGTTGAGGGCATGAGCGCAGATGTTATCATGCAGGCGCTGCGCCGGTGCGGCGCCACGATCGACGGGGAGAGCGGAAAGACGACAGGCGGGATCACAATGGCCGATATGTACGCTGCCGGCCTTGCCGGAAAGCCGGACAGCGCCGCAAAGCGCGCCGAACTTCTTGCATCCATGAATCTTCCGCAAAGAATGACCGCTCAGGCGTTTCTGCCGGTTCTAAACGCGCTTATGAGCAAAGATGATTTCCTTGCACGCAGCTTTTAAAAACATTGGCAATATACATTCCTGTGTGATATAATAATTATTCAGAGTATATATGATTTTTGGAGGATAAACATATGAAATGCCCGTTTTGCGGATTTCTCGAGAGCAAGGTCATCGACTCGCGGCCGGCCGAAGAGGGAACCACCATACGCCGCCGCAGAGAGTGCCTGGCATGTCAGAAACGTTTTACTACTTACGAGACTATCGAGCATCTGCCCCTTGTCGTTGTAAAGCGCGACGGTTCGCGCCAGCAGTTTGACCGCGTAAAACTCATAAACGGCATGGTTCGTGCCTGCGAAAAGCGCCCGGTAAGCCTTTCGCAGCTTGAGAGCATAGCCGACGAGATCGAGCAGGAGCTTCAGAGCGCGCTTGAGCGTGAGGTCAGCACCGTTGAGATCGGCGAAATGGTCATGAAGCGCATAAAGCTCATAGACGAGGTCGCATATGTCCGCTTTGCTTCCGTCTACCGTAGCTTCAAGGACATTAACACCTTCATGGAAGAACTGACAAAGCTTTTGAGCGATAAATAATTTACGCTAAAATATGCTGCCGAGGCTTATCTGCTCCATTGTCATAATGGAGCGAAGTGTTTCGGATAAAAGCCCGTATGAACCCTCGGCGGCATCGGCATCTCCCGACCAGATGTCGGATTTAAACTGGAAAAACGCCTCGGTCGTTGAATTTATCTCACTGTGACGGATGAAAATGTGTGTGTAGCCGTCGAGCATCAACCAGTGCTCAATGGCTCTGTCTATCGTTTTTACGGCGCTTTCGTTATCTCCGCCTTTAAGCTGAGCGTAGGCTGCGTCAACCTCGCTCATGAGCGATGAAACGATTCTTTCACTTGCACGGATGTTCAGCATAACGCCTGCGAATATAACCGCGAGCAAAACGGCGGCAATAAGCTCTTTTTTCATGTCAGTCCTCCTTGAGTTGGCAGAAAACGTTTCCTGTTTCGGACAGGGTGAGGATGTAAACCTCGTCGGCGCTTTTTATCTTTCGGCGTTTAAGCTCGTTTTCGAGCCACCGTCTGTCCCTGCCGAGCAGCGCGAGATTTTTATCCAGTATCCTGCCGTCGTTTATGATTATGTGGGCATAGCCTGTTTCCGCCGGCGCTGCGCCCAGCATTGAGGCTGTGGCCGGCTGCTCCGACCCTGTGAGGATCAGACTGAGCTGACCGTTTGTTTCAAGAACGCCGTAAGCTATCTTGCTTGCGTCGTTTTGCCCCTGTGCACGCAGCTCCTGCATAAGCTCGTCTATCGTAAAGCGGTTTCGATTCATGCTGTTGCGGTCGATGCGGCCGTTTCGGATAATTATCTCGGGCTTGCCGTAGGTCAGCTTGCGCAGCTTTATGCTTTTCATATTAAGCCCTGCGATTATTACCTCAAGGCAGAACATTATAAGGATCGGCAAAAGCCCGTTTAAAAGTGGTATGCCGATATCCTGCAGCGGTGTTGCTGCAAGATCCGCGATCAGCGCCGCAACAATGAATTCGGAGATCTCAAGCTCTCCGAGCTGACGCTTGCCCATCAAGCGCATCGAAATGAGTATTGCAAAATACAGTATAACGGTGCGGATAAATATAATAGCCAAATCGATCGCCTCCGTTGATAGTTTTACCGGCGGAGAGCAAATTATCAGGAAAGGATGCTAAGTATGAAGATCATTATTGACAGTCAGGATAAGATCAGCAGCATGGCAGCGTCCATGATCGCCGAGCATGCAAAGGCTAAGCCGGGGTGCGCCATGGCTTTTGCCGCCGGCAGAACGACAAAGAAGGTTTATGATGCGCTAACGGCGATGAATATTAAAGAACTTGCCGAGTGCAAGGCATTTACCGTGTGCGAATACGAAGGCCTCGAAGCAGGCGATACTCGCTCCTGCGCGTATCGTCTTAACGAGGAGCTTTATTCCAAGGCCGGCATAACGCAGATTTTTACGCCGAATGCCGAAAACGCGGATAAATTTGATGCCGAGATCGAAGAGTGTGGCGGCATTGAACTTGCCGTTCTTGGTATCGGTACAAACGGACACATCGGTTTTAACGAGCCTGCAACACCTTATGATTCATATACGCACACCGTGCTGTTAACGGATAAAACAAAGCAGATGAATGCAGAGCTGTTCGGCGGCCTTGAGAATGTTCCCGATAATGCCGTAACGATGGGACTGAAAACAATCTGCGAGTCTAAAAACGTCATCCTTGTTGCGTTCGGCAGCGAGAAAGCAGAGATAATCCACCAGTTGGTTTATGGCAAAACCTCAACATATGTCCCTGCGGCAATGCTTCAGATGCATATGAATATGACGCTTTTGCTGGATGATGCAGCAGCAGAAAAAATCAAATAAGCTAAGGAGCAGAATATGGGTAAGTACTTTGGCACTGACGGATTCAGAGGAGAGGCAAACGTTGATCTGACCGTCATGCATGCGTTTGAGATAGGCCGTTACCTCGGCTGGTATTACGGCAAAGATAAAAAAGCAAGGGTCGTCATCGGCAAGGATACGCGCCGCTCGAGCTATATGCTCGAATCTGCCCTGTGTGCAGGACTCACAGCCTCGGGTGCCGATGCGTATCTTCTGCATGTCACAACAACGCCCAGCGTTTCATATGTTGCCAGAGCCGACGATTTCGACTGCGGCATTATGATCTCGGCAAGCCACAATCCCTATTACGATAACGGCATCAAGCTCATAAACGGCAAGGGTGAAAAGATGGGTGACGAGCTGCTTGACGAGATTGAAGCCTACATTGATCGCGCCTCGGCAGGCGAGAAGGACTGCCTTCCGTACGCAACCGGCGAGAAGATCGGACGCACCGTTGATTACTCGGCAGGCCGCAATCGCTACATAGGCTTTCTTATATCGCTTGCAACTCGCTCGTACAAGGGCAAGAAGGTCGGCCTCGATTGTGCAAACGGTTCGACTTGGATGATGGCAAAAAGCGTGTTTGACGCTCTGGGTGCCGATACCTATGTTATCTCCAATAATCCCGACGGTATTAATATTAACGTCAACTGCGGCTCGACGCATATTGAGCAGATGCAGAAGTTCGTGCTTGACAATAAGCTCGACGTCGGCTTTGCGTTCGACGGTGACGCCGACCGCTGCCTTGCGGTGGACGAAAAGGGCAACATTATAACCGGCGATCATATTCTTTATGTCTGCGGCAAATATATGCGCGACAGCGGAATACTCGGCGAGAAGAAGATCGTAACGACCGTTATGAGCAACATGGGCCTGTATAAGGCTCTTGACGAGCTGGGCATCGGCTATGAGAAGACCGCGGTCGGCGATAAATACGTTGCGGAGAATATGCGTGCAAACGGATATATCCTCGGTGGCGAGCAGTCGGGACACATCATCTTCGGCCGCCTTGCAAACTCCGGCGACGGTATTCTGACCGCTATAAAGATCATGGAGGCCATGTGTGAGAGCAAGCAGCCTCTGTCCGTGCTCGCGGCGCCCGTTGTCATGTATCCGCAGCTTCTTAAAAATGTTGTTGTTACCGATAAGGATGAAACTCTCGAATGCGCTGAGGTCAAAAAGGCTGTTGCTGATATGGAGGCAAAGCTCGGCGACGACGGACGCATCCTTCTGCGCAAGAGCGGAACCGAGCCTGTTCTGCGCGTTATGGCCGAGGCAAAAACGCATGAGCAGTGCGAAGAGTGTGTTGACTATATAATCGACGCCATGCGCCGCAGCGGCAGACTTATCAAGGTGAAATGATATGTATACGATAAATGACCTGCTCGATCTGAGCAAAACCATAGCCGCTCCGCTTTTTGGGGGCAAAACCTACCCGTGGGAGATACTCGCGGATATAAACGATTATATTATCGCGCTCGGCAGCACCCTTCCAGAGGAGGAGTACGAAAAGCGCGGCGAAAACGTATGGATAGCGCGCGATGCCGAGGTGTTTCCGTCGGCGTATATCGGCTCGCCGTGCATCATCGACCATGGTGCACAGGTGCGCCACTGCGCGTTTATCCGCGGCAGCGCGATAGTCGGCAAAAACGCTGTTGTAGGCAACTCCACGGAGCTTAAAAACGTTATTCTTTTCGATAATGTGCAGACGCCGCACTATAACTATGTCGGCGATTCGATACTTGGCTACAAGGCGCATATGGGCGCAGGCTCGATAACCTCGAACGTTAAAAGCGACAAGACGCTTGTTGTTATAAAAAACGGTGACGAGCTTATTGAGACCGGACGCAAAAAAGTCGGCGCTATCCTCGGCGACTGCGTTGAGATCGGCTGCAACAGTGTACTCAATCCCGGAACGGTGCTCGGCCGCAGAGCAAGCGTGTATCCCACATCCTGCGTGCGAGGCGTTGTCCCCGAGGACGGCATATACAAAGCAAAAGACGATATAGTTATCAGAAAGTAAAAAATCCTGGCCTTTGGCCAGGATTTTTTACTGCTTTGAAGCAGGACGGTTTTTCTTTTTTGAATGTCCGCGGCCGCGGCGGCGCGAGAGTGCAGCCTTGCTGCGATAAAAATCGACCATACTGTCGTCGGCTTCGTAAACGAGCCTGTTCGCAGACCATGTGTTGTCCTCGTGTTTGCGGAACTTAAGGCGGACAAGGTAGCTGCCGCATTCCGGACAGGTAAGAACATTCATGTATCGCTGATCGCCCTGATTGATCCAGCGCTGGGCCGTAAGCTCGCCCTGACATTTAGGGCACGGAACGCCTGTGAGCTTTTCATCGGCGAAAGCATCGGCCTTTGAAACATAGCCGGGGAAAACAATGTGCTCGATCGCATCGGGCGCGTTGTCATCGGGCTTATCACGTCTTGCGCGTGTGCTGAGCATACGCGATGCTTCGTCATACTGGGCAAGTCCAAGCTCCATATCAAGTTTTGAGCAGACGAGTGCCGTGTTGTATGCATCACCCAGAGCATCGTGAGCAACTCGCGTCTGCTCGATGCCGAAATGCTCCATAGCCGTCGCCAGCGACTTCTGGTTTTTGTCGCCATCGGTCTGCATGTTATAGATAAGCTGAAGATTGATCCATGAGTTTATCCAATCCCAGTCGAGATCGTGGATAATAATGTTCTGCTCCATGATGCCGCGGTCATCGCAGCCCCAGGTGAGAAAAGTCACATCCTCGCCGCACCACTGCTTGAACTGCTCGAAAGCGTCGGGGAAGCTGTGCCCGAGGGCGAGACGCTCTTTATCAAATCCGGTGAGCTTTTTCACCTTATAATGCATGCGCTTAAAGTAAACGGGTTTAACGTCAATAGTAAACTCCTCGGCAGGCTGCATGTCCTGCGTGAGCTTAACTGCGCCGATCTCAATAATTTCGCCCCTGAGCTTTATCGGGAGCTTGTTGAATACGGAGGATTTTGAGCTCATTGCCTGATTCCACTCTAAATCGACCACTACATAATTCATAAACACAACGACCTTACTTTAGATTACAAAAATGAATTATATCACACATAGACATGTTTTTTCAATATATATTTGAACAGGCCGAACGCATGTGGTATAATCAGCGAGTAAATGATGCTGGAGGTAAGAAAGATGAAGATTGCTGTTGTCTGCGGCGGACTGTCAAACGAACGCGATGTTTCAATAACAAGCGGCACATGCGTTGCACGCGCACTGCGCGAGCGAGGACACAAGGTCGTGCTTGTTGATTTGTATTACGGCTACGGCGGAAGCTATGACGATCCGGCCGAGCTTTTCGAGCGTGAGCAGGAGGATGTTAAATATTCCGTCAAGGAGGAAACTCCGGATATAGCAAAGATCCTTGCCGAGGGCGACGGAAGCAGGATCGGAAAAAACGTCATTGAGATATGCAAATCGGCCGACATAAGCTTTCTTGCACTGCACGGCGAGGACGGCGAAAACGGCAAGGTTCAGGCTACCTTCGATATGCACGGCATTAAATACACCGGCAGCGGCTACCTCGGCAGCGCAATAGCCATGAACAAGGAGATAACCAAGATCATGCTGCGCAACAGCGGCATCCCCGTTCCCGAGGGCATAGTTCTTGAAAAGGGCGGCGAGGTTAAAAACGTTGGCTTTCCGTGCGTTGTAAAGCCCTGCAGCGGCGGCTCGAGCGTCGGAACGTCAATGGTCGCAAACGAAGAAGAGTATGCAGCCGCGCTTGAGCTTGCGTTTAAATTCGAAGATCACGTTCTCGTAGAACGTTTTATAAAAGGCAGAGAGCTGACCGTCGGCGTTATGGGCGGCAAGGCAATGCCCGTTATCGAGATAATCCCCAAAACCGGCTGGTATGACTATAAAAACAAGTACCAGGCCGGCCTTACCGAGGAGATATGCCCTGCGCCTATAAGCGAAAAGGACACCGACAGAGTCCAGCGCCTTGCAGAGCGCGTGAGCGCCGCGCTTATGGTTGATGTCTATTGCCGCGCGGACTTCCTTATGGATAACGCAAGCGGCGAGATATACTGCCTTGAAGCAAACACACTGCCCGGCATGACTCCGACGAGCCTTATCCCTCAGATGGGCAGGGAGGAGGGCCTTGACTTCGGTGAGGTCTGTGAGAAGATAATCAAGCTTTCCATGGAGAAATACGAATGAGGGGCATAAGTGTTAAGCAGGCGGCCGCCATTGTCGGCGGCAAGCTGTCCGGAAAAGGCAACGTTGAGCGTGAGCTGCGCGGCCTTGTGATCGACAGCAGACTTGTCGAGCCGGAATTTGCATTTGCCGCGATCCCCGGTGAGCGAGTAGACGGACACGATTATGTTGGCAAGGCGTTTGAGCTTGGTGCGGCATGCTGCATCGTCGAGCGCGATATACCCGATGCGCAGGGCTGCCTGATCGTTGTTGACAGCACCGCAAAGGCCATGGCACGGCTCGCAGAGGAATACAGGAATACACTCGGCATCCCGGTCATCGGAATAACAGGCTCTGTCGGAAAGACTACGGCAAAGGAAATGATCTCGTCGGTTTTGTCGCAGCGCTTTAACGTTCTCAAAACGGATAAGAATTTCAACAATGAGCTTGGCGTTCCGCTGACTATATTCCGCATCGAACCCGAGCATGAAGCGGCGGTGATCGAGATGGGCATCTCCGATTTCGGCGAGATGAGCCGCCTTGCGCAGATGGTAAGGCCGACGGACGCGGTGTACACGCTCATAGGAAACGCCCACCTTGACAGGCTCGGCGACAGGCCGGGTGTTTTCAAGGCAAAGACCGAGATGCTCGACTTTATGTCCGATAACGGAACGGTGTTTTTAAACGCCGACGATGATCTGCTCTGTACCTGCTCCTGCCGGCAGAGCAAGGTCCTGTACGGCCTCAGCGAAAATGCCGACGTCAGGGCAGAAAATATAAAAACCGTAAGCGCCGCCATGCAGACCTGCGATATCATATCCGGCCAAAGACGCATGCACGTCAGCATCCCGGCCTACGGACGCCATATGGTCTATGCTGCTCTTGAGGGTGCGGCGGTCGGCATTAAATTCGGACTGACCGATGATGAGATCATACGCGGAATAGCGGCTTACAAGACCGTAGGACGCCGCGCAAACGTGATCGACACTGGTTATATCACAATCATTGACGATTGCTACAACGCAAATCCCGATTCCGTCAAATGCGCCATCGACTCGATAGCAGAGGGCAGCGGACGCAAGGTGTGCATACTCGGAGATATGCTCGAAATGGGCGCCGAGCGTGTCGAGCGCCATGCCGATATCGGCAGATATGCAGCTCAAAAGGGCGTGGAGCTTCTCCTGTGTGTCGGCGAAATGTCAAAAAACACATGCCGCGCTGCCGAGGGCATAGCCGCGCTTCATTTTGATAACAATGCTCAGCTCATATCACAGCTGCCGCAGCTCATAAATAAGGGCGACACGGTGCTTGTAAAGGCCTCGCACAGTATGAAGCTTGAGGAGATATCAGAAGCGCTGAAGCTTCTTAAATAACAAAAACGGACTGCATTGCAGTCCGTTTTGATTATTTCAGTGATGCTTTGTATTTGTCCCACTCAACGAAGGTGTTGTCGCGCGGTGTATCATAGGTTATAATGCGCGGCTTGTCCATAACGACCGTGCTGTTTGCCGGAATATCCTCTGTTACAATGCAGTTAGCGCCGATGCGCACGTCGTTGCCGACCGTTATGCCGCCGATGATCTTTGCGCCGGCTCCGATATACACTCGCTCGCCGATAACTGGAGCGCCGCACTTTTTGCTGCCGCGCATAGTGTTTGAACCGATCGTGACCTGCTGGAATATCGTGCATCCGTTGCCGACGCGCGCGCCGGCAGAAATGAATATGCCCGAAAGACCGTGCGGCGTCTGGAAGGTTCTTATTTTGTCCGTTATCGGAATGCTGGCGTTCATCTTTTCAAGTATTCTTGTTGCCCTGAAGGAGTACCACCACTTGAAATACTTTTGCAGCCCCTTAGGATAGAGGATGCGCCGTCTGTATTTCCAGAAGGTCTTTGTTGTCGGCGGATAGAAAAATCGGTATATCTTTTTAAGCAGTTTTTTCACGGCGGTATCCTCACATAAAGAAGTTTTCAATAAGCAGCAGCAGAATTATTCCCGGAATGCCAAGAATGCCGGCAACAATGGCGCTTATCCAGCCCACGCTGAGCGACAGCCCGATAAATCCGCCGAGGAAATTGAATATAAACAGCATAACAAAGCCCAAAAGCGCGTTCAGCAGCAGCTTGAGCGCCCATTTAATAGGCGTTGCGAAGATCTTTATAACAAGCCATATAAGCAATACGGCAATAACAACGGTCAATATGGTATGTAACGGGTCCATATATCCTCCTAAAGCATAAGATTTTTTACATTGACAACGGCGCTGTTGTATCGTGATTTAAGCGCATTTATCTCATAAATGCACGCATCCATCATATCACAATCTGTCGTATTGTCAAATGCGGCGTATGCGCGCCTGAGCTGCATGCGTATATCGGCGACCTCGGCAAGGCGACGCGAGTATTCGGCTTTGAGTCGTTTTTCTTCCTTTTTTGTCATTCTGTAAGTCTCCTTATCGTGAGCAATTATCTTCCGTATAATAAGTATATTCAATTTCAAAGTCTTTTAAACGGCAAAAATTACCGCGATTATTTAGCTATGCCCGTCATATAATATGATCAGACGAAACATCCGGGACAGAGGTCTGAAAGACACGTCGGATGAAATGCCGAAGCTTATTGCACAGGCGATAAGAACGCATTGAATTTCGTCGAGCCGGAAAAGCCGAAAGGCATTTCATCCGACGGCGGAGGCAGATGTAAAATCATTTGCCTCCGTTTTGCTTTTTCTTGATTTTTTTTGAGCTATGTTATATACTATATAATCTGAAAGTGTGTGCAATTTTACGCAAGATGTTGTATTTGAGAGGAATTTTAAATGAGTAAGTCCACCGCAGAATACGGTAATGAAAGTATATCGCAGCTCAAAGGAGCCGACAGAGTCAGAAAACGCCCGGGCGTAATCTTCGGCTCGGACGGGCTTGACGGCTGCCAGCATGCAGTGTTTGAGATCCTGTCAAACTCCATAGATGAAGCGCGCGAGGGCTACGGTAAGGTCATAACGCTCACGCGCTATGCAGATAAATCCATAGAGGTCGAGGACTTCGGCCGTGGCTGTCCGCTGGACTGGAACGCAAACGAAAAGCGCTTCAACTGGGAGCTTGTTTTCTGCGAGCTGTATGCCGGCGGCAAGTATGCAAACAACGAGGGCGAAAATTATGAGTACTCACTCGGTCTGAACGGCCTCGGCTCGTGTGCAACGCAGTATTCGTCCGAGTACATGGACGTTACCGTTTGGCGCGACGGGAATAAGTACGAGCTGCATTTTAAAAAGGGAAAGGTTCTCGGAAAAAAAGGTCAGGAGCTTACGATAACTCCGGCAGACCGCAAAAAAACCGGAACCACAATCAAATGGCGCCCAGACCTCGAGGTGTTTACCGATATTGATATACCCGAGGAGTTTTTTAAGGATATCCTGCACCGTCAGGCGGTTGTAAACGCCGGCGTTACCTTCCGCTTCCGCAATCAGAACGGCAATAAATTTGACGTTACCGAATACGTTTACGAAAACGGCATCCTCGACTATGTTCATGAGATAGCGCATGACTCTCCGCTCACCTCGCCGTACTTCATAAGCGCCGAGCGTCGCGGCAGAGACAGGGCGGACAAGCCGGAGTACAAGGTCAAGCTCTCGGCGGCGTTCTGCTTTTCCAATAAAGTCAAGGCGATAGAATACTATCACAATTCATCGTGGCTTGAATACGGCGGCGCACCCGAGAAGGCAGCTCGCAGTGCCTTCGTTTATGCCATCGACGCTTACATAAAGAAGATCGGCAAATATCAGAAAAACGAGAGTAAGATAAACTTTCAGGATGTTGCCGACTGCCTTGTGCTGGTCACAAACTGCTTCTCGACCCAGACCTCGTATGAAAACCAGACCAAAAAGGCGATAACCAACCGCTTCATTCAGGAAGCGATGACGGATTTCTTCAAGGAAAAGCTCGAGGTCTATTTCATTGAGAATAAGCCCGAGGCAGATAAGATCGCCGAGCAGGTGCTGGTCAATAAGCGCAGCCGCGAGGCGGCGGAGAAAACTCGCCAGGGCATGAAGAAAAAGCTCTCCGGCAGCATCGACATAGCAAACCGTGTGCAGAAATTCGTTGACTGCCGCAGCCGCGATCCCGAAAAGCGCGAAATATACATCGTCGAGGGCGATTCGGCTTTGGGCGCCTGTAAGCTTTCGCGCGATGCGGATTTTCAAGGCATCATGCCGGTGCGCGGCAAGATCCTCAACTGCCTTAAGGCCGACTATGTCCGCATATTTAAAAGCGACGTAATAACGGATCTGCTCAAGGTCCTCGGCTGCGGAGTCGAGGTCCAGGCAAAGGGACAGAAGGACTTAAACGCCTTTGATATAAACAATCTGCGCTGGAACAAGGTCATCATCTGCACCGATGCCGATGTTGACGGCTTCCAGATCAGAACGCTGATACTTACAATGATATATCGCCTTGTTCCTACTCTCATCCGCGAGGGCTATGTGTACATAGCCGAGTCGCCGCTGTATGAGATCGAGTGCAAAGGAAAAACCTATTTTGCCTATTCCGACAAGGAAAAGACGGACATAGTTTCCGGCCTTGGCGGAGCAAAGGCGACGATAAACCGCAGCAAGGGTCTTGGCGAGAACGATCCGGACATGATGTGGATGACGACCATGAACCCCGAAACGCGCCGCCTTATAAAGGTCATGCCCGAGGAGGTCGAGCACATGTCGCAGATGTTTGATCTGCTGCTGGGCGACGATCTTGCCGGAAGAAAAAATCACATTGCCGAAAACGGATATCTGTATCTTGATATGGCGGATATCTCCTGAGAGGTGCCGAATATGAAATTTGACAAAGCAAGAAACCTTGTTAAGCTCCTGCTTGCCATGTGCATAGTGTTCTGCGTTGCCGGGATAATCACAAACGGAAGCGAGGCCGGAGTGATATCGGCGCTGATATCAACGCTGTTTTTCGTTATGGCTTTTGTTGTGATATTTCTTTACTGCAAGTGCCCTAACTGCGGCAAGCGCATATACCTTGGCCTGTTCAAGGCAGTAAACTGCCCGAAATGCAGACGAAACCTCATAACCGGCGCAAAAAGCAAGGGCAAGAAGCGCTGAAAGGATAATTTATGGCTAAAAAACAGGTACCAGAAAGAAAACAATTCAATAACCCCAACGTCGTCGGCCTGCGCGCCGAGGTGCTTGAGCAGCCGATAACCGAAACTCTTGAGCAAAACTACATGCCGTATGCCATGAGCGTTATCATATCCCGAGCAATTCCCGAGATTGACGGCTTCAAGCCCTCGCACAGAAAGCTGCTGTACACAATGTACAAGATGGGGCTTTTAAGCGGTGCGAGAACCAAGAGCGCAAACATTGTCGGCCAGACAATGCGCCTAAACCCCCACGGCGACGCGGCAATATACGAAACCATGGTGCGCCTTTCAAAGGGATATGACGCGCTTTTAACGCCTTTTGTTGACTCCAAGGGCAACTTCGGCAAGGTCTACTCGCGCGATATGTCCTTTGCCGCCTCGCGATATACCGAGGCAAAGCTTGCGCCGATATGCACCGATATCTTCGGCGATATTGATAAGGACACTGTTGAGTTTAACGATAACTACGACGGGAGCATGAAAGAGCCGGCGCTTCTGCCGACGGCATTTCCGAACGTCCTCGTGTCAAGCAATACCGGCATCGCCGTCGGCATGGCAAGCCAGATATGCGGCTTTAATCTTGAAGAGACCTGCCGCGCAACTATAGAATATCTTCAGGATCCCGAGTGCGATATTTTCCTCTCCATGCCGGCTCCCGATTTTTCTACCGGCGGCGAGATAGTGTACGACCGCGCCGAGATGGAAGCTATCTACAACACCGGCCGCGGAAGCTTCAAGGTGCGCTCCAGATGGCGTCACCTTCCGAAGGAGAATATAATCGAGATATACGAGATACCGTATACCACGACCTCCGAGGCCATCGTCGATAAGGTGGCCGAGCTTATAAAGGCCGGCAAGATCAAAGAGATAAACGACATGCGCGACGAAACAGACCTCAGCGGTCTTAAGCTCGCCATTGATCTTAAGCGCGGCACCGATCCCGAAAAGCTCATGCAGAAGCTTTTTAAGCTCACGCCGCTTATGGACAGCTTCCCGTGCAACTTCAATATTCTTGTTGCCGGAAACCCCAGAGTCATGGGCGTAAGAGAGATATTGGGCGAGTGGAGCGCGTGGAGGATCGAGTGTGTCCGCCGCCGCGTTTATTTTGACCTCACAAAGAAAAAGGACAAGCTGCACCTTCTCAAGGGCCTTGAAATGATCCTTCTGGACATTGACAAGGCTATTGAGATCATTCGCAATACCGAGCTTGAAAGCGAGGTCATACCGAACCTGCTGATGGGCTTCGGCATTGACAAGATCCAGGCCGAGTATGTCGCCGAGATCAAGCTGCGCAATATAAACAGGGAATATATCCTCAAGCGCACATCGGAGATAGAAGAGCTTGAGCAGGCGATAGCCGAGCTTGAAGAGACGCTCAAAAGCCGCAGAAAGATCAAAAATATAATCATCTCCGAGCTGAAGGCAATAATAAAAAAATACCCCTCGCCGCGAAAGACCGGCATCGTATACGCTTCCGAGATCGAGGAGTATGTCGAGAGCAAAACGGTTGAGGATTACCCTGTGACTGTTTTCCTTTCAAACGAGGGATATCTTAAAAAGATAACGCCTTTGTCGCTGCGCATGAATTCCGAGCAGAAGTTCAAAGACGGCGATGCGCTGCGCATGAGCTTTGAGGCAACAAATCGCACGGAAATGCTTATATTCACCGATAAGCAGCAGGTATATAAAACACGCCTATCCGACTTTGACGATACGAAAGCGTCGGCTCTCGGCACATATCTGCCGACAAAGCTCAGTATGGACGAAGGCGAGCGGGTCATAGAGGTCGTTTGTCCGGGCAATTACCGCAAAAATCTGCTGCTGTTCTTTGAAAACGGCAAGGTCGCGCGCCTTGACCTTGCAAGCTACGAGACAAAAACAAACCGCAAAAAGCTCATAAACGCCTATTGTGATAAAAGTCCGCTTGCGGCGGTGTATATGATAGGCGAGGAGATAGACATGGCCGTGTTCTCGTCCGACGGCCGCGCGCTTGTGTTCAACACAACGCTGCTGCAGCTTAAAATGAGCCGCACCACGCAGGGCGTTGCGGTGATGAATCTGAAGAAAAATCATAAGCTGATCTCGGCTGCTCCCTTGGCGGACACCGTTATCAAAAATGTTTCGCGTTACAGAGTTAGAAGCCTGCCTGCCGCCGGAGCATTGCTCAGGGATGAGGACAGGGGAGAGACTCAGATGTCACTTATCGACTGAGGAGGACATTATGAAAGCAACAAAGACAAGCGAGTATTTTGCTCAGTATGCACTTATAATTCTCGGCTCCGTGCTGTTTGCGGCCGGATTTCAGTTTTTCCTGTATCCGAACTCCATAATCGTCGGCGGAGTCAGCGGTATAGCGATGATAATTAATTATCTGACTGATCTGCCCGTCGGCGTTATGACCATTGTTCTGAACATACCGCTGTTTATTATCGCGTGGAAGCATTTCGGAACAAAGTTCATCATTGCGTCCCTTGTCGGAATGCTGCTGTCATCGGTGCTCGTTGACCTTTTTGCGCTTATAAAATACAGCCCTACAAACGATATGCTGCTTGCCTGCATCATCGGCGGCGCGGTAAAGGGACTCGGCCTCGGCATAATCTATTATGCCGGCGCTACAACCGGCGGAACAGATATAATTGCAAAATTTGTGCGCCTGAAGTTTCCGTATATAAACTTCGGAACACTTGTTTTGCTGACTGATGCCGTCATAATAGTTGCGTTTGCGATCATCTTCAATAAGGTAGAAGGCGCAATGTATGCCATCATAACGATGTTCGTTGTCTCCAAGGTTGTTGACCTTGTGCTCTACGGCATTGATAACTCCAATGTCTGCTATATCATAAGTGAAAAGAGCGACCAACTCGTGAGCGATATAACCGACAGGCTGCACCGCGGCGTGACCATTCTCGAGGGTGAGGGCGCGTACTCGCATCAGAATAAGCAGGTGCTCCTGTGCGTTGTAAAGCGCACGCAGATAGCCGATATCCGCAAGATAATAAAGAGCATTGACGAAAACGCGTTCTTCATAATCACCGATGCAAAGAACGTTTTCGGCAAGGGATTCGGCGATATCACCGATAATCAATAAAAGCAGTAGAACGAGATAAATTTTACTTGACAAATTCTAAAAATGTGGTATTATTTATTTCGTTCCGTGTGCGGGCATAGCTCATCCGGTAGAGCGCCACCTTGCCAAGGTGGAGGTAGCGAGTTCGAGTCTCGTTGCCCGCTCCAATAAAAAAACCTTTGTCTTTTTGACAAAGGTTTTTGCTTTATATATCGAGTTACGTCGCAAAGCCTGCGTACTGTGTCATATACAGCTCGTAGTATTTGCCTTTCTGCTTTAGCAGCGACATGTGGTTTCCGCTTTCGACGATTTTTCCGTGATCCATGACGATTATGAGGTCGGAATCGCGTATGGTAGACAGCCTGTGGGCAATGACAAGGCTTGTGCGGCTGCGCATAACTCGCTGCATGGCGTCCTGAATTTCTTTCTCGGTGCGCGTGTCAACATTTGACGTGGCCTCGTCAAGGATGAGTATTTCCGAATCCTCAACAAAGGCTCTCGCTATCGCCAAGAGCTGACGCTGCCGTTTTCCATCCACGGCTTTCTGCCGAGAATCTCGGACAGTTGACGCCAAGAGGCCATACCGCGTGAAATGTTCTGAGATATCATAGTCAGGCCCATTATGCCGTTGAGAAGGGAAGAGGCGTAGGTCACAGCTGCCATTATGCTGCCCGGACTGGTGTTGCCGAGCGCGACCTCCCCGGAACCTGCGATAAATATCAGAGTAAGAGATTCTCAAAATACAGCAGATGCTTTAAATCTTTCATATTTCCTCCGTATTTTTACCTTAGCGATAGGCCTGCATAGTGCGAACCGATATTATATTAACATTTTCGATGAGAATTGCAACACATAACTTTGCTTTATGTCGGAAAACTAACAAAAAAGAGCAGACCGAAGTCTGCTCTTTTCGTTATAGCGCTTTATGCTGTTTTTGTTTTAAAAATTAAATCAGATCTTTTCCTCGACGTTCTTGCTGTCGTGGTATTTAATAAGGGCATTGTATATTTTTTCGATGAGCTTCATGTCCGCGTTGGTCATGTATGCCAGAAAAAGCAGACAGAGCAGAGTGAACAGAACTATTAAAACTATCCAGTACCAAGCCATTTTTATTTCCTCCTAAATTACCAGCTGAGATTGTCTTCGTAATCGAGCAGCGTCGGGTCGAGGGGCTCCTCGCGCAGGACGGTCGTCATGTACTGATTGAATGCCTCGCGCATCTCGCGGCGAGATACGGTGCGCGGATCCATAACGTCGTGGGGTATCCAAATGAGGTGGATGCCGCGCTCGCGTGCCTGATCCTCGAACAAACCATGCAGGCCGCCGACGTTTTTGCAGGAAACGTGGTCGTACATGATGACGATGTTGACGTTGAACTTCTCGCACATCTTCCAGCACTCGTCGAGCAGGTTTACATAACCTCCGTTAGTGTGGGAGCGCATCATCATTCTCTCATAGCAGCGAACGAGGTCGGCAAGCGCCTGATCCTTGTTGTCGGTGCTGATGGGCAGGTAGCTGAGCATTGCCTCCATGTCGTTTACACAGGTGACGCCCCAGCAGTGCTGAGTCCAATAGGTGAAGTTGGTGTAATAATGCGCGGGGCATGCCCAGACGAGGCAGCGGTACTTGGGCTTGGGTGCGTTTGCGGCCTTGTCCTTTTCATAGCCCTTGAGCATCATTTTGGTGACCTTGCGGTCGGTCTTGAGCATGAACTCGTCCATGCACGCGGCCGCTTGGAACTCATACTCGCGCTGGAGCGCAAGTGCCGCGCCGCAGACCTGGGGATAGTCGGTGCAGTTGACGTCCCATTTTTCAATCATGCAGCGGGAGCTTTCGTTGTACATCTCGGCATTTTTCCAAAATGCGTCCCAGTCCCACTTTACGCCGAACTGCTGCTCAAGGAATTCGATGCCCTTTTTGAGGTTCTTGATCGCGTATGTCTGTACCTCGGGCTCATTTATTCTCTGCGGGGGAGTTATCTGGAACGAGGGCAGATCCTTGAAGTGGCGAGTTAGGATATTTGTCTGAGAGATAGCACCGTCGCAGGGCATGGTGCCGGTGAAGTAGCACTTGCCGACGCGGGGATAGTCGTCCACCACGGCGCAGCCGCACTCGGAGGCGGGCTCTGGGCAGACGTCTGCCGGCAGACCGAGGTGCTCCATTGCGTCTATGTAGAACATACTTGCGTTCTGGTCGACCTCGGAGGGCAGACCGATGGCGAACATGGCGATGTCTATCCACTTGACGGTGGGGAAGCCCATCATGATAAGGTGCGGGGTCATCTCGTCGAACATGACGGTGTTCTCGCGCAGCTTTGCCGCACGCTTGCTGTTCGGGCGCAGGTTTTTGTCGCGCACGATGATGTCACGAACGCCGATGACGGAGTTATGCAGGACGGAGAAGAACTGGTTGTGAGCATAATGCAGTTCCTTGCCGCGCAGACCCATGGTGTGGCGGTCGACCATGTGCGCCGCGGTGAGGTAGGAGACCATCCAGCGGTAGCGCAGCATAGATTTGACCATGAGTATGGGGTGGCAGCCAAGCTTTACGGCCATAAAGCCGTAAAGGTAGAGCCAGCGGAAGAAATCGTAAAAGGTGTCCTTAAAGCCTCTCCATTCGCGGGCGCGGAAGGCGCGGTGCTCGGCATCGTAATATCTGCCCAAGCCTTTGCCGGTTTTGGGATTGTATGCCATGTCAGTTTTCCTCCTTCTGAGCTGTCCTAAGCTTTTTTATTTCAAGGCTCTCCACGAATGCCTGCACTCTCGTGCGAAGCTGTCCGCTCTGACCGGAAATATAGGGGCGGTCGATGGAGAGCATGTGGATGCCGTAGTCGCGGGGCATGACCTGACTTGCGATTACGCGCTCATACGACCAGTAAGTGCAGAACTTCATCTGCTCGTAAATTGCGCCGTCGGCGTTAAAGTCCTTAATAAGCTGCGCGACGTGGTCGTTGCGGTACTTGACGCGGTGCATTGCGCTCTGACGCGGGCACTCCGTGTTTTGCAGATACCAGCGGCAGACCTGCGTTAGTGCGTCCTCGGTATCGGAGAGGATGATCTCCTGTCTGCCGGGGAAGGAGCCGTAGCAGTAGCGGTCGGCGACCACCAGTGCGCCGCAGCCCTCGATGAGCTTAATGAGCTGGGGATCGTCGATCTCCGAGCCGACAACGACAACGCGGACGCGGTAGTCCTTCTCGGCGTCGGTCTTGCGGCTTCTTATCTCCTCAAGCGTCTCGTGCAGGTAGGGGAGGATGAGTCTCTTGGGGCAGGTGTAGCTGACCAAAACCAAAACGGCGTACTCATAGCCGGTGATGGGCGGGATATCCAGCTTGCGCAGCTCGCCTATCTCGGTGAGGATGCGGCAGACCTCGTTGTGCTCACTCACGGCGGCGCGGATGGCGTCGTCCGAGGTGTCTATGCCGTAGTTTTCGCGCAGGGGCTTTAAAATCTTTCTGGAGACCTGCTCGCGGACGTGCTCGACGCAGTCCTCGTCGTCGGAATAGGGAATGTCCAGATTGCAGTAGAAGAACTTGTCCTTGTCCTCGCCCTGCATGTGCATAATCTCCATGTTCTCGATGGCGCGGTTATTCGCCTCGCAGACGTCAACGCCTATCATGGCGTGGAGAAATGAGTAGTTGCCCTCAAGCGCGCGCTCCAAAAGCGCACGGGCGAACTCGCAGCTGTTGTTGGCCATGTAATAGGTTGCAAGCTCCATGGAATTGGTGTGCGGTGCACGAAGCCGGACGGAGAAGCAATTGCCCAAGTTCATGAGCACCTCCGGCGCGTGAAAGCAGGTGTAACCGAGCGCCAAGTCCCCCTCCGACTCTGCCTTGCGGACAAGCTCGTTGTTCGTGTCCTCCAGCAGGCTCTCAAAGTAAATCAAATGCTTCAGTTCTTTCATTGCGGCTCTTCTCCCTGTGTGATTTTTATATTTACCCGTTTGTGTCAGCAAAACTGACAAAAGCGGGCATACACACATCCCGATTTCTCGGGATGTGAAATTCGCTTGTTATTTTCCGCTGAGCGCTTTAACGAACATTTCGCTGAGATGGAGCATTCTGCTGTCGTAATCAAGCTCTCTCGCGCTGGGGCTGCCGCCGATGGAAAGGCGCTGCATTATTCCCAGAATTGCGTCGTAGGAGTTGTAGTATATCTCCTTCACGTCCACCTCGGGGCTTATCGAGCCGTCGGCAAGACCCTTGCGGATAGCCTTCGCCATAGGGCCTCTAGAGGTCTCAAACGGCTCGGGCGGCTGGTTTTTTATCTCGTGCAGCCTGCCTGCTGCCTGCAGGGTCAGCTCTGCGTCGAGCGTGAAGCGCATACCCTTGGGGTCGAGGTGATACAGCATTGAGTAGCACACGAGCACGTTTGCCGCGTCCTCAAGTCCGGTCGTGCCGCCGTCGGAATTTTCATGCGACATACGGTCGATAAGCGCAAGTATCCTGTTCCAATACAGCAGCGACGCAGCCAAAACGAGGTCGGCCTTGGTTTCAAAATACCGAAAAACCGAGCGCTCCGTGAGTCCGGAGCGGCGCGCAACGTCGGCTACCTTGGTTTTTTCTATTCCGTTTTCCAAAAAACTATCAAGGGCGTTCTCGATTACGAGCCTGATGTTTTTTTCTCTCAGCTCCTCGTGCGGCAAATGCTGTCCCTCCCTATGCATGTGTCAGCCTGACTGACAGATACAGTTTACAACAGAAAAATTCAAAAGTCAAGCCCCTGAATATATAAAAATCCCGCAGTCACTTCAAAGGACTGCGGAATTTTCAATATGGTAACAATTGATAAAAATGATACAGTTTCAAATGGCTTCATTTTGTTTCACCCAAAAATGAAACCATAGTAATGGAGGTGAAACCATACTTATATGTTTGTAAAACGGGAGCTGTTATTGACCTAAGCTCCATTTAACATAAGCCCATTGACGCTTAGTATTGTCTATTTCTTGTTTGCTTACAGGTGTTCCGCACTCCTGATAAACGTAAAAATCCTCTATAGACTCCGTTCCGGTGGGAAGATAGTACTTTTCTCCGTTAATATAAGCAAATTCTTTTTCTTGGCCGGTTAATTCGCCTGCGTAAGAATATCCGTCCGGAAGCTCGCTTACAATTACCGCTTCGTCGGCGAAATAATCCTGTCCGTTTAATACAATTTTGGGTGCACCGGCGTAGGGCTTATCAGTGCTTGTATTACTCCCTGCGTTTGGCCCACATCCCACCAGCAAAATAACACATAGAATACTTATCGAAAAAGCAAGCATCTTTTTCACGCTTAACACCTCCGTTAACTTCCGGTTTGTCAAATTGATTGTATCAGATTGTTGTGTTTATTTTAAATAAAAAGTCCGATGGTCGTGTATAAAAACCATCGGACTTATCTGGTCGGAGTGGGGAGACTTGAACTCCCGGCCTCTTGGTCCCGAACCAAGCGCGCTACCAACTGCGCTACACCCCGAAACAGCTTTTATATTATAATAAGTCGGAGTGAACTTGTCAAGAATAATTTATCGCAATTTACCTGCATATGCTTATCCGAGGTGACAAGCATGAACAGAACGCAGTTTTACATATGTGCAGCCATATTTCTTGCCCTTACGGCGCTGCGCTTTACATCCCCGGCGCTGGCCGACCGTGTGTCTGACGGCATAAGCAGGGCGATAAACATGGAGCAGGAGCAGACAGAAACGGTGATAGAGCTGGGAAAAAGCCTTGCGGACGGAGACGTTTTAGAAACATTTCTCGAACGCTTTGAGAAAAATTTTCAGGCCGAACCCGTTTCGGCGTTTGTCTCGGCAGAACCGACGGCGAGCCAGGCTCCGCCCCCGACACCATCTCCGACGCCTGAGGCAACAGCCCATCCCACACCAGAACCGACGATTCATCCTGCGGTCGCAGTTTTTATGGAGGCGCAATCGGCTTATTCCGCCTATGCCGTGCCCGAAACTGTCAGCTATGAGCGGCCGGAGCTGCCGTTTGAATACTCAAGCCCGGTTGCCGGAGTGACCTCATCCGGCTTTGGCTATCGCATGCACCCGATAAAAAATGAGGTGAAATACCATTACGGCACTGATCTTGCCGCTAACACCGGCACCCCGATAACGGCCTTTGCCGACGGAAGCATCGTTGCGCAGGGCGACTCGGATTCGTTTGGCAAGTATGTCATGATCGATCATCCCGACGGCTACCGGACGCTGTATGCCCATTGCAGCAAGCTGTGCATGAACTGCGGCGCTGTCAAAAAAGGCGACACCATAGCGCTCGTCGGGTCTACAGGAGCGGCGACCGGGCCGCACCTCCATTTTGAGCTTGAACACAACGGGGTGTATTTAAATCCCGAGTTTTATATATGAATCGCGGCATTGCTCTCAGTCCGGGTGCAGTACTCGTTCTCTCGCTCATCTATTTTTTCGGCGGCATATCGAGTCTCGGCGCCGTTTTGCTTTCCGCTGCCGTCCACGAGCTTGGTCATGCGGCAGCAATCAAACTGTGCGGAGGCAAAGTGAAGAGGCTGAGCTTTGATTCATCGGGCTTGTGCATGACCGGAGCCGGCACATATTCGACAGGAGGGGAGATGTTCATTCTCCTTGCAGGTCCGGTCGCAGGGCTTGCGCTTGCTTTTGCCTGCTCAAAGCTCGGCAATGACAGCGCAAATGATTTTTTTCTGCGTACGGCCGGGATAAGCTTTGCGCTTACGATATATAATATGCTTCCTGCCTTGCCGCTTGACGGAGGAAGAGCGCTGAATATATTGCTCCACTGCTTCATGTGTGCCGAAAAAGCCGAAAGCGCAATGCACGGCATAAGCCTTATGACCGCGTTTTTACTTGCTGCTGCCGGAGTTTATGCTTCCGGCACTCAGCTGGGAATTGCGCTTCTCGCTGCGGCATTTTGGATTTTAATTGAGCAAATTGCTATTGTAAAAAGCATGCGCTTGATGTAAAATCAAACAGATATATTACAATGGAGATGCATATGGATAAACGACTTGAACGCATACTGCCGAAGGTGCAGAAGCCTGCAAGATACACCGGCGGCGAGTATAATCAGATAACAAAAAACAAGGACGAGGTCGAGCTGCGGCTGGCGTTCTGCTTTCCCGATACATATGAGATAGGCATGTCAAACCTCGGCATGGGCATTCTTTATTCGACGATGAACGAGCTGCCGTATGTCTGGTGCGAGCGCGTTTATGCCCCGTGGGGCGATATGTACGAGCAGATGAAGCAAAACGGCGTTGCCCTGTACGCGCTTGAAAGCGGAGACCCTATATCCGAGCATGATGTGCTGGCTTTTTCAATAGGCTATGAGATGGCGTATTCGACTGTGCTCGACATGATGGATATGGCCGGTATACCGATCCACAGCGCTGACAGGGAGGATCTGTTGCCGCTTGTCATAGCAGGCGGAACGGCGGCGCTCAATCCCGAGCCGATGGCCGATTTTATAGACATCTTTCTGCTCGGCGAGGGCGAGGAGATGAATAACGAGCTGCTCGCGCTCCTGCGCACGGCAAAGGTCGAGGGCTGGCCTAAGCAAGCATTTTTGGAGAAAGCGTCTCAGATCGGCGGCGTGTATGTCCCGTCGTTTTATAAGCCCATTTATAACGATGACTTCACGATAAATCATTTTGATGTGCATCCCGGAGCGCCCGAAAAGGTCACAAAGCGCATAATTGCGGACATGAACGCCGTTCATTTTCCTTTGTCGCCCATAGTGCCGTCGACCGAAGTTGTGCACGACAGAGTTAACCTCGAGCTGTTCCGCGGCTGCGTTCGCGGCTGCCGCTTCTGCCAGGCCGGACATGTTTACAGACCTATAAGAGCAAAATCGCCAGAGCTTTTGGCAGAACAGGGGAAGGCGCTTCTCAAAAATACCGGCTGTCAGGATATAACGCTGCTCTCGCTCAGCTCCAGCGACTATCGCTGCCTGTCTGAGCTGTGCGACGATCTTCTCGGCTACTGCGAGCCGCGCAGCATTGGCCTTTCGCTGCCGTCGCTGCGAGCTGACAACTTCTCCATGGACATTATGCACCGCATACAGAAAACGCGCAAAAGCGGCCTGACGTTCGCACCAGAGGCCGGAAGCCAGCGCCTGCGCGATGCGATAAACAAAAACGTCACCGAGGAAGATCTGCTGCACACATGCCGCCTTGCGTTCGAGGGCGGCTGGAATACGATTAAGCTCTACTTCATGCTTGGCTTGCCGACCGAGACCGATGAGGATATCCTCGGCATAGCTGAGCTTGCAAATCAGGTGCTGCACACATGGCGGCTGTACGCAAAGAATAAAAACAGGGGAGTGCGCATAACAGTTTCCACCTCCTGCTTCGTTCCAAAGCCGCACAGCCCGTTCCAGTGGGAGCAGCAGGTGACGATGGAGGAATATATCCGAAAGGTGCACCTCCTGCGCGATAATATTAAGGCGAAAAACGTTGTTTATAACTGGCACGATCCGCAGACAAGCTATATCGAAGCAACACTTTCGCGCGGCGACAGACGCATGGGAAGCGTCATAGAAAACGTATGGCGCGCCGGCGGCAGGCTTGAAGCGTGGAGCGACTACTTCTCGTTTGATCGCTGGATGAAAGCATTTGACGATGCCGGAGTAGATCCCACGTTCTATGCCCATCGTCTGCGCGATAAGGATGAGGTCATGCCTTGGGATAATGTTGATGTGGGCGTGCGCAGAGCACATTTGTGGCATGAGCGCGAGCAGGCATACAAATCCGAGCTTTCGCCGGATTGCCGCAAACAGTGCTCAGCCTGCGGAGCGGCAAAGCTCCTGAAGGGAGGAAAATGCGATGGATAAATACATAATGCGTTTTTCCAAAACCGGCCGCGCGGTTTATATTTCGCACCTCGACCTCATGCGCACGATAACTCGCGCATTTCTGCGCGCCGAATGCAGGCTTAAATACTCCGAGGGCTTTAATCCCCATCCGAATATATCTATCGCGCTTCCTCTGTCAGTCGGCTGCGAGAGCGTGTGCGAGATCATGGATTTCAAAATGCTCGAGGATATGCCCTGCGACGAGATAAAAAGCAGGCTTTCAACGCAGATGCCCGAGGGGATAGAAGTCCTCGAGGTCTATGAGGCTGAGCGCAAGGTCAAGGAGATCAAGTGGCTGTGCGTTTCTGGCGTTTTCGAGTATGACGAGCGCGACGCAGCAGCAATGGCCGAAAAGCTCAATGAGTTTTACTCTGCCGACAGCGTTGTTATAACGAAAAAAACAAAGCGCGGAGTCGGCGAGAGCGATATTCGCCCGGCGATAAAGGAGATAAGCTTTGAGTGGCTTGACAGCGACGTGCGTATGCAGGCGGTCATATCGGCTCAGGAGCCCACACTCAACCCCGAGCTTATAGCCGACGCTCTGCGCCAGCTTGCACCCGATATCGCGCCCGATTTTGCGAAATTCAAGCGCCTTGAGATATTCGACGAAAACATGGAGCCATTCAGATAAAAATGCTTGCATTTTCAAGCGCTTTATGGTAACATATCATGGCTTGCGTGCATCGCAGGCTATCAAACGGTCCTCTGCCGAGGCCAAAAGGGAGCCCTCCGGCACGAACGTCTTAAGTAAAGGAAGGATTAGACTATGGATCTGATCAAAATTCTCAGCGAACAGTACATGAAGCCCGAGCTGCCCGAGCTCAACGTCGGCGATACCGTCCGTATCACAGTCCGCGTAAAAGAAGGCAGCCGTGAGCGCAACCAGGCTTTTGAAGGCACCATCATTGCCAAGAAGCATGGCGGCATCAACGAGACCATCACCGTCCGCCGTATCTCCTACGGTGTAGGCTGCGAGAAGGTCTTCCCCGTACACTCTCCCTCCATCGTCTCCGTAGAGACAGTTCGCCGCGGTAAAGTCCGCAGAGCAAAGCTGTACTACCTGCGCGAGCGCGTCGGCAAGAGAGCAAAGGTCAAGGAGCGCCTGTAAGCGCCCGACCAATTATCGGTTCAAAAAAAGCGGCTTATGCCGCTTTTTTTGTTGCCTAAATGAGTGCTTATCGTGTATAATATATTGATAAACTCATCAAGAGGTAGTTTGAGATGAAAAAATCTAAAGATAAAGTAAAGAAGCCGGAGCCAGCCAAGACCGAAACCACCACAAGAGGCGAGGTATATGATTGGATGCAGAGCCTTGTGTTTGCACTTATCATATGCATTCTTGTGTTTGTGTTCCTGTTCCGGATAGTAGACGTAAGCGGTGACTCGATGAACCCCACGCTCACAAACGGCGATAAGCTCGTGGTTTCCGATGTTTTTTACAAGCCAAAGCAGGGCGATATCGTCATTTTCCGCAAGGATGAGTACAAGCCCGAGGCGCTTGTAAAGCGCGTTATCGCAACCGAAGGGCAGACGGTCGAGATCGACTTTGACCGCGGCAGAGTGTATGTTGACGGCGAGCTGCTTGACGAGCCGTATATCGCCGAGCCGACGAGAAACCAGCTCGATTTTAAGGGAGCGCAGACCGTTCCCGAGGGCTGCGTGTTCGTCATGGGCGATAACCGCAATGCATCGTCCGACAGCCGCAAGGCCGAGATCGGCATGGTCGATGAGCGGCTTATCGTCGGCAAAGTGCTTCTGCGCGTTTTTCCGCTTGATTCTATTGGTATACCCGACGGTGAATGATATGAGCGGCAGTAACTACGAAAAAATGAATATCCAGTGGTTCCCCGGCCATATGACAAAGGCGCAGCGCATGATAGAGGACAGCATAAAGCAGGTCGATGCCGTGTGCGAGATCTTAGATGCGCGCATACCCAATTCAAGCCGCAACCCTGATATCGACAGACTTGCTTCAGGAAAGCCGAGACTTATTATCCTCAACAGAACTGACCTCGCTGACCCAAAGATCACGGCGCAGTGGCGCGCATTTTTTGAAGCTCAGGGGATAAAGATCCTTGAAACCGACGCGAAATCCGGCAAGGGCGTCAATGGCTTTGCGCCGGCTCTGCGTGAGCTTTTGAAGGATAAGATCGCAGATTACGCCGCAAAGGGACAGGTAAACCGCCCTATGCGCGTCATGATCCTCGGCATACCTAATGTGGGAAAGTCAACATTTATAAATAAGGTTGCAAAGCGTAAAGCAGCCATTGCAGGCGATAAGCCCGGCGTTACGCGCGGCAAGCAGTGGATCAATATCGACAAGGGTCTTGATCTGTTGGACACTCCGGGAATACTCTGGCCGAAGTTTGATTCGCAGGAGGTCGGCGAGATGCTGGCCATCACAAATGCGATAAAGGCTGACGTTCTCGACAAGGAAACGCTCGCGGCAAACTTTATGCTCAGGCTTCGTGACATGTATCCCGAAGCGCTCATCGGCAGATATAAGTTTGAGCCGGACCCCGAGATGAACGGCTTTGAGCTTCTCGAAGAGGCCGCAAAGAAGCGCGGCTTTCTCGTTTCACGGGGCGAATATGACATTGAACGCATGGCAAATACTCTGCTGGGCGAGTATCACGACGGCAAGCTCGGCAGAATAAGCTTGGAGAAGCCGGAATGACAGAGCTTTGGACGCTTGAAAATGAGATATATGACAGCGGAGTTGACATCCTTTGCGGCGTTGACGAGGCAGGACGCGGACCGCTTGCAGGCCCCGTGTGCGCAGCGGCTGTCATACTGCCGCGCGGCATTGAGATAGACGGCCTTAACGATTCAAAAAAGCTCAGCGAAAAGAAAAGAGACAAGCTGTTTGACGTGATATGCTCGGAGGCTGTTAGCTTCGGCATAGCCTTTGCAAGCGTTGAGGAGATTGAGGAGATCAATATTCTAAACGCGGCGATGCTCGCCATGAATCGTGCGATAGAAAAGCTGTCGGTCAAGCCCTCGCTTGCACTGATTGACGGCAATTGCAATTCAGGGATAAGCATGCCAAGCCGCTGCGTCATAAAGGGCGACGCAAAGTGCGCCGATATTGCAGCAGCGTCAATACTTGCAAAGGTGAGCCGTGACAGATACATGCTTGAAATGGCCGAAAAATATCCCGAATATCACTTCGAGCAGCACAAAGGCTACGGAACCAAGCTGCACTATGCCGCACTGCGCGAGTACGGCCCGTGCGAGATACACCGTCCGAGCTTTTTGAGGAAAATGCACTGATGGCAGAGGAAAAACTCGGCGCCTTCGGCGAGCGCAAGGCGGCAAATTACCTGCGCCTGCACGGATACAGGATAATAGATACAAACTGCCGGTACAGGCAGGGTGAGATAGATATCATTGCGCAAAAACGCGGTTACATAGTCTTTGTTGAGGTAAAGCTCAGGAAGAACAACGCCTTTGGCGAGGCTCGAGAATTTGTGACCGCTGCAAAGCAGCGGCGGGTTATAATGGCCGCACAGCTTTGGCTTCAAAGCCACGAGATCGAGCTTCAGCCGCGCTTTGACGTGATTGAAGTTTACGCACCCGACGGTGTAAACTCCAGAAAAGTAAGCATAAACCACATTGAAAACGCATTCTGATCGGAAGGAGAGCCGATATGAAATATTTCAGCACCAGAAATTCCAATGAAAAAGTGACCGCATCCGCAGCTATATCGCGCGGCCTTGCTCCCGACGGGGGCCTGTATGTCCCTGAGAGTCTGCCGATGCTTTCACTCGATGATATAAAAACGCTCGGCAGGAAGGACTACCGCGGCCGAGCACTGAGCATCATGAAGCCTTTCCTTGATGAGTTCACGGAAGATGAGCTTAAAGCAATGATCTTGCGCGCGTACGGCGATAATTTTGACACGGCCGATACCGCTCCGGTTCATTTCCTTGACGATAACACTGCTGTTCTTGAGCTGTGGCACGGCCCTACATGCGCATTTAAAGATATGGCGCTGCAGATGCTTCCGCACCTTTTAACAGCATCGCTTAAAAAATGCGGCGAGCAGCGCAAGGTGTGCATCCTTGTCGCAACAAGCGGCGATACCGGCAAGGCGGCGCTCGAGGGCTTTGCGGACGTTGAAAACACAAAGATCCTTGTTTTCTATCCGCACAACGGCGTTTCCGATGTCCAGCAGCTCCAGATGGTCACGCAGAAAGGTGATAACGTCAGCGTTGCTGCCGTTCGAGGTAATTTCGACGACGCTCAGACGGGCGTTAAGCAGATATTCGGCGACAGGGAATTTGCCGAAGAGCTCAGCGCAAAGGGCTGGTTCCTGTCATCGGCCAACTCAATTAACTGGGGCAGACTTCTGCCGCAGATAGTCTACTATTTCTCGGCCTACTGCGACTATGCCAATTCGGGCCGCGTAAATTACGGCGACGCAGTTGACTTCGTTGTCCCCACTGGTAACTTCGGCAATATTCTGGCGTGCTGGTATGCTAAAAATATGGGACTGCCTGTCGGAAAGCTCATATGCGCTTCAAATCAGAATAACGTTCTGACCGATTTCTTCTCGCGCGGCGTGTACGACCGCAACAGAACGTTCTATACCACGATCTCTCCGTCGATGGACATTCTCGTATCCAGCAATCTGGAAAGGCTGCTTTACTCGGTGTGCGGAAGCGATGCCGAGGTCGCCGGATATATGTCGCAGCTTGCAAAAACGGGAGAGTATAAAGTGTCTGACGCCGTGAAGAGCGTTATTGATAAGCACTTTGTCGGCGGATACTGCTCCGATGCAGATACCAAAGCCGCGATCAATAAGGTCTATGCCGAAAACGGCTACCTTATGGATACGCACACGGCAGTGGCTTATAATAAGCTTGCCGACTACCGCAAAGATACAGGCTGCGTTTCTCCTGCTGTCGTCGTATCGACCGCAAGCCCGTATAAGTTCTGCGACAGCGTTCTTGAGGCACTGGGGCAGGGAAGCAACGCTTCCGGAACAGAGCTTATCGAAAAGCTCTCGGAAGTGACGAAAACCGCGATACCAAAGCCGCTTGAAGGCCTTGATAAGCGCGAGAAGCGCTTTGAACTTGTTGTTGACAAGCAGGAAATGGAAAAAACGGTTGCAGATTTCCTAAAATAATTATGTAGGGGCTTATGCCCCGAGAAATCAGTTGCAGCAGCCGCGCGGACAGAAGGTCGAGCAGAAGGTCTCGGACTTGGTGGTAGCCTTGTCATTCTGAACCTTGATCTGCGATGCCGAGCACTTGCAGTCGATGGTGTTGTACTTGCAGTTGGTAACATCGCAGCCTACACCGGTGATCTGACCGGAACTCATTTTCTTGTTGTTCATTTCATTACCTCCAGAGAGTATTGTCGTTAGACATTATTATTCTTGACAGCAATTTTGATTTTATACGGAGGCGGCATGTCTTTATACACGATCGGCGATCTTCACCTGTCGCTTGGAACAAATAAACCTATGGACGTTTTCGGCGGCCGGTGGGAAAATTATGTGCAAAAGCTCAGTGATGGATTTTCGCAGCTAAATGACGATGATCTCACCGTTTTGTGCGGAGATATAACCTGGGGAATGACCATGGAGGAGGCACTGCCGGACTTCAAATTCATCGACGCTCTGCCGGGAAAAAAGATAATCTTAAAGGGAAACCACGATTATTGGTGGACAACGGCGACCAAGGCGCGCAGCTTTTTTGAGAAAAATGACATAAAGACCATTGACGTGCTGCACAACTCAAGCTTTGAATACGCCGGAGTTTCCATATGCGGAACGCGCGGCTGGTTCTATGAGGAGAGCAAGGGCGCAGAGCACGACAAAAAGATCATGAACCGCGAGGTAATGCGCCTCGAAGCGTCTCTGAAGGCGGCGAAAACGGATGAGATATATGCCTTCCTGCATTATCCGCCCAAATATATGAATTACACATGCCCCGAAATACTCGAGCTGCTGCAGAAATATAATGTAAAGCGCTGCTGCTATGGTCATATTCACGGCGCCGGCTGCCAGTATGCGTTCAACGGCACGCTTTTCGGCACTGATTTCATGCTCGTTTCAGCCGATCATGTTAAATTTAAGCCTGTAAAGCTTATTTGATTTTCGTTCAAAGAAAATAATTGCTTTTGGCTGAAATATCTGTTATTATGTTTTGGTCTATGTGAATTATATTAGGAGGAATATATAAATGTTAGTCAAGAACGTAGAAAAGAAAGACTCCAAGACCGCCAGCTTCCAGGTCGAGGTCGATGCCAAGGAGTTCGACGCGGCTGTTGATCAGGCGTTTAAAAAGAACAAGAGCGGTATTTCCATCCCCGGCTTCAGAAAGGGCAAGGCTCCCCGCGCTGTTGTTGAAGGCATGTACGGCCATGATGTTTTTTATCAGGATGCTATCGATGAACTCGTTGCACCGGCATATGAGCACGGCTATGACAATTGTGGCCTGAAGATAATCGGCAAACCCGCGGTTTCCAACATGGATCTTTCCGACGATAAGGTTCTCACCCTGACCTTTGACGTTGAGCTTTATCCCGAAGTCACCCTCGGCGAGTACAAGAACCTCAGCGCAGTCAAAGAGACCTACATTATAACCGAAGAAGACGTTGACGGTCAGATCGACGGTGTTCGCAAACGCAACGGCCGCGTTATTGACCTCGAGCGTGAGGCTCAGATGGGCGATACCGCAGATATCGACTTTGAAGGCACTCTCGACGGCGTTCCCTTCGACGGCGGCAAGGCAGAGGGCTATGAGCTTGAGCTTGGCTCGAACACCTTCGTTCCCGGCTTTGAGGAGCAGATCGTCGGCATGAATATCGGCGACGAGAAGGACATAAACATCACCTTCCCCGAGGATTACGCAGCTGAGCTTGCAGGCAAGGACGTAGTGTTCAAGGTAAAGCTCAACGGCCTGTCCATGACCGAGCTTCCCGAGCTTGACGATGATTTCGTTCAGGATGTTTCCGAGTTTAACACCGTTGAGGAATACAGAGCCGACACCCGTAAGGACATGGAGCGCGTCATGGACGAGCAGATGGACGCAAAGTTCCGCACCGCTATCATGACCAAGGCATGCGACAACATGACCGTTGAGATCCCTGAGAGCATGATGCAGGAGAAGATCGATGAGCTTATCCGCAGCTATGCTGCAAACTTCGGCCTTACCGACCCGAAGATGAGCACCGACGATATCAAGAAGATGATGGGCCTTGACGAGGAAGCCATCAATTCCACCATCCGTCCGGCAGCAGAGTATCAGGTGAAGCAGGAGCTGCTTCTCAACGCCATCGTTGAGGCGGAGAACATTGAAGTCACCGACGAAGAGCTTGAGGACTACATCAAGGGCGCAGCAGAGACTGTCGGCGCAACTCCCGAGCAGATCCGCCAGTACTTCGGCGATGAGTATATCAGAAACGAGTTTAAGAAAGAAAAAGCAACAAAGGTAGTTATCGAGTCCGCTACCGAGGAAGCTCCTGCAGAGAAGCCTGCCGAGAAAGAGGCTGAATAATTATCCGAGCATAAGGATATGATCTCCGAGATAAGCAGCAACGAAAGGAGACGTTAAAAATGAGTTTAGTACCCTATGTAGTAGAGCAGACAAGCCGCGGAGAGCGCTCGTATGACATTTTTTCGAGACTTCTCAACGACCGCATAATCATGCTGTCCGAGGAAGTTAACGACACCACCGCGAGCCTGATCGTAGCCCAGCTTCTGTACCTTGAGGCGCAGGATCCCGATAAGGATATTCAGTTTTATATCAATAGCCCCGGCGGCAGTGTGACCTCCGGCATGGCTATCTATGATACCATGCAGTATATAAAGCCCGACGTATCCACTATTTGCATCGGTATGGCCGCATCAATGGGTGCATTCCTGCTCTCGAGCGGTGCAAAGGGCAAGCGCCTTGCGCTTCCCAATGCCGAAATCATGATCCACCAGCCGTCCGGCGGCAGCAAGGGTCAGTGCACCGATATTCAGATACAGGCCGAGCAGATCTTGAAGATAAAGAGAAATCTGAACAGGATCCTCGCTGAAAACACCGGTAAGGATATAGCCGTTGTTGAAGCAGACTGCGAGCGCGATCACTTCATGTCTGCACAGGAAGCCCTGGAATACGGCCTTATCGATAAGGTGATAACCAAGCGATAAGATTTCTGTATGGGGGAA
Source organism: Clostridiales bacterium UBA7273 (assembly GCA_002472405.1). Taxonomy (GTDB): domain Bacteria; phylum Bacillota; class Clostridia; order Oscillospirales; family Oscillospiraceae; genus F23-B02. The sequence continues at coordinate 63,701 of DKRV01000032.1, read as the reverse complement.
CTTTCGGTTCCCCCATATTACATCATTTCTTGAGGTAAAACTATGGCAAGAACAGACGACAGAAAGAGCATCCGCTGCTCGTTCTGCGGAAAAACACAGGCTCAGACCGGCAGACTCATTGCCGGAAACGGTGCATACATCTGCGATGAATGCATAAATCTCTGCATGAGCATTATCGCCGAGGATGAGCAGGCTCCCGTGCATGACAGCCAGGGAAACCGCCTGCGCTTTGAGGATCTTCCGAAGCCTGCCGAGATAAAGGCAAAGCTTGATGAGTACATCGTCGGGCAGGACAGAGCAAAGGTAGTTCTGTCGGTTGCGGTGTATAACCACTATAAGCGCATCCTCTATGCCGGCGATAACGACGTTGAGCTTCAAAAGAGCAATATCCTGCTCATCGGCCCGACCGGCAGCGGCAAGACTCTGTTTGCGCAGTCTCTGGCCAAGATGCTCAATGTGCCCTTTGCAATAGCCGATGCAACGACGCTCACCGAAGCCGGCTATGTCGGCGAAGACGTTGAGAATATTCTTCTGCGGCTTTTGCAGGCTGCCGATTTTGACGTTGAGCGCGCCGAAAAGGGCATAATCTACATTGACGAGATCGATAAGATCGCCCGCAAGAGCGAGAATACGTCCATCACACGCGACGTATCCGGCGAGGGCGTGCAGCAAGCGCTGTTGAAGCTGCTTGAAGGCACGGTAGCAAACGTTCCGCCCCAGGGAGGCCGCAAGCACCCTCATCAGGAGTTTATAAAGGTCGATACGACCAATATTCTCTTTATCTGCGGCGGCGCATTCGACGGACTTGATAAGATCATCGAAAAGCGCACCGAGAAAAAGAGCATGGGCTTTGGTGCTGACATAAAAAGCTCAACGGAGCGTGACGTCGGAGAGCTTCTCAAGCAGGCTCAGCAGCACGATCTGCTCAAGTTCGGCATCATTCCCGAGCTTATAGGCAGACTGCCTGTTATCGCACCGCTAACCTCGCTCAAGCGCGAGGATCTTGTCCGCATACTTACAGAGCCGAAGAATGCAATGACCAAGCAGTATGAAGCCCTCATGGCTTATGACGGTGTAGAGCTTGTCTATGAAAAAGATGCGCTCGAAGCCGTTGCGGATAAGGCTATCGAGATGAAGATTGGCGCTCGCGGCCTGAGAAGCGTGATGGAGGGCATAATGACCGACATCATGTACACCGTGCCCAGCGAGCACGATATCGAGAAAGTAATTGTCACTGCCGACTGCGTGAAAAACGGAACCGGCCCCGACGTAATACGCAAATGATACAACACGGCAAGACGGGGCGTTGCCCTGTCTTGCTGCGTTTTTTATCCCTCACAAGGAGGTAATCACATGAATCAGAACACGAAAATACCGAACCGCGCAATGGCTATACTGCCGCTGCGTGGCCTTAACATATTCCCCGGGATGCTCCTGAGCTTTGACGTTGAGCGACCGATATCGCTTGCCGCGCTCAATTGCGCGCAAAATAACGATCAGGAGATATTCCTCGTCACTCAGAAGGACATATCAAACGATATGCCGCAGCTGAGTGACCTTTACGAATACGGTGTTGTCTGCCGCATTCGCCAGTTTGTGCGCCAGCCCGGCGGTAAGCTGTGCAAGGTCATGGCAGAGGGACTTTACAGGGGCAGGGTAGCTTCGCTGTCCTCGGATCATCCGTGCTTTTTCGGCGATATCGAAAGCGTGCCCGATAAGCCTGAAAAGGTAGCTGCCGACAGAAAAGAGGCGCTTATGCGCACGACCGTCGGCCTGTTTGACGAGTATGTTCAGCTCTCGGGCAGCATGCCGCCTGAAATGCTTCTGAACCTCGTCGTCAGTCGCGACCCTGCATTTGTCGCTGATTATACCGCGCAGAATGTCCGCTTTGATTACAGGCAGAAGCAGGTCCTGCTTGAGGAGCTTCACCCATGCCGCAGACTTGAAATGCTCATTGAAATGCTCAACCATGAGCTTAATGTTATGAGCATCGAGCAGGAGCTGAATGAGGCGACAAACGAGCAGGTAAACCGCAGCCAGCGCGATTATTATCTGCACGAGCAGATGAAGATAATCCAGCAGGAGCTCGGCGAGGATGATAGCACCGACGATATCGGCGAGTATCGCCAGAAGATACGCGATCTCAAGCTTTCAAAGGAGATCGAAGAGAAGCTTCTCAAGGAGGTTTCGCATCTTGCCAAGCAGCCGTTTGGCTCGACCGAGGCAACAGTCATCCGCGGCTATCTCGATGTTTGCCTTGAGCTGCCGTGGAATATAAAGACCGCCGAAACCAATGATATAGAAAAAGCGCGCAAGGTGCTCGATGACGATCACTTCGGCCTTGAAAAGGTAAAGGAACGCATAATAGAGTATCTTGCAGTCAAAACTCTTGCACCCAAGGCAGGCGGAAACCTTTTGTGCCTTGTCGGGCCTCCGGGAACCGGCAAAACGAGCATAGCCATGAGCATTGCCCGAGCCACAAATCGCAACTGCGTGCGCATTTCCCTCGGAGGCGTGCATGACGAGGCCGAGATACGCGGCCACCGCAAGACCTATGTCGGCGCAATGCCCGGCAGGATCATCTCCGGCATCCGTCAGGCAAAGAGCATGAACCCCGTCATGGTTCTTGACGAGATAGATAAGCTCGGCTCGGACTACCGCGGCGACCCGTCGGCAGCACTACTTGAAGCACTTGACCCCGAGCAGAACTCAACCTTTCGCGATAACTTCCTCGAAGTGCCGTTTGACCTGTCCGACGTTTTCTTTATAACGACTGCAAACTCGCTCGACACCATCCCCAGAGCTCTGCTTGACCGCATGGAGGTAATTGAGCTATCAAGCTATACCGATGAGGAAAAGCTCAGCATAGCAAAGCAGCATCTGCTGCCGAAGCAGCGCAAAAAGCACGGCCTGAAGGCTGCTCAGCTCAAAGTCAGCGACGATGCTATACGCGAAATAATAAGCTATTACACGCGCGAGTCCGGCGTCCGTAATCTTGAGCGTCAAATCGCAGCACTCTGCCGCAAAGCCGCGGTCTCGATCGCCGACGGTGAGCGTAAGAGTCTTTCCTTGCGCTCGGGTGCGCTGCAGCCTTATCTCGGAGCGCCGAAGTTTAAGCCCGAGCATCGCAGAATGACCGATGAGATCGGCCTTGTGCGCGGCCTTGCGTGGACAAGCGTCGGCGGCGAGGTACTTGATGTCGAAGTAGCCGTTGTTGACGGAAGCGGCAAGCTTGAGCTTACCGGCAATCTCGGCAATGTGATGAAGGAGTCCTGCCAGGCTGCAATGACCTGCATCAGAAGCCGCGCAGGAAAGCTCGGCATCGAGGCCGATTTTTATAAAACCAAGGATATACACATTCACTTCCCCGAGGGCGCAATACCCAAGGACGGCCCGTCTGCCGGCGTGACCGTGTGCACGGCGATCGTTTCCGCTCTCACGGGAACTCCGGTGCGCCGCGATATCGCAATGACGGGCGAGATAAGCCTGCGCGGCAGAGTCCTGCCGATCGGAGGCCTCAAGGAAAAGACGATGGCCGCGATGCGAAACGGAGTCGGCACGGTTATAATACCTGCCGATAACGAGCCTGACCTTGAAGAGATCGACCCGACGGTGCGCAAGGCGCTGAACTTCGTGCTTGCCGACAAGGTCGATACAGTTCTGGAGACCGCGCTCGTTCATAAGGACTCGGACAATAAGCATGAGGTCATAATGCCTGTTTCGGGCAAAAAAAGCCGCTCGGAAATAAGACAGTAGGTGAAGCATGGCAGAACTTAATATAAACAAGGCCGAGTTTATTAAAAGCGCGGCGGCACCTTCGGGCTTTATCCGCGATGCGCTTCCCAATATCGTTTTTTCCGGCAAGTCAAATGTCGGCAAATCCTCGGTCATAAACAGACTTTTAAATAGGAAAAACTTTGCGCGAGTCGGCCAGTCGCCCGGAAAAACCATTCATGTAAACTATTTTCTCATCGATAAAAAGGTTTACTTCGTCGATCTGCCCGGCTACGGCTATGCCAAGGTCTCGAAGGCAGAGCGCGAGCGCTGGGGTAAGCTCATGGAGCAGTTTTTTGCCATTGACGGACTTATTGACCTCGGTGTAATGATAGTTGATTCGCGCCATAAGCCCACGGCAGACGACGTTACGATGGCCGAGTGGTTCAAAAGCACCGGCTGTCCGCTCGTCGTTGTCGCAAACAAGGCCGATAAGCTTAAAAAAAGCGAGATCGAGCCTAATCTTGAACTTATACGGCTTACGCTCGGCCTTGACGATTCAACTCCGCTTATTCTGTTCTCGGCTGAGAAGGGGAGCGGACGCGAAGCGCTTATGTCACAGATACTCAATTACGTTTAAGGTAGCTTCTTATGAATTCTTTTGGCGATGTAATGCGAAATCTCGACTGGTCTGTCCCGATGGAAATACTCATGTCGATAATACCGGCGCTTGTGTGCATAACGCTGCATGAGCTGAGCCACGGCTTTGTTGCCTACAAGCTGGGAGATAATACGGCCAAAAACATGGGCAGGCTTACGCTTAACCCCATAAAGCATATCGACATATTCGGCCTTGTTATGATGGTCGCGTTCAAATTCGGCTGGGCAAAGCCGGTGCCTGTTGATATGCGTAATTTTAAGCATCCGAAGCGCGATATGGCAATAACCGCTCTTGCAGGCCCCGTGTCAAACGTGCTCATCTGCTGCATAGTTTTGTTCATATACGGCCTCATCTTTCTGCCGTGCAAGCTCTCGGGCAGCTCGTTTTTGGACAGCTTGCTCGATATGGTTTACATAACGGCTTATCTTAGCATAGCGCTTGCCATATTCAACATTATCCCGATACCGCCGCTTGACGGCTCTAAGGTGCTGTTTTCGCTCATGAGCGATGAGAGCTACTACAAACTCATGCGCTATGAGCGCTACGGAATGATTATACTGCTCGTGCTTATTGCATCGGACGTTCTCGGAGCGCCTCTCCAGACGGTCACTCAGGCCGTGTTTAAATTTTTGTTTGCGTTTGCCGAATGGGGCTTTAGCCTTTCGAGCATACTGTTTTATTGATAATGGATAATCCGACTTTTCATCTTGAAAGCATAGTCAAGGACAAAAACGAGCTTCAGGACTTTGACGGTCCGCTCAGCCTGATCCTTATGCTTTTATCGAAAAACAAAATAGAGATCCGAGATATCAAAATCGCGGAGATACTCGATCAGTATCTTGAGTACCTTGACCGCATGGAGCGGATGGATCTTGAGATAACCAGCGAGTTTGTCCAGATGGCGTCACATCTGCTGTATATCAAGACCAAGACCCTGCTTGCCGGTGAGGAAGAGGTCAGCGAGCTTGAAGAACTCATGACGTCGCTCGAGCAGTTAAAATGCAAGGATATATACACCGCCGTTCAGAAGATAACTCCGGAGCTGAAAAGCGCGTCGGAAAAAGGCCTTTTGTACTACACGAAGCTGCCCGAGCCGCTGCCGAATGTAAAGCGCGAGTATGAGTATCGGCACGAGCCAGCCGATCTTTTCAAGGCTCTGTATGCCGTTATAACACGCGGCGGAAAGCCTGCCGAGCCGGAATTTGCCCGGCGTCTTGCGCCAACACGCATAGTCTATGAGATACGCACAAAAAGCAGCGAGCTAATAGCCCGGCTCCAGAGCGGCCAGGCAAAGCTTTCAGAACTTTATTCGGCCTGCCGCAGCAGATCCGAGATCGTTGCAACGTTTATGTCGATTTTGGAGCTGTGCAGCATGGGCAGCGTTGAGCTAAGCGGCGATGAGAGCGATTATACGCTTTCGTTCACGGGAGGAAATGTAAACGAAATTCTTGACAGAATAGTAGAGTAGGATATGTAATGGAAACAGAGAATATAAAGTCAGCCGTTGAGGCAATACTTTTTGCAGCAGGCGAACCTGTGTCGACGGCGCGCATATCACTTATCCTCGAGGTGAGCGAGGATGAGGTGCTCGCCGCAGCAAAGGAGCTTTCCGATGAATACAGCTTCAACAGGCGCGGCATTCGGATACTGACGCTGGATAATAAGCTCCAGATGTGCTCGTCGCCGGAATATGCGGCGGTCATAAGCAAAACGCTCGAGCAGCGCAAGCCGCCGATGCTCTCGCAGCCGGCGCTGGAAACCCTTGCTGTAGTTGCGTACTTCCAGCCAGTCACAAGGGCGTATATCGACCAGGTGCGAGGAGTTGACAGCTCGTACACCGTCGGCGTTCTCATTGACCGCGGCCTTATCGAGCGCTGCGGAAAGCTTGACGTTCCGGGCAGACCCTCGCTTTTGCGCACAACGGACGCGTTCCTGCGCACTATGGGTGTGAGCAGGCTTGAAGATCTTCCCGAGCTTCCGGATATAAGTTCGGGAGACGGAGTCAAAAAGCTGGAGGATGCAATAGAAAAGCTCAATACGGTCGGAAATAATCAGATCAGGATGGAAGAGCTTAAATAATTCATCGGGGTGATGCGCTTGGTCGTGCTTATTATCATCTTAATAATTCTTGCGGCGATAATGCTCATTCCGCTCGGCGTTCACGTTGCCTGCCGGGAAGGTAAGTTCACAGTCGCGGCAAGCGCGTGGTTTTATAAGCTCAGGCTGTATCCGGCAAAGAAAAAAGCCGAAAAGAGCGAAGAAAAAACCGAGGCAGATGCCGAAACAGAGGATAAGCCACAGAAAAACTTCGATCTCGGCTTTGCGCTCGATGACTGGCTGAAGCTTATAAGGGTTGCGCTGCGCGCGCTCGGCCGATTTAAAAACGGGGTGTATTTCGGGTATATATACCTGCACGCAGTTGTATCCGCTCCGGATCCGTATGACGCGGTTATTAGATATAACGCCGTAAACGGCTTTGTCGGTTCTATAATACCGTTTTTTGAAAATGGATTTAAGGTAAAAAGGAAAGATATATATATCGGCCTTGATATGAACGGAGAAAAAAGCAAAGCCGAATTTGAGGTCTCGGCATCCGTAAGACTTGGATGCGTGATCGCGGTCGGCCTTGCGGCAGGCTTTGGGTTTCTGAAAATTCTGATAAAAAACAGGATACAGCGTATCCGTGAAAGGGTGGCACGCAATGGAAAACAACAAACTGAGCGAAATGATGCAGTCAACGATGAACAACATCAAGAACCTTGTTGAGGTAAACAACATAGTAGGCGAGCCCATCGTCACGCCCGACGGGCAGACGATCATACCCGTATCAAAGCTCAGCTTTGGATTCGGCGGCGCCGGCGGAGACTCGCTCGGCGGCAGCAAGCAGGGCTACGGCGGCGGCAGCGCGGCTGCTGTCAAGATCGAGCCGATAGGCTTTCTTGTCGTCAAGGATGACGGCGTGCGTATGATAAATGTCGCTCCTCCGGCCAAAAACGGAGTTGACCGCATAATCGACCTCGTGCCCGATGTTATGGATAAGATCGAGAGCATCGCAAATACTAATAAGAAAACCGATTAAAACAGTTTGTTTTCGTCAATAATAAGCACTGCCCGGAAAGGTGGTGCTTATTTTCATGAAGAAAATCGTTTCAGCAATTATAGTTGGGGCAGTTATATCGGCAATGCTGCCGATATCGGCTCTTGCAGATGAGGAGCACGAGCTTAGTGCCCACAGCGCGATTGTCCTGTGCGCCGACACAGGCGACGTTATTTTTGAGCAAAACGCCGACGAGCGAATGCTAATTGCAAGCATAACAAAGATTATGACTGCTATCGTGGTCATAGAAAACGCCGATCTTGACGCGCAGATAGTAATAAAGCCCGAATGGAGCGCCATAGAAGGCTCGAGCATGTATGCAAATCCCGGGCAGAGCTACACGGTAAGAGAACTGCTTTACGGAATGATGCTAAATTCCGGCAATGACGCAGCTGAGGCTCTTGCCTGCACCGTTTGCGGCGACGAAAGCACGTTCGTTGAAAAAATGAACGAAACGGCTTCCCGGCTCGGCATGGAAAACTCGTCTTTCCGCAATCCGCACGGCTTGGATGAGGACGGACATTATTCAACAGCCCGAGATATGGCGCGCCTGACGGCATACTGCATGGAAAACGACGATTTTCGTGACATTGCATCAACAAACTGCGCCGTCATTAAGGGTGTGACATACTATAATCACAACCGCCTTCTGCGCGAGTACGAGGGCTGCATAGGCGTAAAAACCGGCTATACGATGGCAGCCGGCAGAACTCTCGTAAGCTGTGCCGAGCGAAACGGCATGCGCCTTGTGTGCGTAACGCTCAGCGCTCCAGATGACTGGAATGACCACAAGTACCTTCTGGACAAGGCGTTTTCAGACTACCGCATTGCGTCATACAGCCCGGACAGCTTCAAGGTAACGCTCGACGTGGCCTCCTCTGCGGCGAGCACGGCCGAGGCAATACCACAAAACGAAATTAAGCTTCTTGTGCGCTCGGATGACGAGCTTGATATCAAGCTCGAGGCGCCGCGCATACTTTTTGCCGGCGGAATTGAGGGGGAACGGATTGGAAAGATAAGCCTGTTTGTAAACGGCTCTCTTGCGGCGCAGGAGAATTTGGTTTATACTGAGGACGTTAAAACAGACCTCGCTCAGCGGCTCACGCCGGGCGAGAGAATATTGAGAATATTTGATACGGCGCTCAGACCGTATTATATCGAAGGAGAGGCAAAATGAAGCAGCGCCTTCAAAAGCTCATATCTGCGGCCGGACTTACCTCGCGCCGCAAAAGCGAAGAGCTTATAAAAATGGGGAAGGTCACCGTCAACGGCATTCCTGCCGCGCTTGGAGACAGTGCAGACCCCGATACCGATATTATCTGCGTAGACGGAAAGCTCCTTGCAAAATGTGAGGAGCGGACGTACATAATGCTGTATAAGCCGCGCGGCTATGTTACCACGCTTAAGGACGAAAAAAACCGCCGCTGCGTAAGCGAGCTTGTCAAAGACCTTGGCGTGCGTCTTTATCCGGTCGGAAGGCTCGATATGTACTCTGAGGGCTTGCTCATAATGACTGATGACGGCGACTTTGCAAACCGGCTCATGCATCCATCGTCGGAAACAAGCAAGACCTATCATGCCTGGATAAGCGGAAAGTGCAGCGAAACCGCGCTTAAGGTTCTGCGCAGTCCGCTTATAATAGACGGCTATAAAATTGAGCCGGCTAAGGTTGACATAATATTTGAAACTGACGATTACACTCAGCTTTCAATATGCATCCACGAGGGAAGAAACCGCCAGATACGGAAGATGTGCGAATGCGCAGGCGTCAAGCTGACAAAGCTCAAGCGCGTATCTGAGGGGACCCTTTCGATCGGCGACTTAAAGCCGGGGCAGTGGAGACACCTGACAGAGGCAGAATTGCAAGATTTGCAGCTGGAATGAATCCTCAATGGCTGTGAAATTTTATTTGCATGCCGCAAATACACCGGAATATGCAAGTTTAGCCTAAAAAAATTGCAAAATGCTATTGCAATTAAAGCAATTTGAAAGTAAAATGAGGTTTATGTTTTAACATGGAGATGATCAATGTGGAAAATGATCTTCTGAGTGTTCTTTCTAAGGGCAGCAACAAGTTCTCAAAGGGACAGAGAATCATTGCAAAATACATTTTGAATAACTATGACAAGGCGGCGTTCATGACTGCCGGAAGGCTCGGCAAGATCGTCGGTGTCAGCGAATCGACGGTCGTTCGCTTTGCGGCTGAGCTTGGCTATGACGGATATCCGAGCATGCGCAAGGCCTTGCAGGAGATGATACGCAACCGCCTTACATCCGTGCAGCGCATTGAGGTTGCAAAAAGCATGATAGACGATAATGATATCGTGCGCTCGATAATAGGCAGCGATATTCAGAATCTTCAGGCGACCCTCGAGATATTAGAGCAGGAAAGCTTCAATAAGTTTGTCGATTCTATCATTGAGGCAAAGAATATCTACATTGTCGGCATGCGCACTTCGACGTCGCTCTCAAGCTTTTTGGGCCTGTATCTTAATCTTCTGCGCAGCAACGTAAGCGTTATCCACGACACTGCGGCAAGCGAGGTGTTCGAGCAGATAATAAGAATAGGCGAGGGCGATCTGTTTATAGCGATAAGCTTTCCGCGCTATTCAAGCCATACCGTTGACGCAATGGAGTTTGCGAAGAAAATGGGCGCTATGACCGCTGCAATTACCGACGGTCCTGCCTCGCCGCTCAACGGCATTGCCGACGTTTGCCTGCACGCAAAAAGCGACATGGTCTCGTTCCTTGATTCGCTCGTGGCTCCGATGAGCCTTATAAACGCGATCATTATTGCCGTCGGAATTAAAAACAAGGAAAACCTCTCGAAAACATTCGAGCGTCTGGAGACCATATGGAGCGAAAATAAGGTCTATGAGCAGACCGAACACGGCGGTACGACATGACAAAATTAAGTGCGGACGCGGTTGTTATCGGCGGCGGAGCCGCCGGAATGATGTGCAGCCTTGTAGCTGCGCAGCGCGGCCTTGACGTTATCCTGCTTGAGCCGAACAAAACGCTCGGGCGCAAGCTGCGCATAACGGGCAAGGGCCGCTGCAACGTGACCAACAACTGCGACATAAAAGATTTTCTTACCAACATACCCGGCGACGGCAGGTTTCTGTACAGTGCGCTCAACAGGCTCTCGCCGCGAGAAACAATGCAGTTTTTCGAGTCGCTCGGGCTTCCTCTTAAAACCGAGCGCGGCAACCGCGTGTTTCCCGTGTCCGACAACGCAAACGACGTTGCCGGAACGCTCGCGCGCAATCTCGAGCGCAGCGGAGTGCGTCACATACGCGAAAGCGCAAAGCATATTATTACGGAAAACGGCGAAGTCACCGGCGTAAAGACCGACAGCGGAGTTATATCCTGCCGCGCCGCCGTTATCTGCACCGGCGGACTTTCGTATCCGCTCACAGGCTCTACCGGAGCAGGCTATAAAATGGCTCGGGAGCTCGGACACAGTATAGCACCGTGCCGGCCGTCGCTTGTTCCGCTTGAGAGCGACGATGAATATTGCGCGCAGATGCAGGGATTTTCGCTTAAAAACGTGACACTTTCGGCGTATGAAAACGATAAGCTGATTTTTCGCGAGCTTGGCGAAATGCTGTTTACGCATTTCGGAGTATCGGGGCCGCTTGTGCTCTCGGCAAGCTCTCATATGCGCAATTTCGGCAGTGCTAAGTATCGGCTGAGCATTGATCTCAAGCCTGCGCTTGACGAAAAAAAGCTCGACGCGCGGCTTCTGCGCGATTTTGAAAAATACGCAAACCGCGATTTTGCAAATTCGCTGTGCGATCTTGCCGGCAAAACTATGATCCCGGTGCTTGTTGAACTGTCGGGTATTCCGGCCGAAGAAAAGGTAAACTCAATAACCCGGCAGCAGCGGCATGATCTTTTGCGGCTGTTTAAGGAATTCCCGATCTCAATCAGTGGGCCGCGCCCGATAGATGAGGCAATAGTCACCTCAGGCGGTGTTTTGACCAAGGAGATTAATCCGCGCACCATGGAGTCAAAGCTGGTCTCCGGCCTGTATTTTGCAGGTGAAGTTATGGATATTGACGCTTACACAGGCGGATTTAATCTTCAGATAGCATGGTCAACGGCATATGTTGCCGCAAATTCGATTTAAGGATGGATAGCTTATGATCTCAATAGCCATCGACGGCCCGTCCGGCGCCGGAAAGAGCACAATATCACGAAAAGCAGCCGAAAAATTCGGCTTTATATATGTTGATACCGGAGCCATATACAGAACCATCGGCCTTGCGACCAAAATACACGGCGTGAGCCTCGACGATACCGCTGCTGTAGTTGCGCTGCTTCCGACGCTTGAGATCGAGCTTAAATATAACGATGCAGGTGAGCAACACATGTATCTTGACGGAAACGATGTTTCACGGGATATAAGGCTGCCGGAGGTGTCGATGCTTGCGTCAAAAGTCTCGGCCATTCCCGAGGTCAGGGCGTTTCTTGTTGATATGCAGCGCGGCATGGCCGAAAAATACGACGTGATCATGGACGGCCGCGATATAGGTACCGTTATCCTGCCGAATGCCGAGCTGAAGATATTCCTCACCGCCGATGTCCGGGATCGCGCACGCCGCCGCTATGAAGAGCAGTGCGCCAAGGGCATGGAAAAGCCTTTTGATGAAGTACTGGCGGAAATGGAGCAGCGCGACGAGCAGGATACGAAGCGCGCAGCAGCTCCGCTCAAGGCCGCTGAAGATGCGGTCCTGCTCGATACGAGCGGAAATACGCTCGAAGAGAGCATAGACGAGGTCTGCCGCTTAATAAGCGAAAAGACGGGGCGTGCAATATGAAAAATTTTATCGTTGCAAAAAGTGCCGGTTTCTGCTTTGGTGTCAGCCGATCGGTGGAAATGGCGCAGCAGCTTCTTGAAAACGGCAGCGCGTATTCGCTCGGCCAGCTTATACACAATGACGATGTTGTGCGAAAATTTGAAGATCAAGGGCTTAAGGTTGTAAATTCTCCCGATGAGCTGCCGGCCGGTGCAAGAGTCATGATACGCTCGCATGGTGTGTCGAAGGCGGTGTACGCTCAGCTCGAAGAGCGCGGCGCAGACATAACGGACGCAACATGTCCGAAGGTAAAGCGCATACATGAGCTTGTCCGCAAGGCACAGGAGGACGGAAGATTTGTAGTCATCATCGGAATGCACGATCACCCCGAGGTCGAGGCCGTAAAAGGCTGGTGCGGCGACTGCGTGATATGCGAAAATGCCGCCGAATTGGAAGAGTGGTACGGAAAATTCGGCAAATTGTTGACTAAACCGATAACGATGGTAGTCCAAACGACCCAAACTCGTAGTAATTTTACCGAATGTGCAAGTTTCTTAAAAAAAAGATGTACAAATCTTCAAATCTTTGATACAATATGTGGTGCAACATCCATGCGTCAGGAAGAAGCCGCAAAATTGGCGGCAGAGTGCGATGCAATGGTCGTTATAGGTGGAAAACACAGCGCAAACAGCGTCCACCTTTCGGTGATATGCAGCGAGGTTTGTCCGAACGTTCAGTTTATCGAAAATGCCGGTGAGCTGGACATGGACAGGCTCAAAAGCGCCGATACCGTCGGAATCACGGCAGGAGCGTCCACGCCTGCGTGGATAATTAAGGAGGTAAGTAACACGATGAGCGAAGAAATCAAAACTGATGCAATCCCGGCAGAAGAGAAGGAGATGTCCTTCGACGAAATGCTGGAGGAATCCATCAAGACTATATATAATGGAGATAAGGTAACCGGCTATGTCGTTGCTATTACCGGCACTGAAGTCAGTGTCGATATCGGCACCAAGTATTCTGGCTTCATTCCCACCACCGAGTTTACCGATGACGGCATCAAGGTCGAAGACGCTGTCAAGGTCGGTGATACCATCGAAGCAGTTGTTGTCCGCGTTAACGATGTCGAAGGCACCGTTATGCTCTCCAAGAAGCGTCTTGATGCCGCAAAGAGCTGGACGATGGTCGAAGAAGCAGTTGAGAGCGGCGAGTTCCTCGAAGGCACCGTTACCGAGATCAACAAGGGCGGCGTAGTTGTTAACGTCAAGGGCGTTCGCGTATTCGTTCCCGCATCCCAGTCCGGCCTGCCCAAGGAGGCCGACATGAACCAGCTGCTCAAGCAGAAGGTCCGCGTTAAGATCACCGAGGTCAACCGCAGCCGCAAGCGCGTTGTCGGTTCCATCCGTGCCGTCGCTCAGAAAGAGCGCCGCGAGAAGGCTGAGGCTATCTGGAACGAGATGGAGGTCGGCAATAAGTATCACGGTGTCGTAAAGTCCATGACCAGCTACGGTGCATTCGTCGATATCGGCGGCATCGATGGTATGGTTCACGTCTCCGAGATGAGCTGGAGCCGCATCAAGAATCCTGCCGAAGTATTCAATATCGGCGACGAGGTCGATGTCTATGTCATCAGCTTCGACAAGGAGAAGAAAAAGATCTCCCTCGGTTATAAGGATCCCAACGAGAATCCCTGGGTCAAGTTTACCACCAACTACAATGTCGGCGATACCGCTGAGGTCAAGATTGTAAAGCTCATGACCTTCGGTGCATTTGCAGAAGTCCTGCCCGGCGTTGACGGCCTTATCCACATTTCTCAGATCGCAAACCGCCGCATCGGCAAGCCCGAAGAGGTCCTCTCTGTCGGCGATGTTGTCGAGGCAAAGATCACTGCTATCGACACCGAGAATCACAAGATCTCCCTGTCCATCCGTGCACTTGCAGAGCCTGCAGCAGCAGAAGTTGAAGAAGCTCCTGAGGTTGAGGACAATGGCGAGGACGCACTTGTCTACGAAGTATCCACCAATGGCGAAGTCAAGGGCGAGATAGTCGAAAAGTAATACAGTTTTACAGTCTGTAATAGCCTGTCGCATATGCGGCAGGCTATTTTCGTTGAATTATCAAGGAAAACTCGTTAATTTCCTTGCAAAAATTCAACAATTTGTGTATAATTATATTAAAATATAATAAAAGAGTCTAAGGAGGAGTAGTCTTGTTCAAGATTGGCGATTACATTGCACATCCGATGCACGGCGCAGGCGTTATTGAGAGTATAATGACGAAAAAAATTAACGGCTCGCAGCGGGACTACTATGTCCTTAAGCTCCCGGTCGGTGATATGGTCGTTATGGTGCCTGTCTCCGGCTGCGAGGATATCGGCGTGCGCTCGATAATATCACGCAGCGAGGCCGAAAAACTGTTCAGCGCTTTTTCTGAAATCGAGATTTCCATGACTCAGAATTGGAATAAGCGCTATCGAGAAAATATGGATAAGATAAAAAGCGGCAATCTTTTAGATGTTGCGTCCGTTGTCAAAGGTCTCATGTGCCGCGACAGTGAGCGCGGACTTTCCACCGGCGAGCGCAAGATGCTGCACTCTGCAAAGCAGATACTCATATCCGAGCTTGTGATTGCAACGAATATGGATTATGACGGTGTGGAAAAAAGACTGTGTGCCGCACTTGAAGAGAGGTAATGGACGTGTCGTTTATAAATAAACTGTTCAAATCGAAATCAAATGATGATTTTTGCACTGCGGTCGTGCTTGCAGCCGGAAATTCGCAGCGCATGGGTAAGGATAAGATCCTCATGCCGCTCGGCGGAGCGCCTGTAATTGCGCACACGCTTAAGGCGCTGCAAAGCGCCGAGTGCATCGACGAGATCGTTGTTGTCACAAAATATGAAAGCCTCCAGGAGCTTGCGGATATATGCAATGACCACGGCATAAGCAAGGCAAGCAAGGTCGTTGTCGGCGGCAAGACAAGGCTTGAATCATCACTCATCGGCGTAAGTAATGCCGATGAAAGGGCAAAATACATTGCTATACACGACGGAGCAAGGCCGTTTGTCACAAACAGCCTCATTGAGCGCGCCGTTCACTCTGCGCATCAGCACGGTGCATCGGCGCCTGCCGTGTCAGCAACCGATACTGTGCGCATTCTGAACGCAAAGGGCGCGGTAGTCGAAACTCCGTCGCGTGATCTCGTTGCGCTTATGCAGACACCGCAGGTGTTCATGACCGAGATGATAAAGGCAGCCTTGACACGCGCGCAGCAGAAAGGCATTAAGCTTACCGATGACTGCTCGGCAGTCGAAGCAATGGGATACAAGGTCACGATAGTCGCCGGTGATCCGGATAATATAAAGCTCACTACCGCTCGCGACCTGTACATTGCCGAGGGTATCCTCTCTGAAAGGAGCGGCAAATGATGCGCATCGGACACGGCTATGACGTTCATAAGCTCGTCGAGGGACGAAAGTTGATTCTCGGAGGTGTTGAAATACCGTATGATAAAGGCTTGCTCGGCCATTCCGACGCCGACGTTTTGACGCATGCGCTCATGGATGCGCTGCTCGGCGCGGCCGCCCTTGGCGATATTGGCGGTCTCTTTCCTGATAATGACGACGCGTACCTCGGCGCAGACAGCATTGAGCTTCTGAAAACCGTTGCACGCTTGCTGCACGATAAGGGCTACGGAGTAGTAAATGTCGACTGCACGGTCATTGCCCAGCGTCCGAAGCTCAAGCCGCATATTGAGAGTATGCGCCGGGTGCTGGCCTCGGCCATGGGCGTTGAGCTTGATGCCGTTAGCGTGAAAGCGACCACCGAGGAGCACCTCGGCTTCACCGGCGAGGGACTCGGTATTGCAGCGCACGCGGTCGTACTCATAAACTGATCATATCAGGCAGCTATTCCGGCTGCCTGATAATTTTAACCGTCAAGCCCCACGGCGCATAAGATGTAGCAAAAAAGAAGGGGTCAATTATGCGCTATGTATTTATGTGTCGGTCGCTGACGTATGCCCAGTCTGCGGCTCGGATGCTTGAAAAAAACGCGATATCGGCGTCCGTCAAAAAAGCTCCGGCCGGGCTTAGCGGCAGCGGATGCAGCTACAGTGTCAGCGTTTCATATATGAAAGGAACTGCGGCAGCAGGAGTTCTGCACCGCGAGGGACTTTTGCAGGGCAAGGTGTTCCTGCAGCGTGATGACGGAAGCCATACCGAGGTGATCTTATGATCTATCTCGACTCAGCAGCGACGAGCTTTTTGAAGCCGCCGGGCGTCAAAGCGGCTATGATGTACGCTATGGACACCATGTCAAGCCCCGGCAGGGGAGCGTACAACGCGGCAATGCTCGCTGCGGATAAAGTCTATGAATGCAGGGAGCTTGCGTGCAGACTGTTTAATTTCGATAAGCCGGAGCATGTCGTTTTCACGCTGAATGCGACTCACGCTTTGAATATTGCGATAAAAACGCTTGCACGGAGAGAAAGCCGAGTCGTTATATCGGGATATGAGCACAATTCAGTTACCCGGCCGCTGCATGAAGCCGGCGCGAAAGTATCAGTTGCGGCAGGCAGGCTTTTTGACCGAAACAGCGCTCTGGCAGCATTTGAAGAAAAAATTCCGGGTGCTGATCTTGTCGTGTGTAATCATGTCTCAAACGTTTTCGGCTTTATTCAGCCGGTGTATGAAATATCGGAGATATGCAGCCGCTTCGGTGTACCGCTTATTATCGACGCATCGCAGTCAGCCGGCATTGAAGAGCTGGACGCGGAGAGGCTTAATGCAGACTTCATAGCGATGCCGGGGCACAAGGGACTGCTCGGACCACAGGGAACAGGCATACTCCTTTGCAAAGCACAGCCGGCACCGCTTATAAGCGGCGGAACTGGCTCGGAAAGCATCATTCAGAGTATGCCGGAATATCTGCCGGACAGAGCCGAGGCCGGAACACATAACGTTGTCGGAATATCCGGTCTGTGTGAGGGAATAAGATACGTTCTCGGCAAAGGCGTGAATAAAATCGGCGGCTATGAAGCTGAGCTTTGCGGCACTGCGGCAGAACGCCTAAGCCGCGTTCCGTCGCTTGAAGTGTTCTGCGGAAAAGCAGGAGTTCAGGCCGGTGTGCTCTCATTCAGGCACGCTTCCATTGATTGTGAGGCCTTTTGCGAAAAGCTCGGCTCGCACGGAATTGCCGCAAGATGCGGACTTCACTGCGCGCCGCTTGCGCATAAAACTGTTGGGACCGACAAAACCGGCACTGTGCGCATCAGCTTTTCGCCGTTTACGCAGCGTCGCCAGGTAATTCATGCCTGCACCGTCATAGAAAAGATAGCAAACGGAGAAATTTAATTAATATTTAATTGCCTTTTGGCCGTATATATTATATAATATAGTGATTAAAAATACAGCAAAGAGCGGACTGCGCCCGCAGTCCGCAGAAAATACGATTGGGGATTATAATGCAGGACTTTTCGAGTTACTTTTTGAGAATGCTCAATTACCTCTCGACAATAAGCTTTTGGGATGTCATCGACATCCTTATCGTCGCTTATTTGTTTTACAAGGTCATAGATCTTGTGCGCAAGACAAGCTCATATAACCTCGCAAAGGGAATACTTCTGCTGCTTATCTTCCTTTGGCTGTCGGGACCGTCGGTGTTCAATCTGACGATGATTAACTTTATCCTGCGCAAAGCGGTCGAGATAGGGCTTATAGCCTTGGTTATCATATTCCAGCCCGAGCTCAGAAAACTGCTTTCAAGAATGGGCAGTAAGGACTTTTACGGCATCTTTTCGCCAAAAACTCAGATAACGAGCAAGGCTGAGTCTGCCATAACGCAGACGGTTTTGGCCTGCGAGCAGATGTCAAAAACAAAGACCGGCGCGCTTATCATCTTCGAGCGCAACATGAAGCTCAGTGATATAATGACAACCGGCACGATCATAAATGCTGATATAACCGCCGAGCTTTTGAAAAACATATTTTATCCTAAGGCTCCACTGCATGACGGTGCGCTTATTATCCGAAACTTTCGTATAGCGGCCGCAGGCTGTGTGCTTCCGCTTACGGCCAAGACTAACCTGAGCAAGGATCTTGGCATGCGCCACCGCGCGGGAATCGGCGCAAGCGAGATTTCCGACGCAATAACCGTCATCGTTTCTGAAGAAACCGGCGGCATATCCGTCGCCATTGAGGGTATGCTCAAGCGCAACCTCTCCGTTGCCATGCTCGAACAGATCCTGCGTAAAGAGCTGGTGGTTGAAGAAACAAAGAAGAGTACCGCAGCTGAAGTTTTTTCTCGTTTTTTTGATAAGCATAAGGTGAACAAAGATGGAACAGAAAAAAAGAACTAAGAAAATATACGACAGCAAGGTATTCTGGATGATCGTATCGCTGCTGTGTTCACTTATGATGTGGGCATATGTTACCAGCCAGGATACGACCGATAAGAATCTGACCTTCACGGGCATTCAAATTGAGTTCCAGGGCCAGGAGGAGCTGCTGAGCGAGAGAAATCTGTCAATAACCGATGTCAGCGCGGATTCCGTGAGCATCGTTGTTAAAGGAAACCGCAGCACTATATCTAAGCTCAAAGCCTCGGACATTAAGGCTGTTATCGACGTAAGCAGCATAACTGCGCCGAATAATATGACATGGACATACAAGCTCGTTTTTCCGAACTATGTCAATGAAAACGAGATAAGCGTTGTGCGCAAAAACCCAGATACTATCAATTTCACCGTTATCAAAAACGGCAGCAAAACGGTCGATATTAAGGGCAGCTTTGAAGGGACCATTGCCGAGGGCTGCGTAGCCGAGGAATTTGTTTTTGATCCCAAAACACTCACGATTGACGGGCCGGAGGAGATAATAAACAAGATAGACCATGTATGGGTCGAGTTCGGCAAGAATCAGACCATTGACTCTGCCTATGTCGAGGAAGCGGAGTTTACGCTGCGCGATAAGAACGATAACATTATCCCGAAGGATGGTCTGCGTCTCTCGGAAGAGACCGTCACGGCGACCCAGCCGATACTCAAAACCAAAGAGTTGCCGCTCAATGTGCGATTTATATCCGGCGGAGGCATAACCGAAAACGATTGTGATGTCACGATCGATCCGAGCAGCATAAAGGTTGCCGGAGATTCGAGAATTATTGACGATATGGAAAGTATCGAGATTGGAACGATCGACCTTTCCTCGTTCAGCAGCGGATATGAGCACACGTTCGCAATTGAGCTTCCCGATGGTGTCCAGAACCTGACCGGCGTTTCAGATGCAAAGGTGACCGTGGAGGTAAACGGATCGCACACTAAGACATTTACAACGTCTAACATCGCATGTAAGGGCGTTTCCAACGGTTATCATGCAACTATCGATACCAAGGAGATCGAAGTTACACTCCGTGCGCTGAGCCAGGATGCGCTCAACAGAATTAAGCCCGAGGACATCACAGTCGTTGCCGATTTGTCCGATTACGGTTCGACGACCGGACAGATAATAGTCAATGCTAAGGTCTCTGTTGCCGGGCACGATAACGTTGGTGCGGTAGGCGATGTGAGAGTGACTGTCACCATATACAAGGATTAAGACGGGAGGTCTTTACTAATGACTCAGGATGCAGTGGTCACCAAGGTTTTTCCTAACGGCATGGCCGAGGTCGTCGTAGCACGCGGCACGGCGTGCGGAAGCAACTGCGGCAATTGTGAAAGCTGTGTTTTTCAGAATGAGATAAAAGCGTTTGCCAAAAACTCGGTTCATGCAAAGCCGGGCGAAAAGGTCGTGATCGAAAGCCTCAGCTCCAGAATATTCGGCGCGGCATTCATTGTTTATATCGTTCCTATGCTGGTGTTTGTTATCGGCTATATAATCGCGGCTAGCTGCGGACTGAGCGAGGGCATGAGCGTGCTTTGCAGCTTTATAGCTTTCTGCGCCGCCGTTGCGGTGATCGTAGTTTATCAGCGCCGCAGCAAACGAAAAAATCCCATAAAATTCGAGATAGTCAAGCTGCGTTGAGGTGATAAAATGATTAAAAGTATGACTGGCTACGGCAGTGCAAAAGGCACTGTCGAGGGCATAGAAGTTAGCGTTGAGCTTAAAAGCGTAAATAATAAGTTTTTGGACACGTCAATAAGATTGCCACGCAGCTTTCTGTTTGCCGAAGAAACGATAAAGCAGGCCGTAAGCTCGCACATAAGCCGCGGCAAGGTCGATGTTTTCGTGACGATCGACAGCTCGATGGCCGATGACATGGTCGTAAGGGTAAACGAGCCGCTTTTGAAGGGATACCTGGATGCGCTCAACTCCATTGCGGACAAGTATGGGCTTGCAAACGACGCAAGCGTTATGAACGTAAGCCGCCTTCCGGACGTGCTTTCGGTCGAGAAAAAAGAGCTTGACGCAGATGCTGTGGCGGAGGGTATGCGCGCTATTGCCGAGCAGGCGCTGTGCGACTTTGACCGCATGCGTATCGTAGAGGGCGAAAAGCTCAAAGCCGACGTGCTTTCAAAGCTTGAGAATATAGAAAATTATGTTTCGGTGATTGAGAAAAACTCGCCCGTTACGGTCGAGCAGTATCGCGAAAGGCTTCTCGGTAAGCTCAACGAAGTTCTTGGCTCATCAGGTATAGACGAATCCCGTATCCTCACCGAGGCTGCGATATTTGCCGACAAGATCGCCGTTGATGAAGAGACCGTGCGCCTGCGCAGTCATATATCTCAGCTCCGTCAGATGCTTGAAACAGGCTCTCCTATAGGCAGAAAGATCGACTTTTTGCTTCAGGAGTTTAACCGCGAGGCTAACACTACCGGCTCGAAGTGCCAGAATTCCGATATTGCACACACGGTCGTTGACCTCAAATCCGAGATCGAAAAGATCCGTGAGCAGATTCAGAATATTGAGTGAGGGCAGCATGACGCTCATAAATATAGGATTTGGAAACATGGTAAGCGCTCAGCGTGTTATTGCCATGGTAAGCCCTGAATCGGCGCCGATAAAGCGAATGATTCAGGACGTGAGAGATAAGGGGTTATTAATTGACGCATCCTTCGGCAGAAGCACGAAGGCTGCGCTTATAATGGACAGCGGAAACGTTATCCTGTCCGCGCTCACGCCGGAGGTTCTGGCGGCGCGAATGTCAAATAAGAATGAGGAAGGTGCAGCAAATGGCTAAACAGAGAGGAAAGCTTATAGTTATATCCGGACCGTCCGGAGCAGGGAAGAGCACTGTCGTTTTCAAGGCTCTTGAGGTACGAGACGATATATGTTTTTCCGTTTCCGCAACGACGAGGAAGCCTCGTCCAGGCGAGGTTGACGGCAAGGAATATTTCTTCGTTGATCTTGATAAATTCCGCGAGATGGTCGAAAACGACGAATTTCTTGAGCATGCCGAGTATGTGGCCAACTCCTACGGCACGCCCAAGGCTTATGTTGAGAAAAAACTCAGCGAGGGCATGAATGTCCTGCTTGACATTGAGGTTCAGGGCGCTCTTCAGGTTCACCAGAAGATGCCCGAGGCGGTCATGGTTTTCATCATTCCGCCGTCCATGGCCGAGCTTGAGAAGAGACTGCGCAGCAGAGGAACGGATTCCGAGCGTAAGATAGAGGCTCGCCTTATCCGCGCAAAAGAGGAATATGCCGCGGCAGACTTTTATGACTATATAATAATCAATGACGATGCCGATAAGGCCGCAAAGGAATTTTCGGCAATTATAACTGCAGAGTACTGCAAATATGACCTTAGAAAAAACTATTTAAGTGAGGTAGACTGATCATGATGCTTTATCCCCCTGTTGCCGAGCTTGTGAGCAAGACCGGCAACCGTTATCAGCTTGTAAATCTCGTAGCAAGAAGAGCACGCGAGATATCCGCAAACGCCGAGGAAGAGGGCGTTATCCTCGATAAGAAGCCCGTTTCCGCAGCTATTGACGAAGTATACACCGGCAAGCTTACCATAGCAAAATAATTTACAGCGGAGCCATATCGCTCCGCTGAATTTTGGTTATATCGCAGATGAAGGATGGTGGGCATGTCGGAAAAGCGTATAGCAAAAATTGCGGTTGCAGCCGCAAATTACAGTATAGACAAGCCCTATGACTATCTGATACCCGAGAGTATGGCAGAGGTCGTCGCTCCGGGCATGCGCGTTACGGTTCCGTTTTCGCGCGGAAATCGCCGCAGCGAGGGCATTGTGCTCGCACTTAGCGATAACAGCGAGTATGAAAACCTGAAGCCAATTGAGTCCTGCCTTGATAAAGAGCCTATGCTAACGCCGTCTCAGCTCAAGCTCGCTCTTTGGATGCATGACAGGCTGTTCTGCACGGTGTATGATGCCGTCAGAACCATTCTCCCGGCCGGCTGCTGGTTTAAGTCCGATGGGGCGCGCCAGGTGAACGACAAAATGCGCGAGATGATAAGTCTTGCCATTGACGCTGAGGAAGCGTTTGACACAGCGCAGAATATTCGCCGAAAAGCGCCCATGCAGGCTGCGCTGCTTGAGCTTCTGTGCTCGACAGGGCGTGTGTCCGCTCGGGAAGCTATGCATTTTACGGGAGCATCGCGGCAGTCGCTGAACGCGCTAATAAACGCGCAGTTAGTTGTTGCGGATAAGGAAGAGGTGTTCCGCCGGCCCGAGGTGTGGACGGGAAAGCTAAAGGCTCTTCCCGAGCTTAACCGCGAGCAGGAAAGCGCATATTCAGGCATTAAAAAGCTGCTCGACGAGCCGCGCCCGGAGGCTGCACTTTTGTGCGGAGTTACCGGCAGCGGAAAGACCTCGGTGTATATCCGCCTCATCGACGATACGATCAAAAGCGGAAAATGCGCCATACTTCTCGTACCGGAGATCGCGCTGACGCCGCAGATGATACACACTTTTTCCGAATATTTCGGCAATGACGTTGCAATACTGCACAGCAGTCTTGCCGTCGGCGAGCGTTACGATGAGTGGAAGCGCATAAAAACAGGCGGCGCAAAGCTCGCGATCGGAACTCGCAGCGCGGTGTTTGCTCCGTTTGAAAACCTCGGCCTTATCATCATCGACGAGGAGCAGGAGGACAGTTATAAGTCCGAAAACTCACCGCGATACCATGCGCGCGATGTTGCAAAGTATCGCTGCGCAAAGACCAATTCGCTTTTACTGCTTGGCTCGGCAACTCCCGATATTGAAAGCCGGTATGCTGCGGAGATCGGAAAGTATAAATTCTTTCAGATGCATGAGCGTTATAATGCGATGCAGCTCCCGTCGGTCGAGATAGTGGATATGAAAAGCGAGCTTAAGTCCGGAAACGGCAGCGAGCTGAGCTCAAGGCTTAAGGCCGAGCTTGAGGAAAATATAGAGCGCGGCGAGCAGAGCATACTGTTTATCAATCGCCGCGGAGCAAACAAGCTCATCTGCTGCGGCGACTGCGGATATGTCTATAAGTGTCCGAATTGCAGCGTTTCGCTGACGTATCACAGCGTCAATAAGCGGCTTATCTGCCATTACTGCGGCTATACTTGCAGAGCCGACAGCCATTGCCCCGACTGCGGTGGAATGCTGACATTTGTCGGTGCCGGAACTCAGCTAATTGAGGAAGAGCTTAAGCAGCTGTACCCGGATACGCAGGTCCTGCGAATGGATACCGACACTGTCAAGGCGGCAGGCAGTCACGATGTGCTGCTAAACAAATTTAAAAACGAAAAGATCCCCATTATGGTCGGCACTCAGATGGTTACCAAGGGACTTAACTTTGAAAATGTGACGCTCATCGGCGTAGTCTCCGCCGACCAAAGCCTTTATTGCGGTGATTACCGCTCCGGAGAGAGAACATTTTCGCTTATAACGCAGGTCATCGGGCGCAGCGGCAGGGGCAGTAAACCGGGACGCGCCATTATCCAGACTTTCACTCCGCAAAATGAGATAATACGTCTTGCCGCGCAGCAGGATTACGAGAGCTTTTTTAAAACCGAGCTCAGCCTGCGCAGACTTCAGGACACTCCGCCGTTTGCGGATATAATCGCCATAACCGCCTCAGGAACGGTGGAAAGCACAGTTATAAAATGCTGCACGGATATTTGCACGGTGGTCAAAGCAACGCTTAGAGATCGAAGCGATGTACGCATTCTCGGCCCTGCGCCGCTGGCGGTCGTCAGAGTAAATAACCGTTATAGATACAGAGTAAATATATGCTGCACAGCCGACAGGCAGATCCGCGAGATAATATCTTCGGTGCTCATTCGCTGTGCAAGATCAGGAAAATACAGGGGCGTCAGCGTGTTTGCTGACAATAACCCCTCTGATTAGGAGAAGAACATGGCACTCAGACATATAGTAACAAAAGAGGACAATATACTTCACAAGATCTGCCGCGAGCAGGTCAAATTTGACGAAAGACTCCACCAACTTCTCGACGACATGGCCGAAACGCTTGAAAACGCAAACGGAGTCGGCCTTGCGGCTCCGCAGGTCGGCATATTGCGCCGCGTTGTTCTTGTCATTGAAACCAATGTTGAAGACGAAGAGGACGAGGAGATACTTGAGCTTATAAACCCGGTCATCGTATCTTCCGAGGGCGAGCAGACCGGCGCCGAGGGCTGTCTCAGCGTTCCGGGCGAATACGGCATTGTCACGCGCCCGTCGGTTGTAACGGTTCGCGCACAGGACAGGGACGGAGGCTGGTTTGAATACACCGGTACAGGCCTCACCGCAAGATGCATATGCCACGAGCTTGACCACCTTGACGGACATCTGTTCACCGAAAAGTGCGAACGCATGCTCTCCGAGGACGAGATAAAGGGCAGCGGAAGCGAGGGATGAGTATGCGCATAGTTTTTATGGGCACACCGGATTTCGCCGCAGCCTCATTAAAAAAGCTTATAGATGAAGAATACGATATTGCAGCCGTTTTCACTCAGCCGGACAAGCCGCGCGACCGCGGCATGAAGCTTTCGTACAGTCCGGTAAAGGAGCTTGCACTGGAAAACAATATTCCCGTTTATCAGCCTACAAAGCTGCGCGACGGAACGGCTACCGAGCTTATAAAAAGCCTCAGGCCCGATATTCTTGTCGTTGTCGCTTATGGGCGCATACTGCCGGACGATATGCTCGAGGTACCGAAATACGGCGCTATAAACGTGCATGCGTCGCTTCTGCCTAAGTACAGAGGTGCAGCACCCATACAGTGGGCGGTTTTGAACGGCGATAAGATCACCGGCGTTACGACCATGTATCTCGCGTCGGAAATGGATACCGGCGATATAATTTATACAGCCGAAACCGAGATTGGCGAGTTTGAGACCTCCGGCGAGCTGTTTGACCGCCTGATGGTCATGGGTGCCGAGCTTCTTGACCGCACTCTGCGCGATATAGAAGCCGGAACAGCGCCGAGAACGCAGCAGGATCACAGCAAGGCAAGCTATGTCAAAATGCTCGATAAAAGCTTTAGTCCTATAGATTGGGCGAAAACACCGCGCGAGATCATAAAGCAGATATACGGCTTACAGCCGTGGCCGGTCGCAACAGCAGAGCTTGACGGAAAAGTTTTTAAAATTTATTCTGCCGAGTATACGAAGAACAAGACAGTTAAAGCTCCCGGAAGCGTGGTCAGCGCCGGAAAAAAAGGCATTGAAATAGCCTGCCTTGACGGTGAAACGGTTCGCATAACCGAGCTTCAGGCAGCAGGGAAAAAACGAATGAAAGCGTCCGACTATTTGCTCGGACACCCCATAAAGGTGGATTAAGCATTGGATAAAGCCAGAGAAGCCGCTGTTTTTGCGCTTGAGCGCACAAGACGCGACGGCGCATGGTCGTCGGCACTAAGCGACGCGATGAAAACTAAATACGATCTTGACTCGCGCTCGCTTTCGCTTGCAGTCAGCATAAGCCTCGGCGTTTTGCAGAGCACCGCGCTTCTGGATTATTACATTGATCTCAACAGTAAGTCGGCATCTAAGATCGAGCCGAAGGTGCGCGATATAATGCGCAGCGGCGCGTATCAGCTCATTTTTATGGACAAGATCCCTGCGTCCGCCGCCGTGAACGAATCGGTGGCACTGTGCAAAAAGCTTGGCTATTCAAGGGTTTCAGGCTTTTGTAACGCTGTTTTGAGAAAGATCGCGTCCAGTGCGGACAAGCTGCCCGAGCCTCCCGGAAAGGGAACGGCGCAGTACCTTTCGGTCAAATACAGCCATCCGCAGCAGCTTGCTCAGTATATTGTTGACCGCCGGGGATATGACGCCGCCGAGGCGTTTCTCGCGGCCGATAACACGATCCCGGGTACCTGCCTTCAGGTGAACACACTGAAAATTACGCCTGATGAGCTTATGGCTCGTCTTTTAGCAGAGAGCATTCCGTGCTCAATGCACCCATGGCTGCCGAATTGTATCGTTACGGCCGGAAGCGTAAGCTCAATGCCCGGCTTTGACGAGGGCCTTTTCTACGTTCAGGATCCTGCCGCAAAATGCGCGGTTCTGGCAGCGGCGCTTGAGCCGGGAATGTATGTGCTTGATTCCTGCGCAGCTCCGGGCGGAAAAAGCTTCGCGGCCGCCATTGCAATGCGAAATGAGGGCAGCATAGATTCCTGCGATCTGCACGATAAAAAAATAAGACTTATAAGTGAAGGCGCGCAGCGTCTCGGCATTTCATGTATAAATGCGTTTTCGCATGATGCGCGAGAACCGTTTTACAGGCAGTATGATGCGATCATTGCCGATGTTCCATGCTCGGGCTACGGTGTTATCCGAAAAAAGCCTGAGATACGCTATAAGCCGCTTGAAGACAGCGCATCGATGCCTGCGATACAGGCTGCGATACTCGAAAACCTTTCGCAATATGTTAAGCCGGGCGGAGTGATCGTTTATTCTACATGCACGGTACTCGGGCGTGAAAATGAGGATGTCGTGAAAGCATTTTTGAGAGCCCACGCCGAATTTTCGGCAGAGAGCTTTACGCTCCCAAACGGCGAGACTGCCACCGACGGATATACGACGTTCTGGCCGGATATTCACGGTACCGACGGATTTTTTGTCAGCAAGCTTAGGAGAAACAAATGAAAAACCTTAGGAGCATGCTCCCGAATGAAATAGAAGATGTTCTCGCAGGTCTCGGTGAGCCTAAATACCGCGCAAAGCAGGTTTTCAAGTGGCTCGGCAGGGGAATAGGCTCAATAGATGAGATGAGCGATATCCCAAAATCGCTGCGCGAGAAGCTTAAAACCGAATATGCCGTTTACGAGCCGAAGGTACTCAGCAAGCAGGTCTCGAAAATTGACGGCACGATAAAATACCTGTGGGAGCTGTATGACGGCAACGCGGTCGAAACCGTTGTCATGAGCTATAAGCACGGAAACACAGTCTGCGTTTCCACCCAGGTCGGCTGCCGCCAGGGCTGTGCCTTCTGCGCGTCCACCATAGGCGGCCTTGTTCGATGTCTCGAGCCGCATGAAATTCTCGAGGAGGTCATGTTTTCGCAGATCGATTCGGGAAAGCAGATATCAAATATCGTCCTCATGGGTATCGGCGAGCCGCTTGATAATTTTGATAACGTCGTCAAGTTCCTTGAGCTTGTAAATCACCCAGACGGTATGAATATTGGTATGCGGCATATTTCGCTTTCAACCTGCGGAATAACAGAAAAGTTTGACAAACTGGCCGAACTTAATTTACAATTGACTTTATCGGTATCTCTGCACGCTCCGGACGACGAAACGCGCTCGAAGATAATGCCTGCCAACCACGGCAGAGGTGTGGACGAGCTTATGGAGTGCTGCCGCCGCTATTACGAAAAAACCGGCCGCAGGATATCGTTTGAATATATTATGATCGACGGAGTAAACGACACGCAGTATCACGCACAGCTTTTGTCAAAGCGCGCGAGGTATGTCGGCGCGCATGTCAATCTGATTCCGATGAACCACGTTGAAGAGAGCCGTTTTCAGCCCTCAACTCAGGGGCATATAAAAGCATTTGTCAAAGTGCTTGAGGATAACGGCGTTAACGTTACCGTCCGCCGCAAGCTCGGCGGCGATGTTGAGGCATCCTGCGGACAGCTGCGCAGAAAAATGCAGAAGGGCAATCAGGTAAAATGAAAAGTTTCGGCATCACTGACAAGGGAAAGGTCAGAAGCGAAAACCAGGACAGCTATATAATCGAAAACTGCGATAAGCGAAAATGCGTTATCGCGGTCATTTGCGACGGTATGGGCGGCGCGAAGGCAGGTGATCTTGCCAGCAGGCTCTCAAGCAAGGAGTTTGTCAGCTGCGTTTACGAAAGCCTTGCCGCTCCGCGGCTTCTCATGGGCAACATCGAAAAGCTTTTGCGCGACAGCTGCGCGGATGCAAACGGCGTTGTATATGAATACTCGCGCTTTGATGCAAACTACAGCGGCATGGGAACAACTCTTGTCGGCGGTATTATAACGCGCCGCAAGGCCTGCCTTGTCAACGTCGGCGACAGCCGCGCATATTACCTTTCCGATGAAGGGATAAGGCAGATAAGCCGCGATCACTCTTATGTCGAAGAGCTTGTGTCGATGGGGGCAATAACAAAGGAAGAGGCCGCCCATCATCCGAAGAAAAATATAATCACACGCGCACTCGGCGTTGACGCATCCGTTGAAGCCGACTATTTTGAATGCCCTCTGCACAGGGGTGACGGCATTCTGCTTTGCTCCGACGGGCTGAGCAATATGGTCAGCGATAAGGAAATTCATGATCACTTCAAGGAAAATGCCTTGCCCGAGGATGTCTGCTCCAAGCTTATGGCGCTTGCGCTTGCGCGCGGAGCAAGAGACAATGTCTCGATCGTTTTAATTAAGACTTGATATCAAAGGTGCTGCTATGGAAAACACTAATGATAAATATATAGGCAAGATCCTTGACGATCGCTATGAGATCATCGAGCTTATCGGCTCGGGCGGCATGGCGAACGTATACAAGGCTCTGTGCCACCGATTGAACAGATATGACGCGGTCAAGATCATGCGCGATGAAACCGCCGCAAACACCGAGCTGCGCCGACGCTTCCGTGCCGAGTCGCAGGCTGTTGCCATGCTTTCTCATCCCAATATCGTCTCGGTTTACGATGTAAGCCATAATGACGATGTGGAATATATCGTTATGGAGCTTATTGACGGAATAACGCTCAAGCAGTATTTGCAGAAAAAAAGCGTACTCGATCCGGCTGAGGTGCTGGATTTCACCATTCAGACAGCAAAAGCTCTTGAGCATGCGCACAGCAAGGGTATTATCCACCGCGATATAAAGCCGCAGAATATCATGCTGCTCAAAGACGGCATGATAAAGGTCGCCGACTTCGGCATTGCTTCGCTTGAAAATACTGTTGAGGAAAATAACGGCGAGACCGTAGGATCTGTGCATTATATTGCACCCGAGCAGGCGCGCGGCGAAGCTCCCGACGCGAGAAGCGATATATATTCGCTCGGCATAGTGATGTATGAAATGCTCACCGGCAGGCTTCCTTATGTCGGAAACTCCGACGTTGAGGTTGCCGTTAAGCATATGAACACCGACCCCGTCACTCCGCGAGACATAGTGCCTTCAATTCCCGAAGAGCTTGAGCGCATATGTCTCAAGGCCATGAATTCAAACATAGACGAGCGCTATCAGACGGCGAGCGAGATGCTGGCCGACCTTGAGCAGTATAAGGCTCAGAGCCTTGCCGCTCATGTGCTTGAAGATTCAGAGGCGGTACTTATCGACAGCGAGGAGCCGCCTCGGCGCAGAGCTCAGCGCAGCCGCCGCAGCAAAAAAATAGCTCTCAGCTCCGGAATACTGGCCGTTTTGCTGTTTGTAATAATCGGCTTTGTGTTCTTAAACGGCTATTTCCTGAAGGATCTGTTTTCAGATCCTGTTAAGGTCAAGGTCGATAACTTTGTCGGGCGTTACTATGAGGATGTCATTAACGATAAAGACTATAAGAAGATTTATGACTTCAAGGTTACGTTCAAGGTCGATCTTGAGCATGAGTACGGTATAATTCTCTCGCAGGATCCCGAGTCCGGCCGCAGCAAAACGGTAAGCGATAAGGGCAGTAAAATAGTTGTTGAGCTTGTGTGTGCTGCCGAAACGGTTGACGATCAAAAGCGCCTTTTGAAGGTGCCGGATATCGTAAATCACGAGCGGGAAGAGGCCATAAGCATGGTTCAGGATGCAGGCTTTACTTATTCTCTTGAACAGGCTCCATCTGACAGCATAACCAAGGGCTATGTTATAAGCACCGATCCCGTGGCCGGCGCAGCCGCCGACGAAGGCTCGGAAATTAAAATCATCATCAGCACAGGCCCCGAAACCGTGATGACCAAGGTACCCCAGCTCAAAGGACTTTCAAAGGATGCCGCCATCGCAAAAATAGAAAGCAGCAACCTAAGCATCGGAAGCATTTCAACCGCAGAGAGCGATCTTGATGCCGGAACCGTCATTGATCAGAACATTGCTGCCGGAACTCAGATAGAAGAGCACACCAAAATATCCATAACCGTGTCCTCCGGACCGTCGGGAAACGGTGGCTGAATGGACGGAACGATTATTAAAGCTCTCAGTGGATTTTACTATGTCATATCCGCCGATGAGGTCTACGAATGCCGCGCTCGCGGCAAATTCCGTCTTGACGGCACCTCTCCCATGGTGGGCGACAGGGTCAGCTTTGACCCCGAGGGCAAAAAAGGCTATGTAACCGCCGTGCACGAGCGAAAAAACTTTTTCATACGGCCTGCCGTTGCGAATATTGACGCGCTTGTATTTATAGCGGCAAACACAAATCCTGTGACAGATCCGTTCCTGATAGACAGAGTGTCAGTCATCACCGAGGAAGCCGGCTGCGAGCTTATCGTTTGCATCAATAAAGCCGACATTGACCCGGCAGATGAGCTTTACGGTATATATACGTCCTCCGGCTTTGAAACACATAGAGTCAGCGCAAAAAGCGGCGCCGGAATTGTCGAGCTTAAAGCCGCACTCAAAGGTAAGATCTGCGCGTTTACAGGTAACTCCGGCGTCGGCAAGTCAAGCATACTCAATACTATGCTCCCGGGACTTAGTCTTCAGGTCGGAGAGGTCAGCGAAAAGCTCGGTCGAGGAAGACACACAACGAGGCATGTTGAGCTGTTTGACGCAGGCGATGAGACATATATTGCTGACACTCCGGGCTTTGCTTCGTTTGAGATCGAAATGATGCAGACTATCGACAAATCCGAGCTGCAATACGATTTCCGCGACTTCAAAGAGTATATCGGTTCATGCCGATTTGCCGACTGCGCCCATCTCAAAGAGCCGGGCTGCGCGGTAACGGCCGCAGTCAAAGCAGGCAGCATATCAAAAAGCCGCTACGAATCATACTCAAGGCTCTATGAGCTTGCAGCCAAAAATAAGTTTTGGGAAAATAAATAGAATATCAAATCCGCCTCCGGCATACGTTTTATAAAACGCGTGTGCTGGGGGCGGTTTTTTGCGTAAAGGTCCGTGTGCTTTTTTCGCTGTAATTGCAATTGTTTCGGGAGTTATTATTATTCTTTCGCTTATACTGCCTACGCAGTTTTGGTGGTTCATGCTGGCGGCTGCGCTGATATGCCTTGGCGTTTGGCTTTTTAGGTGTCATTAAGCGGCAGGCGTGCGCATAGTATGTACAAAAGCAAATTTAAGGAGAAATGCCATGAAGATCGAACTAAAAAGCAGGGAAGGCAGCGTGTATAAAAAATTGTGCAGCTCGGTTTCCGAAGCTAATAGCGATGCAGAGCTGATAGTGCCGGACTCGCTGGAGGATATCCTTCGTATCCTCAGCTGCCGTCACCAGTGCCGAATACGCGAAAAAAACGTCAGCCAGGACGCGGTAAGTGTCAGCGGAGAAATTGACGTAACGGTTATGTACATTCCGGAAACCGGCGATGGCGTGCGCGTTGTGGGAACGACTGTTCCGTTTGAAATCAGCTTCAGTGCACCGGGAGCAGACAGCACCAGCTCTGCCGTCACAAAGCTTCTTGCACTCACTGCCGATGCCAAGGCGGTAAACCCGAGGAAAATATCAATTACCACAAGCACCGTTATGGAGCTTAGCTGCTATAAATACTCGGATATGTGCTGGTTCGAGCCTCCCGAGAGTGTGCCGGATAAGCTGTTTTTCAAAACAAGTGAGCTTAAATGCAAAAGCATTGTCCTCGTATCCGAAAAAACGCTCAGCGTTGAGGATGAGCTGGAGGCCCCCGAGCAGCTTTCAGGCGGAGATTTTGTAAAGGCTTTCAGCAGCATAAGTCTCGGCGGCAGCGAGGTCATCGGCACAAAGCTCGTGGTTAAAGGCACGGCCGAGATTGAAGCGCTGTATCTTGTATCCGGAGCTCCGCAATCAGCGCATTTTTCGCTGCCATTTTCTCAGCTTTTTACTCTGCCCGACGACTGCATCGATCCCGAGGTCATTGCCTGCGACATGATAACAGGACAATATTTTGAAGCGTTTGACGGCAAGCTCTCGGCGGATATACGCGCAGCGATCGAAATAATATGCCTTCAGGAGCACAATAGAAGCTACATATGCGATGCCTACTCATGCAAAAAAGAGCTTGCTCTTTCAGGCAGCGAGCTAAGCTGCCTTACCGGTATCAGCACTATAAGCGTAAGCTGCCCTGTCACGCTTTCGTACAATTCCGATTACGGCGCCGAAACCGTTATTGCGGCCGCAGTGAATGCCTCATGTCCCGAGATATCGGAAACGGAAGTGCTTATTCCCGTTACAGCCGAGCTTATATATAAAGACCGCGAAGGTGCACTTAGATCGTGCAAGCTCAGAGGAAAGGCGCAATATCTGCCCGAGGGCGGACGCCGGCCGGACAAAATTCACGTTGCTTCTGTCACCGTCAGCGCATCGGCAAAGGGTGATAGCCTTAGCGCCGACATATGTGTTGTAGTATCGGCAAGATACCTTGACTACACCGACATCAACATGATATGCGAGGTCGATGAAACTGAGCTTGAACGCGAAAGGCCAAACGCGGCGCTGTATATGTGCCGCTGCGCCGACGGAGACCTCTGGACGCTCGCGAAGAAATACGGCTCGGACACAGAGATTATAAAGCAAATTAACGAAATCGAGGAAGTGCCGAGCGACAGATTGCTGCTCATCCCGGTGGTGTAAACATGAAAAGCGCTTATGATGAAGCCGTCAGGCTGCTGCCGTCAAAAACGGCGGCAGCTCTCGGTGAGAGGTTCAAAGCTGCCGAGGAATTCAGACTGAGAGCCGGACGATACCCGAGCGCGCTGATCGGCGGCAGGGAGGAGGTAATAGCCGATAAAGCCGTTACTTGTGATGATATCGCCTGCGTGCTCGAAAAAGCGACAAATGCCTCACTTCATTCTGTCTGGCAGGACATGTCCAGGGGCTTTATAAGCTGCGGCTTTGGCTTGCGCATCGGAGTATGCGGCACCGGAGTGATAAGCAGCGGAAAACTGACAGGGCTTCGGGATATAAGCTCGGTGTCAATCAGAATACCAAAGCAGACAACGGAATGCGGCGGAGAAATATTAAAAAAGCTTTGCACCGCAAAGGATAACGTACTCATCATATCTCCGCCGGGCGGCGGCAAAACAACTTTCCTGCGTGAATGTATAAGAGTCATATCAAGCTCCGGTGTCAGAGTGGCGGTGTGCGACGAGAGAAGCGAGCTTGCGGCAGTGTTTCGCGGTGTTCCGCAGTTTGACATTGGTCCAGTGAGCGACGTCATGTCCGACATTCCAAAGTCAGAGGCAGCGCTTATGCTTCTGCGCTCCATGAATCCGCAGGTAATAGCTATGGACGAGATATCCTCGCCGGAGGATTGCCTCGCGGCAGCCTCCGCCGTCGGATGCGGAGTGCGCGTCATTGCAACGGCGCACGCAGCGTCTGTTTCAGACCTTAAGCGCCGCAATGTATACAGACTTCTTTTGGCACAGGATGTTTTTAAAAGCATAGTCGTCATTGAAAACAATGCCGGCGTTCGCTCGTACAGATTGGAGATGCTGCAATGAATATTATAGGCGCAATGCTCATAATGTTCTCCTGCACGGCGGCAGGGATAATGAAAGCGCGCAGCCTGAGCGAGCTGGACAAGACCTACGGCACACTGATAGCCGTACTGACGCTTATAAAAAGCGAGATCGCAACTTTATCAGCTCCGCTTGACGTAACACTTGGAAGAGCGGCAGGCTCGGCTAACGGTGATACGGGAAGATTCATATCACAGGTAAGACGCAGCTTTGAAAAGCTCGGCGAGGATTCGTTCTGCGGCATATGGTGTAGCGCCGCTCGGGATAATCTGCAAGGTCTGTCAGAGCGAGCGCTTTCGGCCGTTGAGGAGCTTGGAGCAAGCCTTGGTAGATATGACGGCGCCATGCAGTGCGCGGCGATAGACCGCTGCATAAACGAGATGAGTCTTGAGCAGCAAAACTTGCGCTTATTGCTCGGCGCAAACAAAAGAATGTACATAGGCGTCGGCGGAGCCATGGGACTTATCATAGCCATCGTGCTTATCTGAGTATACCGGAGGAAAAATGGAAGTTGAGCTTATATTCAAAATAGCGGCCGTAGGCATCCTGGTCGCAGTTCTTAACATATTGCTGTCGCGATCAGGGAGGGACGAGCAGGCGCTTATGACAACGATCGCGGCGCTGGTCGTTGTGCTGATCGTTGTGGTTCAAAAGATCAGCGAGCTTTTTATGCTCATAAAAGATCTGTTTCAGCTCTGATGGAGATAGTGATAAAAGCATCTGCAATCGCAGCTGTTTCGGCACTTTGCATATTGCTTATTAAAAAGAACAACGGAGAGATCGGTCTTGTCGTGGCAATCGCGGCGGCGGCTGTTATTTGCTTTGCCGCAGCACAGCTTTTCGGCAGCATAATAGAGCTTGTTCGCTATGCAATAGGTCAAACAGGTCTCAGCTCGGCGCTGTTCATGCCGATAATCAAATGCGTCGGCATTGCAATCATAGTAAAGATAGTCTCCGGCCTGTGCAAGGATGCAGGGCAAAGCGGCATTGCCTCGTCGCTTGAAATGTTAGGGTCTGCCGCAGCGCTGTTCACGGCGATTCCGGTAATAAGCTCACTTTTGGAAACGATCGGCGGACTGATATGAAAAAGTTGATATTTATTTTAATATTCTCGCTGCTTTTGATAACACCGTGCAGCGCAGCGCCTTATGACGATGCCTCGCTTCAAGACTCGCTGCCCGATTATGCCCGAGATCTGGCAGGTGAAGTGTCTAAACCGGCAAACGAGGGACTTGAGCAAATAGAAAGTGCCTTAACCGAGACGCTGTCCGGCGGCCTAAGCGGAGTGATAAAGCGCGCTTTGAGCATAATCGCCGTTGCGGTAATCTGTGCGGTATTAACCGTGTTCTGCGATGATGCACCCGAGTATGTATCGCTCGGAGGATGCGCGGCAATAGCTGTAATAAGTGTCTCGGACGTCAATTCCTTCATCTCATACGGCACCGATGTGATAACAGCGCTGTCGGGCTTTTCAAAAACGCTGCTGCCTGCAATGTGTGCAGCGTCCGCGGCATGCGGAACCCTATCCTCTGCAACGGTAAATTACGCAGCGTCGGTGCTGTTTTTGGATTCATTTTTGACAATAGCCCGTAGCGTCGTACTGCCGCTTATATACGCCTACCTTGCTGTCGGAATAGCGTCATCATCGTTTGACAGCAAAAGCCTTAAGGATATATCCGGACTCTTAAAACGCGTATGCACGCTCTTGATGACCGCGGCAGCGCTCGGCTTCACTGCGTATATTAGCATAAGCTCGGTCGTTGCGTCAGGCGGTGATGCCGTTGCCTCAAAGCTTGCCAAAACCGCGATATCGACCGCACTGCCGGTTGTCGGCGGAATAATATCCGACGCTGCCGGAACCGTGGTGGCAGGAGCCGAAGCAATGCGCAACACGCTTGGCGTGTTCGGTATGATAGCACTGCTTGCGATCTGCATATCTCCGTTTGCCTTGATGGCGCTCAACTACATAGGTTATAAGCTTACGGCGGCGGCAGTAAAAGCGTTCAGCTGCACAAGACTCGGTGAGCTGACAGATTGTATCGGCTCTGCGATAGGAATGATACTCGGTCTTGCAGGATGCTGCGCGACGATCCTGTTTGTGTCAATGGCAGTATCCATAAAGGCGGTGGGCGGATAATGGCGGATTTATTCGGTCAATGGCTGCACGCGGTCATATACACAGGCGTCGTGTGCTCAATTGCGCTCATGCTCTCGCCGGACGGCAGAGTTAAAAACGCGCTTAAAATTCTCTGCGCCGTGGCAATGTGCGCTGCAATAGTTTCGCCTTTATCGGAGCTTGACTTTGATGCGTATTCAAAAGCAATGGCGCGCTGCAAGCTTGACGCCGAGCAGTACGCCAATCAGGGCGAGCAGTACAGCAAAAATTTGAATCGGACTATCATAGAGGACGAATGCCGGGCATATATATTGGACAAAGCCGATGAAACGGGCATAGAGCTTGCCGAAGTTACGGTAACGGCAGAGTGGAGCACCGACGGCTACTGGTATCCGCATGAGGTGCGCATCGTATCCGAGGCAGATGAAAATCAGCGGGCCAAACTTTCCGACTGCATTCAGACGCAGCTCGGTATAAGCGCCGAAAATCAGGATTGGAGCGACGGTGAAAATGGGTGACAGACTCAAAGCTCAACTGAATAAGTTTAAGTATCCGCTCCTCGCGCTTGTGCTCGGCCTGATAATAATGCTCCTGCCGATAGGCGGAAGCTCGAGTCAGAGCGTAAGCTCGCAGACAGACGAGCAGCGCCTTGCGGCGGTTCTGCAAAGGTGCGACGGTGTCGGCAATGTGACTGCACTTTTGTCCGAAACCGGCGCCGTTATCGTGTGCGACGGTGCGGATGATGCCGCGGTGCGCCTGTCGGTCATCAAGGCTGTTGAAGCATTCACCGGCTTTTCAAGCGACAGTATTCAGGTAATAAAAACTGCGCCGAATATAGGAGGGTAAAATGAAGCATCTTAAAAGAAACGTGACTATTGCTGCGGTGCTGCTGCTCGTATGCGCGGCGGTATATCTCAACTGGTCGTACAACAACAAGTGGGGAACGGCAGATCCTGCTATGGTCAAGGCAGAGGACGCGGCAATGCAGGCGGCAAACGAAGCGTATGAAGCGGCAAACACCAAAAGCTCAACCGGCTACTTTGCCGAGGCCAGGCTCAATCGTCAGGTATCACGCGACGAGGCTATAAAGCTTCTAGAGGATGCGGTGAAATCCGACACGGCCTCTCAGGAGACCATAGATTCTGCAATGACGTCCATATCAGCAATGGCAAACTATTCGATGAAGGAATCGCAGCTTGAAAATAAGCTGCTTGCAAAGGACTTTTCCGACTGCGTTGTGTATATGAGTGAAGACTCCATAACAGTTGCCGTTCCGGCGCCTAAAGACGGGTTGAGCGAAGCGGCCGTTGCGAGAATAACCGAAACGGTGACCTCCGAAACCTCGTATACTGCCGCTCAGCTTAATGTTATAGAGGTTCCATCGTAAAAAAGACGGGAATTTCCCGTCTTTTTTCTTTATTTTTGACTTATGTTGTGGTACAATACTATGACAGAATTTTTGCACCCATGGTGCAGACAAAACGGAGGCATAACATGAGCGAAAATTACATTAGCTGCAAAGCCGAAAACGGCAGCATAAATATATCCGAAGAAGTCATTTCCGCAATGGTGCGCACTGCCGTCACCGAGGTAGACGGCGTTGCTGCGATATCCAACACGACGACCGGCGAAATAGCAGAGCTTATCGGAATAAAAACCATGTCCAAGGGCATCACCGTTCAGATAATTGACGACACCGTTAAGGTCGATGTTATCATTCTTGTCCGCTACGGCTGCAATATAGTAAACGTCGCGCGCGAGGTGCAGAACTCCGTCGGCGAGGTCGTCCAGGCCGTTACCGGAATTGAGAAGGCCGAGATCAACGTTCACGTATCCGGCGTGGCTTTTGAGAAGTAAAACACGAGGTATTTGAGGATGAAGAGAACTACCGCCAGAGAAATTGCGGTTCAGCTGAGCTTTTATGCATGC
Source organism: Clostridiales bacterium UBA7273 (assembly GCA_002472405.1). GTDB lineage: Bacteria > Bacillota > Clostridia > Oscillospirales > Oscillospiraceae > F23-B02. The sequence continues at coordinate 25,378 of DKRV01000032.1, read as the reverse complement.
ACAAGCGAAAAAGACGTGGACGAGCTGCTCAATGAGTTTTTCAACAAGGAGTATTACGATACTCTTGCAGAGGAAAACGAGCTGTTTTCCGAATATCCGGAGAAAAAGCAGCAGGAGTATATCTCGCGTCTTGTTAAAACGGTTTATGATTACCGCATTCAGATAGACAAGCTTATTGAAAAATACGCACAGGGCTGGAAGCCGGAGAGAATGTCGAAAACCGCAATGTCTATCCTCCGCTGTGCAGTAAGCGAAATCATGTATATGGATGATATTCCGGCAAACGCAGCAATAAATGAAGCCGTTGAGCTTGCAAAAGGCTATGACGAGCCGGAAACCGTTTCGTTTATAAACGGTATCCTCGGCGGCATTATGCGCGGCGAGTTCTCCGAGGACGAAAGCACGCAGGATATAACGGAGACTGTGTGATGAGCCAGAACAGCATTACCGTATCAGAGCTTAACCAGATAATCAAGACGCTTATCGACGGCGAACCGATCCTGAACAAAGTCTGTGTGCGCGGCGAATTATCCAACTATAAGATATATCCGTCTGGCCATCATTACTTTACGCTGAAGGATGCCGAGAGCAGCCTTCGCTGCGTCATGTTCAAAAGCAGTGCGTCCAAGCTGCGCTTTCGCCCCGAAAGCGGAATGGGCGTCACTGCTTTTGGACGTATATCGGTCTTTCCGCGCGACGGTGCGTATCAGCTTTACTGCACTGACCTTATCCCCGAGGGAACTGGCGATCTTCAGATAGCCTATGAGCAGCTTAAGGCAAAGCTTGCGGCCGAAGGACTGTTTGATCCGGCACACAAAAAGCCGCTTCCGACTTTTCCAAAGAAAATTGCTATCATTACCTCGTCCGCCGGAGCGGCGGTTCACGATATGATACGCATACTCGGCACACGCTGGAGCATGACGAAGGTCGTGCTTTTACCGGTTCGCGTTCAGGGCATTGAAGCTCCGCCGGAGATAGTCGGCGCGATACGCTACGCAAATAAGCACAAGGTCGCAGACCTCATAATAACAGGCCGCGGCGGCGGTTCGATCGAAGACCTGTGGGCATTTAACGATGAGCGTGTGGCGCGCGCAATATATGAGTCCGAGCTGCCGGTCATCTCCGCTGTGGGACATGAGCCGGATGTTACAATAGCCGACTATGTTGCCGACGTTCGAGCATCCACTCCGTCAAATGCGGCAGAGATCGCCGTTCCCGACGAGGCCGAGATACGCGAGTATCTTATGAATATGAACATACGTCAGACGCAGGCTATGCAGAAGAGCCTCAGCCGCATGAATACTCGGCTCGACGATATAAGAAACCGCCGTGTCCTGCTTGATCCCATGGCATATGTCGATACCAAGCGCACAGAGCTTGACTATGTTCGTGGCAAGCTAATTGCCGCTGCCGAAAAGACAAATGCGGCAAACAGACATAAATTCGTTGCGCTTGCGGCATCGCTTGATGCTATGAGTCCGCTCAAGGTCCTCGGCAGGGGCTATGCGATTGCGTCAAGCGAAAGCGGCGAGCTTATAAAAAGCGTCGGCGACGTGAATAAGGGCGATAAGCTCAGGCTCAGCGTCAGCGACGGACTTATAAAATGCACTGTAGATGAAAGTGAGGCAAAAAGCCATGGCTAAAGATAAAATGAGCTTTGAGGATTCAGTAAAGCGTCTTGACGAGATCGTCAAGCTGCTAGAGCGCGGCGATGCGCCACTGAGCGAATCGCTGAAGCTTTTTGAAGAGGGTACGTCTCTCATATCCAATTGCGACACGTTGCTAAATGAAGCCGAGCAGAAGGTCGTAAAGCTCAGGAAAGGTCAGGACGGGGAGCCGGAGGAGCTTCCGTTTGGTGAATGATATGACGGCAAATGAATATAAAAACCTTGTTGATTCAAAGCTTTCGGAGTTTTTCAATCCCTCGGGTATGAGCTATGACGGGCTTCTTGAATCAATGCATTACAGCCTTACCGCAGGCGGTAAGCGCATACGCCCGACGCTTGTTCTTGAGTTTTGCCGTATCTCCGGCGGAGATGTTGAAAAAGCCCTTCCGGTCGCTTGTGCAATAGAAATGCTGCATACCTACAGCCTCATTCACGATGATCTGCCGTGCATGGATAATGATGATCTTCGCCGCGGCAAACCGACAAATCATGTCGTTTACGGTGAATGTACCGCAACGCTGGCAGGCGACGCTCTTCAGGCCGAGGCTTTCGGCACGATAGCTCGCAGTGAGCTTCCGGCAGAGAACAAGATTGCCTGCGTGGAGATCCTCGCCGACGCCGTAGGCAGCGACGGGATGTGTGCCGGGCAGTATCTCGATATGGTCGGAGAGAGCAAGCGGCTTACGGAAGAGGAGCTTGACGACATCAATTCGCGAAAAACCGGAGCGCTGCTTATTGCCGCATGCCGTATGGGCGTTGCGGCCGCCGGAGGAAGCGGAGAGATGCTTGAAGCCGCCGCACATTACGGCGCTTGCGTCGGCGCGGCATTCCAGATACGTGACGATATTCTGGACGTTATCAGCACAAGCGAGGAGCTTGGCAAGCCTATAGGCTCGGATGCGCAGGAGCATAAGAATACATACATGGCTCTTCTCGGCGAATCAAAATGCATGGAAATGATCGAAAAGCTGACAAATCAGGCAAAAAGCGCGCTTTGCGGCGCGTTTGACGACACGAAATTTCTCTGTGACCTTGCCGATTCCATGGTAACGAGAAGAAAATGAAGTGAATAATCTGTAAAACCGCGGCGAATGTCACTTGTAATCCTCGCCGCGGTTTGTTATACTGTAAAATAGTATATTTTACGAATATTTAGCTAAATACGAGGTTTTGTTTTGAATATCCTGAATAAAGTCAATTCCTCTAACGATATAAAACGCCTCAATAAAAACGAGCTTCCCCAGCTCTGCGCCGAGCTTCGCGAGTTTATTATTGAAAACGTTTCCAAAACCGGAGGACACCTTGCATCAAATCTCGGCACTGTCGAGCTTACCGTTGCGCTGCACAGAGTTTATGACAGTGCAGTGGACAGAATCGTGTTCGATGTCGGCCATCAGAGCTATGCTCATAAAATAATAACAGGCCGCCGCGACGCATTCAGCACTCTGCGCTGCTATGGCGGCTTATCCGGGTTTCCCAAGCCCTACGAAGCCGATGACGACGCTTTCATCGCTGGACACGCTTCAAACTCGGTGTCGGTCGCTCTCGGCATGGCTCGCGCCAGAACCATAAAGGGCGAAAACTACAGCGTTTGCGCCGTTATTGGCGACGGAGCGTTGACAGGCGGCCTTGCCTATGAGGGGCTTGCCAATGTCGGCGGAAGCAGCGAGCCGATCGTAATAATTCTTAACGATAACGGTATGAGCATCAACGGCAACGTCGGCGGTATGGCAAAGCTGCTGTCAAAAGAACGCGTAAAGCCCGGGTATATCAACTTCAAGCGGTGGTACAGGCAGGCTGTCAGCGGCATGGACGGCATTTATAACGCAAGCCATAAGCTCAAAGAAGCTCTCAAAAAGTCGATATTGCCGTCAAATATGTTCGACTCGATGGGCATATATTATCTCGGCCCCGTTGACGGGCATGACGTTGACCAGCTTGAAACGGTCATCCGCTGGGCAAAGGAAATGAACACGCCTGTACTCGTGCATGTAATAAGCAAAAAGGGAAAGGGCTGCGCATACGCCGAGGAGCACCCGGATCAGTATCACGGTGTCGGGAAATTTGACCCTGCTACGGGGCAAATGCCGGAAGCAAAGCCGTGCTTTTCGTCTGTTTTTGGCAATAAGCTTACTCAGCTTGCCGAGATAAACCATAATATCGTAGCCATAACCGCCGCAATGTGCGCCGGGACAGGACTTACAGAGTTCTCCGAGCGCTTTCCGGATAGATTTTTTGATGTCGGTATTGCCGAGGAGCATGCCGTTTCAATGGCTGCCGGTATGGCAAAGCAGGGGCTTGTGCCCGTCGTCGCAATATACTCGGGATTTCTCCAGCGCGCATATGATATGCTCATCCACGATGTTTCGCTTCAGGACCTGCATGTCGTTTTCTGCGTTGACAGAGCAGGCCTTGTCGGAAACGACGGCGAAACTCACCACGGCGCTTTTGATATCAGTTATCTGCGTTCGGTTCCGCACATGCAGGTGCTGTGTCCGGCAAACTTTGCCGAGCTTGAAGCCATGCTTGATAAGGCCGTAAACCGCATGTCCGGACCTGTCGCAATCAGATATCCGCGCGGCGGAGAAGGCCGATACACAGGTTGCCATACAGAAGGATGCACTCATCTCCTCAGCGGAAACGACATAACTATCGCCGCATACGGCACAGATATAAACATTGCGCTCAATACGGCGGACATACTTGCCGATAAGGGCATTTATGCCGATGTGTATAAGCTTTCGCGCCTTGACAGCGGCTATTATGCCGATGTTATTGACTCTATGCGAAAAACCGGGCGCTTTCTTATGAGCGAGCAGGTTTGCCAAACCGGATGCATCGCCGATGAGATACTCGCCTGCGCCGAGCGCGCAGGTGTTAAGATAGACTGCGCATATACTCCCAATCTCGGTAGCGGCATTGTCGTTCAGGGCACTGTACCCGAGCTTATTAGGCATTGCGGCCTTGATGAAATTAGCCTTGCCAAAGCAGCCGAAAAGCTGGTCAGGGGTGAATGATGAAAAAAATTAGACTCGATCAGCTCGTTTTTGACCTCGGACTGACAGAGAGCCGGGAGCGAGCAAAAACGACTATAATGAGCGGCCTTGTTTTTGTTAACGGGCAGCGTGCTGATAAGCCGGGCATGCAAGTGCCTCCCGATGCAAACGTTGAGGTCAAGGGCGCAGCACTTCCGTATGTCAGCCGCGGAGGCTTTAAGCTTGAAAAGGCACTCAAGGTTTTTCCGGCAGATCCAGCTGACAAGGTCTGCATCGACTGCGGCGCCTCGACAGGAGGATTTACCGATGTTCTCCTGCAAAACGGGGCAAAAAAAGTGTATTCGGTCGATGTGGGATACGGTCAGCTTGCGTGGAGTCTCAGGCAGGACGTGCGTGTTATAAACATGGAGCGCACCAATATAAGGTACATTAGCTCTGATCAGATACCCGAGCCTATCGACATGGCCGTTATGGATCTGTCGTTCATATCTATTAAGCTTGTTCTTCCGGCTGTGTGCTCGCTGCTCAAGGACGGCGGAGAGCTTGTGTGCCTTATCAAGCCGCAGTTTGAGGCCGGCAGGGAAGAGGTCGGGAAAAAAGGCGTTGTCAGGGACAAAGGCGTCCACCTTTCGGTTATCGAGAGCATTCTCGATTTTGCGCCGAGCGTCGGGATGACAGTTATGGGGCTGGATTTTTCGCCGATAAAGGGGCCCGAGGGAAACATTGAGTATCTATGCTACATGAAAAAGGGCAGCTTTGATGCCCCAATTATAGATGCGCAGGCTATCGTTGAAGCCTCGCACGAAAAACTGTGAGGTAAAAATGTCCGAACTGATAGTGTTGTGCCCGAATCCATACAGGGATTGCGGCCTTGAGCTTACAAAGAAAGCGGTAGATATTTTGCATAGCGGCGGTTATGAAGCGGCCGTTTGCCCGGTCTTCGGTGCACATGACGCCGAGGTCATTCCCAACGATGTTGAGCTTACAGCGTGGAGCACTGTTACAGAGCGCGCAGCCTTGTATATCGTCATCGGCGGAGATGGCACCATTCTGCACACTGCAAGGTATCTTAACCACACTCAGATTCCCATGCTTGGAGTAAACCTCGGAACCAAGGGGTTCATGGCATCGATTGAGCCGGAAGATATCGGTCAGATACTTGATGCCGCCGCCGGAAACTACTCCTCGAGCTTTAGAATGATGATAGACGTTGAGCTTATCCGAAACGGCGAGGTAATTTACACCGATATCGGACTCAATGACGCCGTTATTCACGGCATGGGTGACTGCATAAAGCTCACTGCCTGGTGCGACGGCGAAAGGATAATGAGCTACTCCGGCGACGGTATTATCATCGCAACGCCGACAGGCTCCACAGGCTACTCAATGTCGGCAGGCGGCCCGATCGTTGAGCCTGAGGCATATAACTTTATCGTGTCTCCTATATGCGCGCACTATATCGGCTCAAGAAGCTTTGTCCTGTCATCCGAGCACAAGGTGACAATTAAAGCCGAAAAGCTTCACGATCGCCGCGCGTATGTATCCGTGGACGGAACCGACGGATTTGAGCTTGCAAACGAGGATATTGTCATCGTTCGCCGCTCGTCAAAGCTTGCAAACCTCGTCCATCTCGGCGAGCGCAGCTTTTACGATTCAACATTTGAAAAACTGCAATACAGAGTTGACTGAAAGGGGAAACTTAGTTGAAAGATTCAAGACAAAGCGTTATTCTCCAGATAATCTCCGATCAGGAGATCGAGACACAGGCCCAGCTTATAAAAGCGCTTGCCGAGCACGGTATCCCCAGCACTCAGGCAACGCTTTCAAGAGATATAAAGCAGCTTCATCTTGTAAAAGAGCTTAGCAACAGCGGCAAATACCACTATGTTGTCAGCGGTAAATCACGTAATAACGATCGCGAGCAGCGCCTTCGCAAAATATTCAGAGAGAGTGTCACATCGTACACCGTCGCGCAGAATATCATCGTCATAAAAACGCTTCCAGGCCTTGCGTCGGCCGCATGCTCGACGCTTGACTCGATGCACATTGAAACGCTTGCCGGAACGCTTGCCGGCGACGATACCGCATTTTTGGCAATGAAGGATAACAAAGCGGCAGAGGATTTCTGCCACGATATAGAAGAAATGTTCTGATAAGAGGTTTCCTATGCTTACACAGCTGCATATTGAAAATATTGCTGTAATTGAAAAAGCGGATATTGAGTTTGGAAAGGGATTGACCGTTCTGACCGGCGAAACAGGTGCAGGTAAGTCGATAATCGTTGACTCTCTCGGCGCTGTGCTCGGCGCTCGTACAAGCCGCGAGCTTGTGCGCACCGGGGCCGAATACGGCGTTGTGTCGGCAGTTTTTGAAACCGATGCCGCCGCAAAATGGTTTGAGGATAATGATTTTGAGCCGGAGGACGAGGTCATCATACGCCGCAAGATCTCCGCAGACGGCAAAAACAACTGCCGAGTATGCGGAAACCCGGTTACCGTTTCGCAGCTGAGGCAGCTCGGCTCACTTCTTTTGGATATTCACGGGCAGAATGACGGCCGGCAGCTTATGGACGAAGATTCGCATCTTGCTTACCTTGACGGATTCGGCAAGACATCGGACGAGCTTGCTGCATTTGTCGAGGCTTACAGAGAATATACGGCCTGCAAGCGCGAGATGGACAAGCTGTCCATGGACGAAGTGGAAAAAGAGCGCCTGGCAGACAATCTGCGCTATCGCATAGAAGAACTTGAAAATGCTCAGCTTAAAGTAGGCGAGGAGGATGAGCTCATTGCCCGACGCGATCTGCTGAGAAATTCCGAAAAGCTTACGGAAGCGCTCGACGGAGCATACAGTGCATTGTACGCATGCGATGAAAACGCCGGTGCGCTCGTTGATGAAGCGTCGGCGCTCATAAGCAAAGCCGCTCTTATATCCGATGAGCTGCGCGAAACGGCCGAGATCATCGGCAATGCGTCATCTTTGATTTATGATGCGGCCGAGCGTATACGCGATTTTCGCGACGGTCTTGAATTTTCGCCCGATGAGTATGATCGAATTGAAACGCGCACCGCTCAGCTCAAGCGCCTTGGCAGAAAATATAACGCCGACGAAGAGGGTATGCTCAAAATTCTTGATGACAGCAGGAAAGAGCTTGCCATGCTTGAATATTCCGACGATATGCTCAAAAAACTCGAAAAAAAGCTTTCAGAGCATAAGGATAACTGCGTCAAAAAGGCGTCTTTGCTTACGGCGTGCCGAAAAAAGGCCGCAGAAAAGCTTGAAGCACGCATTTGCAGCGAGCTTCGCGATCTCAGTATGCCGTCTGTGAGGTTCAAGGTATCCGTTGAGCCAATGGAATCGGCCCTCGGCTTTGACAAAACGGGAGCCGACGATGTGCGCTTTCTTATCTCCGCAAACGCCGGCATGGAGCTTGGCAGAATATCGAAGATCGCATCCGGCGGCGAGCTTAGCCGAATAATGCTTGCAATGAAAACCGCATTTTCCGATAACGACCCGATTGAAACAATGGTGTTTGACGAAATTGACACCGGTGTTTCCGGTGTTGCCGCTCAGCGCGTAGGCGAAAAAATGAGCGATCTTTCGCGCGGCAAGCAGGTTTTGTGCATAACTCATCTGCCGCAGATCGCAGCTTTGGCTGACAGTCACGATAAGATTGAAAAGGCCGAAAAGGACGGAAAAACCTTCACTGTCGTAAAAAAGCTTGACCGTCAGGGCAGACGCATGGAGCTTGCAAGGCTCTACGGCGGCGACGTTATCACGGAAACGACCCTCGCCGGAGCCGAGGAGCAGCTTGCGGCGGCGGATAAATATAAGTTGACAAGAAACGATTAGTTTAGTATAATCTCACACGAAAACGCGATGAAAAGCAGAAGTAATTCATTTTTTGCTGCACAGAGAGACCCTGTATGCTGAAAAGGGGAGAGCGAGGATGAATGAATACGGCTTGGAGCGGCTCGCTGAAATGCTTAAGTAGGCGATGACGGGTGCGCCCGATACAGCGCTTGAGTCATGCACTCACCGAGGCTTTATTCGCAAGAATGAGGCATATAGAGGTGGTACCGCGTTTACAACGCCCTCTGTCTTAGGACAGGGGGCTTTTTTTACAGGAGGCAGCTATGGATATTGGACAAAGAGCATTGGATTACCACAAAAACGGTTATAATTGCGCACAGTCGGTTTTTGCCGCGTGCTGCGAATATACCGGCTTGGACGAGAAAACCGCGCTTGCACTTTCAGCTGGCTTTGGCGGCGGCGCGAGAAGCGGCGAGCTTTGCGGAGCGGTTACAGGCGCCATAATGGCCGAAGGACTCGTTTTTCCGTTTAACGACGGCCAGGATACCGAGGCAAAGGATAAGATTGCCTCTATCGCAAAGCAGTGTGTTGCCATTGCGCGCGAAAAGTACGGCTATGTGCGCTGCGCAGATCTTAAGGGCAATATCGATTGCAGCGAAATAATCGCATTTATGGCCAAAACGGCCGAAGATATAATGAAAAAGGAGAAAAACTAATGGGTATTTACGAAGAATTGGTCGAAAGAGGCCTTATCGCGCAGGTAACCAATGAAGATCAGATAAAAGAAATGATCAATAACGGCAAAGCCACGTTTTACATCGGCTTTGACTGCACCGCCGACTCTCTGCATGTCGGTCACTTCATGGCGCTGTGCCTTATGAAGCGTCTGCAGATGGCCGGAAACCGCCCCATCGCCCTCATCGGCGACGGCACCACGCTCATCGGCGACCCCTCCGGCAGAACCGATATGCGCCAGATGCTCACCGAGGAGACGATAGCGCACAATGCCGAATGCTTTAAAAAACAGATGGAAAAGTTCATCGACTTCTCCGAAGGCAAGGCTATCATGCTTCGCAACTCAGAGTGGCTCAAGCCGCTCAACTACATTGAGCTTCTGCGCGAGGTCGGCGCATGCTTCTCTGTAAACAACATGCTGCGCGCCGAGTGCTACAAGCAGCGCATGGAGAAGGGTCTGAGCTTCCTTGAGTTTAACTACATGATCATGCAGAGCTACGACTTCTACTACATGTTCCAGCACTACGGCTGCAACATGCAGTTTGGAGGCAACGACCAGTGGTCGAACATGCTCGGCGGCACCGAGCTTATCCGCCGCAAGCTCGGCAAGGATGCTCACGCAATGACCATCACGCTACTGCTCAACTCCGAGGGTAAAAAGATGGGCAAAACCGCGGCCGGCGCCGTATGGCTTGATCCCAACAAGACCTCGCCCTACGATTTCTATCAGTACTGGCGCAATGTTGACGATGCCGACGTTCTCAAATGCCTGCGTATGCTGACCTTTCTGCCGCTCGAGCAGATCAACGAGATGGACAGCTGGGAAGGCTCTCAGCTTAACAAAGCAAAAGAAATTCTTGCATTCGAGCTTACCTCACTTGTTCACGGCGAAGAAGAGGCAAAGAAGGCCGAGGCTTCGGCAAAGGCTCTGTTCGGCTGCGGTGCGTCCGGCGAAATGCCGACGACCGAGCTTTCGGAAACAGATCTTGCAGACGGCGCTATTGATGTTATGAGTGCACTCGTTCTCACGGGTCTTTGCTCTTCAAAATCTGAAGCTCGCCGCAATATCCAGCAGGGCGGCATTTCCGCAAATGACGAGAAGGTAAGCGATATCGGCCGCAGTTTCACGACAGACGAGCTCAAAGCCGGCGTAGTTCTCAAGCGCGGCAAGAAAAACTTCAACAAAATTATTCTCAAGTAAGGTGAATCGGCATGTCCATAGAAAAAGGCAGAGCATATTTCAGACAGTTCGGTATGGAAGACAGAGTGCGCGAATTTGACGTTTCGAGCGCAACGGTCGAGCTTGCAGCCCTCGCACTCGGCGTTGACGGCGCGCGGATAGCCAAAACCCTCTCTTTCAAAAAGGATGATAGCTGTATCCTGATCCTCGCAGCAGGCGACGCAAGGATCGACAACCACAAGTTCAAGGAAAAATTCCACATGAAGGCCAAAATGCTTGCACCCGATGAGGTGCTGAGCATCGTCGGTCATCCCGTCGGCGGAGTGTGTCCTTTCGGCATAAACGACGGTATCGACGTTTATCTTGACGAAAGCCTCAAGCGCTTTGAAACCGTGTTCCCGGCGGTCGGAAGCGCAAACAGCGCAATTGAGCTTAATCTTGATGAGCTGTATAAATACTCAAATGCCATCGAGTGGATCGATGTCTGTAAGCTCCCCGAATAACAAATAATTAATAGCAGAAGGAAATCACGGTTTCCCTCTGCTATTTTACTTTGTAACTCTTGTAATTCATACAAAACTGCTGTATAATGTTTATAATTGTGCGCAGACCGGGGGCGCCGCAGCGCCCCCCCTATATAAAAGCGGCTGTGCGCACTTTACCGCTGCAACATTTTATGCCGCCTGCTTTTCCGAGGTTATTGATATGATTAAGATAGCTCCCTCGATCCTCTCTGCCGATTTTACGAAACTCGGCGCCGAGATTGAAGATATACGTTCTGCCGGTGCGGAATATGTTCATTTTGACGTTATGGACGGATTTTTCGTTCCCAATATCTCGATCGGCATTCCCGTTTTGAAGTCTGTGCGGAAAATGACCGAGATGTTCCTTGATGTTCACCTGATGATCGATAAGCCCGTTAGATACGCAAAAGCATTTTGCGATGCCGGTGCCGATCTTGTTATGTTCCATGTCGAGGCGGACTCTTATCAGAACATATCGGACGCTATTGATATCGTTAAGGAAAACGGGAAGAAGGTCGGCCTTGCGCTCAAGCCGAGGACTCCTGCAAGCGTACTGTACCCGTTTATAGATCGCCTCGACATGGCTCTGGTCATGACGGTAGAGCCCGGCTTCGGCGGCCAGAGCTTTATGCACGGTCAGCTGCCTAAGATAGCCGAACTCAGGCACGAGATCGACAAAAGAGGTCTTGCCTGCGAGCTGGAGGTTGACGGCGGCGTTGATCCTGTAACGGCAAAGCTCGTGAAAGATGCCGGAGCCACCGTTCTTGTTGCCGGAAGCGCCGTTTTCGGAAAGCCGGACAGGAAAGCACAAATTGATGCGATTAGAAACGCATAAACACTTATTGGAGATAATATAAATGCCGTTTTTCCCTGCTTCACTTGAAAACCTGATAGATAAATTTGCATCTCTCCCCGGTATCGGCCGCAAAAGCGCACAGAGACTTGCGTTCCACGTTCTTTCACTGCCGGAGGGCGAGGGCGAAAGCTTTGCGAACGCAATTTTGGAAGCGAGGAAGAACGTATGCTGCTGCAAAATATGCCAGAACCTCACCGAGGGTGAGGTGTGTTCGGTTTGTGCAAGCACCAAGCGCGATAAAAGCATCGTATGCGTTGTTTCCGAGCCTCGCGACGTATTGTCAATCGAGCGCAGCCATGAGTATAATGGTGTGTATCATGTTCTGCACGGTGTTCTTTCGCCCATAAGTCATGTCGGTCCCGACGACATTCGCATAAGCGAGCTTATACATCGCGTTGCTGCCGACGACAGTGAGATCAAAGAGATCATCATGGCAACAAACCCGGATACTGAGGGTGAGGCTACTGCCATGTATATATCAAGACTCTTAAAGCCCTTTGACGTTAAGGTGACACGTCTTGCATACGGCATTCCTGTCGGGTCAAACCTTGAGTTTGCCGATGATGCTACACTTCTTCGCGCTCTCGAAGGCAGAATTGAAATGTGATAAACAGGTTATAATTCCTGTACGATAAAAATTACTACATACCGAATATTAGAGGGGGAAAGCTTCACGGCACGCTGCGTATCGGGGCAGTTGTCGTGAGGGTCCCTTTACTTTGCGTTTTCGGAAATTATCACTCAAATGGAGGTTAATATATGACTCATAAGCTTAAAATCATTCCCCTTGGCGGTCTCGGAGAGATCGGCAAGAATATGACAGCCATTGAATTTGGCACGGATATAATCGTTGTTGACTGCGGACTCGGCTTCCCGGACGAGGATATGTACGGCATTGATATTGTTATTCCCGACATTTCTTATCTCAAAGCCAACGCCGAAAAGGTGCGCGGCATTGTTATAACCCACGGGCACGAGGATCACATCGGCGCAGTGCCTTACGTTATTCATGACCTGAACGTTCCCATATACGCGACTCCGCTCACTGCGGCGCTTATTGAGCTCAAGCTCGAAGAGCACGATCTGCTGTACAATACGCAGATATTCACCAAAAAAGCCGGCGATATATTCCGCCTTGGCTGCTTCAGCGTTGAGTTTATTGCAGTTAACCACAGCATTGCAGACGCTGTTGCTCTTGCGATAAAAACGCCTATCGGAACGATCGTGCACACAGGCGACTTTAAGATAGACCTTACGCCGGTTCAGGGCAAGGTTATCGATCTGCCACGCTTCGGCCAGCTTGGAAACGAGGGTGTACTCGCACTGCTTAGCGACTCTACAAACGTGGAAAAGCCGGGTCTGTCCGCATCCGAGCGCAAGGTCGGCGAAACTTTCGATAAGCTGTTTAAAAACTGCGATCAGCGTATTATCATAACGACATTTGCGTCTAATGTTCACAGATTGCAGCAAATAATCGACGTTGCCGCAAAATATAAGCGCAAGGTTGCGATCACCGGGCGCAGTATGGAAAACATTCTTCGTGTCGCAACAGTTTTGGGATATCTCAACGCGCCGGAAAACGTGCTTGTTGACCTTGCTCAGATCAATAAGCTGCCCAAGGATAAGGTCGTAATAATTTCGACCGGCTCGCAGGGCGAGACCATGTCCGCTCTGTATCGCATGGCGTTTTCGGAGCACAGGCAGATAAACATTGCCCCCGGTGACAGAGTCATAATATCCGCATCCGCAATTCCTGGCAATGAAAACATGATCAGCAAGGTTATCGACGAGCTGTTCCACAAGGGTGCCGAGGTCATTTATGACCGCAACACCGCGCTTCACGTTTCCGGTCACGCCTCTCAGGAGGAGCAGAAGATGATGCTGGCGCTGGTTCGCCCGAAGTTTTTCATCCCCGTTCACGGCGAATACCGCATGCTCGTAAAGCATGCCGAGCTTGGACGCATTATGGGCGTTGATCCGAAAAATGTTGTCATTGCCGAAAACGGCAAGATAATTGAAATTTCAAAGAAAAGCGTTAAGCTCAACGGCTCGGTCCAGTCCGGTGCTGTTATGGTTGACGGTATGGGTGTTGGCGACGTCGGCAGCGTCGTAATGCGCGACAGGCACAGACTTGCCGAGGACGGCATGGTCGTCATCGTTGTCACGCTTTCCTCCTGGGATAATGCAATGCTGTCCGATCCTGAGATACTCACGCGCGGCTTTGTTTACGTTAAGGAAGCCGAAGATATGCTTGAGGAGCTCAAGCGCGTTACAAAGGAAACCGTTCTTGCATGTGAAGGGAGCGGAGTTAAAGATTGGTCTGCAATAAAAAGCCGGATAAAGAGCAATGTTTCATCTTATCTGTATAAGACGACCAAGCGCAGTCCCATGATTCTGCCGCTTATTTCCGAGGTATAATGAGCATTCCGCTTTTTGATTGTCACTGCGATACAGCTACGCACGCACTTGAAAAGGGCGAGATATTGCGCCGCAATAAAATGCATCTTGATCTTGAACGGCTCGCAGCATACGCTCCTTCTGGTCAGGTATTCGCGATCTGCGCTGTTGACGATCCTGATCCCGTCGCCTTTGCAGACAGGTCGATTGCGTTTTTCCTGCGCCAGATAGAAGAAAATTCAGACATGGCAAAGCTATGTCTGAATTTTCAGGATATAGTCGCGACGGAGAATGAGGGGAAGATCGCGGCTGTGCTATCTATTGAAGGTGCAGAGCAAATAGAGGATATAGACTCCGCATATGCTCGCGGCGTGCGAATAGCACACCTAACATGGAATCACGACAATTTGCTCTGCGGCGCTGCCATGGACGGCGGTACCGGGCTTACGAATAAAGGCCGGCAGTTTGTTATGCGAGCGCAGGAGCTTGGGATAATGCTCGATATGTCTCATATATCCGAACGCGGATTCTGGGATACGCTCGAGATAAGCACGCGCCCCGTTATTGCCGGACACTCAAACTCAAAAGCAGTCTGCAACGTTCCTCGCAATCTCAGCGATGAGCAGTTTTTGGCATTGGTTCGTCAGGGCGGCGGAGCCGGAATAAACCTCTATCCCAAATTTCTCGGCCTCGGACGCAATATTGACGCTGTTTTTGCGCATATTGAGCACTTTATGTCCCTTGGTGGGGAAAAATCTGTTTTCCTCGGCTGTGACCTTGACGGTATTGAAGAAATGCCGCGCGGCATAAGCGGCGTTCAGGATCTTGGCAGAATATACGAAACGCTGCTCAGGCACAACTATTCCGAGCAGCTTGTTTGTGATATTTTCAGGAATAATATTCTTAAAGTTATGGAGAAGGCGCTGTGAATATTCAAATCTTCGGCAAAAGCAAATGCTTTGACACAAAAAAGGCCGAGCGTTATTTTAAAGAGCGCAGAATAAAATATCAGTTCGTTGATATCATGAAATTCGGCATGAGCAGGGGAGAGCTGAACTCTGTGAAAAATGCCGTCGGTCTTGATAATATGATCAATGAAAACGACGTTGACTATCCGCTTATTCAATACCTTGCGTCAAATGACGCAAAGCTTGAAAAGCTCTTTGAATGCCCATGGCTTATTAAAACACCGGTCGTCCGCAACGGCAAGCAGGCGACCGTCGGCTACGCGCCGGATATCTGGGCTAAATGGGAATAAGAAAAAACCGCCTGACACGGCGGTTTTTTCCGTATATTGAGCGAGTCTGTAAGCCGGGTTCTGTCTTAAACGACCATCTATCTAATCCTGCCGTTGCCGGCAGGCTCAAGCCGCCTCCCGAGGACGATCGGGCCAATCGCATGTCCTCCCACGGCGTTGCTCCGGATAGAGTTTACAGCATCAACATGTCTCCATGCGACGAGTGAGCTCTTACCTCACTTTTCCACCCTTACCGATTGCTCGGCGGTATATTTCTGTTGCACTTGTCCGAGGGTCACCCCTGGCGGGCGTTACCCGCTATCCTTGCCCTATGGAGCCCGGACTTTCCTCATGTACTTCCTTTCGGAATGCACCCGCGGTCGTTCGGCCCACTCATTTGATTATTTTACCCATTATTCACGCTTTCGTCAATAGAAAATTCTTGTCTTTAAACGTTTGCCGCCGTATAATATATTGGTTAATAGGAGGCTATAAGCATGACTTTAAATGAATATATAGACAGCATAAAACATAAGCGCATTTGCGTTATCGGTATCGGTGTTAGCAACACACCGCTTATAAAGAAGCTTCTTGCTTCGGGCTGCGATGTGACGGCCTGCGATAAGCGCACTGCCGAGCAGCTGGGGCAGGAGCACACGGAGCTCTCAAAGCTCGGCGCAAAGTTTTATCTCGGCGAGGATTATCTTGAGCATCTTGACTTCGACATTATCTTCCGTACTCCGGGGCTTATGCCGTTTGACGGGCATCTTAAAAAAGCCGTTGAGCGCGGAGCTGAGCTGACATCAGAGATGGAGCTTTTCATGAAGCTCTGTCCGTGCAAAATTTTTGCCGTGAGCGGCAGCGACGGAAAAACAACAACGACAACAATAATATCCGAGCTGTTAAAGGCTCAGGGCTACACTGTACACCTCGGCGGCAATATAGGCAGGCCGCTGCTTTGCGATGTTGACAACATGAACGAAACCGATGTTGCCGTTCTTGAGCTCAGCTCGTTTCAGCTACACAGCATGGTGTGCAAGCCTGATGTTGCCGTTATTACTAACATATCTCCTAACCATCTCGATAAGCACAAGGATTATCAGGACTATATTGATGCAAAAAGCTCGATATTTGCATATCAGGACGAGCATGACCGCCTTGTTCTCAATCATGAGAACGAGTTTTCCGCTTACTATGCCGGTAAGGCAAAGTCGAGCATCTCATATTTCAGCCGCGCAATGAAGCCGGATAGCGGCGTTTACTGCACTGATGGCTATATCTACCGCGTTCATGATGGGTCATCTCAGAAGCTCATGGCTGCCGACGATATTAAGCTGCCTGGAACGCATAATCTTGAAAACTATATGGCTGCTTTTGCCGCGACGGACGGATATGTTGACGATGACACCTGCATATCCGTAGCAAAGAGCTTTTCCGGCGTCGAGCACCGCCTCGAGCAGGTGAGGGTACTCAACGGAGTTACTTTTATAAACGACTCCATCGGAACAAGCCCCACACGCACCGCGGCAGGACTTCACGCACTCAAGCAAAAGCCGATACTCATAGCCGGAGGATATGATAAGCATATACCTTTTGACGAGCTTGGCGACGAGATATGCCTGCATGTTAAAAAGCTGTATCTCACCGGTGCTACGACCGAAAAGATCTATGATGCCGTCACAAAGTCAAAGTATTTTGACGGAAGCTTGCCGATCGAAAAAATTGATAATTTTAAAGACACCGTTCTTGCAGCTGCTAATTCTGCACGTGACGGAGATATAGTCCTGCTCTCGCCGGCATGTGCCGCTTTTGATAAGTTCAAAAACTTTATGGAGCGCGGGAAATACTTTAAACAGATAGTTATGGAGCTTTAAAATGAACGTAAACGATATAAAACCCGAAGTATACGAGCTTGCTCGTCAGGCAGAAGAGGAGATCCGGCCGCAGTTTGAGCGCATTGACCGCATCGCCATGCTCAACACACGCAAGGTGATGACCGCTTTTCAGGACAACAAGGTATCCGACTCCTGCTTTGCCGGAACAACCGGCTACGGATATGACGATCTGGGCAGGGAAGTGCTTGATAAGGTATATGCCCAGGTGTTCTGCACGGAAGCAGCCCTTGTGCGCATTGGATTTGTAAACGGAACGCACGCCCTCTCAGCAGCTCTTTTTGGAATACTAAAGCCGGGCGATACGCTGCTTTCCGTCACGGGGCTTCCGTATGATACGCTCAGAAACGCCATCGGAATTGAGGGCGATTGCCACGGCTCACTAAAATTCTACGGCATTAACTATAAGCAGGTCGATCTCAAGGACGGAGAAGCCGATCTCGAGGCCATAAAAGCCGCGCTTGCCGACCGCTCGATCTCGGCGGTGCTCATTCAGCGCTCAAGAGGCTATGAAAACCGCAAAGCGCTATCGGCAGAGGAGATAGGTGAGATATGCAGTGCAGTCAAAAGCGTTGCACCGAATGTCACCGTTATGGTTGATAACTGCTACGGTGAGTTCACCGGTGAGCATGAACCTACCGAATACGGCGTGGACATCATGGCCGGTTCGCTCATCAAAAACCCCGGCGGCGGACTTGCGCCGACCGGCGGATATATTGTTGGCCGAAAGGATCTTGTTGAAAATGCCGCTATGCGGTTGACAACGCCCGGAATAGGCGGCGAATGCGGAGCCTCGCTCGGCAACAACAGGCTTCTTTTCCAGGGCTTTTTCATGGCGCCGCATATAGTGACTCAGGCAATCAAGACGGTTACATTCTGCTCTGCCATGATGAAAAAGATCGGGTTTGAATCGTCTCCGGCTCCCGACGAGGCGAGAAACGATATAATTCAAATGGTAACGCTCAAAAACGGCGAGAATATGAAAAAATTCTGCCGCGGAGTTCAGGCAGGCGCGCCCGTAGACTCATATGTTACGCCCGAGCCGTGGCAGATGCCCGGATACAATGTGCCCGTCATAATGGCGGCAGGCGCGTTTGTACAGGGCTCGTCCATAGAATTATCGGCAGACGGCCCCATGCGTGAGCCGTACACTCTGTATGTTCAGGGCGGCATAACATATGAATCCGGCAAGCTCGGTATTATGATGGCCGTAAATGAAATGCTGAGCTGAAAAGTGCATATAATACATGGGGTGGTCTCATGTATTTTCGCCGGTATCGCAATCAGATGCACGCAAGGCAGCGCCGGCACAGGTCTGCCGGAGTAGTTGCTTTTGCCGTCGCTGTTTTAGCTATGTGTGTAACCGTCAGTTGGTTTCTTGGGAAGCTCTCAACGCAGATAGCTGTGTCAGACGCAACCGATATTGTTACAAAGGCTGTCAACGATTCGATAAATGAGGTCATAGGCCAGGGTATCTACGGGTTTGACTACTTTGTAAATCTTGATAAAGATTCCGACGGCAGCGTTACCGCGATAACAAGCAACATGGCCCACATAAACACATTGTCAACGGATATACTTAACTCTGTTATCGCATCCACCGACAATGGGGTGATCAATGTCGGAATTCCGTTCGGCAATCTCACGGGGCTTAATCTTTTACTGAACAAAGGCCCTGATGTAAATGTGCAGATAATAATGCTTACCTCATCTCGGGTCGATTTTCGCAACGAGGTCGTTTCATGCGGCATTAATCAGGCAAAATATCAGCTTGTGCTTGAAGTCACGATAGATATCGACGTGCTGATCCCGTGGGGAACAGAAAGCGCAACAACCGTCACCGAGGTAATAGTTGCCGATACCGTTATAGTAGGCAAGGTACCGAATACATATTTAAACATGGAGAACTGAGCATGGACGCAAAAAAAGAGATTGAAAAGCTCCGCGAGGAAATTGAATATCACAATAGGCTGTACTACGTTAATGATGCGCCTGTCATATCCGATTATGATTACGACATGCTCATGGTGAGGCTTACAAAGCTTGAAGAGGAGCACCCGGAGCTTATAACCCCCACATCTCCCACGCAGAGGGTAGGCGGCAAGGCTCTTTCACAGTTTACGCCTGTGCACCATCAGGTGCCGCTTGAAAGCCTGAGCGATGTGTTCTCGTTCGATGAACTCGCTGCTTTCGGAGAACGCATGGATCAGGCGCTCGGCAAGAACAGAGAATTCTGCGTGGAACCGAAAATTGACGGTTTGTCGATGTCACTTGAGTATGAAAACGGATATTTTGTCCGCGGCGCAACACGCGGCGACGGCGTTACCGGCGAGGACGTTACGGAAAACCTCCGCACGGTTCGCAGCCTTCCTATGCATTTAGTCGATGCACCGGAGCACCTGATTGTCCGCGGCGAGGTTTATATGTCTAAAGCCGTGTTCAATGAGCTTAACGCCGAAAGAGAGCTGAACGGAGAGGCGTTGCTTGCAAATCCGCGCAATGCGGCTGCCGGCTCGATCCGCCAGCTCGACCCGAAGGTTGCGGCGTCTCGCAAGCTCGATATTGTCTGCTTTAATATGCAGTTTACAGACGGCGAGCCGTACGGCACACACGCCGAAACGCTTGACGCAATGAAGCACATGGGCTTTCCTGTCGTGCCGTATAAGCTGTGCAGCACGATCGAAGAATGCTGCGAGCGAATTGATTGGATTGGTCAGTCGCGCGGCGAATTTGCGTATGATATCGACGGAGCCGTCATAAAGATCAACTCACTTGCGCAGCGTGCCTCTCTCGGCAGCACTGCGAAGTTTCCGCGCTGGGCAGTAGCCTACAAATATCCACCCGAGAAAAAGGAAAGCCGCGTTATTGATATCGTCGTTCAGGTCGGCAGAACCGGCGTTTTAACGCCAAAAGCCGTCATTGAGCCGGTGCGCCTTGCCGGAACTACGGTCAGCAATGCAACGCTGCACAATCAGGATAATATTGACCGGCTTGACATAAGGATCGGTGATACCGTTCTTGTTCAGAAAGCCGGAGAGATCATCCCCGAAGTGCTTGCGGTCAGCAAAGATAAGCGCCCCGACGGAACCGAACCATTTAAAATGCCGGACTTTTGCCCCGAATGCGGCGCACCTGTCATGCGTGACCCGGACGGAGTTGCAATAAGATGCACAAGTCCCGAGTGTCCGGCCCAGCGGCTTCGCAATCTCGCTCACTTTGCCTCTCGCGAGGCAATGGATATTGAGGGCCTCGGTATCTCCGTATGTCAGGCACTTATAAACAGCGGCCTTGCTGTTAGCCCTGCCGAGCTGTATTCGCTTGATGCGCAGTCGGTTGCTCAGCTCGACCGTATGGGCGAAAAATCGGCCGAGAACCTTATTAATGCCATCGAAAACAGCAAGAGTGCCGGCCTTGCGCGGCTGATGTGCGCATTCGGCATAAGGCAGGTCGGGCAGAAGGCCGCAAAGACTCTTGCCATGCATTTCGGATCTCTCGATAAGCTTATGCAGGCCACGCAGCAGGAGCTTACAAACGTTCCGGATATCGGCGAGATCACGGCCGATTTTATCGTTGAATGGTTCTCGCTTCCTCAATCGCAGCATCAGATAAAGCTGCTGCGCGAAGCAGGCGTGTCATTCGACAGCACAGATGCCGTTAAGGACAGCCGATTTACCGGCATGACTTTTGTGCTCACAGGCGAGCTGAGCGGCTACAAACGCGATGAGGCTGCGGCAATAATAGAAAGCTACGGCGGCAAAGCATCCTCGTCGGTTTCAAAGAAAACGACGTATGTTCTTGCCGGTGAAAATGCCGGCAGTAAGCTGAAAAAAGCGACGGATCTCGGAATTAATATTATAAACGAAGATCAGTTTAACGAAATGATCAAATAGCCAAAGCAGCAATCAGTGCACCGGGTATATTCCCGGTGCGCTTTTTTTGTTAACATTGCCGGCAGTGTCTCCATATAATGTGGTTGCAAAGGAGGACTGCACCAATGGATGATAACAAAAACTGCGGCTGCAAGGAAGGAACGCTTCCGGATTGCGCGCCGCTTGCTATGGCATATGTGCCGATGCAGCAGTCGGTAAAGCCTGTATACAGCAATGCGGAGGCTCTGAGCAGGGGAACACTGTTTCCCGGCCTTGATCTTCCGTTTATGAATATGGTCAACACCGGCGATCTGACCGGCACACCGTTAGGCGAGGTAATGGCTCTGGATTTCGTTGCGCAGGAACTTGCGCTATATCTAGATACGCACAGTGCCGATGAAGAAGCCTTTGAATTATATAAAAGCATTCTTGCCCTATCAAAGACGGCAAAGGAAAAGTATGTGAAGCTCTATGGTCCGCTGACGCACAGCGATCTTCTTCAGGCTCAGAGCTACACTTGGCTTAAGAACCCCTGGCCATGGGATTACTGCGTAAAAACGGAGGGCTGAGCATGTTTATTTATCAGAAAAAGCTGCAATATCCCGTTAAGATATCTCGCCCTAATCCGGCATTGGCAAAATTCATAATTAGTCAATATGGCGGACCTGACGGCGAACTCGGAGCTTCGCTGCGGTATCTAAGTCAGCGATACAGCATGCCGTATCCTGAGCTTAAAGGCCTCTTGACAGATATAGGCACCGAAGAGCTCGGTCACCTTGAAATGATAGCGGCAATTGTCCACCAGCTGACGCGCAAGATGACTCCGGAGGAAATTAAAAAGGCCGGATTTGAAGCATACTTCGTTGATCACACCGCCGGAGTATACCCTCAGTTTGCGTCTGGCACACCGTGGACTGCAGCTACTATGCAGGTAAAGGGTGATGTTATAACTGATCTAAGCGAAGACATGGCAGCAGAGCAGAAAGCTCGCACAACCTACGACAACATTTTGAGGCTATCCGATGATCCGGATGTTAATGATGTTATAAAATTCTTGCGAGAGAGGGAGATCGTACACTATCAGCGCTTCGGCGAAGGGCTGAGAAATGCGATCGAAAAGCTCGATTCGAAAAACTTCTATGCTGTAAATCCTGCTTTTGATTAAAAAAGCTCCCCCGTAGTCACGGGGGAGCTTACATTATACAAGCTTACTTCACTGCTTTTGCAGCCATTTTTTTGCGCTCGACCTTCGATACCCACATTGCTGCGGTAGCATCGCCGGTGATATTGAGCGTTGTACGCCCCATATCGAACAGCTTATCAACTCCGGCAATTATTGCGATACCCTCAACAGGCAGGCCGACGGACATGAGAACCATCGACAGCATTATCATGCCTGCACCGGATACACCGGCAGTACCGACGGAGGCAAGTGTTGCTGTAAGAACGATCATTGCCATCTGTCCGAGGGTAAGGTCAACACCGTAGCAGCAGGCGATAAACACCGCGCAAACCGCCTGGTATATCGCCGTACCATCCATGTTGATGGTTGCGCCAAGAGGCAGAACGAAAGAGCTTATCTCAGGTTCGGCACCCATCTCGTTGCAGCACTCGATATTGATAGGCAAAGTTGCATTAGACGAGGTCGTGGTGAATGCGGTCAGCATTGCGGGGGCAAGACCCTTGAAAAACGCTATCGGGCTCATGCCAGACAGAAATTTGATGCTGCATCCGTATACGATGATAACGTGCAGAATGTAACCGATGTAGGCAACACCAATAACGAGTGCAAGAGAACCGACGATCTTTGCGCCGTTTACCGCAACAACGTCAGCCATCAGGCAGAATACGCCGATCGGGGTGAGCTTTATGATCATCATAAGTACCTTCATGGTGATTTCATTCATGCAATTAACAAGCTCGCCGATCTTTTTGCCCTTCTCACCGGCAGCGAGTATACCTGCGCCGAAGAATATTGCAATGCAGATTACGGGAAGCATGTTTGCCTCGACCATGGGCTTAAAGAGGTTATCAGGGAAGATGCCAACGATAACGTCCATGACTTTGGGAGCCTCGGCAGCGGTGTATTCAAGTGAATCGGTAACGCTCGAATCGAGAACAGGGAAGAAGCCCTTGAAGCAATTTACTACAACAAGGCCGATGACGACCGCAACGGCCGTTGTGCACATGTAGTAAATAAAAGTCCTTACGCCGACGCTGCCGACACGCTTGAGGTCGTTGAGTGAAATAACGCCGTCCATAATTGAGAACAGGACAACGGGAACTACCATAAACTTAAGCAGATTTATGTATATCGTTCCAATGGGCTTAAGATAATCTGTTGTAAAAGTGCTTTTCGGCGCTGCGAGCAGAAATACAAAGCCTACAAGGATACCGGCCAGCATGCATATGATGATCCAACCGGCTAAATTGATTTTACGTTTTTGCTGCATGACTATTCCTCCAAAAAATAATACTCGTATATTAGCATATGGGCAGCTACTTGGCTATAGCACGCAACAATTCTTAACGCTTTCTTTATGCTACTTGCACAATTTATAGTTTAAAATCGCAAAATTAATGCCACTGTTTTGGATGCTTTGTCAAAACAGTGGCATTTTAATTAATTTTTCATTCAGCAGTTGCTTTCTCGCATGGCTTTGCTTTGACCTTTTTCAGTCTCGCATAACGGGGTAGGGAATTGCTTTGAGGGATTCTTGGCTCGCCCTGTATTAGTGGGAGAACATAGTTAATAAATTCGTTTGTAACATAGTTGCCGTCTCGGGTTATCCATTCAAGGGGAACCTTTTTTTCATAGTTAGCAACGCTGCTGAGCGAGAGAAGCGTAGGCTTGCAGGAGTACAGTCCCTGATTATCCTCACGTTCAAGTGCTACCATTTGTCCGGTAGCGCCGTTTATCGCAGCTTCCACGGCATACTTTCCGACGGAGTAGGCCTCATCGATGTCAACTGCCGAGGCAATGTGCGCCGCACTGCGCTGAAGAAGGCTAAGCTCAATTCCGCGAACCTTTTTAAGTCCCATACGCTCTTTTAGGTAATTTGCAAGCTTTACTGCCAGACCGCCGAGCTGCGCATGGCCAAATCCGTCAGTACCGGATGTCTTTGCCTCGGACACGAACGATCCGTCGGCATAATGCAGTCCTTCCGAAACGGCAACAAGCACATTTCTCTTCTGCTTCATGATCTTGGTGACATCTTCCGTGAACTGGTCAAGGTCAAAGTCTCGCTCGGGAAGGTAAATAAGATCCGGACCGCAGCCGTTTCCGTATTCGGTCGCAAGCGCGGCCGATGCCGTGAGCCAGCCGGCATGTCGGCCCATTATTTCAATGACGGTGACCATATCAGTATTGTAAACGTCGGTGTCCTTGCCGACTTCCATGCATGATGTTGCAATAAACTTCGCGGCACTGCCATAACCGGGGCAATGATCGGTTCCGAACAGGTCGTTGTCAATGGTCTTGGGAACACCCATGACTCTGCATTCATATCCGACTTTCTCCATATATCTGCTTATTTTATTGCAGGTGTCCATGGAATCGTTTCCGCCGTTATAGAAAAAGTACCTTACATCGTATTTTTTGAATATCTCAAGTATCCTTTTGTAGTCAGTATCGTCCACTTCGGGATCTGCAATCTTATATCTGCATGACCCAAGCTCAGAGGAAGGAGTGTTAAGCAGGAGCTTCAGCTCATAATCCTCCTCTTCAGCCATGTCATAAAGCTCATCATTAAGTACACCTTTGATGCCGTATGCAGCACCGTATACATTTGTTATAACATCACTGTCGAGTGCTGTTCTGATAACGCCGTAAGCGCTCGCGTTGATAACCGCGGTGGGACCGCCCGACTGGCCAAATATGCATGCGCCAATCAGCGGCGGCTCAAAAAAATTATCCAAAACTACGCCTCCAATTCATAATGATTATTGATTATAACATGTTTTAGGTTTATAATAAATATGATTTTGAAAAAAATTGTGCAATATCACCATTTTTCTTACAGGAGGATCAATTATGCCACTCGTAACTACTACCGAAATGTTCAGCAAGGCCTACGCAGGTGGATATGCCGTAGGTGCATTCAACGTCAATAACATGGAGATCGTGCAGGGCATCACCGAGGCCGCCGCAGAGCACAAAGCTCCGGTCATCCTCCAGGTGTCCAAGGGTGCGCGCGCATACGCAAACCATAC
>DKRV01000023.1 GCA_002472405.1 Clostridiales bacterium UBA7273 | reverse complement strand
CTGAGCCAGGATCAAACTCTCTATAAATTGTATCATAACTGCTCTGAGCAGATATAATCTAAATTATGATTGCTTTTCTTAGCTCTCAAAGAAATTAATTTAAGCTTTCCTCTCGGAAAAACTTGAACCCTTTTCCGGTGCTTATTTAGCATAAGCTGTTCTTACATTATCTAATTTTCAAGGTACACTCTCGCTCTCCGCAGCGCGGTGAGCTTTTATATATTAGCAGATTCGATGCGACTTGTCAAGAACTTTTTTCAAAACTTTTTAAGTTTTTCTTTTCGCTCTTTTCGGTCATTTCCCGAAGTGCTTAGATAATATAGCACCGCAAACGGCAAATGTCAAGCTGTTTTTTGAACTTTTTCGCAAGTTTTTTTCGCGAATTTTGAGGCGCAAAATATTGTGTTTTTTGCCTTTGCAAACCGCAAAATGTGCCGCCTCAGAATTACGACCGGAGCAATGCCCCGGCCGTTTTAGTTCATTATGCTATTGTGTTCTCCAAAACTCCGATGCCATCGATCTCGCAGCGGACCACATCTCCCGATTCGAGATATTTCTGCACCTCGGGCGGCATACCGAGTGCAACACCGCTCGGAGTGCCGGTTGCGATAACCGTTCCGGCTTTGAGCGTCATTCCTGCCGACAGCTCTTCAATTATATACGGTATATCGAATATCATCATGCGCGTGTTGCTGTCCTGGCGCTTTTCGCCGTTGACGTAGCAGCGAATGTCAAGCTCGGGCATTGCGCCAACTTCGTCGGCGGAGAGTATGCACGGGCCCATGGGAGTAAAATCGTCAAGACTCTTGCCAAAATACCACTGCTTATGGCACGTCTGAAGATTGCGCGCAGATACGTCGTTGATGATAGTGTAGCCGAATATGTACTTGCCTGCGTCGGCTGCTTTGACGTTCTTTGCGTCCCTGCCGATGATAACACCAAGCTCGACTTCGTAGTCCAAGCTGTCGCAAATGTCAAAATGTCCGTCGATCTCACCGCCGGGCGCGACAGCGCGCTGAAGGCGCTTTGAAAAATACACGGCATCACCGCGCTGAATATCAAAAACGGCGTCGGCTCGCGTGGCCTCCTCGACGTGATCACGATAGTTAAGGCCAAGGCATATCACGTCCTGGCGCGGCTCCGGGATCGGTGCTTCAAGCTTCACATCTGAAAGCGCTATTGATTTTGCCTGTGTCGGTATGGCAGGATAGCTTCCGTCAAGCTCTTTGATAAGCTCAAGCATACTGCCTGCCTTGAGGCCGAACTCGGATGCCGGTATCACGGAAGTCTCATCGTTAGTCAGAACTCCGACATATTCTGTTCCGTTATAATTGTATGTAACAAACTTCATATCAGAGTGCCTCCATAATTGACGAGATTATTTGCCCGACAAAAGGCACCGGCTCTTTTTTGCCGAAATATGCATTTCGAGCACCGAGGAACGCGAGGATAATAAGCAGCATCGTGTTAAGCTTTTTCACAGGCTTACCGAGATACGGCACAGCTCCGACTACTACATTGAGCATATGCATAACAAGCAGCATCGCCGACTGCTTGGCATGATATCTCACAAGCTCCGACGAGCTGTTTTTTATAAGCGAATACAGGAATACGGGGCCGATGTAGCCTACTGCTGCAAGGTCGCGCTCCTTGAATTCATCGGGTATTTTGTCGTCCTCGGTCATTTCGGGGCTTGCCTTGTCGAAGGCTTCCTGCATATATTTGAGTATCGGATTATCCATGAAGCTGTCCTCCGAGCCTGGCTTCCAGCCGCACGACAGGCAGACCTTGCCGCCGTCAGGGATATAGGTTCCGCATCTTGGGCATTTGTTCATTGCTCTCACCTTTCTATGTACGGCGGTCGGCCGCCGTCTGTTTTCTTATATTCTATTATTATCCCCATTTTAAGTCAAGCGCAAAATATGTGGCTTCCGATGGTGAGCATCTGCGGCCGCGACCATATCCATTTGCTCGTCGCCGTCGCCGGGTTAAAATAGTATATCGCGCCTCCGGTGGGATCAGAACCGGCAAGAGCCTCGCGTGCGGCTCGATAGGCGCTTTCGGCTATAGGCTGATCAAACTGCCCATCGTCGAGGCAGGAGAACGCGCCGCGCTGATATATGACACCCGACAGTGAGTTCGGGAACGACGGATGGTCGATCCTGTTGAGGACGACCGCCCCGACCGCGACCTGCCCGATATACGGCTCGCCGCGCGCTTCGGCAGATATAAGCCGCGCAAGGAGATACACATCGCCCGATGCGGCAGAGCCGGCAGATGCCGGCTCATATATCCCCAGTGCCGCGAGGGTCTTGTCCCCTGCCTGACCGTCAACGTTCAGGCCGTTTTTGCGTTGAAAGTATTTGACGGCGCTCTCAGTCGCGCTGCCGTAGATGCCGTCTACGCTGCCGCTGTAGTAGCCCCAGCTTTTCAGGCGTGTTTGTATCTGCGTGACCGTTGCGCCCGATGAGCCGCGCTTATAAAGCGCCGCATCGGCAGACTGCGCAAGCGCGATTATAAGAATGTTCACGGCAAACAGCATTGCAACGGCAAGAATTATTTTTTTGTGCTTAACGCTCATAACATCACCCCGATGGCTTTTTTCGTATTTTGCCACGGTAAGCGATATTTATACAAAAAAATTACCTGAACGGAAACCGTTCAGGTAATTTAAGCTTTGGTTTTTATCAGTTCTGCACCTTGATGATGTGGCGCGGGCAGATGTCGGAGCAATGTCCGCACTGAACGCACTTGGAAACATCGATGCGAGCCAGACTGTCCTGAATAACGATCGCGTCGGCAGGGCACTCGCGCTGGCACTTCATGCAGCCGATGCAGCCCTCGTCGCAGACCTTCATGACGGCAGCGCCCTTATCGCAGCTTGAGCATGCGACGAGAACGTGCTGATCATAAGGAACGAGCTTGACGATCTTCTTCGGGCAGGCGTCAACACACGCGCCGCAGCCGACACACTTTTCGCGATTGACCTTCGCAACGCCGTCAACGATACTCATTGCGCCAAACTGGCAGGCATTTGCACAGTTGCCGAGGCCAATGCAGGCAAAACGGCAATCCATGTTGCTCTTGCCGCCGAACAGCATTGCTGCCTGGCAGTTTTTCGGACCACTGTAGTTAAAGCGCTTAGAAGCATGGCCTTCGGTGCCCGAGCAGGGAACGAAAGCGACCTTTTTCTCCACATCGCCTGCGGAAACGCCCATGATCTCTGCGATCTTTGCAGCGGCTTCGGGGCCTGCCGCGACGCACTTGTTGACAGGAGCTTCGCCCTTTGCGACCGCAGCGGCATAGCCGTCACAGCCGGGGAAGCCGCAGCCGCCGCAGTTTGCGCCGGCCAGGCACTCACGAACCTGCTCCTGCTTGGGGTCTACCTCGACGTGGAATATCTTCGACGCAAACGCAAGGATCGCGCCGAAAAGAGCGCCGAGGGCACCGAGAACGATAACACCGTAAATTACTAATTGCATATCATCGTCCCCCTATTAAAAGATCTTCATGCCGCTGAAGCCCATGAAGGCCAGAGCGAGCAGAGATGCGGTCACGAGGCAGATCGGGAAACCTTCGAAGCTTTTCGGATACTCTGCAAACTCAACGCGCTCGCGCACGGAGGCAAACAGAACGATAGCAAGCAGGAAGCCGAGGCCGCCGGTGATGCCGTAAACGGTGGACTCGATGAAGTTGTACTTATTCTGAACGTTCAGAAGAACAACACCGAGAACTGCGCAGTTGGTGGTGATAAGGGGCAGGTAAATACCCAGTGCCGAGTACAGGGAGGGGATGGACTTCTTCAGGAACATCTCGACGAACTGAACCAGCGCGGCGATGACCAGGATGAAGGTCAGCGTCTGGAGGAACGCAAGGCCGAGAGGCATGAGAACATACTCATTAACGACCCAGCAGATAGCGGATGCAAGACCCATAACGAAGGTGACCGCGAGGCCCATGCCGACAGCGGTGTCGACTTTGCTCGAGCAGCCGAGGAACGGGCAGCAGCCGAGGAACTGCGAGAAGATGAAGTTGTTAATGAGGATAGCGCCCAGAGAGATGGAAAGAATACTTGTAAGCATTACTTATTTCCCTCCTTTTCTTTCTTTTCGGCGGACTTACGCAGAGCATACTGCATAAGCGCGATCAGGCAGCCGAGGGTAAGGAAGCCGCCGAAAGGCATGGTCAGGAGCTTTGCTCCGAACTCTTCGGGGAAGATCTGAAGGCCATTGCCGGTACCGATACCGTTAATGGTGTTGATGATTCCCTTGCCGAAGGAGCCGGAACCGAGGAACTCACGGATGATGCACATGATGGTGAGAACGATGGTGTAGCCAAGGCCCTGGAAGATACCGTCGAGCGCGGAAGCTCCGATGCTGTTTTTCGCGGCAAATGCTTCTGCACGACCGATGATGATGCAGTTGACGACGATCAGGGGGATGAACACGCCCAGAGACTCGCTCAGCGCGGGAACATATGCCTGAAGCAGAAGGTCAACTATCGTAACGAAACCTGCAATGATAACGACAAACACTGCAATACGGATATCATTAGGAATGATCTTGCGCATTGCGGAGATAACGACGTTGCAACAGGTGAGGATGATAAGTACGGATATGCCCATGCCGATGCCGTTGAAGAACATCGTGGTGATGGCCATTGTCGAGCACATGCCGAGAAGCTGAACCAGAACGGGGTTATTGGTAATAAGGCCGTCCTTGAACTGTTTTTTAATATTCATGTCTGACCTCCTTAACCAAGCGTGCTGACAGCTTCGATAGCTGCGCCGACTGCCGTGCAGACTGCACGGGATGTGATGGTTGCGCCGGTGATGGCGTTGATCTGGCCGCCGTCCTTGGTGACTTTAGCCTGATCGGCTGTGAGACCGGGGAACTGATCCTTGAACTCAGCGTTGCTGGCCTTGGAGCCGAGGCCGCTGGTCTCGGAGCTGGAGATGATCGAAATACCGTTGCAGGTAAGGTCGGCCTTTACGCCGACTGCGACGGTGATCATGCCCTGAGAGCCGGACACTTCGGCTTCAACGATCCAGTCGCCGTTATTGGTCTTGTAGACCTTGGTGACCTCGCTGCGGTCGCCGCTGTAAGAAACCTCGTCATAGCTGTCGAAGTCCATAACGGCGCTGTAAGCCTCTGCGGTCTTTTTCTCGTTATAAAGTCTGATGGGCTCTTCGGTGACCATGTTGGTCAGGCCGAGAACGCCGGCAACTATCGCGGAGACGAGGAACAGAATGAGGGTAAGCTTTACTATCTTATTCATTATGCTTTTGCCTCCTTTGCTGCCTTTTTCGCTGCCTTGAGGTCTTCCTTGGTCACGCCGAACTGACGGCCGCGTGTGCCCTTATCAATTGCCCATGCGCACAGGTTCATGATGAGGATAGCGAAGGAAACGCCCTCGGGGAAGCCGCCGAAGTAACGGATGAGAACAGTCAGTGCGCCGCAGCCGAAGCCGAACAGGAGCTGACCGTTGAGCGTTACGGGACTGGAGGAATAATCGGTCGCCATGAAGAAGGCGCCGAGGAGCAGACCGCCGGACAGGAGGTTGTAAAGCATCCAGTCAAGGTTTGCGTAGCCGTTTCTCGGGAAGATGAAGGTCAGAACAGCAACGGTGCCGATGAAGGCAACAGGGATGCGCCAGTTGATGACCTTGCGGATGAGCAGGTATGCGCCGCCGATGAGCAGTGCAAGTGCGCTTATCTCGCCGATGGAGCCGGGCATGAAGCCGAGGAACATGTCGAGATAATCATAGCCCTGAGCCGCAATGTCGCCGCCCTCTTTGAGGATGCTCAGCGGAGTAGCCATGGTGACGGCGTCGGCCGCGACGGAAACGCCGCCGAGAGCCTTGGGTACTGCCCAGCTTGTCATGGTAGCCGTCCAGGAGAAGAACAGGAACGCACGGCCTGCCAGAGCAGGGTTAACGAAGTTCTTGCCGATGCCGCCGTAAAGCTGCTTTACGATGACGATAGCGAAGAAGGTGCCGATGACGGGCATCCACAGGGGAGCGTCAACGGGCAGGCAGAGCACCAGCAGGATGCCGGTGACGCATGCGGAAAGATCGTTTATCGAGCCGGGCTTCTTCATGAGCTTGCGATAGCCCCACTCGAAGAACACTGCCGATGCAACGCTTATTGCCAGCAGCGCCAGAACCTTAAAGCCGAACTGATACACAGCGAATGCCATTGCAGGCACAAGCGCGATGATAACGTCGAGCATTATGCGCGAGGTGTCGGTCTTGGTTCTTACCTGAGGCTGATAGGAAGCGTCAAACGTATACTCTTTTGCTTTCACTTTTTCTCGGCCTCCTTTGCAGCAGTTTCTGCTCTTGCCTTCTCTTCGGCTGCCTTTGCAGCGAACAGGAGCTTAGCGGTCTTGAACGAATGTGTAAGCGGCATTCTGCCGGGGCAGTTGTAAGAACAGCTGCCGCACTCGAAGCAGTCAAGAATGTGGTACTTCTTCATGTTCTCGAAGTCGCCCTTCTTGAAGTACGCGTACATGTAAACAGGCTCAAGTCCCATGGGGCATACGGTGATGCACTTGCCGCAGCGTATGCAGGTGGGATTTTCAACGTTTCTGTCCTCTTCCTCAGTAAAGAACAGAATGCCTGCCGTACCCTTGATGTTGACAGCATCGATGTTGGTTGCGATAAGGCCCATCATAGGTCCGCCGAGGACTATCTTCTTCGGGGTCTTGACGAAACCGCCGCACTGCTCGACAATGTAACGGAAGGGAGTGCCGATGCGGCACTGGAGGTTGTAGGGCTTGTTGACGGCCGAACCGCCGACGGTGAGTATACGCTCGTAGCAGGGAATGCCGAGATAGCATGCCTTGTAGATAGCGTATGCAGTCTGGGTGCTGACAACGTTGCAGCCTACGCCTGCGGGCAGTCCGCCGGGCTTGACTTCGCGGTTGGTGATTGCCTTGATCTGCATTTTTTCTGCGCCCTGGGGGTACTTGACCTCTTCGGGCACGATCTCAACGCCGTACTGTGCCGGGTTTTTGGAATTGAGAAGCTCGATGGCATCCATCTTGTTCTTCTCAATGCCGTAGTATGCCTTGTCCAGACCGCTGGCTATGCGTGCAAGCTCGATGCCCTTGAGGAGCTCTTCGGGATGCAGCTTCATCGTCCAATGGTCGCCGTTGAGGTAAGGCTCGCATTCAGCACCGTTGATGATAAGAGTATCGACCTTACCGAGGCCGCCTCTGATCTTGAAAGCGGTGGGGAACATTGCGCCGCCCATACCGACTATGCCTGCTTCGCGCAGACGGGCAAGGATCGCTTCCGGATCCTTCAGCTGCTCCTCAGTCAGTGGAGCCAGATCCGTGCAGGGGGTGTCCTGGTAATCGTTTTCGATAACGATCGCCATTATCATATCGCCCAGAGGATGGGGTCTGGGCTCGATCGCTATGACCTTGCCGGAAACGGGAGAATGCACGGGGGCGGAAACAGGCGCAGGATTATCGCCTATCTTCTGACCCATCGTTACATAATCACCGACCTTGACTATAGGCTGGCAAGGTGCGCCGATGTGCTGTGCCATCGGGATAACGACCTGGGGCGGCGGGGTTACGACCACGACAGGCTCATTGGGAGCCTTCATGTAATCAGGATGCACGCCACCGCGGAACTTATAGGGCATTTACATCACCTCTCTAATTTATGCATTCTTAAATATAGCATAAACTATGTTTTGTGTCTACAATCAATGACTCGATTTTCGTCGAATTTTTGTAATTTTCGGCACTTTTTCATGACAAATGATTAACAACTGCACATATTTTAACGCAATATTTGCTTCTTGTGGTTTTCTTGTCAATATTCGCCCTACATTTTCAATTGTCAAAAATGGGGCTTATCAAAAGTGTATTTTTGCTGTATATTATATATACATATAATTAATAAACACAAGTTTGGAGGACATGCCATGCTTACCCGATGGGGTGAAACGCTCGATAAGAACAATGTGCTTGGTGAATATCCGCGTCCGCAGATGCGGCGCAGCTCGTTTATAAACCTCAACGGACTGTGGGACTACGCTTTCACCGCCGCCGGCGAAAAGCAGCCGGACAAATGGGACGGAAAAATTCTTGTTCCCTTCTCCCCCGAGTCGGAGCTGTCCGGCGTAGGGCGCACTCTCTCCCCGGATGAATATCTCTGGTACAGGCGTGACTGGGCAAAACCGGATTTCGGCGAGGGGCGCGTGATACTGCATTTCGGCGCTGTCGATCAATGCTGCACCGTGTACATAAACGGGCTGCGCGCTTATCGGCACAACGGCGGCTATCTTCCGTTTGAATTTGACGCTACGGGCTTCCTGTCCAAAGACGTAAACGAGCTTTCGCTTTCAGTGCGTGACGTGAGCGATACATCATACCACTCTCGCGGCAAGCAGAAGCTAAAGCGCGGCGGAATATGGTACACTCCGCAAAGCGGGATCTGGCAGACCGTATGGGCAGAGTGCATCCCCAAGGACTGCGTGCGCTCGCTGCGCATAACGCCGGACTTTGACCACGCCTGCGTAAATGTGAGAGCCGACATTGTCGGCGAGAGCAAAGCCTATGCGCTGTTTGACGGTCAGCAATATCCGCTGCCGGCGTCCATCCGCGTTCCAGACTTTGAGCCGTGGTCGCCCGAAAACCCGAAGCTGTACGATTTCTCCGTTGTCTGCGGCGAAGATCGCGTCGAGAGCTACTTTGCCATGCGCAAATTCTCCGTTGAAGCCGATCAAAACGGCGTAAAGCGTCTGTTTTTAAACGGCAAGCCGTATTTCCACAACGGTCTGCTCGATCAGGGCTACTGGTCCGACGGCATGTACACCGCCCCGTCGGATGAGGCGCTCATTTTTGACATTCAAACCGCCAAGGACATGGGCTTTAATATGCTACGCAAGCACATAAAAATCGAACCGCTGCGCTGGTACTATCACTGCGACAGACTCGGAATGCTCGTGTGGCAGGATATGATAAACGGCGGAGGCAGCTATAATCCGGCTGTTATTTCCGCGCCGCTCGTCACCGGAGTTCATCTGAGCGATAAAAATCACAAGCTTTTCGCGCGCGAGGATCTTGAAGGCCGCATCGAATACGAAACCGAGCTCAACGAAATGATCGAGCTTTTGTATAACTGCCCGTGTATTGCAATGTGGGTGCCGTTCAACGAAGGCTGGGGGCAGTTCGACGCGGCACGAATCGCCGAAAAGATAGCTAACGCAGACCCTACGCGCACCATTGATCACGCCTCCGGCTGGCACGATCAGAAGATCGGTGAGACCAAGAGCCTGCACGTCTACTTCAAAAAATACGTTTTCAAGCCCGATAAGCTCGGCCGCGCCGTCATGCTGACGGAGTTCGGCGGCTATAACTACCGCTGTGCCGGACACAGCTTCGGCAGCGTAGACTTCGGCTATAAAAAGCTCAAAAGCACCGCCGACCTGCAAAAAGCGCTTGAAAAGCTGTACTCTGAGCAGATAAAGCCGGCCTTCAAGCAGGGGCTTTCCGCCGCCGTATATACGCAGCTTAGCGACGTGGAGGAAGAAGTCAACGGTCTTGTAACATATGACCGCAAAGTGGTGAAGCTGCCTCCGGAAATAATGCGTAAAATCGTAAATGTGGAGTAATGCGATGAGACTTCGAATTCGTGACCTCCGCGAGGATCACGATTTAACTCAGCAGACAGTCGCCGAGGTTCTTATGTGCGACCAGTCTCTGTATTCAAAATATGAGCGCGGCGAAAGACCACTTCCGCTCGATCTGGCGATAAAGCTCGCCGATTTATACAATGTAAGTCTCGATTACCTTGTTGGCCGGGAACAATAGATGATGAGCAGCCTAACGGCTGCTCATTTTGTCCGCTCTAAGTTTACATAACACATTGCCTCGTGATTGCTTGTCTATTGTAATGCTCGGCGCGCTGTGGTAAAATGGTGAAAAAATTACGGCTGACGGAGGTCGGTTACATGGCTAAGATAAAGGGTGAATCCGAGCTTACTTTCATGGAGGCTGCGAGCATAATCGTCGGTCACGGAGTCGGTGCGGGCATACTGTCCGTTCCGTATCTTGCCGCGCACAACAGCTTCAGAGAAACCGTGCTTATTCTGCTTATCGGCTACGCCGTTGCGCTCGTTCTGCATTTTCTGATAGCTGAGCTGAGTCTTAACAACGACGGTGCACAGTTTGTAAAGTGCTTTGACGCCGAGCTTTTCTCCGGCAGGATCAAAAAGATTTTCACTTGGACGGCGTTTATACTGCTTGGCGTTTCTGTCATCGTAAACGTCAGCGCATTTTTAACAGGTGCCGCAGCTGTATTCAGAAGCTGGTTTGGTCTGCCCGATATCGTCGGCATGCTGATATTCTATATTCTCGGCGCAGGCGTAGTGTTCGTCGGCATGAAGCTCGTCGGCATTTGCGAAAAGATAGCCGTGTTTTCAATGGTCGGCGTTGTCGGCATTCTGCTTGTTGCAACGCTGCTGCGCGACGTTGCTCCCCTCCCCACAGGATGGCAGGGCTTTAACAACGCGCTTGCTCTGTTCGGCATGGTGTCATTTTCGCTGTCGGCCGTTATGAGCACGCCGCAAGTCGTCAAGGGATTAAAGGGCGACGCAAAACGCATCCGCGCAGCAATAGCGACAGGCTTGGGAATCAACCTTGCACTCATATTCATAATAACGCTCATGACCCTGCTCGGCGCAGGCGGCGATATCTCCGAGGACGGCGCGCTGGTCGATCTTTCGCGCCACTTGGGCGGCTGGGTCGCCGTTGTCGGCTACATATTTACACTTTTGGCTCTGGCAACATCGTTCTGGGCAAACACGCTTAATCTGCGCGATATCGTCGGCGAGCAGACCGGCTGGAGCAAAAATCTTTCCTGGCTGCTGGCTTCGCTGCCCTGCCTTGTGCTTGCGCTGTTCGGCGTGAGCAGCTTTGTCGGCTTCACGCGCTTTGCAAGCATAATCCAGGTCGTCACCGGCATCGGCATCATAGTTGC
This sequence comes from Clostridiales bacterium UBA7273, assembly GCA_002472405.1. GTDB lineage: Bacteria > Bacillota > Clostridia > Oscillospirales > Oscillospiraceae > F23-B02. The sequence continues at coordinate 28,982 of DKRV01000023.1, read as the reverse complement.
TTACAACCGCTCGCGCAAGCGCACCGGGGCTTCGCCCATATGCGGCAAATTCGGCTCGCTCGCATTCCAGATACTTGTCATCGCGTTCTCGCTGCTGTCAAGCGTGGGCGCCGTACTTCCGGTGAACTGATATGAAAAAAGCATGGCTGCTGACTGCCATACCGCCGCTTGCGGTGTGGGATGTGTATAAGTTTATATTCGCACGCCGCCGTCCGCCGGCTTTGAACGCGCTTCTGGATAAGAAAACGCACAGGCCGGAATACTACGTCTGGCGCGATGAGCGCTCCGCGGCGCTTGAGAGCAAGGTGCATCTGTGCTACACGATCGAGTCCGACAGGGGCGAGGCCTTGCAGGGCTTCTACTTCCCCTGCGGCAAAAAATTCAGCAAAAAGATCGCGTTTATCGTGCACGGCTATCACTCCGAGCACGCCGAGACCGCCGGCATGCTGCATGAATACTATCACAGCCGCGGCTTTGACATTTTTGCGCCGGACAACACCGCCTCGGGCTTTTCCGGCGGCGACTGGTTCGGCTATGATGTGTTTGAAAGCGCCGACTGCTTAAAATGGCTGAGCTTTCTTGAAGGCGAGTTTGGCAGCGATATTCATGTCGTTATGCACGGATTTTCGCTCGGCGGTGCAACTGTCATGAAAATGAGCGACCGCGTTCCCGGCATTGTCAAATTCATTGTTGAGGACAGCGGCTTTACCGACGCGCGGCCGATACTGCGCTCGCAGCTCGGGCCTGCCTACGGGCTTATTGCCGAGCTGAATAAGCTCATTGCTGGCTATGACCTCGTCGAAACCGACGCTGCGCAAAATCTTGCGAACGCCGTCTGCCCGATGCTGTTTGTTCACGGCAAGGACGACCCCACCGTGCCGTTTGAAAACGCGCCGCGCGCCTTCGCACTCTGCCCGGCCGACAAGGATCTGCTCTTTACCGAGGGCACGAGGCACATAGAAACGATGTTTACAAGCGGCACGGCTTACTCGGCAAAGCTTGATGCATTTATCGCAAAATATATTAAATAATGAAGGTCTAAATATGGATTATAAACAGGCACTTGAATACATCAACGGCGCATCGTGGCGCGGCTCGAGACTCGGTCTTGAGCGAATAAGCGAGCTTCTTGCTCGGCTTGGCAATCCGCAGTCGGAGCTTAAATTTGTCCACGTCGCCGGCACAAACGGCAAGGGCAGCATATGCGCAATGCTTGCATCCGTCATGCGCAGAGCAGGCTTCAAAACCGGACTTTACACCTCTCCATATCTGCGCCGCTTCAACGAGCGCATGCAGATAAACGGCAAGCAGATAGAGGATAACACACTTGCCGAGATCGTCACCGAGATACAGCGCCATGCCGATGCCATGCCCGAGCACCCCACCGAGTTTGAGATGATGACCGCCGCCGCTCTGCGCTGGTTTGCCGATTCCGGCTGCGATATTGTGATACTTGAAGTCGGTCTCGGCGGCAGATACGACGCGACAAACGTCATCCCCTGCCCCGAATGCTGCGTTATAGCAAACATCGGCCTTGATCACACTGCAATTCTCGGCGGAACGCTTTCAGAGATCGCATACGAAAAGGCCGGAATAATAAAATACGGCTCGGCAGTCGTCATGTATCAGCAGTTTGGCGAAACGATGGAGGTCGTGCGCGATGTGTGCCGCGAGATGAGCGCCGAGCTTTATGTTCCCGACTTTGACGATATAAGCGTTGAGTTTGACTCTATCGACGGTCAGGTGTTTTCTTATCGCGGTGCAAGCTATGCCATTCCGCTTCTCGGCGAGCATCAGCTGCATAATGCCGCAACGGTGCTCGAAGCGGTATCCGTTCTGCGCAAGCTGGGGTGGGATATCGACGATGAGGCAGTGGAGTCTGGGCTTTATTCCGTTGCATGGCCTGCAAGATTTGAGGTGCTGCACACGGATGATCCGTGGTTTGTGCTTGACGGGGGACACAATCCGCAGTGCGCGGCCGCCCTGCGCGAATGTCTTGAGCACTACTTCCCCGATTCAAAGCGCGTTGCTCTCGTCGGCGTTTTGAAGGATAAGGACTACAAAAGCATTGCGGCAACGCTCGCACCGCTGTTTGATGCCTGTGTGTGCGTGACGCCGCCGTCCGAGCGAGCGCTCCCGGCAGAGGAGCTTGCAGAGCTGTTTAAGGACAGCTGCCGCGAGGTCTGCGTGGTAGATACGGTCGAGGACGGAGTCGATCTTGCGCGTGATATTGCCCAAGAGCATGATGCAATGGTCTGTGCATTTGGCTCGCTGTATATCTGCGGTCAAATACGCTCATGCTTTGGACTGAGGTGAAAAAATGAGGATAATGGGTATTGATTACGGTGACGCTCGCACGGGGCTTGCCGTTTCGGATGCAATGAACATTCTCGTCGGCGAGGCATGGACTGTGAACCAATGGGACGCGAACGTCCTTGCAGACGAGATTGTCAAGCAGGCAGAGTCGCGAGGCATCGAGCGCTTCGTGCTCGGGCTTCCGAAGAATATGGACGGCACAGAAGGTGCAAGAGCGGAAAAATGCCGCGAATTTGCCGCACTTCTCGGCAGCAAGACCGATATTCCCATCATCATGTGGGATGAGCGCCGCAGCAGCATAGAAGCTCATGCCATTCTGCACGCAAACGGCAAAAAGGAAAAAAAGCACCGCAAAACCGTCGATGCCGTTGCAGCAAGCCTCATCCTTGAGGGCTACCTCGGGACATTATGAGCATCAAAAAAGGTGCTGCCTCACAATGAGACAGCACCTTTTTCTATTTCTGCTTTTCCGGCATGACCTCCACATAGTCGGTCACCTGCACCCTGCCGGGATCATCTACTCTAAACTTGTCAAATGCTATGATACTTACGGCGATGAGCAGCAGATATATAACAACGACCGCTATGAGCACGGCGGCTGCCGTGCGCCATATGCGGCGGCTGCGGCGGTTTTTAACTGCAAGCTGCTCATTTATACGCGCAAGCTGCCGGGCGATATCGTCCGGCTCTTTATCGTCGGGGATCGCCGAGCCAAGCAAAGTGCTGACCGGAACCTCAAGCACCTCAGCCAGCCTTGTAAGCAGCTCGGCATCGGGCACAGACAGTCCCTTTTCCCACTTTGACACCGTTTGGCGGACTACGTTCAGCCGCGCGGCAAGCTCTTCCTGCGTAAAGCCTTTCTGCCTGCGCAGAGTTTTCAGATTTTCAGACAACATGTTTTTTTACCTCCTTGCGGCAAAATATATACTATCACGCCCCGTTGCCGCAAGCAACGCATAATAACAAAGCTCCACGGCAAACACCGTGGAGCTTTAAAACTATCGTTCTTCTCGGAAATATGCAAGTCCGAGCGCGGCAGGCGGCTCGTTCTCGCGCTTCTTGCGCATGGAAACGACAACGAGCACAATGATGGTGACAAGGTACGGGAGCATCTTGTACAGCTCCATCATGTAAAGCTGTGTTCCCGCCGGAATGTAGAGATAAACAATGTACAGTCCGCCGAAAAGTATCGAGGCTATGATCGCGAGGTTCGGTCTCCAGATTGAGAAGATGACCAGCGCGATGGCAAGCCAGCCTCGGTCGCCGAAGGCATCGTTAGACCAGACGCCGCAGGCATAGTCCATGACATAGTACAGGCCGCCGAGGCCGGCGATCATGCTGCCGACGCAGGTTGCAATGTACTTATATTTATTGACGTTTATGCCGGCAGCATCGGCAGTCGCCGGGCTTTCGCCGACGGCGCGCAGGTTAAGGCCGACGCGTGTTTTCTTTATCACATAAGCGGTTATGAGCGCAATTATAACGGCAGAATAGGCCAAAAAGCCGTAGCTTAAAAACATCTTGCCGAACCAGCCGAGATTATCGGCAAAGGGCAGTGACTTACTGAAAACCTTGCTTGTTGCCGAAAGGGCGATCGAGGGGACCTCCGCGTCGGTGAGCTTAATGAGCGAGCCGCCGAAGAAGTTGCCGATGCCGATGCCGAAAGTGGTCATTGCAAGGCCGGTGACGTTCTGATTTGCCCTGAGTGTAACCGTCAGGAAGCAATACAGAAGTCCCATAAGCAGCGAGCCAAGCAAGCAGGACAGCGTGGGGATCGCAACGGCGAGGAAGCTGTTAAGCTCCGCTGCCGACTGCTCATACAGGAAAGCGCCGATAACGCCGCAGATACCGCCGACATACATGATGCCGGGGATACCGAGGTTGAGGTTGCCGGATTTCTCGGTTATTATCTCACCAGTGCCGCCGAAAAGCAGAGGCACGCCCTGCATTACCGCGCGAGGGAAAAAGGATACTATATCAAACATTTTCCGCTGCCTCCTTTCCTGCCGACTTGCGGAAGCTGAGCTTATAGCTTATGAAGAACTCGCAGCCGATTATGAAGAACAGGATTATACCCGTGAGGATATCGGAAAACGAGTGGTTCAAGCCAAAGTTTGTGGATATTGCGCTTGCACCCTTATCGAGGAAAGCAAGCAGCATGCTGGCAAAGATCATGATAATGGGGTTAAACTTTGCAAGCCATGATATCATGACCGCCGTGAAACCGCGGCCGCCGGAAAGGCTTGTTGACAGCGTGTGGTCGGTGCCGGAAACGAGCAGGAAGCCGACTATGCCGCAGATAGCGCCCGAGAGGAGCATCGTGCGGATGATAACCTTTTCGACCTTTATGCCGACATAGCGCGCCGTGCGCTCGCTTTCGCCGACGACGGAAAGCTCATAGCCGTGCTTTGAGTAATTGAGGTAAATGTATACGGCAACGGTCAGCACGAGGATTATTATGACGTTGAGCATGTATTTATTGCCGCCGATCTGCGGAAGCCAGCCGATCTGGGTGCTCTGGTTTATAATACCGATCTGACCTGCGCCCTTGGGTACTTCCCAGATGATAACGAAGAACGCAACAAGCTGAGTTGCGACGTAGTTCATCATGAGTGTGAACAGCGTTTCGTTAGTGTTCCACTTTGCTTTGAAAAACGCGGGAATGCCGCCCCAGATCGCGCCTGCAATGATGCTGGCCACTGCGCTTATGACGATAAGCAGACCGTTGGGAACGGTATCTGCAAGGCAGATCATGCACGCAGCCGCCGCAAGGCAGCCTGCAAGAATCTGACCCTCTCCGCCGATGTTCCAGAACTTCATGCGGAATGCCGGAGTTACGGCAAGCGATACGCCCAGGAGCATTGCTGTGTTCTGGGCAAGTATCCAGACCTTACGCTCGCTTCCGAAGGAGCTGTCGATCATTGTTGCGTAGACCTGAATGGGATTTTCTCCCGTCACGGTCATCGTAACGATCGCGCAGACAATAAGTGCGATCACAACTGCCAGAAGGCGTATGCCCCATGCCTTGTACCACGGCAGAGTGCCGCGCTTAACGATGTGGAACAGAGGCTCTTTGCTGTTATTATTCATCTGCCTTTTCCCCTCCCAGCTTTGTCATCATCATGCCGACCTCGCGCTTTTTCGCGCCGCGGCCGGGAACTATGCCGCTGACCTTGCCACCGCACAGAACAAGTATTCTGTCGCACAGCTCAAGCAGCACGTCAAGATCCTCGCCGACATATATTACGGCAACGCCCTTCTGCTTCTGGCGGTTTATTAGGTCATATATAGTATAGGATGAATTGATGTCCAGTCCGCGAACGGCGTATGCCGTGAGCAGAACGGTAGGCGCGGATGCTATCTCGCGTCCGACAAGCACCTTCTGAACATTGCCGCCGGAAAGTCTGCGCACGGGGGTGCTTATGCCGGGAGTTACGACGTCAAGCTCGTCAACGACGTTTTCGGCAAGCTTTCTCGGACTTTTCCTGTCGGTGAATACGCTTTTGCCCTTTCTGAATGAGCGCAGCATCATGTTATCCCCGAGGTCCATGTTCGCAACAAGGCCCATGCCGAGTCTGTCCTCAGGAACAAAGGACAAAACGACGCCGAGATCGGCGATTGAAAGCGGATCCTTGCCGAGAAGTTCTTCCCTGCTGCCGTCATCTTTTATGTAGCTTATGCTGCCGCTTTCGGTCGGCTGAAGACCGGCAATGGCTTCAAGCAGCTCCTTTTGGCCGCATCCTGAGATACCGGCAATGCCGAGTATCTCACCGCTGTTGGCAGTGAACGAGACATCATCAAGCTTAACGATACCGTCAATACTGCGCACAGTGAGGTTTTTCACCTCAACTCTCGGCTTGGGATCGACAGGGTCGGGACGGTCGATGTTAAGCTCGACAGCGTGGCCGACCATCATGTTGGTCATTTCCTGAGCGTTGGTATCCTTCGTCGGCATATCGCCGATAAACTGGCCATGGCGCAGGACTGCAACTCGGTCGGAAAGATCCTCAACCTCGTGCATCTTGTGCGTGATTATTACTATCGCCTTGCCGGCATCGCGCATATTGCGCAAAACGGCAAACAGCTTGTCCGTTTCCTGCGGAGTGAGAACCGCAGTCGGTTCATCGAGGATCAGTATATCCGCGCCGCGATAGAGAACCTTTACGATCTCAACAGTCTGCTTCTGCGAAACACTCATCTCGTATATATGCTGATCGGGATCCACGTCAAAGCCGTAAGCGTCGCATATCTCGCGGATCTTCTTTGCGGCCGACTTGAGGTCGAGCTTTCCCTTGCCTTCAAGGCCGAGGATTATGTTCTCCGTGGCCGTGAGCACGTCAACGAGCTTGAAGTGCTGATGGATCATGCCGATGCCGAGATTCAAAGCGTCCTTCGGCGAGCGGATGACGACTTCCTTATCGTCAATGAAAATTTCGCCCTCGTCTGGGAAATAAATACCCGAGAGCATGTTCATCAGAGTGGTCTTTCCCGAGCCGTTTTCGCCCAGAAGCGCAAGTATCTCGCCTCTGTATATATCGAGCCAAATCTTGTCGTTAGCTTTTACCGTGCCGAATGATTTTGATATGTTTCTCATCTTCACGGCGGCGTTTTTGTTATCCATCTCTTCACTCCCCATGTGTAATAAGTGGCAGCGCAGGAAAAAGTGTGAACTTCTTCATGCTCTTTCCTCCGCTTCCTCATAAGTGGCTAAAGGAAGCTCCGTAAATGCGGAGCTTCCTTTATTAATACATACTTCGTACTTCTTATTTCGTATATCAGCTGCCGAAGTTGGTGTCGAGCAGATTGATGCCGTCGATCATGACGTCGAAGTAAGGAGCGGAGCGGAACTTGGATTCGTAGAACACACCGTTCTCAACAACTTCGGTATCCTTGGTGTAGTCCTTATCGGTGTCAACGTCGGCCATGTAGCTGTCGAGCTTCTTGCCGTCGACGGTGAAGGTTGCGGTATCGAATACGTTCAGGGAGCCGTCTTCGAGCTTTGCCTTTGCCTCGGCAATTGCCTCAGCGGTGCCGGCGGCTGCTGCCTTCTCGTTTACGTCGGTCAGAACGACGGAGCCGGTCTTGAGGGTGCCGGTCCAGTCGGTGTCGATGGTCTCACCGTTCATAACGGCCTTGATTGCGTACTCGTAGTAAGGAGTCCAGTCGATGCGGGAGGAAACGATAAAGGTGTTCGGGCAAGCGGACTCGGTGCTGCCGTTGTAGGAAACGTTGGGAACGCCTGCGGTCTCGCATGCGGTGGGAGCGCCCATGGAGTCGGCGTGCTGGCTGATGAGCTTGCAGCCGTTCTTGATAAGGGTGTTTGCTGCTTCCTTCTCTGCGGTCTCATCGTACCAGGAACCGGTGAAGGTTACGTCCATGGTAACGGTGGGGCAGACGGAACGTGCGCCGAGGAAGAAAGAGGTGTAACCGGACATGACTTCTGCGTAGGTGAATGCGCCGACATAGCCCATCTTTGCCTCGTCTGCGGTGAAGTCGCCGTTTGCGATCATTTCGTTGAGCTTGAGGCCTGCTGCGATACCTGCGAGGTAGCGGCCTTCGTAGATGGAAGCGAATGCGTTGTGGTAGTTAGCAAGTTTCTCGGTGTGAGCGAGAGTGCCGGTGGAGTGGCAGAACTGGACATCGGGGAATTCCTTAGCTGCCTCTATGATGTAGGACTCGTGGCCGAAGCTGTCGGCGAAGATGATGTTGCAGCCTTCTTCAGCAAGCTCAGCAGCTGCGTCGTAGCATTTCTGATCTTCGGGGATGTTCTTCTTGAAAACGTACTGGCTCTCGTCGAGGCCGAGGTTCTTGCATGCAGCCTCTGCTGCGTTCATGAAGTTAAGGTCATAGGTGGAGTTCTCATCATGCAGGAATATGAATCCAACCTTGATCTTGGATGCGTCGGCATTGTCGTCGGTTTTCTTGTCGTCGGAATTGTTGCCGCATGCGCACAGTGCAAAGACCATGACCATTGCGAGCAGAAGCGCTGTAATCTTCTTCATCATCTTTCGGTTACCCTCCAAAATAATCTATTATCAAACTCAATTTTGAGTTTTGATACAAAAATATAAAACGCCGGGCACATGGATCTGTGACCGGCGAATAAAATACCAAAGTCAAAGGAAAAACTATTGATTTTCCTCTGTATAAAAACTTCGATAGTCCGGTCATTTACGGCGTCCGGGTAGAGACTTCAAATCCATATCATTTGCTATATATCGAAAATATTCTGTTTTGTGCGCCCCTTAATGGGAACACGTTTAGCATATCAACTGCGTCGAAAAAAGTCAAGTCTGGTTTTTAGCCAAGTTTCACACTTTTTCACCGCGATTTTTGTGCATGTTTATTCCTGGCAGAAAACTATGCTGTCGTCGCTCATCGACTCTATGCGTGCAAGCGACTCTATGCGCAGTCCTCTTGCGCGGAGCTTCTCGCCGCCGGGCTGGAAGGCCTTTTCTATCGCTATAGCAGCGCCTACGACCGTCGCTCCTGCCTGCTCGACTATATCGCACAGTCCCTCGAGCGCCGCGCCGTTTGCGAGGAAGTCATCGACTATGAGCACTCTGTCGCCGGGATTGAGATAGCGCTTTGAAACGAGCACCTGCTTTGACACCTGATGCGTAAAGGAATACACCGTTGTTGCATACACGTCGTCCGAGAGATTTATCGTCTTGCTCTTTTTCGCAAAAACCACGGGGCAGTCAAACACAAGGCCGGTCAAAACCGCCATGCCGATGCCCGAGGCCTCGATCGTGAGGATCTTGTTGACGTCCTCGTTTTCAAAAAGCCTGTGTATTTCCTTTGCCATATCGTAGCTCAGCTTGGGGTCGATCTGATGGTTAAGGAAGCTGTCCACCTTCAGGACTCCGCCGGGCTTTACCACGCCGTCACGCTTAATGCGCTCGATAAGCTGCTGCAATTTGACCACCTCGTATGTTATTGAATGACACTCATTTTATCCGATATCGACGCATTTCGCAAGACGGAATTTTGCAGATTATCACGATTTTCCGCCGCCGTCTTTGTGCATGTGCAACAATTTTTCGCCCGAAACTTCATCATGCGGCGCGGCGCGTTTTCCTTGATATTATTCGGCACGGCTGATAAAATGGAAGATACATTCATTATTCGGATAGGAGATTATCATGGAAGATCTCAAGCAGAGAAAGAAAAACCTTATCATGTTCCCACTCGGAACCGTCGGCAGGGACATGATCTATTATCTGTTCACAAGCTGCATCATCACCTTTGTACTGTTTACGCGAAACCTCACAAACGCGCAGTTCGGCGCAATAACCGCAATTGTCGTCGCCGCGCGAATATTCGACGCGCTAAACGACCCAATCATGGGCAACATTATCGAGCGCACGCGCACACGCTGGGGCAAATTCAAACCCTGGCTCGTCATCGGCATACTCTCGACCTCGGTCGTCGTGTATCTTGCGTTCAACACCGATCTTCAGGGCTGGAGCTTTGTGTGGTTCTTCGGCGTGATCTATTTCCTGTATTCGATAACCTACACGATGCACGATATCTCCTATTGGGGAATGGTTCCTGCGCTTTCGACCGACGCAAACGCACGAAACCAGTTTGCCTCGCGCGCAACTCTGTTTGCCGGCATCGGCGGAACGCTTGCAAGCGTTCTCATCCCCATGTTTACCGTCGGCGACATGGCCATCGGCGGCAGCACCACCGTTGCCTACGGCAAAATTGCGCTTATAATCTGCATAATCGCTCCGCTGTTTTTGTGCTTCACAATTTTCGGCGTGCGTGAAAACCGCGAATACACCGACGCACCTCCGATCAGCTTCAAAAAGATCTGGACGACCATCACCGGCAATGATCAGTTGCTTTGGATAAGCCTTATTTTCCTGCTTCAGCAGATAGGCAACGGACTTATAGTCGGCGGCATAGGCTCGACATATATTTATTTTGATTTCGGATATGAGGGTGGCCTGTTTTCGCTGTTTTCGATCGTCGGAATGTCCGTCACGGCATTTCTCATGATCTTTTACCCTGCCATTTCGCGCCATATAAAGCGCAAAAAACTCATGACTGTCCTCGCGTGCATCTCGATGGTCGGCTATACGCTGATGCTCGTCGCCGGACTTGTCCTGCCCTCGACGATGCTCAAGTTCTGGGTCGTAACCATCGGCTATGCGCTTTCGAACTTCGGTCAGTACGGCTACTATCTTATCATGATGATCTCCATCATAAACACGGTCGAGTACAACGAATACCGCACCGGCTCGCGTGACGAGGCAATAATCACCTCTCTGCGCCCGTTCCTGACTAAAATGTCATCGGCTCTTATCGTTCTCGTCACAAATCTTAGCTACATCATTTTCGGCGTGACCAAATACACAAATCAGATATCCGATTTTGAAAACGAATGTGCGCGAAACCTCATCACCGAGCACGAAAAGACAATGGCGATCGACAACGTCATTGCCGGCATCGAGCCGGGAAAGACGCTTGCGCTTTTGCTATGCATGGTCATCGTTCCCTGCGTACTGATGCTGCTCAGCTACTTCCTGTACAAAAAGCACTACAAGCTTGACGAGGATAAGTACGACCGCATTTGCAGCGAGATAGCCGCGCGCAAGGAAGCGAAATGATTAGTATAACAAAGCTTGCAATAAACCTCACGTCTCCCCTGCCCGAGCTTGACAGCTTTAACCGCTATCTGTTCATCGGGCCGCACCCTGACGATATTGAGATCGGCGCCGGTGCCACGGCGGCAAAGTTAGCCGAAAACGGCAAAACCGTTGCGTTTCTGTGCTGCATAGACGGCAGATACGGCTCTGCGGCCGTGCCGCCGGAGGAACTTATCCCCATTCGGCAGGCCGAGGCAAAGGCATCGGCCGCAGCCCTCGGAGTGAGTGACATTCGCTTTCTTCCGTTTTGCGACGGTGGCTTTTACGATAAGCACGAGCTTACGTCCGCCATTGCAAAGGTCGTGGGCGATTTTAAGCCCGACGTCATATTCTGCCCCGATCCGCAGGTGAAAAGCGAGTGCCACCCCGATCACCTGAACGTCGGCAAGGCCGCGTCCGGGATCGCTTACTTTGCCCCCTACGAGGGCATAATGCAAAGGCACGGCGCAGCGTCCGCGCCGGTAAAAGCAATAGCATATTACATGACCGCATCGCCAAACCGATACGTCAAAACATCGAAAAAGCTTCTTGACCGGCAGCTTTCCGCGATATTCGATTGCCATAAGAGCCAGTTTCCCGAAGGCAGCAGCGAGGGCAAAGCGATTGCCTTGTATCTCAAATTGCGTTCACTCGACTTCGGTCTGCGCAGCTTCTGCCTTCACTCTGAAGGCTTCAGAATGCTCGACACTCTGCGCATGCACTGCCTGCCCGAGGCCGGAAAGTAATACTTTACATGCAAAAAAGCTCCCCGTGTGGGGAGCTTTTTCTACGTTCTTGATTATTCTGCGCAGCTTTCACAATCGTGCAGCTTCTTGCTGAACAGCTCGGGATCGTATGCTATGCCGTTGCGGTCATAGTAATCCTTGACTGCCGCTGCAACAGCTTCCTCTGCAAGGACGGAGCAGTGGATCTTATGTGCGGGCAGACCGTCAAGAGCTTCAACAACTGCCTTATTGGAAAGCTCGAGTGCATCCTCGACTTTTTTTCCCTTGATGAGCTCGGTTGCCATGGAGCTGGTGGCAATTGCGCTGCCGCAGCCGAAGGTGTTAAACTTAACGTCGGTGATGATACCGTCTTTTACCTTGATATACATCTTCATGATGTCGCCGCATTTTGCGTTGCCGACTTCGCCTACGCCGTCTGCATCGTCCATTTTGCCGACATTACGGGGATTCTGAAAATGATCCATTACCTTATCGCTATAAAGTGCCATAGCTTTAGTTCCTCCTATTATATCACAGTGTGTTGTTTATTAAATAAGATGCTTCTTGGTGCCGTTTTCAAGCTCCTCCCACACGGGGGAGATATCGCGCAGATAAGAAACTACTTCGGGAACGACCTTGATGATATGGTCGATCTCTTCCATAGTGTTGTATTCGCCGATCGACAGGCGCAGCGAGCCGTGAGCGACCTCATGAGGCAGGCCGAGCGAGAGCAGAACGTGGCTGGGGTCGAGCGAGCCGGAGGTGCATGCCGAGCCGGACGATGCACAGACGCCCTTTGCGTCGAGCAGAAGCAGCAGGCTTTCGCCCTCTATGCCCTCAAAGCACATGTTGACGGTGCCGGGGACATGATGCTCGAGCGAGCCGTTTATCTTGGAATGGGGGATCTTGCTGAGCTCGGCAAAGAGCTTATCACGCATGGGGATGATCTTAGCGGTGTTGGCTTCCATATTGTCAACGCTCTCCTTGAGAGCCGCCGCCAGAGCAACTATGCCGGGGATATTCTCGGTGCCGGCGCGCTTGCCGCGCTCCTGAGCGCCGCCCTCGATGATGTTGAACAGCGGCATACCGGTCTTTGCATACAGAACGCCTACGCCCTTGGGAGCGTGGAACTTATGGCCGGACATACTCAGCAGGTCGATATTCATCTCCTGAACGTTTATCGGCATATGGCCGGCTGCCTGAACAGCGTCGGTATGGAAGGGGATCTTTCTTGCGCGGCAGAACTCGCCGATCTCCTTGATGGGCTGAACTGTGCCGATCTCGTTATTTGCAAACATGATGGTGACAAGCGCCGTATCCTCACGAACGGCGGCCTCCAGATCCTCAAGGCGGACAACGCCGTCCTCGTGGACATCCAGCAGAGTTACCTCAAAGCCCTCTTTTTCGAGCTTTTTGAGAGTGTGCAGAACCGCGTGATGCTCAAACCTTGTGGATATAAGGTGCTTCTTGCCCTTGAGAGCACCGACCTTTGCCATGGAAACTATGGCCTGGTTATCAGCCTCGGAGCCGCCGGAGGTGAAGTATATCTCCTTGGGCTGGGCGCCGATTATGTCGGCAACGGTCTTTCTTGCGTTTTCAAGCGCTTCCTTTGAATTCTGAGCAAAGGCATACAAGCTCGAGGGGTTGCCGTACTGCTCGGTGAGGTAGGGCATCATCGCGTCAAGCGCGGTCTTGCTGACGCAGGTAGTTGCAGCGTTATCAGCGTAAACAAACATTTTTATCTTCCTTTCGCATTGTGTATATCCTATTAATTCCGTAGGGATTGTAGCACTATGTTATTGCCAAGTCAAGTCTTATTTCGCCATTTTTCGCCCGTGAGCAGATCCTCAAGGCTGACAGTGTCCAAATAGGCGTTTGTTATATCATCAAGCTCCTTCCACATCGGAACCGTCAGGCAGCCGCCGGAGTGGTCGCACTGTATCTCGCCCTCCTTTATGCAGGCAACGGGTGCAAGATTATCCTCCATGCAGCGCAGTATCTCGCCGATTGTGTAGTCCTTCGGATCCTTGACGAGCTTATATCCGCCCTCTTTGCCGCGCGTGCTCTGCACAAGCTCGGCTTTTTTGAGGTTTCCGACTATCATTTCAAGATACTTCATTGAAAGCTCCGTGCGCTCGGACACGGTCTTGAGCGATATGAAGCCATCCTCCCTGTGCTGGGCAAGATCGATCATAATGCGCAGAGCATAGCGCCCCTTGCTGGTCACGTTCATCATATCACCTCCGTAATTCCTATGTCTGTTGTGTGATATTAATATACCACTTTCGTGATAGGAATTGAAGTACATATGCCACAGTTTGTCTAATTTCGCGGTGCATTTTTTGCACAGCAGCGCCTGTATGCCGCAAACTCATAGCCATATTAATTATGCTCATCTCAGGCGCGAAAAATTAACTTGAATTTCTGCCGCAAAGCGCGTAAAATCCGCCTTGCGCCTTGAGGCTGAAAGCCTTGAGATTGTGGATTTTTTGATTATTTCAGCAGTGTTTTGCGGGGGGATTTTTTCTATGGATTACAGCTTCATTTTAGTCATCGCAATTATTATGCTTTCAACCAAGGTTCTCGGCCTTGCAAGCGAAAAGGTCAATATGCCGCAGGTCGTCGGCGCACTGATAGCCGGCCTGCTGCTCGGCCCGAGCTGCTTCGGTCTTATAGGCGAATCCGACTTTCTGGTCAAGACCGCCGAGATCGGCGTTATCATATTAATGTTCACCGCCGGACTTGATACCGACGTTCAGGAGCTTAAGCACACCGGCCTTTCGGCCTTTATCATTGCAACGATCGGCGTTATAGTTCCTTTCCTGGGCGGTGCCGGCTGCTACCTGCTGTTTAACGGCGAGCCGGACAGCCTGCGTATGCTCAAGGCCGCATTCATAGGCGTTATCCTTACCGCGACCTCCGTTTCGATAACCGTTGAGACTCTGCGCGAGATGGGAAAACTCAAAAGCCGCGTCGGCACTGCAATAATGGCTGCGGCCGTAATTGACGACGTGCTCGGCATCATCGTACTTACCGTGCTCACCGGCTTTACCGATTCGACGGTTCAGCCTGTTACTATATTTATCCGCATTATTGCATATTTCATCTGCCTTGCCATCATCGCCATAGTCATCCGCAAAGCCTTTGCGCATCTGCGCGCAAGGATCTGGGGCAATCACAGACGCATTGCCATATACGCGCTTGCATTCTGCTTCATCCTCAGCTTTGTTTCCGAGCACTTTTTCGGTATCGCCGACATCACCGGCGCTTACTTTGCCGGACTTATGCTCAGCGACCACGGCGAGACGCGAACCTATGTTGTAAAGCGTATAAACACCATGAGCTACATGCTCTTCTCCCCTATTTTCTTTGCATCGATCGGCATAAAAACCGAGCTTGCAGGGCTTGACGGCAATCTGATCCTCTTCGCTGTCGCTCTCACGATAGTGGCTATTCTCACGAAGATCATCGGCTGCGGCATCGGCGCAAGGCTCACGGGCTTTAAGACCTACGACTCTGTCTCGATCGGACTGGGCATGGTATCGCGCGGTGAGGTCGCACTGATCGTTGCTCAGAAAGGCAGCATGGCCGGGCTTATATCCGGCACCATGTTTCCTGCCGTCGTCCTCATGGTCATCGTCACAACGCTTGTAACGCCTCTGCTGCTCAAGGTCGGCATGAAGCGCCCGACTCCGGACAACACAGAGCCTGCCGCTCCGGCAAACGCATAATATCAAATTTGCAGCGCATCCCATCGGGTGCGCTGTTTTATTTATATAAGTAGAAAAAGCGCTGTGCAGAAACTGCACAGCTAAATTTGCAAAAAGGTCTTGCTTTATTTCGCTAATGTGTTATTATAGCAGCGTGATAACAAGCTAAAAACTCAAACAGACGTTTTGGAGGAAAAGAAAATGAAACGAATTATCGCTATGATGCTGGCGCTGATGATGGTCTTTGCACTGTGCGCCTGCGGAAACAACACCAGCAACGACGACAAGCAGAAGGCCGACGACAGCGTTAAGACTCTCACCGTCGGTGTTGACCCCGAATATCCCCCCTACGCTTACATGGGCGATGACGGCAAGTACACCGGCTTCGACGTTGAAGTAGCTCAGGCAGTATGCGATCTGCTCGGCTGGAAGATGGAGATCTTCGCACTCAACTGGGATCAGAAGCTCACTCAGCTTGACGCAAAAGAATGCGACTGCATCTGGGCCGGCATGACCATCCTCGACAGCATGAAGGAAGCCGGCTACGTCATCTCCGAGCCTTACTACGACAACACCCAGGTTCTTCTCGTTAAGACCGACAGCGGCTACAAGACCTCCGCAGACCTTGCAGGCAAGGCAGTTGCCGTTCAGCTCGGCACCTCCGGCGAGGCTCTTCTCAACGGCGACCTCTCCTCTCTCAAGGACAGCTTCTCCAACGTAGTTACCTGCAACAGCTTCCTGAGCTGCTTCACCGAGCTTGGCGGCGGCAGCGTTGACGCAGTCTTTGTTGACTACCCCGTAGCAGCGGCATACGTTGCCGAAAACGACGGCTACTCCATCATCGACGAGGGTCTCGGCGCAGAGCAGTACGGCATTGCATTCCGCTCCGGTGACCAGGAGCTGTGCGACCAGATCCAGGCAGCAATCGATCAGCTCGTTGAAAACGGCACCTATCAGAAGATCGCCGATAAGTACCCCGACATCGTAAACAACCTAATCTTTCTTAACAAGTAATTAAGGCATAAATAAAAAAGCCGCAAGCTTCCCGGAGGCGCGATGCACCTTCGGGAATGCGTGCGTTTAAAGTGAGGATATCTATGGATCTTATTACAATGCTCAAGACAATGCTCGACGGCATGGGCGGCACCTGCGCGATATTTTTCCTGACGCTGCTGTTTGCGCTTCCCCTCGGCATGGTCGTTGCTCTGCTCAGAATGAGCAAAGTCAAAGTCATCTCTTCCATAACCCGCGCCATCATATCCGTCCTGCGCGGCACTCCGCTCATGCTCCAGCTTATCGCGGTCACTTACGGCCCGTACTATCTGTTTGAGCTTCCCGTTGCGAAAAATAAGCTCGTCCCCGTAGTTATCGCATTTGCGATAAATTACGCGGCGTATTTTGCCGAGATCTACCGAAGCGGCATTGAATCTATCCCTGTTGGCCAATACGAGGCTGCGGACATTCTGGGCTATTCCAAAATTCAGACCTTCTTCCGCATAATTCTTCCGCAGGTGCTCAAGCGCATCATGCCGAGCGTCACAAACGAGGTCGTTACCCTCGTTAAGGACACTTCGCTTGCCTTCACCGTTTCGTATGTTGAAATGTTCACCATTGGCAAGCAGATAGCAAACTCGCAGTCGAGCTTTGTTCCGTTTGTCGTCGCCGGCGTGTTCTACTTTGTGTTTAACGCCATCGTTGATTATGTAATGGGCAAGGCAGAAAAAGCGATGAACTATTATCAATAAGAAGGAGGATATGCAACATGAAAAAGATATTGGAAATGAACCACGTTCAGAAAAGCTTCAATGACAACACGCTGCATGTTCTCAAGGACATAAGCATGAGCGTATCCGAGGGCGAGGTCGTGTCCATAATCGGGCCGTCCGGCTCCGGCAAATCGACGCTGCTGCGCTGCGCAACGCTGCTGACCGAAATGGACGGCGGCGAGCTTCTCTACGACGGCGAGTACGCGGCCAAGAATGACGCCGACGGCCGCTCGGTTTATTCGGGCAAGGCCGAGCTGAAAAAGATCCGCAGCATTTTCGGTCTGGTTTTCCAGAGCTTTAATCTTTTCCCCCATTACAGCGTTCTGAAAAACCTTATGGATCCCCAGATATGCGTGCTCGGCCGCAGCAAAGAAGATGCGCAGGCAAAAGCCATTGAGCTGCTCGGCAAAATGAACCTTTCCGACAAGGCCGAGGCATACCCCTGCCAGCTGTCCGGCGGTCAGCAGCAGCGAGTTGCCATTGCTCGTGCGCTCGCAATGGATCCGCAGATCCTGTTTTTCGACGAGCCGACGAGCGCGCTCGACCCGGAGCTTACCGGCGAGGTGCTCAAGGTCATAAAAAAGCTCGCCGAGGAGCACATGACCATGGTCATAGTTACCCACGAGATGGCCTTTGCGCGCGCTGTTTCCGACCGCGTTATTTTCATGGACGGCGGCGTTATCGTCGAGCAGGGTGATCCCGAGGATGTGTTCGGCGCACCGAAGATGGAGCGCACAAAGCAGTTTCTTAAAAATTACGGACAGTCATGAATATAAGCTACACTAAAATCGATCCTGCCGGGAACATCACCGTCATCGTTGACAGCTTTGTGCCGCGCGAGCAGCAGAGCCGCGTTGCGGCCGAGCTCATGAAGCGCGATGTCACGGTAGAGCAGGTCGGCTTTCTCGAAAAGCCAGATGATCCCTGCTGCGCCGTTCGCCTTCAGATGATGGGCGGCGAGTTCTGCGGCAACGCCTCGCTTTCGGCCGCAGCCGTTATCTTCAGCCGTGCAGGTTTGGCCGAGGGTTTATACTGCGAGGAGCTTTTCGAGGTATCCGGTGCCCCGGAGCCTGTGAAAATTTCGGGAAGCATGGTTAACAGAACCTGCTTTGAGGGCGAGGTCGCAATGCCTTTGCCCGAATCCATATCCGAATGCAGCTTCCTTGACGGCTTTGAGGGCTACACCTTCCCTCTTGTACGCTTTCCCGGAATATGCCACGCGATAGTGCCGGCAGGAGCGATCAGTCCCGAAAGAGCCGAAGCCGTTATAGCCTCGTGGTGCCGTCAGCTCGGAGCCGACGCTTTGGGGCTTATGTTCTTCGACAGGGATAAACACACTCTCACGCCGCTTGTTTACGTCGCTTCGACCGATACGGCAGTGTGGGAAGGCTCCTGCGCAAGCGGAACGGCTGCTGTGGCAGCCTATCTGGCAGAGCTTGACGGCGAATACGCCTCCGTGCGCCTTACAGAACCGCGAGGAACGGTAAGCGCCTCGGCCACATATTCCGCCTCGCAGGTGCGCTCACTGACAATGAGCAATCGAGCAGTCATACAGGGTGAATTTACTGCCTTGATTTTTTAACATTTTTCGCGTATCATCAAATCCGAAAGGCGGTAAGTACCCTATGAAAAAAAGAATTATCTGCGCTGTGCTGGCGCTTGCTATGGTTTTGAGCCTTTGCGGCTGCGGCAGCGACGGAAAATATAAAGTCGTCAAAAGTCTCGGCAGTCAGGAATATTCCATCGGCTTCAGAAACGGCGACTCGACGTATCATTACATAGACAAAGCGCTCAAGGAGCTTGCCTACGAGGGCGTTATAGACGAGCTTAGCACGCAATGGTTCGGCAGCAGCCGCGCGGTCAGCTTCCCGTCGCAGAAGGATGCTCTCAGTGAGCTTGGCTATATCGCGGAGCGAACGTTTATAATCGGCGTTGACCTCGACTCGGCTCCTATGGCATTCACCAAGGGCGAGGAGTACGTCGGCTTCGACATTGATCTTGCCGGCAAGGTGTGCGAAAAGCTCGGCTGGGTGCTGAAAATTCAGCCGATACACTCGGAGGACGCCTACGTTGAGCTTAACTCCGGCAACATTGACTGCGCCTGGGGCGGCGTTGTGCTCGACACCGAATGCCCCGACTACACGATACTTGAAACCTACATGTCAACGGACGTCGTTCTTGCCGGCAAGGGCAGCGGCTCAAGCTCGGTGCGTGATAAGCTGCTGTACATCGGCACGACGCAGTCTGCGCTCGACACCATAAACGCAAGCAGCTCCGTCAGCCGCAAGATCGGCCAGATAACTCGCATCAACGGCGGTGCGTCGGAATACTTCAGCGCCCTCGATAACGGCGACTGCGACCTTATTCTCACAAGCGAGGCCGCCGTCGATTACTTCAACACTCATTAATTTCACAAAATAGTTTCAGCCCACGGGAGAATTTCCCGTGGGCTGTTTTCATTTGAGATACATTGATCTCAAACGAGATATTTTGTTCTGAGTGATACCAAGCTTTTCGGCAAGGTATCGGTCAACGCTTCCGCATTGGCGAATGCAGCTTTCAAACATTGCCTCAAGATAGCTTTCGTGCGTGGTGTTGAGCCAGTAAACGGACTCCAGCAGCGACTCATCGTCTGTAAGAGAGCGGCATGCATCGGTATCGCGCCGAATTTTTTCGGCGCAGCAGATACCGGTGTACATGTAGTCGGTCATGATATCTTTCATCGACGCGCCCAGTGCGTACAGCAGCAGCGCCGCGGCTACCCCTGCCCTGTCTTTTCCCATCGCACAGTGGAAGAGTATAGCCCCGTCGCCGTCGTTTTCAAGGACGCAGTCGAAAAACCGCCTGTATTGCTTTACAGCGTTGCTGTTTTCGACAAGGATCGGATACAGCGAACGCATCTTAGCCATGCCGCCCTCGCGCAGATCCCGGGCATAGTCGGTGCGCTTGAGTCCGTCATAGGGATCCTCGATCGACTCGCGCGTTATGCCGGGAACCAGATCGGACACGACCGGGCAGTGCACATACCGCACACCGTCCGGTATAATGTCCATTTTAAGCGAGGTCTCCGCCGGGCTTCTGAGGTCAACTATCGTTTTAAGCCTTATGTGGGTCAGCTTGGCGATATCGTCGTCAGTCACCCTTGAGAGTTCGCCGGATCTGATGAGTTTTTGCTTTGCTACCGTTCTGCCTCCGGCAGCTCTTATGCCGCCGAGGTCACGGGTGTTCATCGCCCCTGCAAGAAAGCATTCGGGCGCGTAGCTCATAAGCCTGCGTCCATCGCCTCAGCGCGCTCGATGAGCTTCTGCACGAATTCATCGGTCCAGAAGCCGGTGAAGTGCAGCAGGTCGATGACCGAGAAGCGGTTGCGCATCAGGTGGCAGTTGGTGATCGCCCAGCGAACGGTCTTTTCGTCCACGGGGAAGTTGAGCTTTGAATATCTGGTGGGCGCATTTGCCTTGTGCATGCAGTCGGCAATGTACTCGGGTTTCTTTACCCAGGGCGCTACGGCCTTCTTGAACTCATCAAAGTTCTCGAGGAAGGCTTTGAACTCTGCCTTGTGGTCGTGCCAGCGCTGGAGCTTCTTCTGATAATCCGCCCAGCACTCGTTTGCGGCATTGTGGGTATCGTCCAGCCAGTCAAACGCAGCCTTCACGCGCGGCTCCATTTCCTCAAAGCTGGGGTAGCACTTGTCAAGATCGACCTTCTTCGGGTCAAAATCGTTGAGAAGCCAATCCCAGATGATCTCGCTCATGATGCCGGAAACAGCTACCTGGGTGCCGTGATAGCAAATGCCGGTCTTGCGGACACCGGAGGCCATGTCGATAAGATGGCTCATGACGTGCTCCGAGCCGGAGGCCGGGGAGCTTTCGTTTGCAAGCCCCATGGAAAGGCCGCTGAGGGTCAGGACATTTGCAAGCTCGCCGAGAGTCTTGGCATCGCCTGCCGCGAGCTTCTCGGATTTCTCAAGCAGCCTGTCGCACTGGGTGCGGATCATATCCGAGGGCGCGGTATGGAAATGCTGTCCCATGCCGAGAACATTGCCCAGATACCAGTCAACGGGCGCTGTCCACGTTGCTATAAGGTCGCCGTAACCGCTGACGTTCATCTCCGCAGGAGCTGCGGCGACGATGTCGAGGTCAATTATAAGTATAAGCGGATAGCGCGAGTGAACGGTGCGCTTTACGCCGTTTATGAGCATGACAGAGGAATCGTCGGAGAACGCGTTTACAGACAGCGCGGTCTGCACGATGACCAGCGGCAGCGGATTCTCATGGTCGTAGTAATAGGTGGAGTACTTGCACAGATCACAGATCGTGCCGCCGCCTATGCCGACGACGATATCCTTGCCCTCGAAGTGAGCCTGGATCTTGGCTGCGTTTTCGGGCGTTGCGTGAACTATGCTGTTCGGCTCGCTGATGACCAGCCACTCGACATCATACTCCGCGTCAAGATATGCCTTAACCGCTTCCTTAACGTTTTTCCCGTCCACATCGACGATCTCGGTAGGACCTGTTACCATCAGCACCTTTTTTCCGTCGGTAAGGCTCTTGACGGCCTGGCAGACCTTTTTGGCACCCCCGTGCTCGATGTGGATCTCCTTCATACCGATGCCGCACAGCTTGTCGGAATTCTCCTGCGCCTTGAGTATTTCTCGCAGCTCGTCAAGCTTGGTGGCGTCGGCTTCAATTAAACGATTGTCAAGCATTTTGATTACTTCCTTTTTAATTATGCTTTGTAATACTTGTTAAAGAACGGCTCCATGGTGTAGTAGCACTCGTAGTAGCGTGCGTATGCCTCGTCGTAGGCAGCCTTTTTGCTCAGGTCAGGCTCATAGGTTGCGCCAAGCTCGACCATTGCCTCTGCTGCCTCATCGAGATTTGCGAAGTTGCCCTCTGCGACCGATGCGAGCATCGCAGCGCCGATAGCCGCGCCTTCGGGGTTCTTGGTCGCAACCAGCGGCTTGCCGAGAACGTCGGCCTTCATCTGGCACCAGAACGGAGACTTCGTAGAGCCGCCGACTATGCGGACACTTGAGCAGTCCATGCCGATCTCTTCAAATCTGTCAACGTTGTCCTTAAGGCCGAAGGAAATGCCCTCGAATACCGCACGCGACATATCGTCGAGCGTGTGGCTGAGCGTAAGGCCCGTGAACGTGCCGCGTGCGCTGCCGTTCCAGTTGGGGGTCATTGCGCCGCCCATGCAGGGCAGGAAGGTGATCCCGTTCGAGCCGATCGGGCTGCGCTTTGCCTGAGTGTTCATCAGGTCATAATTCGGCAGGCGCAGGATGGTGTCCTTATACCATCTGGTCGAGCCGCCGGAAACAAAGCCGGGATTCTCTATAAGCCACAGACGGGAGTCGGCGGAGTGATGAGTCTCAACAAGGCCCTTCTTATCGAAAACAGGCTTTGCGGAGGTTCCGGCAACAGGCTCGGCAGTGCCGGTGATATCGCAGACCATACCGGGCTTTACGAGGCCGGAGCCGAGGCATGCGCTGTGCTCATCGCCGGTGCCGCAGATGACCTTGGTCTTTGTGGTAAGGCCGAGGCGATGTGCAACGGGCGCCGACAGCGTGCCGACGACGGTTTCTGCCTTTACGATCTTGCCGAGAAGCTCGGGGTCAAGACCGAAGACGTTTGCCATCTCGGGCGACCATGTTTTCTCCGCAACGTTGTAGATCATCGAGGCCGATGCCTGAGCATAGTCAACGGCGGCAGCGCCCGTCATCCAGTATACCAGATAGCTGTCAACGTTCAGAAGATATTTTGCCTTTTCAAAGACGTCGGGTCTGTTTTTCTTTATCCACAGCATCTTTGCCGCGGTGTGGGTCGAGTCGAGGTTAAGGCCGGAGACCTCAAACACGCGCGCAGGATCGACTATCTTTGCGATCTCGGCAGTCTCTGCCTCGGCGCGGCGGTCGAGCCAGATGATGCAGTTCATAAGCGCATTACCGTTTTCGTCGGTCGCTATGACTGAGTCGTTTATTGCGTCCATGCCGATCGTTCCGATCTCGGCAGGATCAATGCCGGAATCGGCAACGAGCTGCTTTATAACGGTTGTGAAAGAGTGGAGATAATCCTCAACGGGCTGCTCTGCCCAGCCGGGATTGGGGTATATGGGATCGTGTGCACAGGTTGCTTCTGCGACGATCTTGCCCTCGGGATCGACAAGCAGGCCCTTGAGCGACTGCGTACCGAGGTCAACGCCGATTACATAACTCATAATTTTTGCTCCTTTTTTGTAAAATGACAACAGCGGCACCGCCATTTGACGATGCCGCTATGGCGTTTTGGTTAATTATGATGTTTCAAAAGAGCCTATCACTGATCTTCGGGCTCAACCAGGAAGGTACCGTTCTTCTTCTTGCAGACGGCTGCGTAGTAGATCATTGCGATCACGAAGAATGCAACTGCGATGTAGAACAGAGTACCTGCGGTTACTGCGCTGTACAGCGAGCAGAACGCAACGATAAGGCAGAAAGGAATGCCGATGTAGCCGAGCCAACGGGGGCACTTGTAGGGACGGGGCATATCCGGCTGATCCTTTGCGAGCTTGATCCAGGAGATGAAGCAGCAAAGAGCCATGAATGCGGAACCCATGTTTGCGATAACAACGATAACGTCAACCGAGCCGATGAGGGTAAGGACGATGCCGATGACGGAGGTAACGAGAAGTGCGTTGATCGGGGTGCCGTTCTTATCGAGCTTGCCGAGGAAGCCGGGCAGGCACTTGCAGCGCGCAAGTGCGTAGGTCTGACGGGACTGGCCGATGATGATGCCGTTGAGGGATGCGATCAGGCCGATCATTGCGATGACAATGAATACGATGCTCATCGTGCTGCCTTCGCCGAAGAGGTGGTTGATTACGTTTGCGATAGGAGCGTCGTTCTTAAGAAGCTCTTCCTTGGGCAGGAGCGAGAAGGTGGTCACGAGCATGAGCATGCCGCCGATGAGCAGCGTGAAGATGCCGACGATAAATCCCTTAGGGATGTCCTTGGAAGGATTCTTGCATTCCTCTGCGCCCATGCCGCCTGCCTCAAATGCGAGGTAGAACCATACTGCATAGGGGATAGCGACGAAGATGCCCTTTACGCCGCCGAGGTCACCCATCTTGCCGAGCAGGCTGAAGTCTGCGTGGGGCAGGCCGATGCATGCGTAGAAAACAACGCCTGCAACACCGATAATGGTGACGATAAGGCCGATGAGCTGACCGGCCTCAATGCCGCGCATGTTGATGAACAGGAATATCAGGTATGCAACAACGGATGCGACGACTGCCGGAACTACCGGGAACAGAGTGTGAACATATGCACCGACCGCAATGCAGATACCGGGCGTGCAGAACAGGGATTCAACAAGATAGCTGAAGCCTGCGAAGAAGCCTGCGCCGCGGCCAAAGGCCTTTTCGGTGTAGGCTGCGGGGCCTGCGGAGCTGGGGATAGCGGTTGCCAGCTCTGCGAACATGAATGCGAAGGGGATGTAGAACAGTGTTGCAATTGCCATTGCGATGAGACAGCCTGTGAAGTTTGTCTCGGATGCGATGTAGTTCCAGCCATAGTAGCTGCCGGAAATAACAGCGCCGACCGCGACCGACCATATACCTGCGGCGGTCAAGGCTTTTTTAAGTTTGTTGTTTTCTTCCACGAGTATTATACCTCCCTATAAATTATTCAAGCTGCATCACATGCAGTTAAATACGGTTTACTTGGATGCCATGTAGTCAGCAACAGCCTTGAGGTTATCGCGGAAGCTACCGTCGGCAACGAACTTCTTCTCGAACAGTGCAGAGCCCATGGTGAAGGTCCAGGGTCCGATGTCGAACATGGTATCGATGCGTGCATAGCTGTTTATCGAGCCTGCTATGCAGATCTCTGCGTCAATTGCAGCGCAGAACTCTCGTGCGAGCTTCTCGCCGTCAACGACGTGGCGGTATGCAAGAATGTCAAAGCCCTTGATGCCCTTTGCCATAAGGTCCTTTGCGTTCTGGATGATCTCTTCGTTCGTGCCCTCGAGGATACTCGGGCTGCCGGAGACCTTGCCGACAAACGGCAGATATGCCATGCCGTTTTCTTTCAGAAGCTTTGCTACGGAGTCATAGTATACTGTGCCCATCAGGTAATCAAAGCCGCAGTCAATTGCAGTCTGTGCGCCGTCAAGGCAGCTTGCCTCGTCATAGGTCACGACCTCGAGGAATGTGGTCTTTCCTGCTGCCTTCATTGCTCCGGCTACCTTCTTCATCTCATCCTTCGGCAGGCCGACATTCTTGAAGCCCCAGAACTTTACCGGCAGATCCTTGCACTGCTCGAATATTTCGCCTGCGTCCTTTACGGTCACATCGTGATGGGTCAGCATTATTATGATCTCAGGTTTCATTTTCTTCGTCTCCTTTTCATTTAGTCAAACCGTTTACTTTTGCTTGTTTCGCTGCTGCGAAGCTTTTTACGCAAATAATAATATTTCAGAATTTTTTGAATGTAAATAAAAATCGTGCGCGCAAAAATTGTGGATTATGCTTAACTTGGCGATCATTTTTTTGTTTTTCGCATTTCGCTCATTTACAGGCAAAAATGCGCGTTTCGCTTTTTTCGTTTTTTACATTTTTCACAAAAAAGACGTAAAAATTTTTACACTTTATTTAGCTAAAGTATGATGCATTTTTAACAATTTCTCGATTAAAATTTGCCGTTTCCTACACGTTCTTTGCTCTTTTGCACAAATAACGCATGTCGTAATTGTTAAAAGCGCTTATATGGAGTCCAACAGGTCTTTTGTAAAAAAATGCACGGAGCACCTGAGTGCTCCGTGCAAAACGCGCAATTTGATTTATCAGCCCTCAGCAGCGGTGCCGAGACGGCCGTAGCCGTCGTATGCAAACAGCTGCTTTTTGCTGTCATCGCCGTAGGCGGAAACAACGTCGGCCACAAAAAATGTGTGATCGCCGACCTCGAGCATATCGCTGAGCTTACACTCGAAAACGACCTTGCTCGCTGCAACGACCTTGGGCGATATCATCTTTGCTTCGGCAAGCTCGATGCCAAGCTCGGCAGCCTTATCCGTGCTTCTGCCCGAGCAGCGGCCGCATTGCAGCGCCGAGTCCTTGAGCTGCTCGTCAACAACGCATATCGCAAACTCTCCGCCCTCGCGGATATTTCCGCCGCTGTAGCCCTTATTGCTCAGGCATGCGCCGATCTTCACGGGATGGTTGCTGAGATAAGTCCACCACGAGACGGCCATGATGTTGGTCTTTCCCTCTTTATCTGCCGAGGTAAGCAGTGCAAACGGTGCAGGCGCGGTCATCCGCTGAGCCTGACCTATTGTGAGATCTGTCATGATCATCCCTCCTTGTCGGCTTACTTTATCATGTCTTGTGCGCGTTTGGCAAGCTTATTTTGCCGCCATGTAGTCGGCAACAGCCTTGAGGTTATCGCGGAAGCTACCGTCGGCAACGAACTTCTTCTCGAACAGTGCAGAGCCCATGGTGAAGGTCCAGGGTCCGATATCGAACATGGTGTCGATGCGTGCAAAGCTGTTGATCGAGCCTGCTATGCAGATCTCGGCGTCAATTGCAGCGCAGAACTCGCGTGCGAGCTTCTCGCCGTCAACGACGTGGCGGTATGCAAGAATGTCAAAGCCCTTGATGCCCTTGGCCATCAGATCCTTTGCGTTCTGAATGATCTCTTCGTTCGTGCCCTCGAGGATGCTCGGGCTGCCGGAGACCTTGCCGACGAACGGCAGATATGCCATGCCGTTTTCTTTCAGAAGCTTTGCTACGGAGTCATAGTATACTGTGCCCATCAGGTAGTCAAAGCCGCAGTCAATTGCAGTCTGTGCGCCGTCAAGGCAGCTTGCCTCGTCATAGGTCACGACCTCGAGGAATGTGGTCTTGCCTGCTGCCTTCATTGCTCCGGCTACCTTCTTCATCTCGTCCTTCGGCAGGCCGACATTCTTGAAGCCCCAGAACTTTACCGGCAGATCCTTGCACTGCTCAAATATCTCGCCTGCGTCCTTCACGGTCACATCGTGATGTGTCAGCATTATTATGATCTCAGGTTTCATTTTCTTCGTCTCCTTATAAAAATATTGATTTGAACTGAATTTGCATGCTATACTAAATCCGCAGGATCGTATAGCATCTTGCATTTTATGCGACATTAAAATAACCTGATTTTCGCTTTTCGTCAACTCGCGGAACTCGGCCTAAACCATCCGAAAAGGAAGATCATTGCATTTTTGCGCAAAACGCGCAAAACGTTTTCGGTTTTGCGCGGAATTATCCGAAAACTTTATGGATTTCTAACAAAAAAGTTCTTTATTTTTCTACGCATACGTCATATAATCGTATTAAGCGGTTAATACGCTTTGGACAAAACACGATTTTTCATATCTGGGAGTGGTAAATATGAAGACCGGCATTCGTGAGCAGAAGATAATAAGCATCCTTGAAAGCCGCAGAGAAATGTCAGTCAGCGCGCTGAGCGAATACCTCGGCGTTTCCGTATCGACGCTGCGCAAGCAGCTTGCGGACATGCAGAGCAGAAAGCTCATCATCCGCACCTACGGCGGCGTTATGTCCGCAAACCGTTTTCCGGATGAGACGTTTGACAGCAAGCTGCACAAGAGCGTTTCGGAAAAGCGGCGCATCGCAACGAGGGCACGCCAGCTTGTTCACGACGGCGACTCCATTTCGCTCGGCAGCGGAACGACAGTTTATGCGCTCAGCAACCTCCTTGACGATATGGACTCGGCAACCATATATACAAACTCCATGCAGGCAGCGGACTTTCTCGCGCACTGCGCTTCGCTCGATGTTCACATCTGCGGCGGCATAATCCGCAGCTCGACCGGAACCATTATCGGAAACGAGGCCTACAATTTCTTTAACGGCATCTGCGTTGACTACGCTTTCATAAGCTGCGACGCCATCGATGACGACGGCGAGGTTTACAGCGACAACATAGCCGTTGCGGCCGTGGAGAGCGCGGTGCTGAAAAACGCAAAGCACAAATACGTTCTGTGCGATTCCTCAAAGCTCGGCAAGCGCTCGATAGCGCACATAGTAAATCTAAGAGAATGCGACGCGCTCATCACCGGCAAAAGCGACAGCGCCGTTGCCGATAAGCTTGCCTACTCGGTGAATGTTGACTGCGTCTGACGACACTTAAAATATATAATAATTATAGTTTAATGCAGCCTGTAAAACGGCTGCATTTTTCTTATTTCCTATACATATTTATAATATGCATATTAATTTAGCTAATAGCCAGTGAAACGTCAGCGTTTTAACAAAACGTTAAGCAAATTAACGCTTTTTTGGCCTGTTTGTTAACGTCTGGCAGGTGCCATGTGCCATTTTCGAGCTATTTTTGGCTTGCTTATGAACAAACTATTACCAATTTTACGTCCAATCGCATAAGTTTCCGTAAAGACATCGTCGGCCCGTGTTAAGAGCAAGTTAATATCCGAGCAAAACTATTGTAATCAATTTTTTAACAATTAGAATAGTTTCCAGCGAAAGCATTTATTTAAAGGAGAGAAAGTTATGGAAAACAATCGCGCTTCGTTTGGCTCCAACTTTGGTTTCCTGATGGCCGCTATCGGTTCGGCAGTCGGTCTGGGCAACATTTGGGGCTTCCCGTACAAGATGGGTATGAGCGGCGGCTTCGCCTTCCTGCTCGTTTACCTCGTTCTTGCGGTATTGGTCGGCCTCGCCGTTATGGTTGGCGAATTTACCATTGGTCGTAAGACCGGCATGAGCCCTGTTGCGGCTTACCGCAAGCTCAGCAAGAAGTTCACCTGGATGGGCTACATGGCAGTTCTGGTACCATTCCTG
>DKRV01000033.1 GCA_002472405.1 Clostridiales bacterium UBA7273 | reverse complement strand
GTAGCTGCGTCAATTCGCCTCTATAAAAGAATGTCGTCGTAGGTGACGGAGAGGGCGGTGCGGAGGGCTTTGATCTCGTCGGGGCAGAGCATGCGCTGGCCGACCTCGATCTTTGCCAGAGCCGAGCGCGTCATATCGCAGCCGAGAAGCTGCATGCGCGCGGCAAGCTGCTCCTGCGTGAGCTTCTTCTGCTTGCGCAGCCACGATAAATGAGTTCCGACCCTGTGTGCGTATGCTTTGTCCATGCGTTTGCCTCCTGTTCCGAATCGGTGCAAAAATTACGTTTTCGATAAGTCGATTTTAAACGAAAAATGTCGAAACTTTGCACTAATATAGAACAAAGAAAAATTCACGCCCAAATTTTCTGCACCATATCGGCGCAGTCACAGGGCGCCGCGCGGCGTGCGCAGCTTCGCGATGAGAAGCAGCAGCGGCAAAATGACAAATAGGATGGTGAGGATTGCGCAGGGCACGATCAGCTGGGAAATGCGCCGCATGACGTACTCGTTTGCCGGCATGAGCAGCGCCGCCGTGCCGGACAGCGCCGCGCACAGCGGAATGATGATGCGGCCGTTTGACATGTCGAGAGCGCGCACGTCGCCCTTTTCGGGGCGAAAACCGAAAATAAGGCGGAAAATATGCGACGCGGTGCACAGAAGCAGCGTGAAAATGACAAAGTCGGAGAGCACCCACAGGGTCGTGACCAGCGCCTCGATGCGCTCAACGGTCTTGGTCAGCGTCACGTCGCGGATCATCGAGAAAAACGGGTGCAGCATGCGCGACGTCAAATGTGCGCCGTAGCAGCCGATGATGACGGCGCAGAACGCGCAAAGCAGCAGGCAGATAAGCGCGAGCCAGCCTGCGTATGAGGCAAAGCGCCGTCCCTGAAGCGGCGACTGATCCTCCAAAAATGCCGCGCAGTAGAGCACGGCGCCGTAGATCTCGACGACGGCAAGCCCGGAGATGAACACCTTGCCGGCGCTCTGCGTTTTTATCGGAAGCAGGTTGCGCACATCCACAGAGCCGAGCGAAAATATAAGCGCCAGCACGATGACCGACAGCAGCACCGGCGCGAAAACGCGCGAGGCCCTCGGCAGGGCCTTGACAGGGCCGAGCGCGGCCACCGTTCCGATGATGAGCATCGCTATCATAAAAAACAGCGGCCCTGCGTCGGGGTAGATCGTCGAAATGAGGCGGTGCGCGCCGGTGCGCAGGATAAATCCGGCGGAAAAAAGCGTGAAAGAGCCGATCAGCGCAAGCCCGATGGCCCCGGCCGTGCGCCCCGAGCGACGCATTATGACTTCGCCCAGCCCCTCGCCCTCGCGGCGCATTTTCATGAGCGAGGTGAGGATGAGCAGAAACAGCAGCAGCGGCGGCAGCGCGCAAAGCGGCGCAAGCCAGCTCGCGCTTCCGGCAAGCTGCGCGGCCGCCTTCGGAAGAAGCCGTGTCACAGGCGCGAGCGACGTGACAAAGCACATAGCCCGGAGCTGCCGGCGGTCGTATTGAAATTTCATTGGCCGGTCTCCTTCAGGTCAAGATTGAAGCTGCGGTCAAGCCGCGCCGAGACGCAAACGCGCATATCCAGATCGGGAAGGACGAGCGCGAGATTTTCCGCCGCGCCGCGCAGACGCACGGGGTGGCGCATCTCAAGCGCGCTGCCCAGATGCAGAAAATCGCAGCCCGTGCTTTTTTCAAGCTCGAGCACGCCCTCGGCGAGCGCGCGCACCGCGTCCTCAAGCCCGGCGGCAAGCTCGTCCGGGTCAAAGCCGCCCTTGACCTCGGCAAGCGATGCGTTGATCTTAATATTAAATGTAAGCCCCTCGAGCCCGTCGCCGAACACAGGCTCGATATCGCAGTCGGCATTGTCGATCTGAAGCGCAGCGTTGCCCACACTCACGGTCATGGGACAGGCCTCATTGAGGATAAGGCTCACGCCGCGCGCAAGCTTGGCCGGGATGCGGCCGCAGGCTTTGTTTTTATATATAATAGTATAGCCGTCGGGCACGACCGCCATTTCGCCCTCGCCGGCGTCGGGATCGGTCGCGCCTGCCGGCGCGGCTGCTACCGCGCAGATGAGCGCGGCACCGTTTACATCCATGGCCGATATGATCTCGGCGGCGGTGTAAACATGCATGTCGCCCCGAAGCCGCAGCTCCTGCGTCAGCGCATGCATGAGCTTTGTCGCGTCGCGCTCCTCGTCGCCGGCACCGAGGATAAGCTCCGAGGCGCTGCCTGAGGAAACGGCAAACACGGGTATGCTCAGGCGGAATGCCGTGTCGCGCTCGATGCAGTCAAAAAACTGCGTCGTGTCCGTGTTCAGGACGTCCGCGCCGAGCAAGAAATACGCCGTGTGGCCGAAAAACAGCTGAAGTCCGCCGCTGTAATGCTGAAGCTCGTCCTGCGCCTCGGTCAGCGAGGCCGCGCTTGCGCTCAGGCGCTTGGGCTTTTTGCTGCCGTCCTCGCTGCCTGCGCCGGAGCTGCCCTCGGCCGAGACGGAAACGGTCACGCCGCCGTCGGGCATGGAGTCAAAGCCGAGGGTCTGCACGATCATAAGCTCGGCAATGTCGCGATAGTTTGAGTAAATGCTGCCGCCCGAGCAGCCCGTGGATAAAACGGCAACGCCGAGCGCGCACAGGATCGCAATGAGCTTTCTCATGCCTGCCTCCTTCTGTCGGGCGTGTTCAGCTCCGGCTCGCGCATTTTCTCCTCGGGGAGAGGCCGCCGAAGAAATGTCCGGCTGAGATTTTTTCTGCGTCCGCCCGACCACGGCGCGGTGTAGTTGCGGCCGAAGGAGTCGATCGTGCACAGATACCACACGAAAAGGCACAGCGAGATGACAACGCCGAACAGCCCGGCGGCGATCGCCGCAATGACCAGCGCAAAGCGGCATATCCTGAGCGCCGCGCCGAGATCCTGGCTCGGCTGCGCGTAGCCTGCTATGCCGGCCGTGGCTACGACGATGACGGCGATGGGCGATATGACCTTTGCCTCGACCGCCGACTGGCCGACGATGAGCGCGCCGATGATGCTGACCGTGTCGCCTATTGGGTCGGGCAGACGAAGTCCGGCCTCCTGCAAAAGCTCAAAGGCGATGAGCATGCCGATAAGCTCCAGCGCCGTCGAAAACGGAACGTCCTGCTTCGACGCAATGACCGAAAGCAGAAGCTGCGTCGGGATCATCTCCTGATGATACATGGCGATGGCCGTGTAAAATGCCGGCAGCGCCAGCGCAAGGATAACAGCGGCCCAGCGGATGACGCTCAGCGCGGATGAAACGACGTAGTTCTGGCTGTCCTCCTGCGGAACGCGCAGAAATTCCGGGAACGATACCGGAACGAGAAACGCTATCGGTATGCCGTCGATGATAAGCCCGACGCGCCCGTTGAGAAGCTGCCGCGCGAAGCGGTCGGGGCGCTCGGTGTGAACCAGCTGCGGAAACATCGAGCGCGGCCGGTCGGCGATGTATTCCTCGATAACGCCGGTCGAGAGCGCGCCGTCTACATTTATATTATCAATTCTCCGCCGAAGCTCGGAAACGACCGCAGGATCTGCAATGCCGTCAACGTAGAGTATCGCTGCCTGCGTCATGCTCTTGCGGCCGATGACGGTGCTTTTGATCTTAAGAGCGGGATTGGCGATGCGCTTGCGCACAAGGGCGGTGTCGGTGCGAAGGGTCTCGGTGAAGCTGTCCTTGCCGCCCTTGAGCGATTTCTCCATCGTCGGCTCGCTGATGCCGCGCTGTATCTGCTGCGATCTCAGCTCAAAGCACACCGCGCACCGTTCGTCCTCGAACACGACCGCGCAGCAGCCCTGCGTGATATCGCCAACGATATCGTCAAGGCTCGTGCGCAGCTGCGCCTGCGCGCTGTACACCGCGCCGTCGAGCAGCCGCTGCGACGATATCGCAACTCCCGAGCGCAAAAGCTCGGTAAGCGGCCGCAGAACATCCTTTGAGATGTCGCCGCCGGCCGCAACTCCGTCAAGCCAGCAGACAAAAAGCAGCCTGTCCCCGGCAAGACCAGGGCGCACCTGCCGCGATTGAAAATCCGAGCAGCCGTCGAAAATATCCTCGAGCGTTTTCCGGCTCACAGTTCCCGAATATATCGGCTTGCGCCGCATATGGGATTCGCCGCGGCTTTTTTCGCGGCGGAACAGTTTCATAAAATCAGACATGTTGTTATTATGCGCGCCATTATGCACAATATTTAGTGCAAGGGAAATTCCGCGAAAAAAAGTTGTGAAATTAGTCGAAAAAAGTGTTGACAAACTGTGTCCTGAGTGGTATTCTAAGCAAGCGCCTCGGGAGAGAGCGCCGCATCGATGAAAGAGCGAAATAAAAAACTTCAAAAAAGTTTGAAAAAACTCTTG
>DKRV01000031.1 GCA_002472405.1 Clostridiales bacterium UBA7273 | reverse complement strand
AAACCATAATGAAAGGGCGAGCAATGCTCGCCCCTACGACTATATGTTTGAGTGCCGACAAAACTTCAGCAGGCGGAACGGATAAATCCGTTCCCTACGAGCGGCCGATAGCCGCAGCGGAGAGCTAATAGCTGACAGTTGATAGGCTTGATTTGCACTTAAATTCAACCCCTCGGCAGCAAAGCTGCCTGCTCCCCTTGACAGGTGAGCCAATGGGGTACGGTGCAAAATTCAGCAGTGCGCTAACGTTACGCGAGGCAACCACGGTTTCCTCCGCAACCTCGACACCGGGCACCGGCAATCACCGTATCCGTAGCTGCGTCAATTCGCCTCTAAAAAATCGCCTCTAAAAAATCAATCTTCGGGGATGTGGATCTCGCGGATGAGGAAATCCTTGCCCGAGAGGATGGTTTTTTCAAAGCTGCCGCAGTTAGGGCAGTAGCCCTCGTGCTCGATGACGTTGAACAGCTCGTTGCACTCATCGCATTCGGCCATGCCGGGAATGACGTTGATGATAAGCTTCGTGTCCTTGAGGAAGGTGTCCTCAACGACGACGGGGTAGATATCCTCAACGTATTTGGGAATGACCAGCGACAGCTCGCCGATGTCAAGAACGATCTCCGTGACCTCGGCGATGCCGTTGGCTTGGGCAAAGTCCGTGACGGTCTTGACCATCGAGCGGACGACGCCTATTTCATGCATGACGCAGCTCCTTTACTTTCTCGCGATCTTCTTGGTGACGAGCTTTGCGACTGCTGCCGGAGCGTTTCCGGCCGCGCCGAGCAGCGCCTTGAAGTACGGTGCGCCGACATAGTCGGTGACCTTCTCGAGGTGGATAGCATCGAACTTGCACTTGGTGGTGCAGATGCCGCAGCCTACGCAGAGACTCTCGTCAACGACCGCAGCGCCGCAGCCGAGGCAGCGTGAGGTCTCGATCTTCATCTGCTCCTCGGTGAGGGTGCCGCGCAGATCCTTGAAGGTCTTTTTGGCCTCCTTGGCCGAGCCGTCGGCGGCCTTCTGTCTGGGAGCGGTGTCGAAGCCTGCAACGGAGATGCCTGCCGTTGCGGTGTTCATTGCCTTATAATCGCGTCTGTCGCGGCCGATGACCTGCGACTGGCCGGGATGCACATAGCGGTGGATGGAGACTGCGCCCTCCTTGCCGGCTGCGATCGCGTCGATGGCAAACTTCGGGCCGGTGACAACGTCGCCGCCTGCGAAAACGTCGGCAACGCTGGTCTGGTAGCTGGGCAGGGAGACATTGACGGTGCCCTTTACGCCGGTGGCAAAATCCATGCCGCTAAGGTCGATCTTCTGGCCGATGGCGGAGATGACGGCGGAAACGGGCAGAGTTTCAAACTTGCCGGTGCCTACGGGCTTGCCGGATTTAAGCTCCATGACCTCAACCTTGAGTGTCTCGGCCTTGCCTTCGCCGGTGATCTCGACGGGAGAAGCGAGGAACATGAACTTCACGCCCTCTGCGATCGCCTCTTCGACCTCATCGTCTGCTGCCGGCATCGCGTCGCGGTCGCGGCGGTAGACTATCGTGGTCTTTGCGCCGAGGCGGACGGCTGCGCGTGCAACGTCGATGGCAACATTGCCGCCGCCGATAACGGCAACGTTCTTGCCGATAGCGGGCTTCTCACCGAGGTTGACTTCACGCAGGAAGTCGATGCCGGTCATAACGCCGGGCAGCTCGTCGCCGGGACAGCCGACCTTTGCGCCCTTGGACGCGCCGACTGCGAGGTAGAATGCCTTGAAGCCCTGCTCACGCAGCTTATCAAGGGTGATGTCCTTGCCGACCTCAACGCCGGTCTTGAACTTTACGCCCAGATCCTTGAGAACCTTGATCTCGGCATTGATAACGTCCTTTTCGAGACGGAAGGAGGGGATGCCCATGGTGAGCATGCCGCCGAGCGCCTTTTCCTTTTCATAAACGGTGACGGGGTAGCCCTTGACCGCGAGGTAGTACGCGCAGCTCAGGCCGGCAGGGCCTGCGCCGATGACGGCGATCTTCTCCTCATAGGGCTTGCCGATCTGGTTTACAATCTTGGGAACGAAGCGGTGCTTGGACTCAAGATCCTTCTCGGCGATGAATTTTTTGATATCGTCGATAGCAATGGGCGAGTCGATGTCGCCGCGCGTGCATGCGTCCTCGCATGCCTTGTTGCAGATGCGGCCGCAGACTGCCGGGAACGGGTTTTCTTTCTTTATAAGCTCAAGCGCCTCGGTGTATCTTCCCTGAGCGGCGAGCTTAATATAGCCCTGAACGGGAACGTGCGCCGGGCACTGTGCCTTGCAGGGCGCCGTGCCGGACTCCATGACGTCGGTGCGGGTTGTGCGGTAATCGACGTTGTAGCTGCGCTTATCCCAGGGCACTTCCTTATCCGACTGATATGCGTCGGAGACATGCGGATCGGTGGTGCACAGCTTCTGGCCGAGCCTTACGGCGTTGGTCTGGCAGTTTTCAACGCACTGGCCGCAGGCGACGCACTTGTCCTTATCAACCTTGGCGATGAAGTTCGAGCTTACGCCGTCGGGAGAGCGGAACAGCTCTGCGATGCGCAGCGCATAGCAGGAGCAGCCGCAGCAGTTGCATATGGCGTTTATGCCGTCAAAGCCGAGCGCCTGGTTGACCTCGTGGACAAGGCCGTTATCCTCGGCGCGCTTGAGCACCTCATAAGCCTCCTCCTTGCTGATCAGGCGGTGCTCGCCGTGCTTGGAGAAGTTGATGGCATTGTCGTCAAGGTACATGCACATATCCTCTTCAAGATGGCCGCAGCCCTCTCCGATCAGGCGGCGTGAACGGCGGCAGGAGCACGGGCCGACGGAAATCGCCTTTGCCTTCTCTATGATGGTTGCCAGCTCATCGTAGGATGCCGTGCGAGTGTTGCTTTCGACAGCGCTCATAACGGGCATAACGCGCATGAAGTTAACGCCGTTGCCGAGAACCGGGGCAAGCATACCGACGCGGATGCGTGTGTATTCCTCGAAGCATGCTCCCAGATCGGGATACTTATCGCACTGTGCGCGATTGGAGAGGATGCCCTCCATGATGCCGGGCACCCAGATGGGGTAGTAGTAGCAGGGCTCCTCGCCGCGATAGCGCACGCGGATAACGCCCGCATTTACGAGCTTGTCGCACTGCTCCTGAACAAATTCAACGCTCTTTTTGCATTTTTTTGCAAGCTCTGCCGCAGAAAATTCCTTCTCAAGACGCATACGCATCATGACAGAGCACATATCGTCATCGACGATGGGCTCGAGGATCCTGTATTCCGGATCCTTGTAGGTGATGCCGGTGTAGGTCATGCTTTCCAGGCTGATCTTTGACGCCAGCGCAAGGATATTAGGTCTGTTTGCCATTGTTTTTCCCCCCCGTTTTTTGTTGTTATATTTAAATGTATCTTCTCGCATATTACCCTAAAATATATTGTACCACATAGATATACACATTGTCAATTATTTGGCTTACCGTTTGGCACGTTAATTAACAACTGCGCACATTTATGTTCGAAAAGCCTGTTAAAAAAGCCGCAAACCCTTGAAACTGCACATTTTTTTGACCAGAACAATTTTTTACCACATCTTTTCCGTATTCATGTAAAAAGACCTGAAAAAATAGCGATTTGATTTAGATGGATTAATTTTTTTAAAAAATTGAACGTTTTTAATTCGTTTTAGTAAAATCGACGAAAATGGCCTATTTGTTTGAATTTTGACAGTCGATTTTTATTAAAAATATCGGTTGAAATATTGACGCATTGTAAACTTGCATGTAAAATATGCATGCATTTTGAAAAAGCCATAAATAAAGCGTAAGACAATTCCGCAGGAGGATCACTCGTCGGAATGCAGCGGATGAAGAAGCCGTCCGCCTGTCTGCCGCGGCAAGATTTTTTCTCTCCATTGAAGCCCTGTTGCCCAAGGAATTGTTTTATCGAAGCGTTCCTTAGGAGCGACGGGGGCTTTGTTTTGGTTTTAACAAGATGCACAGTAAAGAACATTAACCCCAGAGTTTTGCCGGGCGGTTGAGGAGCTGCTCCGCAAAACGGGCAATGTTAAAGAGACATTTTAAAGGAGAATCATTATGAACAACAAAGCAGCCAAGGGCACATGGGCGGCCGCGTTTACGGTCGGTTCTGTGTGGTTCGGCACTCATGTAGGCGGCGGTTTCGCCTCCGGTAACCAGGTAGTCAGTTATTTTGCACAGTACGGCATGTGGGCCGCTGTTCTCCCCATTATCGCAATGGGCATACTCGCACTGGTGATGTACACCGTTATGAAGTTTGCAAAGCTCAATGGCTTCACCAATTATAAGGACACCTTCTCGGCTCTGTATCCGAAGCCCTGGATGGAAGTCTTCTTCGAGATTTTCTACATCGTAATTCTTCTGGCGGCAGTTGCGGCAGCAGTCGCAGGCGCAGGCGAGGTTCTTGCAAACTTCTTCGGCGTTGACTATTCCGTCACCGCAAACAAGCTTATCTTCAACCTCATCATCGTTGCAGTGCTCATCATCCTGAGCATCTTCGGCGTAAAGCTTGTTATCGCAGCTTCCACCGTTCTTTCCATTGCAATTCTTATCTCCACCGCAGTTGTTGTTATCGCCGGCTTCGCAGCAGACTTCGACGCAATCAGCGCAAACCTGCTTGCTCAGAACGGCCTCGAGACTGCTCCCTATGTTGACAATGTCGGCGAAGCCATCTGGCGCGGCGTTCTCGTTTACGCAGCATTCCAGTGCGTATCCATCCCTGCAATGATCGCAGCAGGCGAAGGCCTGACCCTCAAGGGCGTAAAGCGCGCAAACATCCTCGGCTGGCTCATGAACGGCCTTGCTCTTGCGGCATCCACCGCAATGCTCTCCCGTTGGTATCCGCTTCTGTCCGCACTCCAGGCAGGCAAGGTTGAGGGCTTCACCACCGCAGCTTCCGGCATCCCCAACCAGACCGTTCTGACCCTCGTCGGCATCAAGTGGCTGATGGCGATCTTCAGCATTCTGCTGTTCTGCGCTTTCGTTTCCACCAGCGTCACCCTCGTATTCACCATGATCCAGCGCTTCCAGGGTGCCTGCTTCCCCAAGACCATCAAGAACGAAAAGGCTCGCGGCGTTATCGTCGGCGTTATCGTCATCGCTATCTGCTTTGCTATCTCCCTGCTCGGCCTCGGCAACATCATCAAGTACGCTTACGGCTACGACGGCTACTACGCAATCCTCGTTATCTTCCTGCCCGTCCTGATCTGGGGTCTTCCCAAGATCAAGAAGCTTTCCGCAGAGAAGAAGGCAGAGATCGAGTAATTAATCAGAATAATTCAAACACCAATCAGAATAATTCAAACACCACCGGCCATCCGGTGGTGTTTGACCAAGGAACAGTGTCAGAAAATGAGAATAGCTATGATCGGCTCCGGCGCTGCCGGCAGCGTTTTTGCTTCATATCTTAATAAAGGCGGCGCAGAGCTTTGGCTCGTTGACCGCTACAAGGCGCACATGGACAAGGTCGCGCAGAGCGGAATGGCCTTCGTCACCCCCTCGGGCGAGGAGCTCCTCACCGGCTTCCATACCGCCTATTCAGCCGAGGATATCGGCGTTATGGACATGGTCATACTTATGGTAAAGGCCACACAAACCGACGGCATCATGCCCTCGGTCAAGCCATGCATCGGCAGCGAAACGGTCGTCGTTTCCCTGCAAAACGGCATCGGCAACGACGATGTTCTCAAAAAATATGTCCCTGCGGACAGGATCCTCTATGGCTTCGGCACGATAGGAACAGAGCTTCCCGAGCCGGGCAAATGCGTTTCAAAGCCCGAAAGCGGCGTTATAATGCGCTTCGGAGCTTCGGAAAACGATCCCGTTTCCGAAAAGGCCGGCAAGGCGCTGGAAAAGTGCTTCTGCGACGGCGGCTGCCTTGCGAGCTTTGAAAAGGATATCCGCCCCTTCGTTTGGAAAAAGGCGATATCAAACAGCGGCTACAACACCCTTTCGGCTCTCACGCGCCTGAAGGTCGGCCCCATGCTCGACTGCGAAACCGGCAGAGAGCTTATAAAAAGCGTGTGGGCAGAGGGCTGCGCGGTAGCCAAAGCGCTCACGGGCGTCGATCTTTGGGGCGAGATGCTCGAAGAGCTTGAAAGACTCAGAGAGGGCTTTGCAAAATACTATCCCTCCATGGCACAGGATGTTCTCATCCACCAGCGTCAGACCGAGGTCGAGCTTTTAAACGGCGCCATCGTGCGCTACGGCCGCGAGCTCGGTATCCCCACCCCCGTCAACGGGGCGCTGACGCTCATGATTCAGACAATACAGCAAAACTACGATAAGCAGTATTGCAAACAATAATAAGTTATCAATTTTTATAAGGAGACGAATAAAAATGAAAATTGCAATGTATGGTTCCGGCGCAGCAGGCAGCGTTTTTGCTTCTTACCTCAAAAAGGGCGGCGCAGACATGATCCTCATCGACCGTTATGAGGCTCACATGAAGAAGGTTGCCGAGGACGGCATGCACTTCACCATCCATCAGGAAGAGAACGGTGCTTACACCGATTATAATTATCAGCTCAAGGGCTTCCGCACCTACACCAGCTCTGCCGCAGCGGCAGAGGCCGAGGGTAAGGTCGATGTCATCATCTACATGACCAAGGCAACCCAGCTCGAGCAGGCAATTCAGGACTCTCTGCCCGTCGTGGGCGACACCACCGTCGCTGTTTCCCTCATAAACGGCCTCGGCAACGATGACAACCTCTTCAAGGTTTTCCCGAAAGAGCGCTGCATCATCGGCTCCGGCGTTCTCGGCACCGCACTGCCCGAACCCGGCCACTGCGTTTCCACTCCTGCCGGCGGCGTTCAGATGAACTTCGGCGGCGCTGTAAGAAGCGAGCTTAACGACGCTGCTTGCGCAGAGATGCTCAAGTGCTACCGCGAAGGCGGCTGCGATGCTTACTGGCGCGACGGCGAGCCGGGCACCGACAACAACATCTACAAGTTCATCTGGAAAAAGGTCTGCGTCAACGCAACCGTCAACACCGTCTGCGCAGTTCTGCGTCTGAAGATCGGTGAGGTCGAGGCTGATCCTTGGGGCCAGCAGCTGTTCCACGGCGTCATCCGCGAGACCTGCGCCGTCGCTACCGCAAAGGGTGTTCCCATGAACGCAGACGATTTCATCGCTCACGATCATGCGGATATCGTCACCAACATCGGCGACTACTATCCCTCCATGTGCCAGGACGCTCTGTTCCATCAGCGTCAGACCGAGATCGACGTTCTCAACGGCAAGATCGCAGAGTACGGCAAAGAGCTGGGCATCCCCACTCCGACCTGCGACATCCTCACCAAGGTCGTCCACTGCATCCAGGACAACTACGCAAACCAGTACTTCCAGGATAAAGACGGCAACGCATTCCACATCGGCAAGTAATTTTAAGCTTAAAAACACCAAAGCGGAGAACAGTTTTTGCTGTTCTCCGTTTTTTTTATGCGTTTTTGGCCTTTTTTGAAAAATATAACCCCCACCCCGGCTTCCGCCGATGATAAGCGCATGCTACAATGCGCTTGCCATGGTAATAAAGGATGTTTAAGGTGGGAAGGAATTGATGCAAAGAAAAAGGTTAAAAAACGGAGAGACGAGCGTCGGCAGGATATGCTTTGTGCTTGCGCTTATCTCCGTGCTGACGATGATATTCGCGACCGGGCTGGGGCCTGTGTCCGTCGCGCCGGGAACGACGGCGAGGATACTCACAAGCCGCATTCCCATTGTCGGCGGACTTGTCGAGCACAGCTGGGAGCAGCTTGACGAGAACATAATCATCGGGCTGCGGCTTCCGAGAGTGTGCCTCGGACTTGTAGTAGGCGCGTCGCTGGCGGTATGCGGAGTGACGATGCAGGCGCTTGTGCGCAATAATCTTGCCGATCCGTTCATCCTCG
This sequence comes from Clostridiales bacterium UBA7273, assembly GCA_002472405.1. GTDB lineage: Bacteria > Bacillota > Clostridia > Oscillospirales > Oscillospiraceae > F23-B02. Next base: position 9,380 of record DKRV01000031.1, on the reverse strand, counting down.
GCGTTTCAAACGGCGCGGCGGCATTTGCAACTCTCGGCATGCTCTTCGGCGCGTTCTCGTTTTTAGGCACCTATTCGCTTTCAATAAGCGCGTTTATCGGGTCGGCGGTCACGATCATATTCGTTTACATGATCTCGCGTGTGCGCGGCAGGGTGAACATCATGCAGCTTCTGCTCTCGGGCGTTGCGATATCCATGATAATGGACGGCATAACGAGCATAATCAAGCTCAGCGCGCCGAACGCTCTCGGCCTGCACAACGCCGAGTTCTGGATGTCCGGAAGCCTTGCCGGCGCAAAGTGGGCATATCTGACGCTGCCGCTTGCGGTGCTGCTTATATGCATGGCGGTGCTCATGATAAACTATCGCGGCCTTAATCTCCTGCTCCTTGGCGAGGAGAGTGCAGGTGCGCTCGGCGTAAACGTTTCGCGGCTTCAGAAAGTGCTTGTCCTTCTCACCTCGCTTATGGCCGGAACCACCATAGCCGTAAGCGGAACAATCGGCTTTGTTGGACTTATGGTGCCGCACTTCACGCGCCTTTGGGTCGGCAGCGACCACAAGCGCGTGCTGCCGGTCTCGGCGCTGCTCGGCGGCATACTCGTCGTGTGGGTCGATGTCGCGGCACGGTGCCTGATAGCGCCCGAGGAGCTGCCCGTCGGCGTTTTAACGGCGGTCATAGGCGGCCCGATGTTTATCTGGATGCTCAAGAAAAGAGGTGTTCGGCGTGCCTGATGCAAGACTTGAGGTAAGAGACCTATGCTACTCATATTCGGGCGCGGATAATGCCGCCGACCACGTTTCCTTTCATGTGGATAAGGGCAGCTTCGTCGGCCTGATCGGCCCGAACGGCTCCGGCAAATCCACCGTTTTGAAGAACATTTACCGCGCACTCAGACCCGACGGCGGCAGCATCACGCTCGACGGCGAGGATCTTTTGAAAATGAGCCACCGGGAATCTGCGCTGAAGCTTGCGGTCGTCGGCCAGGAAAACGAGCTGCCGTTTGATTTTACGGTCGAGGAGATCGTCGCCATGGGCAGGTCGCCGCACAAAAAGCTCTTCGACACCGACACCGCGCAGGACAAGGCGATCGTTCACCACGCGCTGGAGCATCTGGGCATGGCCGACATGGCAAAGCGCAGCTATCTCAATTTGTCCGGCGGCGAAAAGCAGCGCACGATAATTGCTCGCGCGGTTGCACAGGAAAGCGATTTCCTCATCCTCGATGAGCCGACGAACCACCTCGACATCAGCTACCAGATGCAGATATTCGACCTCATCAAAAGGCTGAATACGACCGTTCTGTCCGCGATACACGACCTGAACATGGCTGCTTTGTACTGCGACTATGTCTATATTCTAAAGCACGGTAAGATCGTCCTGCACGGCGTGCCGGAGGATGTGCTCACCGAAGAAAACATAAGCCGGGTCTACGGCGTTGACTGCTGCGTCAGCCGCCACCCCGTTACGAAAAAAATATCCATAACGTTCCTTCCGGAGGGACTCAGAAAGGAGTAAAACATGACGAAAGCAAAGAGGATAACCGCGCTGCTGATCAGCTGCGCAATGCTTCTTGCACTGCTTGCCGGCTGCTCAGGCACGAAAAGCAGAGGCGAAGATAACAACGACAACAACACGCAGGCCGAGGAGGGCTATCCTTTCACGCTCGATAACTACGGCAGACAGGTCGAGATCACAAAGCGTCCGCAGAAGGTGCTCACGCTCGGCCCGAACTGCACCGAGCTGTTTGCCGCACTCGGTCTTTCCGATCTGGTAGTAGGCCGCTCGCTCGTTAACCACAGCCGCGGCCCTCTGCCCGAGTATGCCGACGCAGTCAACGCCATCCCGGAGCTTAACCACGCTTCCGCAACGCGCGAGGCTATAATCTCCTCCGGGGCAGACTTTATATACGCGCTCGACTGGGAGATAAGCGAGGACGGCTGCAACATCGAAGAGGTCGGACAGTACGGTATGACCGTGTATGTAAACTCCGCAGCGACTGTCGAACAGATGTATCAGGAGATGCTCGACATCGGAAAGATATTCGGCGTTGAGGACAGAGCGGAGGCGCTCGTTGCCGACCAGAAAGCGCGCATCGCGGCGGTTCAGGAAAAGATAAAGGATCAAACGCCGGTGAACGTGCTCGTTTACGACAGCGGCAATGACGGCGTTTTCACCTGCTCGGGAATTAACTTTGAGTCGCTCATCATATCCCTCGCCGGCGGCAAAAATATATTCGACGATATCGACAGCAAGCAGTGGGTCACCGTGACGTATGAGGAAGCGCTCGCGCGTAAGCCCGACGTTATCCTCATCCATGACTACGACTCGCCCGGCGTTGACGAAAAGCTTGCCGAGATAAAGGCAAACCCCACCCTTGCAAAGCTTGACTGCGTCAAAAACGAGCGCTTTGCGACGATAACGCTTGAGAGCGTCCTGCCCGGTGACCGCATCGCATACGCCGTCGAGACCCTCGCCAAGGCCTTCTATCCCGACGTGTTTGAATAAGCAAGCAACAAGCAAAAAGCAGCAGCCAACAGGCTGCTGCTTTTGTCGTTTCGTTGCCGCGTGGGTTTATTCTGCCGACTCGAACTTTTTAATAAGCCGGTCGAACAGCTCGGCGTTGTTTTCGATCGCGATCTCGGGCTCACGCTTGGTCGTGTGCGCAAACACCGGCTCGTTCATCTTTCCGGCGTAAACCGCCTTCTGGATGCGCACGGCGTCCATGCCGCACTTTGCAAAGTGAACCGCTGCGGAGGCAAAGTGAGCGGCGCAGGGGCAGATCTTGTCCGCAACCGGCTCGAGCGTCTCGACGATGCGGATTGACATATAGAATATCTCGTCGATGATGCAGCATGCGGTGCGGTAAGCGGCCTCAAGCTCGGTATCATCGGCGTTTTCCTGCTTCAGCAGCTTCTCAAGCGGCTTTTTGGCCTTGTTCTCTTCATCGACGAGGTGCAGGAAATAAACGCGCAGCTTCTCCATGTCCTGCTCTGCGTGCAGCATATCGGCATCCTCGGACGCGGTCATGCGCAGGGCGCGCAGCGCCATGGATGCGGCGCACATCGACGACGTTGCGGCCGCCGAGCCGAGGCCGAAAACGCTCTTGGGATCTGCGATCATCCCAGAGTACGCTTTAAGGTTCTTGTCCGAATAGCTCTCGACCATGAGGTCTTCGATGTTGATCTTTTCTGCCATAATATATCTTCCTTTCGTTTGACAATTGAAAATTCAGGTCATATAATTTCTCTTGATAAATATACAACAAATATTGTTTATTTACAAGTGATTCTACTACAGGAGCGCACACAGATGAAAATTTTGCTCTGCGGAGATATAAACTCCGGCAAGTCAACGCTTATACAAAAGCTCGTTTCCGATATCGGCAAAGCGCCGCGCGGCTATATAACCGTGCGCATGCCCGAGGACGAGGCCGGCGTTTCGCACGTCTATCTTTACGATATCTCCTCGCCGCCCGAGCGCATCGAGGATGCGATCGTTATAATGGAGATACGCGGGGATAAATTCGACCGCCGGCCGGAATACATGAGCAGCGTCGCAGCGCCCATTCTTGAGAGCATTCCGGAGGGCAGCCTCGTCGTTTTGGACGAGCTTGGAACGCTTGAGGAGCACGAGGAGCGCTTCAAAAAAGCGGTAATGCGCATACTGTCCGGGCCCTATGATGTCCTGGCCTCGGTCAAGGCGCAGAACACCGGTTTTCTGCGCGATATCCGCCGGCATCCCGACTGCGAGCTTTACATCATAACGCCCGAAAATCGGAACACATTGTATGCCCAGCTCAGGCGTGAATACAACATATAGTACCGCGATTTTGTTCCCTAAAAATTGCACAAAAATCGCGTCGATTTTATGTATGAAAATTTTATAAGTTTTTCGCAGAATTATGTTGACTTAAAGGACACAGGTTGATATCCTGAAAACACAGCGAATTATATCAGGGGGCAGTCATGAAGAGAATTACAGCACTGCTGCTGGCTGTGCTTTGCATGCTTTCGGTCTGCGCATGCAACAACGGCAGCAAAACGGCGGACGTTTCGGCAAAAGACCTTATCGCGGCAACGATGAATTCCGCAAAGCCCGAGAGCGCCGATACGCTCTGCGGTTCGGACGATCAGAGCTTTAAAAACAGATTTTACTATTATTACGGCATCGAGACGGACGCTGTGCGCGACTATGCCATAGCATACTCCTCCGACGCGAAGTCGGACGAGATAAGCGTTCTCGTTGCGGCCAAGGGCACGGATATGAAAACCCTGACCGACGCGCTGGAGGGCAGACGCGAGATGCAGCGCCAGACCTTCGAGCTGTACAGTCCCGAGAGCGTTGAGATGCTCAAAAACGCGGTCATCTTCACTCAGGGCGACTATGCGGTCATGATAGTCGCAAAGGATCCCACGACGATCGAGAGCCGCATGAAGGAGCTTCTTTCCGACGCGAGCGCGGTAGAGTCCGAGTCGAAGGCATATTACGATAACGCCGCAGCTCCGGTTGAGACTCCGGAGCCTGCAAAGGAATACGATTACTCGCAGCCAGTTCCGGCATCCGAGGCGAAGGACAACTCTTGGTTCAAGGACGCGGCGTTCGTCGGCGATTCGCGCATGGAAGGCATCATGAACTATGCCGATTTTGAGCATTCCTCGAACTTCTCGCATGTCGGCCTGAACGTTGCCGATGTTTTCACCAAGCCTTATATCGAAACCGAGTCCGGCACCGTCACCGTCGCCGATGCGCTGCACAATGACCTTAAATACGGCAAGGTCTATGTCATGCTCGGCATAAACGAGCTGGGCTGGTACAATCTCGATAAATTCATCGAATACTACGGCAACATCGTCGATCTCCTGCGCGAAACTCACCCCGAGGCGCAGATCTACATCATAAGCATCCTGCCTGTCGGCGCGAAGGCGACCGCGAGCCAGGAGATGCTCAACAACGACCGCGTTCAGATGTTCAACGAGCGCATTCAGGGCATGTGCAGCGAGAAGCAGGTCTATTTCGTCAACGGCTTCGAGGCGCTTGCCGTAAACGGCTCGCTGCCCGACGACGCCTCTCCCGACGGCGTGCATATGCAGCCGAGCTACTGCCACAAGCTCACCGATTATCTGCTGACTCACACCGTTGCGGCATAAAATCAAAAGAGTGCAAGCCAAGCTTGCACTCTTTTTTTCAGAGGCGCTTTTCAGAGGCGCTTTTCAGAGGCGCTTTGACGCACCTACCAATACATTTATCTCTGGTAGCCCGGTATCGAAACAATGGTGGAAACCATATTTGCATCGCCATACATTAGTGTGTTGCTGATTTTAGCACCGTACCACGTAGGGAACGGGCTTGCCTGTTCCGTTTTTTTAGAGGCGCATTGAGGCAGATATGAATACGCATATTGCGGTTGCCCGGTTCGAGGACGTGTGCAAAACCGTATGTGCCTCGCGCTGCGTTAGTGCGCTGCCGAGTTTTTCGCCGCACCACATTGGCTCACTTGCCAAGGAGAGCAGGCAGCTTTACTGCCGAGGGGTTGAATTAAAGCGCACGTCACAGCTATTAACTATCAGCTGTTAGCTCTCCGCTGCGGCCACAGCCGCTTGTTGCGCCGATGCGCCGGGCGGTGGTATAATATCAAAAAACAACTGGGGTGAACGCCATGACAGAATATACGATAAATTCAAGCGGCGCCGTCGTTCCGGCAAAGGGCGGCGCTCAGCCGATACTCATAACTATGACCGCCGACGAGTTCCGCGAGAACAAAGCCGAGTTTACGTTTCACCGCGAGATGCTTCACAGCCTCGGCTCCATACGCTATTGCAAGGCCGAGCTTTACAAGGGCTGCGTCATCGGAACGATGCGCATTCCGCGCAAGGAGGCGCAGCGTGCGCCGGAGCTGTGCTTCGGCTTCTGCCTGACGGATAAAACGCTGCACATCATCGAGGACACCGGCGAGTACAAAGCGCTCGTCGCGCGGCTTGTAAATCACTCGTCGGGCGCGGCGCGCCCCTCGCAGCTCCTGCTGCGCCTGCTCGAGCTTTTGACGGAAAACGACGTGCCGTACATGATGCACATCGAAACGGAGCTTGAGCGCATGGAGGATGAGCTTGGCCAAAAGCCGGGCGACGATTTCTTCCGCCGCCTGACGCGGCATCGGCAGAAGCTCTCGGAGCTCGGCGCGTACTACGGTCAGCTTTCGGATATTGGCGAGCGCCTGTCCGACGAGGTCTGCGCGCCCCTCTCCGGCGACTGCGCCGCGTGGGAAAAGTTCGCGCGCCGTGCCGAGCGGCTTCAGGATCACGCAGAGCTTGTGGCCGAGAGCGCGCTGCAATTGCGCGAGCTTTACCAGTCCGAGCAGGATTCGCGTCAGAACCGCATCATGGGGCTGCTCACCGTCGTAACAACGCTGTTTCTTCCGCTGACCCTGCTCACCGGCTGGTACGGAATGAATTTCCGCAACATGCCCGAGCTGAGCTGGCGCTGCGGTTACGCCGTCGTTGCCGTCGTCGCCCTCGTCATCGTCGTGATCGAAATCATCTGGCTCCGCAAAAACTTCAAAAAGTTTTAGCGGCGAATTTTTTAGCGACGCATTGACGCACCTACGGATACGTATATCTCCGGTGGCCCGGCAGCGCAGACTGCGTCTGCGAAGTAATAAGTAAAAGGTAAAAGTGAAGAAATGAGGTATTCGCCCAAAGGGCGAATGAATTTAAATCCGTGTGCTTGCGCACACCACACCTATTCATCATTCATTATTCACTGGGGCGGTCACAGACCGCCCCACTTTTGTCTTCCCCTTGCGGAGCCTGAGGGGAAGGTGTCACCTTTGGTGACGGATGAGGTGTTATTNNTGCGGTGTAAACCGCTACATTATAAAAAAGGGCGAGCAATGCTCGCCCCTACGAGCGGCCGTTGGCCGCAGCGGAGAGCTAATAGCTGATAGTTAATAGGCTTGATTTGCGCTTTAATTCAACCCTTCGGCAGCAAAGCAGCCTGCTCCCCCTTGACAGGGGAACCAATGGGGTGCGGCAAAAAATTCTGCATCGCATTCATGTTACGCGAAACGTGACGGTTTCGTCGGTACTTTCGACACCGGGCTACCAGAGATAAATGTATTGGTAGGTGCGCCAAATCGCCTCTAAAAATCCGCCTCTAAAAATTCGTGGAGGGCGGAGAGGTAGGCAGGGCGGTCGAGCATATAGCTCAGGCCGTGGCCGGCGTTGGGGACGATGAGCAGCTTTTTGCGCTCGGCGGCGCTGGCCTCGAAATTTTCGCGGCTCATGCGGCAGGGCACGAAGCGATCGTCATCGCCGTGAATGAACAGAACAGGTATGCGGCTGTGGCTGAGTGCCTCCGGCGCGGAGGCGGAGTCGAGGTCAAAGCCGCAGAAGAGCTTTGCGCCGATGCGCGCGACTGCGTAAACGGGCGCGGCCGGAACGTGATGATCGCGCAGGACGGAAAAAATGATATCCTTCGGCGAGGTGTAGCCGCAGTCGGCGACTATACCGGAAACGGAGTCCGGCAGCGGCAGCGCCGAGGCCATGAGCACGGTCGCCGCGCCCATCGAGATGCCGTAGAGGTATATCTTCACATCTCGCCCAAAGCGCTCGGCGGCGTAGTTTGCCCACGAAAGACAGTCAAAGCGCTCGTTCACGCCGAAGGTGAGGTACTTTCCCTCGCTTTCGCCGTGGGCGCGCTGATCGACCAGCAGTACGTTGAAGCCGCCGTCGATGCCCTCGCGCAGACCGCCGCAGAAATCGCGCTCGGCCGCGCTTTTGTAGCCATGGAACATTATCTGCACCGGCGCCTTCGGATCCGGTGCGGCATAGAACTTCGCGTGCAGGCGCAGCCCGTCAAAGGACGTGATAAACACATCCTCGTATGGCACGCTCAGCGCGTCGCGGATCATTTTTTCCGACTGCGCGCGAAAGACATTATACTGCTCCGTGTCGGGCATAGAGAAAACGTCGGCCTCGCGCCGAGGCGGAACATAGCAGCCGACACGCACGGCAGCATAAGCCGCCGCAAGCGTCAAAGCGCCTGCGGCGGCCGGGATAATCAGCCATTTCATCACGCGATAAGCCCCAGAACGTGCTGCATTGCAAGGGCGACGCAGCTTATGCCGAGCCAGCAGCAGAAGCCGAGAAGCAGCGGTTTGCCGCCGGTTTTTATGAGCTTGACGGGGTTGGTGTTAAGCCCGACCGCGGCCATGGCGAGCACGATCATGAACTTGCTCAGCTCCTTGAGCGGCGCGAACACGCTTGCGTCAACGCCCAGCGACTGAGCAATGGTCGTTATGACCGAGGCGAGGACGAAATAGAGAATGAACATCGGGAAAACGCTCTTGAGGCTGACTTTCTTGCCGCCTTCGCCTGCCGTTCTTTTCGAGCGTACGAGCGCGAGAACGAGCGTTATGGGTATTATCGCAAGCGTGCGCGTGAGCTTAACGGTGACGGCCTTATCAAGCGTCTGCGAGCCGAGCCCCCACATGCTGTCCCATGTGGATGCGGCAGCTGTGACGGACGAGGTGTCGTTGACGGCGGTTCCGGCAAAGATGCCGAAAGCCTCGCCGGAGGTCGTGGAAAAGCCGAGGAGCGTGCCCATAAGCGGAAAGACGAGCGCTGCAATGACATTGTAAAAGAATATTACCGATATTGCCTGCGCGACCTCCTCGTCGCTTGCGTCGATGACCGGCGCGGTCGCTGCGATGGCCGAGCCGCCGCAGATCGACGAGCCGACGCCGACAAGGGTGGATATCTTCGAGGGTATCTTCAGCGCCTTGCAGAGGATAAACGCAACAAGCAGCGAGGTCGTTATCGTGCTGAGGATTATCGGCAGCGACTGCACGCCGGTCTGGCCGATAACGGTCAGGTTCATGCCGAAGCCCAGCAGAATGACCGCCCACTGGAGGATCTTTTTCGATGTGAATTTGATGCCGGCGTCAAACGGCGCGCGGTTTTTGAGAAACATGCCTACGATCATGCCGAGCAGAATGGAGATAACGGGGCCGCCGACGACGGCAAACTTGCGGCCGAGCAGCCATGCCGGGACCGCTATGACAAAGCACAGCAGCAGTCCCTTGATTTTTCCTTTCATTGCGGGAAACTTCTTTCTAAGCGAATTTAATTACTAAGAATACGACGGCTGCGATCTGAACGATCGCCAGAAGCGGAAAGCCGATGGCAAAGGTCTTGTGCAGCGTCTTGTGGCGGAAGCCGTACATGCCGAGCGTACCGCCGAGCGCTCCGCCGACAATGGCGAAGACAAACAGCGTTTTTTCTGGAATGCGGCGCTTTTGCAGCTTTGCAAAGAGCTTATCAAGCCCCATCAGGGCATACAAAACGACGTTTATCGCCGCAAGATAATGCTCATGTACGGTAAGG
>DKRV01000014.1:21766-75382 GCA_002472405.1 Clostridiales bacterium UBA7273 | reverse complement strand
AAGCCGAAAATATCTCGAAAAGCGCAGCCGACAGGTGCCTTGCAGTTTTGTCGGAGCAGATTTTAGCTCAGGCAAGGCAAAGCTCGCGGAGAATACTGCCGTATTTTCAAGAGCTTTAACGCAGCATGGGTGAAAATCTGCCCGTCAAAACCGATAGCGGTTTGACTCTTGCCAGCTTACGCCAAAAAAAGGCGGAGCAAGCACGAATGTCTTCGTTGCGACGGCTTGGTATACACAAAGTATGCCTGTGCCGCCGCGCCTTGACCTCGCACTTGCTCCGTCATTTTTGGTGCTTTGCAGTTTTGAAGCTGAGATTTTTTGTTCCTGCAAGGACAAAGCCCGAGAGCATACTGTCATATTTTCAAGACTTTGGACGCAGCAGGGGCGAAAAAGATCGTTTCAAAACCGTATATTTTATTGTATCAGACGGCCTCGGAGCGCTCGTTTTATTATTATCAATTGTTGCATAAAAATAAATATGTTATATACTATAGGTATAATTAACATACCCTTAATGTATGGATCCCGGAGGCTAATATGACTGACAGAAAGCTTAACCTGACCATGCTGTGCGATTACTATGAGCTCACTATGGGCAACGGATATTTCGACCACGGCATGGGCGATAAGATCACCTATTTCGATGTTTTTTATCGTCAGAATCCCGACAACGGCGGATTTGCCATCGCTGCCGGACTTGAGCAGGTGGTCGAATATATCCAGAACCTGCACTTTGACGACGAGGATATAGAGTATCTGCGCGGCAGGAAAATGTTCTCCGAGCAGTTCCTTGAGTATCTGCGCAATTTCAAGTTTGAGGGCGATATCTGGGCGATCCCGGAGGGAACGCCCGTGTTTCCGCGTGAGCCGCTTATGATCGTGCGCGCACCGGCAATTCAGGCTCAGCTTATCGAGACCTACGTTCTGCTTGAGATAAACCATCAGAGCCTTATCGCGACCAAGGCGAACAGAGTTTGCCGCGCTGCCGAGGGCAGAGTCGTGCTTGAGTTCGGCTCGCGCCGCGCACAAGGCATCGACGGCGCCGTTACCGGCGCAAGAGCCGCGTACATCGGCGGCTGCGCAGGCACCGCATGTGCCCTTTCCGACACACGCTACGGCGTTCCGGCAGGCGGCACGATGGCGCACTCCTGGGTGCAGATGTTTGACTCGGAGTACGAGGCCTTTAAGGCATACTGCGAGACCTACCCGACCAACGCAACGCTGCTCGTCGATACCTATAACTCGCTCAAAAGCGGCGTTCCCAACGCCATCCGCGCATTTAACGAGGTGCTCAAGCCCCTCGGCATAACCAAATGCGGTATCCGCTTCGACTCCGGCGATATGGCATATCTCACGCGCAAGGCTCGCGCAATGCTCGACGAGGCCGGCTGGCCCGAGTGCAAGATCACCGTTTCAAACTCCCTCGACGAGCGTCTTATAACTGAGCTTCTGCTTCAGGGCGCGAAGATCGACTCCTTCGGTGTCGGCGAGCGCCTTATAACCGCAAAATCCGACCCCGTGTTCGGCGGAGTATACAAGCTCTGCGCCGTCGAGGATGACGACGGGAACATCCTGCCCAAGATAAAAATAAGCGAAAATGTCGGCAAGATCACGAACCCCGGCTTCAAAAAGGTCTATCGCTTCTTCGAGCGCGAAAACGGCATGGCCGAGGCAGACTACATCTGCATGCACGACGAAATCGTTGACGACACAAAGCCCCTCGAGATCTGCGATCCGGCCGCGCGCTGGAAGCGCAAAACGATGGAAAATTTCAAGGCGCAGGAGCTGCTCGTTCCCATATTCGAAAAGGGCAAGCTCGTCTACGAGCTTCCGACGCTTGACGAGATAAGACGCCGCTGCGCATACGAGGTGTCCACCCTCTGGCCGGAGGTCAAGCGCTTTGACTTCCCCCATCAGTACTATGTCGATCTGTCCGAAAAGCTCATGTCGCTCAAGGACGAGATGCTCGACGCAAAGAGGTAATGCATATGAATTCCGAAAAACGCCGCGAATATATAATGAACGCGCTCAAGCAGACCGACCGCCCGATAAGCGCGTCAAAGCTTGCAAAGGAGCTGTCGGTCAGCCGTCAGATCATCGTCGGCGACGTTGCGCTGCTGCGCGCCTCCGGCGAGAAGGTGCTCGCCACGCCGCGCGGATACGTCATTGACCTCTCGGTCGCAAGCGACCAGTACACCGTCGCCTGCGTACACGATTTTGACAACATGGAAAAAGAGCTGAACATCATGGTCGATAACGGCGCCACGGTCGTGAACGTCACGGTCGAGCATCCGCTGTACGGCCAGCTCACAGGGCCGCTGCACCTGTCAAACCGATACGATGTCGAGCAGTTTATAGAAAAATGCGGCGAAAACGACGCAAGCCCCCTGAGCACGCTCACAGGCGGGATACATCTGCATGTGCTCTCCTGCCCCAATGCCGAGTGCTTCGAGCGCATAAAAGCTCAGCTTGAGCAGGCCGGACTTCTTTATACTCAAAAGCAGTAATTGATCATTGACAAATGTGACAATAAGCGTTAAAGTAGACTATGCAAGTGTCAAGACACTTGGTAGTCTACTTTTTGTTACGAGGTAATCGCTTATGTCCAAGGTCAATGCATTTTTCAAGCGCAAGGATATTGAGGTCAGCCTCAAGCGCTACGGTATAGACGCACTCGGCGCAATGGCGCAGGGGCTTTTCTGCACGCTGCTCGTCGGCACTATCCTCGACACGCTCGGCACGCAGCTGGGCATTTCGTTTCTGGCTCAGCCGCTTATCGAGATCGGCGAAACGGGCTACACTATAGGCAAATTTGCCTCGGCAATGGTCGGCCCGGCGATGGCGGTAGCCATAGGATATGCGTTGCATGCCCCGGCGATGGTGCTGTTTTCGCTCATCCCGGTCGGCTATGCAACGAATGTCATGGGCGGCGCCGGCGGACCGCTTGCCGTTTATGTCGTTGCGATAGTCGCAGCCGAGTTTGGCAAAATGGTCTCGAAGGAGACTAAGATCGACATTCTTGTAACGCCAATAGTCACAATCCTCATCGGCATCGGCGCGGCTTACTTTATCGCGGCCCCCATCGGCAAGGGCGCAATGGCCGTCGGAACGCTCATAAAATGGGCAACGACTCAGCAGCCGTTTGTCATGGGCGTGCTCGTTTCCGTCATCGTCGGCATTGCGCTCACGCTGCCGATATCCTCGGCGGCGATATGCGCGGCGCTGAGCCTCACGGGTCTTGCCGGCGGCGCTGCGCTTGCCGGCTGCTGCGCGAACATGGTCGGCTTTGCGGTCGTTTCGTTCAGGGAAAACGGCTGGGGCGGTGTAGTTTCGCAGGGGCTTGGCACCTCGATGCTCCAAATGGGCAACATCGTGCGCAACCCGAAGATCTGGATACCTGCCATTGCCGCTAGCGCCGTGACCGGCCCTGTTGCCACCTGCCTGTTCAAGCTTGAGATGAACGGCGCAGCCGTTTCCTCCGGCATGGGCACCTGCGGCTTAGTCGGCCCGATCGGCGTGTGGACGGGTTGGTCAAATCCCTCGGCCGAGGCCGTGCTCGACGGCGCGGCGGCAATCACCCCCACCGCAGTCGATTGGATCGGCCTTGCGCTTATAGCCATCGTCCTGCCTGCCGTCCTCTCCTGGGTATTCGGCCTTATCTGCCGCAAGCTCGGCTGGATAAAAGACGGCGACATGAAGCTGAATTGAATATGCGCAAAAGCTCCGACGCAGCCATGCTGCATCGGAGCTTTTTCCCCATTTACGCACAGAAAGCGGAGGCAAATGCCTCCGCTTCCCGCAGCTGAAATTAATTTAAAAGGAGATAATGTTATCGTAAAATTACTCGCACTGGGCAGGATTTTCCCAGAGCAGGAGCTTGGTGCCGATGCCCTTTTCGAGTGCGGTCTGATACAGGTCGTAGCCGAGGCCGAGGTCGAAAACGCTCATGCCGCATGCGATGAAGCAGATGATATCGTCATCGCTGGTGCGTCCCTGCTGCTGACCCATGATGATCTTGCCGATGGCCAGAGAATCGTCGAGCTGCTCCTTCAGGCCGAGGTCGATGAGGTGGTATACGGGGCCGCCGATGACGCCTGCGTAGTACTCTTCCTTATCGCCGGTCGCAATAGCATCCTCAACATATGCGTGGTGCAGGCCGATGTGGTCGTATACGACCTTCATCTTGGTCCACAGGCCGCCGTTCTTCTCGTACTCGCCGCCCTCTTCCTGGTCGAAGTGGATCGGGCCGGAGGCGAGGATGGTGCAGCCGGGCTTTACCCACTCGCCCTTGAGGTTCAGGAATGCGGTGCGCGATGCGGCGACGGAGATGACGTCTGCCTGGCGCACTGCCTTTTCGAGATCCTGCTCGACGACGGCTTCAACGCCGTATGCCTCACGGACATGCGCCGCCAGCTTCTCTGCCGGAGCGAGGGAGTGGTTATTGCAGATGACCTTCTTGACCTTGGGCATCTGGGTGATCACGTTGTCAAGGCAGGAGGTGCCGATTGCACCGCAGCCGATGCACAGCAGAACTTCCGCGTCCTTGCGAGCCAGATAACGGGTCGCAACGCCGGGAACGGCGCCGGTGCGCGCTGCGCTGAGCAGGTTTGCGCTCATGTAAGCAATGGGTTCGCCGGTGTCCTTATTATTAAGGGTGACCATCAGGACGCTGCGCGGCAGGCCTTTTTTCTTGTTTGCGGCATTCGAGCCGTACCATTTCTGGCCGCAGATATCAAATCTGCCGCCGAGGTAAGCCGGCATTGCGACGAAGCGGCGGTCGGGGCCGGCGACGGGCATATTGGGGAACTCGCTCTCCTTGGGGAATACGATGTACATGCCGTGGTTATTGTGGTTATTGCCGCCCATGAGATAATCGCCCTTTGCAAGCAGGGTGAAAACCTCTTCGGCATTGTCAATGCACTTTTTTGCATCCAGAACGCCGGCAGCGATGGTGTCGGGCTCGGACATGTAAAGGAACTCTGTTTTATGAGCCATGATGGTTCTCCTTTCGGTTGATCGGGACTATCCCGTAATTTTTTGTGTTGGCAATACGGCAATATATTGCCCTGCGATATATCAAAATTACAATGTATATGCAAAATAGTCAATGCTTTCGCCCGATAAATCACACTATATTCGCAAAAGATGAGAATATTTTTGCTTTTTCTATAAAAACAACAAATACCCATTGACTGCGTACATGAATATGTGGTAATATTTCTGTACTAAACAATACAAAATAAATCAGTTTTTCCTTGAAATTGGGGTGTGAATTGCATGAGCGAGCAAATACCAAAGCTTAGAGTGCTTAGTCAGTGCATCAGTCCGGCTTCAAAAACAATTGGGCATCACCGCCATCGCGAACCGGAGCTGCTGCTGGTCACAAGCGGCGAGCTTCGCACGCTGCTTTCCAACCGCGAGCTTGTTCTGCACGAGGGCGAGGGTCTGTTTATCAACAGCGGCGCAACGCACGGGGTCGTCGCCAATTCAAAAGAGGGCGCAAATTTCATATGCGTGAGCTTCAGCACCGACTGCATTGCAGGTGCCGACGATGCGCGGATGATCGCGCGCTATATCGATCCGATACTCAAGGCGCGCAATTTTGAATACATCCCCCTGCGCGGCAGCGGCTGGGCAAACGACATATGCGATATTATGCGCAGCATGCAGTCAACGTATTCTGCGAAAATGCCGGGATACGAGCTGCGCCTGAAGATCATGGTGTCGGAGATATGGCTCACGCTGTATGAAAACTGTGTGCCCGATATCGGCGGCAGCCGCAGCGTTTCGCACACGGAAAAGGCGCGTATTGATATTCTGCGCAGATTCATTCAGGAAAACTACGCCGAAAAGATAACCCTTGAGGATATTGCCGCCGCCGCGCACATCAGCCGCGGCGAGTGCTGCCGCATTTTCAAGCGCCTATACGGAACAACGCCGTTTCAGTACCTCGTTCACTACCGCCTGACGCGCAGCGTGTACTATCTGTCGGAGACCGACAAAAGCATATCGCAGATCGCGCAGAGCGTCGGCTTTTGCAGCAGCAGCTACTATACGAAGTGCTTCCGTTCGGAATATAACTGCACTCCGTTAAAATTCCGCCAGGCTCAGCATCGTCTGGCCGAGATATAGTTCCCAATAACTCCTTAAAAAATCAGCCCACGGAGCATTTGCTCCGTGGGCTGATTGGTTTTATTTCACTATCTCTATCTCGTCGCCGGTCTTTATCTCGCCGGATTCAAGAACCTTTACGAATATGCCCTCGCGCGGCATAACGCAGTCGCCTGCGGCCTTGCGTATCGCGCAGTCGTTATGGCACTCCTTGCCGATCTGCGTGACCTCGCACAGTGCCGATCCTATACGCAGCTTTGTGCCGACAGGCAGCGTGTGCACCGCCATGCCCTCAACAAGGATATTCTCGGCAAACGCACCATGCTTGAGCTCAAAGCTGAGTTTTTCCTGAAGCTTTGCAACACTGTCGACCGACAGCAGACTCACCTGTCTGTGCCAATTGCCGGCATGGGCATCTCCCTCGATGCCCCAGTCCTTTTTCAAAAACGCCTCGGGGATCTCATGCTTTTGTATTCCCCTTACGTCACTTATGCAAATTGCGGCTATCTTCGCCATTTTTCAGCCTCCTATACGATACATGCTCCGCTTTGCCTCGCTGCGCTCGGTCGCCGAAAGCGCGACATGCTTTTCCGGTTTGTGTGATACGGCGGCAATTATCGCATCCTTCAGTTCCTGCCCGTGCAGACCTCTGACCGGCAGCTCCTCGGCCGAATGCAGACACGGCTTCAGGCAACCGTCCGCCGTCAGGCGCAGGCGGTTGCATTCCGAGCAGAAGTGGTTGCTCAGCGGGCTTATAAGCCCGACCTCGCCTTTCGCGCCGGGAAGCTTATACAGCCTTGCGACCGTGTGCTTTTCGCTCGGCACTGCGCGCAGCTGCGGCAGCCTTTCGAGCACCGCGCCGTCCGGAAGAAATGCGCTTGCCGCAAACTCACCCTTAGTATCTCCGATGGGCATAAGCTCTATGAACCTAAGCTGCACGGGATAGTGCAGTGTAAGCTCGGCAAGGGACGCGATCTCATCATCGTTAAAGCCGCCGATAAGCACGGTATTGAGCTTAACAGGGCTCATCCCGGCCTCGAATGCCGCGCGTATGCCGTCAAATGCGTCTGAAAGCTTTCCTCCGCGCGTGATCTTTGCGTATTTGTCCGCATCGAGCGTATCGAGGCTGATATTTATCCTGTGTATACCGGCTTCATACAGCTCTTTTGCGATCGACGCAAGGAGTGTGGCATTCGTCGTAAGGCTCATATCCTCTATGCCCGGTATCTCGCCGAGTGCTCGCACGAGAGGCACAATATCACTCCGCACCAGCGGCTCACCGCCCGTTATGCGCAGCTTTTTCATGCCAAGCTCCGCCGCGGCGCGAGCTATTTCCACGAACTCATCCGCGCTCATCGCTGAGCGGCAGGGGCATTCGGCCATTCCATCCGGCGGCATGCAGTAGACGCAGCGCAGGTTGCAGGCATCGGTCACCGACATGCGCAGATATTCGATTTTTCTGCCATATCCGTCAGTCATTTTCTTTTACTCGCAGAACACCCCACGGGCTTTTCTGAACTCCGCTATTCTCTCGTCGCGGATGTGTCCGTCCTTGATAACGGTTGCCTTTTTGAGCGATTCGGGATATTCCTCGAAGTCTTTTTCGATGATCGTATCGATATAATTTGCAATTCCCTCGCTGAGCACCTTGGTCACGGTTATCGGGTACATGGCCGGGGTGTTATCGACCGCGTAGTGGATAACGCCGTCAACAACGTACACCGGGTCATCTATCGTCGTCGGGTGCGAGGTCTCGATCTCAAGATGCGGATCGCAGCTTACATCTATTATAAGCGTGCCGGGCTTCATTTTCTTGAGGTCTTCCTTATATATAATTCTGTCGGTGCGCGTGGTGTCCCACATGACGCAGTTTATGAGCACATCGTAATCGAACATGTTCTTGCGGAAAAGCTGCTCGAGCCTGTGGCTGTAAACGTCAACGCGAGCACCGAGGCCGTGCAGGATGCGCATTGCGCCCTTGGCCGTCTGGCCGTTGCCGAGGATGGCAACGCGCGTGTCATACGGCATCTTGCCGCAGTATCTGAACGCCTGCATAACGGCAGCCTCACCGGCAACCTCGCGGTTGCGGTAGAAGATATAGCGGCCGTGCTCGAATATCTCCTCCCACGCAACAACTGTGTGCTTTTTGCGGATCATATCGCTTGTGAAGTCGATATTCTGCACCGTGTGCGCCCAGCCGAACATGATCTTGCTCTCATTTATCTCGTCAAGGTAGTCTGCGTCGCCGAGCTTAACGTCGGTGATGATATCGCACGCAAGAGCCTGCTCGCGCGTAACAATATGGCAGCCGCAGGCGGCATACTCTTCGTCGCTCACGCCGACCGCTTCACCGTAGCCTGTTTCAAAATACAGCTTGTCGGCATTTTTTATCTTGCCTATGTGCTCCGGCAGAAGGGCGCGGCGGCCTTCGCCGTTTTTGTGGCTTATAAGGAAACCTATCGTTTTCATTTATTACTCTCCTGTCTTAATATTTTTTCAGGTCATACTGCTTTGCCTTGAGCGCGAGCTTATCCCTGAAGAACGCCTTGAATTCCTCCGAGTGCTCGGCGACCTTGTGCAGATCCTGATGTATGTTTATCTCGATTATCTTAAAGCCGTCATCCGTGATGGCGATATCAAATCCGAGATACTCAAGCTCGGGCATGAAGCGGCAAATGTCCGTTATGCCCTTTTTCATAAGCTCCCAATTGGGAACTATGCCCTCGATCTCAACGCCGGTATCCGGATGGACAGGGCACGGCGTGAACTTATGGTCGATTATCTTCTCGGCGCAGTAGTAGCGGCCGGTGGGAATGTCGATCTTCGCGCATATGCCGCCGTAGCCGACATTGTCGGTAAAGCCCGTTGAGGACGAGCCGATGCGCATATACGTCTGCATGATCTTCGGCTCGTACGCCGACTGGTTTACGACCGCAACGCGGATGGTGTTGACAGAGTACGGATATATCTTCTTCAGATCCTTGTGCATGAAGAGGTATTCCGTTATGACGTAGATCGACTTAAACCCCTCTATCATGCTTTTTATCTCATCCTCGGTCATCTCGTCGCCGTTAATGAGATATTTGCCGTCGGCATACTCCATGCGGTAAAATCCGTCGCCGTGGGTTCCGGACGAGGGCTTGAGCACAAGCAGCTTTTCCCGGCGCAGCAGGGCGAATATTCCGTCAAACGACGCGTCAAAGCCCTCGGGGATATCCTGAAGCGCCTTTATGCAGGTCTCGCCCTCCATTTTAATTATGTCGTAGTAGTACTTTGCAAGATACTGCTTGTACGGCTCGAAGACATATCGCGTCGTCGTTTTGTCGTTTATCCATATCTGATAGCTGTTGTTTATCCTGTTCAGCCAGTGGTACTGATAGTCGGACAGAAAACTTTTATAGTTGTCCTTCGTAAGCCCGTACTGCTTTATTCTAAACGACAAAAAACCGCGCTTATAGCACCAGAGCTTCTGCGAAAGCGTTGTGCCCTTGTTATGCTTAAAGTCATCCCATACCGAACTCATCCACAGCTTCTGCATATACGGTCTTATGCCCGGGCGGCAGAATGTGCGCACAAAGCGCTTGAAGCGCTTATCCTTAAATGCCGTCCACCATTTTTCGCGCGTGACAACGACGGTCTCACGCTTCTTCTCAAGCCTTTCTACAAGAAAGCTGTTGAGCGCATCGCTGTGTGCTATCGGCGGCAGGTCGGGATTTGTGTCGATAGAGTCGATGACAAAGCCGTCTTCAGTGAGCATGATACTCACGGTGAAATATTCGATCTCGCTTATATAGCCGGCGATGCCGGTGACGGTTTTTATTATCTCGTCCCAGCAGCCGATCTTCCGGCCGTCAAGCTCGCCTGTGGGCGTAACTGCGCGGCAGCGGACATTATCCCCGTCGAGGTCCGTGCAGTAATAGTCAAGCAGCCTTGTCTCTTTGAGCTTTTCGTTTGCGGCGTATATCCTCAAAAGGCAAGGCTCGCCGCTTATCTTATAAGGCTCGGCTATAACGTAGCCGTATTTGAAGGTCGAGATAAGCTCATACAGGCTGTTTTTGTCGTAATACTCGCGCTTGCACGGATTTTTCTCAAAATCCTTGGGCAGATCGTCGGGATAGTCGCTCAAAAGATACGCCGCATCGTACTGATTGCCGAAAATACTCATGCGCGCCTTGCATGCCGTGTCCTCTTTAAGCTCATAGCGATCCTCGCCCGTGCGCTTTATGACATACGCGCAGCGATTCGCCGAGGCTCGGTCCGGGCGGATGACAAGCTCGCCGCGCTCATTGAGCAGGCGGATAAAATCATCGTAGTTCTCGCCGTACTTTCTTTCCACTGTGTCGATCGGCAGGAAAACCTTCTTTTCCTCGCGCTCGATTATGTTGAAATACAGCTCCGGCAGGTGCTCGCGGTGGTTGACAAGCACCCTGTTTTCCGTCACAAGATCGCCGACCCATTTGGTGAAGCTGTTGTTAAACGGCTTAAGATACATGTAGTCAACATCGCTTATGTACTTACCCGGCGTATTTTTCAGATCATATTTTTCAATGCTGCCGGACATATAGCCGAGGCTGTGCGCCCACTTTTTGTCCGCCGCCGACACGCCGTTATCTTCTTCAAAATCAGCGCACACCTTTTTATAATACAAATTGGCCAGGCGCCTTGAATAGCCTTTTTTAAGCCACGGGCGGATAAAGGCCTCACGCTTTACCCTGCTTATTACTCCCATTTGCTGCTCTCTTTCCTGCGGAGCAAAATCCGCATAGTTATCCAGTATAACTATAGTATTATATTACACAAGCCGACAGAATTCAATCCCATGTGCCGTTAAATTATCATTTGCGAATATTTACGATGTATAGTATAATAAAACGATTTAATTATTTTCGGAGTTTTTGATATGAAAGCTTCAAAGCTGATAAAAAGCGCTGCGCTGCTGTTTCGCGGCTTCACCTTCGCAACGGCAGACGAGTGGTTTTACCTTGACGGCATAAAAAAATACAAGCGCAAAAACAATATCGGTATGAGCGACAAGGAGATATTTTCTCTTCTGCCGTTTGACGCAAAGTTTGATAAGCTCTTCGGCGACGTGCTGTCGATGTCCTACGCGCTCAATAAGCATATAGAGCTTCTGACCGAGCAGTATTACAGCCTGCTCACGCG
Source organism: Clostridiales bacterium UBA7273 (assembly GCA_002472405.1). Taxonomy (GTDB): domain Bacteria; phylum Bacillota; class Clostridia; order Oscillospirales; family Oscillospiraceae; genus F23-B02. The sequence goes on along the minus strand of DKRV01000014.1, from coordinate 64,108 downwards.
CGACGGCGAGCAGTTTATTCTGCCGCTCAAAGACGGCCTTGATCAGAGCATGGACGGCGTTCTGGCGCTCATCCGCGAAAAGGGGCGCGTTTCGGTGCGCAAGGCCTCAAACTCGGTGAAAACGAAGGAGCACATCTGCGGCTTTGACGGCGAGGCGTTTTATTTTGACTCGGCTTACCTTGACAAGGACGCGATGTGCGAAAAGCTCGGCTCGCTCCCCTCGGGCACGATGATAAGCGAGCTTATCGCCTCGACCTTTGCCCCCACGCTGCATCTGGCGTTTTTGAACGGAGGCGACGCTCCGGAGCTTTTGTTTTCCGTCCTGACCGAGGCGCAGGAGGGCGTTAAGCCAAACTGGTACACGCGAAACCGCGAGTTAAGCACCGTTGACGAGCAGGGCAATTACGACGGCGGCAGGATCGAGGTCTTTCCCGAGATCGCAAAAACGCTCCGAGCCATTGCCTCGGAATTTAACGAGCTTGAATACATGAATTTTGCCGTGCGCCTGACCGGCGAGGGCTTCAAGATACTGCGAGTTGACACGGGCGCGGATTTAACCTACCTTGAGCACTTCAACGACAAGACCGCCGAGTTTATCCGCCGCAAGCGCGCAGCGAAGCCGCGCTTTGTCGGCTTTAAACGCGCCATGACGATAATCGACCGCTACCTCTGGAGCTTCCGGGCGAAGCGTCACGGTTTCATGGATTATATGTACCGCGGCTGGAAAAAGGCTCTGCGTGATGATAATCGCGATAAATTTACTACGGCGCAGGAGAAAAAATGGGCGCATGAGCGCGGATTTTTATCCTATCACATAAAGCAGTACGGCCTGACGGAGGAAAACTACCGCTCGTTTCTCTCCGACCGGGACTACAAGTGGCTCCGGCCCATAAACAACGAATACCGCAAGCTTTTGTGGGATAAGGTCACGCTGCGCTACTGTTTGGATAAATACAGCGAATATCTTCCCGAGTATTACTACCACATCGTTCCGCGCGACGGAAGGATGCAGGTGCTGAAAATGCCCGACTGCCCCGAGGAGCTGCCGCGCAGCTTTGACGGAATTTTGCATCTGCTGCGCGAAAAGAAGCTGCTTGCCATGAAACCGACCGTCGGCTCGCACGGCATCGGATTTTATAAGCTCGGCTTTGACGGAGAGGGCTACCTCGTAAACGGAATGGCGAAAAGCGAGAGTGAAATGCTCGGCTTTCTCGCCTCGCTCGACGATTACTATAACATCTCCGAATACATCGTCATGCACAGCGATCTGCGCAGGATATACAGCGAGGTCGCCTGCACCGTGCGCATCATGGTCATAAACCGCAGCGGACTTGACCCCGTTATCGAAAACGCCTACTTCCGCATCGGCACAAAGAGCACCGGCTTTACCGACAACATCGGCTCCGGCGGCGTTTTCGCCTATGTCGATGAAAAAACGGGCTTTTTCCATGATGCCGAGGTCATCAAGGAGCACGTCATAACCCCCTGCCCTATCCATCCGGACACGCAGGAGAAGATCGAGGGCACGCTTCCGCACTGGGACGAGGTGCTGCGCGTCATCCCCGAGCTGTGCCGCTACATATCGCCGCTTGAATACCTCGGCTTTGACGTTGTTATAACCGACTCCGGCTTTAAGATTCTCGAGATAAATACGCACCAAGATCTGCACCGCTATCCGACATATAACGAGAATGTCCATGCCTACTTCATGCATAAGCTTGAACTTAAGAAGGCAGGAAAAAGGCTCTGCTGATATTGGCCGATGGTAATAAATTTGTAGTGACAAAACATACGTTTGCGCGTATAATTAGTCGATTTTAGTTATGCCCTCTGTTCGGGCATAAAAGGAGTATTATGAGAATAGCTGTTATTTTGCTGCGCTGGGTGATGAATTTCATTTACTTTTTCCTGAAGCTCTGCCCGACCGACAAAAACAAGGTTTTATTCCTCAGCCGTCAGTCAAACACCGTGACGGAGGATATTGATTTTCTAAGCCGCCGCCTTGTTGAACTGAAACCGGAAACAAACATTGTTATCATAACAAAGCGCGCCGACAAAGGCTTTGCGAGCATGCTCGAATACGCTTTTGTCACGCTCAAAAGCATGTATCACCTTGCGACCGCCTCCGTGTGTGTGCTCGATTCCTACTGGCCGGCGGTGTCCGTGCTGCATCACAAAAAGCACCTTGCCGTTATCCAAATGTGGCACGCAATGGGCAAGATCAAGAAGTCCGGCTATCAGTCGCTCGGCAAGAAATTCGGCCGCAGCGACATGATCGCGCGCGAGATGCGCATGCACCGCAACTACGATGTTGTCATTGCCGGCGGTAGGGCGTTCAACCCGTTTTACTGCGCCTCGTTTGACATTGAGTCGGATATTCTGTACAACGTCGGTCTGCCGCGCATGGATAAGCTGCGTGAGGGCCAGGACGAGGCACGGCGGCAGTTTTACGAGACCTACCCCGGCCTGAGAGGCAAAAAGATCGTTCTGTACGCCCCAACCTTCCGCAAGGGGCAGACGCTCGACCCCAAGGCGCTTGTCGATGCGTTCAATTTCGACGGCAGCCAGATGCTCGTTATAAAGCGTCACCCGAACCAGCTTTTGAACTACGACTCGCTGTCCCCGGCGATAACCTGCCACAAGGTGCCGACATCGACGGTGCTGTCGGTGTGCGACTGCGTAATAACCGACTACTCGGCAATAACGATAGAAGCCGCGCTTCTGGGCAAGCCCGTGTATTTCTATCTTTTCGACTACGAGGACTATCTCGACCACAACGGGCTGAACGTCAAGCTCTTTGACGAGTTCCCCGACTGCATATTCCGCGATCCTGCCGAGCTTGTCGCCGCCGTCGAAAGCGGAGAGTACGACATGGATAACTACAGGCGCTTCTGCCGCAAGTATCTGCCCGATCTGAACGGGCGCGCGACCGACAAGATCGCCGATCTTATAATCGACTGCATGGAGAGAGATAAACATGATGCGATTTCTGAGCATATTGCTCGCCAAAATCAAATTGATGGTGCTGTGGATAGTGAGGATACTGTTTGCGCCCAATCACTTTAAGCTTCCGCTGCACACAAGGCTGTACTACTGCATTTTCGGCGGCTACATGGTCGATCAGGCGGCTTTGTACGACTTTAAGCACAACGACAAAAAGCAGTATCTTTCCGAATTTGACTGGTACCGCTCAAGATGCATAAACGACCCGTACAGCGAGATGCTCAACAACAAGGTCGTTTTCACGCAGATCATCGAGCGCTACTGCAAAACTCCGGAGATCTACTGCGTCAAAAAGGATGACCGTCTCGCCGGCCTAAACGGCAGGGTCATAAACGACTACGACGATCTCGTCAAGCTTCTGCACGAGGTCGGGGCATATGTCGTAAAGCCGGTGCGTGCCGGCAAGGGCAAGGGCGTGTACGTTGTCAAATACAACGGCCACGGCATCATCTGCAACGATGAGCCGCACACGGAAAAAGAGCTTGCCGACCGTCTGCGCCGCGATACCGAGTGGCTCATATGCGCCTATGCGCACCAGGCGGACTACCTCAACAAAATTTACGCGAACAGCGCAAACACCCTGCGTATGATAGTTCTGCGCAATGCCGAAACCAAGGAATTTGAGCTGTGCTTTGCTGTGCAGCGCATCGGAGCTGCGTGGACGGGAGCCGTCGATAACGGCAGCCGCGGCGGTCTTGTTGCAAACATCGATATTGAAACCGGCACGATGAGCTATGCGCGCACGCTGCACAATCTCACCGTTTACCGCACGCATCCTGACACAAACGCGCAGATAGAGGGCGCAGTTATCCCGAACTGGGACGGCATAAAGGCCGGAGTTCTTGAGGCAAGCCGCGCCTTCCCCTATCTTGATATAATCGCGTGGGACATTCTCCCGACCGACGACGGCTTCACCGTTATCGAGGCCAACACCTCCTCGGGCGTGAACATCATTCAGCTCTGGGGACCGCAGCGCTACGGCAGGCTGGGCGATTTCTACCGCGAGCACGGGATAATCAAATGAGATATGTCATCATGGCTGACGGCAAGGGCAGCCGCTGGAACAACTTCATGGGGCACAAAAAGCACGACATAAGCGTTTCGGGCGAAACTCTGCTCGAGCGCACCGTGCGCCTTGTGCATAAGTTTGACGATGCTGCCGAGGTCATCATCACCTCGCATGACGAAAGCGTCAGCATCCCCGGCGCCGTGAGGTACGAGCCTAAAAACAACGTCCTTGAGATCGACCGCTTCACCGCCGAGCTTATCGGCGACGACATGTGCTTTCTCTACGGCGACGTTTTGTATTCCGAAAACGCCGTAAAGGCTGTCATATCGCACCGCGGCGAGAAGCCGCTGCTGTTTTTCGGCAGCGAAAAGAGCATCTGCGCCGTCCTCGTCGGCGACGGGGAGCTTTTCCGCTCGCTTTACCTCGAGGTGCGCCGCCGCTTTCTTGAGGGCGAAATAAAAGAGTGCAAGGGCTGGCAGGTGTATCTTCTGTACGCTGGATATCCGCTCACCGGGCGCCGAGTGGGCAAAAATTATGTTCTTCTCGATTCCTTCACGCGCGATTTCAACTCACCCGAAGACTATCTGGACTTCATGTCCGAAAATTAATGTGGAATTATAAATAAAACTGTGTTATAATGGCGCGATAATGTGTGGTAACACAGTTTTTTTGTTTTAACAAGGAGAACGGACGTTTTATGACTTCGGACAAAGCTAACCACCGTTTTTTGCTTTCTGAGCTTATAAGGCGAGACTTTATAAAAAAATACAAGCGCACTACCTTCGGCATACTCTGGAGCGCACTTTCGCCGCTGTTTCTGCTGCTGACCATGGACGTGGTCTTCGGCACGTTTTTCGGCCGCAACATGCCGCACTACACGATATATCTGTTCTGCGGACTGCTGCTGTTCAACTATTTCTCGGCAGCCACCCGAAGCGCCATGCGCGTTCTTTACGATAACGCTCAGATATACAGCAAGGTACCCGTACCCAAGCACTATTTCCTCATTTCGCAGAGCGTTGCGCAGGCGATAGATTTCGCCGTTTCGCTGCTTGTGTTCTTCATTTTCGTCGCCATCGACGGGATAAACTTCCACTGGCGGTTTCTGTACCTGCTGTTTCCGATGGTGTGCCTATATTTCATCAACTTCGGCATAGGCATGTTCCTGAGCACGCTGTATATTTTCTTCCGCGACATAAACTATCTCTGGCCCGTTGTGACGCGCATCATCATGTACGCCTCGGCGATATTCTATGATCCGTCGATACTGCCGGGGATCATGCGCAGGCTTTTAAACTGCAATCCGCTGTATATGTGCGTGGATTATTTCCGCCAGCTCATAATCCATTCGACCGTGCCGAGCCTCTCGACGCATCTTATCATGATCGTGATGGCCGCGATCTGCGCTTTGCTCGGCTGGTTTACCTACCATATCACGCGCGATAAGATCGCGCTGTATGTGTAAGGAGGTGCTCTGATGGACGGAAACAAGATCCTTGTTCTTGACGATGTTTCGGTGCGCTACCGCAAGCAGGACTCGCGCTCGACCTCGGACATAGTCAAGCGCATACTCGGAAAAAGCCCCAGAAACAACGAGTTCTGGGCACTTAAAAACGTATCCTTCAGCCTCGAAAGGGGCGATATGCTCGGCGTCATCGGCAAAAACGGCGCCGGCAAATCAACGATGATGAAGGCCATAAGCGGAACGCTGACTCCGGCCTCGGGAACGATCGAGAAAACCGGCAAGATCTGCGCTCTGCTGGAGCTTGGCACGGGCTTTGACCGCGAGATGACGGTCAAGGAAAACGTGTATCTGCGCGGCGCGTTCATGGGCTATTCCAAGGAGTTTATTGACTCCAAGTACGACGAGATAATCGACTTTGCCGAAATGCGCGAATTTCAGAACAGCCCGTTCCGCACGCTCTCAAGCGGCATGAAAAGCCGCATTGCTTTCGCTATTGCGAGCATGATAGAGCCGGACATCATTATTCTTGACGAGATATTCGCCGTCGGCGACGGCGACTTCCGCAAAAAAAGCCAGCAGAAGATGCAGAGTATCATCGATAACGGCGACACGACCGCGCTCATGGTCTCGCACTCGCTGCAGTCGGTGCGCGCGCAGTGCAACAAGGTGCTGTGGCTGGACAAAGGTCGCATGGTCATGTTCGGCGACCCGAACACGGTTTGCGACGCATACGCGGAATATCTGAATACCGGCAAGCTGCCGCAGACCGAGTCACTTGCCGCAACGCAGGAAAATCCGCGCAACAGGCTCAAAAAGAACACCGGCAAGCGTCTTGCCGAGGCCGCGGTTTATCTCATGCTGCTGCTTGTTATCATCGCCGGATGCTTTGTGTGGTCGCAGTATGATCTGCTCAAATCCTATGTTCTCGCGCAGAGCCTCACCGTCGAGCAGATAGAAAACGAGGCGGCAAACTACCACCGGCAGATCGACCGTTTGCTTGAGGTGGATACCACGCGCTGGGACACCGGCATATTCAAAGAGGGCGCGCTGGATATAATAAACGAGGAAGCTACCTACACCGACGTTGCCAAGGAGGTGCTGCTTCAGGCCGGCGACCTCAGCCGCGATCAGTATAAAAAAGCTCTCGCAGCCGCCGAGATCGAGGCGATCAAATATTCGCACATGGCTCGCCTTGACGCGCTCGTTGCGCAGATGCGCACGGAGTTTGAGGCTCAGCCCGAGGGCAAATACCGCAGCCTTATGGTGTATGCCTACACCAATTGCGACAGGTTCTATGACCTCGAGGAGGACTGCGAAAACGACATGCAGAAGGTCATCGAGGAGATACGCACCTTCCAGCGCAAGGCCGGTCAGTCCGAAGACCTTGCCGACCGCGTCTGGAACGCATACAAGTCTGAAAAGACCTATCTTTTGTCCTACTACTGCGTAAAGCTGAGATAAATAAGAAACACGCCTGTGAATATAAGACCGTCATAAAACCTTCCTGCAATTTGAAAGCAACAAAGCAGCAGGGGAGCACGAGGGGGCAAAGGCCCCGCTCGTAATCAGATTAATAGCCATCAAAAAAGCCCGAATTTATCGGGCTTTTTCTGACGAGCGTAGCGAGATTTTTCGTGAAAACATGTTTTCACGAAAAATGTGGCGTTCTGAAGCGTGAAAAAAAGTATGCTTACTTTTTTGACACGCTGAGGCCGGAGAGCAGTCTCCGGCCTATACGTTTCGTTCATGATTTGACAAAATATTTGTTATAGGCTATTATGGCCATACAAACTTATAAATTTTTAATTTTTCAAAGGAATGATTCGCATGGAAAACATCAGCGCAAAAGCGCCGTGGAGAAACCATCTGGGCGAAGTGCCCTTCACTCTCGATTACTTCGACGGCTCGATGTTTGAAGCCGTTGAAAAAATAGCCGAAAAATACCCCAACAACGTTGCCTTTGACTTCATGGGCAGATCGACCACCTACAAGACCCTTGTCCGCGAGGTCGAGGACTGCGCCAAGGCACTGCGCACCATCGGCGTGCGCGAGGGTGACAAGGTGACCATAGCAATGCCCAACTGCCCCCAGGCCATCCAGATGTTCTATGCGGTCAACCTCATCGGCGGCATCTGCAACATGATCCACCCCCTCTCGGCCGAAAAGGAGATCGAATTTTACCTCAACGAGTCGGAGTCGGTCACGGCCATCACCCTCGACCAGTTCTACAATAAGTTTGAAAACATCCGCCAGAACACCAAGGTCGTCAACATCGTCATCGCCAGCATAAAGGACGAGCTTTCAAAGCCCGTCAAGGCAGGCTATATGCTCACCGAGGGCAGAAAGATCAAAAAGATCCCCGAGGACGCGCCCGTTATCCGCTGGAAAGAGTTCCTGCACATGGGCAAGCACTGCTTTTATAACTACAAGGTCAAGCGCACGGGCAAGGACCCTGCCGTCATTCTCTATTCCGGCGGCACGACCGGCACGACAAAGGGCATCCTGCTTTCAAACCGCAACTTCAACGCGCTCGGCCAGCAGGTCATCGCGGCAAACCCCATGTTCCGCGTCGGCGATAAGATGCTCGCGGCAATGCCGCTGTTCCACGGCTTCGGCCTTGGCGTGTGCATCCACACGATGCTCTCGCAGGGCGGCCGCTGCATTCTCATTCCGCGCTTCACCGCGCAGACCTATGCAAAGCAGATAACCAAATATCACTGCAACTTCATCGCCGGCGTTCCCACGCTTTACGAAGCGCTGCTGCGCCTGCCGAGCATGGACAACGCCGACCTCAGCTCGCTCAAGGGCGTTTTCTCCGGCGGCGACAGTCTGTCGATCGAGCTTAAAAAGAAATTCGACAAGTTCCTGTACGATCACAATGCAAAAATTCAGATCCGCGAGGGCTTCGGCCTTACCGAATGCGTCACGGCAAGCTGCCTGACGCCGCCGCACATGGCCAAGGAAGGCAGCATCGGTCTGCCCTTCCCGGATACATATTACAAAATAGTCGAACCGGGCACGGACAAGGAGCTGCCCTACGGCGAGGAGGGCGAGATCCTCATCGCCGGCCCCACCGTCATGATGGAGTATGTTAACCACCCCGAGGAGACCGCGCAGACCCTGCGCAAGCACGACGATGGGCTTACATGGATGTACACGGGCGACCTCGGCATGATGGACGACGAGGGCTTTATCTACTTCAAGGGCCGCTCAAAGCGCATGATAATAACCTCCGGCTACAACGTCTATCCCGGCCAGCTTGAAAACATTCTCGACGCGCACGAGTTTGTTCACATGAGCTGCATCATCGGCGTTCCCGACCCGTATAAAATGCACAAGGTCAAGGCCTTTGTCATGCTCAAGCCCGGCGTTCCCGAAAGCCCCGAGACAAAAGAGGCTATCCTCGCCTACTGCCGCAAGCACATTGCAAAATACGCAATGCCTTACGATATCGAGTTCCGCCGCGAGCTGCCCAAGACTCTTGTCGGAAAGGTCGCCTACCGCGTTCTCGAAGAGGAGGAGGCCGCAAAGCGCGCGGCCGAACAAACTGTGGAACAATAAAGCCTTTCGACCGTCTGTATATTTGCAGACGGTCGATTTTTGTTTACCTGTTTGCCTTGAAGTAACGAGGTTCATATGATATAATCGGCACGTTTATAAATTAGTTGAGGTGATAAATTTGAAGAAAAAATATATTGCCCTCGCGGCGGCGCTTATCATGCTGCTGTGCGTTTTGTGCGCCTGCGGCAAGGACGATGAGAAAAAGCCCGAGGAAACGCTCAACCCTCCTGCGGTGAGCACCGACAGTCCCAACGCGGAGCAGACGAAGGCTCCCGAGCAGACCTCGACCCAGCTCGGCGAGACCGCCGACGCCGGCGACGAGTACATTTCCAAAATGGTCTTTATCGGCGACAGCACGACCTACGGTCTGAAGGCCTACGACGTTCTCGATGGCTCTCAGGTGTGGACGCCGTCAAGCGGCACGCTTGCGCTGTTTAACCAGAGCATCGCCACCATCGTTTATCCGCCCACCGGCGAGGAGATACCCATCACCGACGCGATCGGCCGCGCAAAGCCCGAGTATGTCGTTCTCACCATCGGCGTAAACGGCGTTTCGATGATGGACGAAGATTCGTTCAAGACCGAATACACCGCGCTTATTGAGCGCATCAAGTCCGTAAGCCCCGACACGAAGATCATCTGCAACTCCATCTACCCCGTCGAGGCAATGTACGAGGCAAAGGATAACGGCATAAACAACACCGTCATCGACCGTGCAAACGGCTGGATACTCCAGATAGCCGAGGCGACCGGCACGCACTACACCGATTCCGCCTCTGTGCTCAAGGGCGCCGACGGCAAGCTCGTTTCCGATTACGGCAACGGCGACGGCATTCACCTGAGTGCAGTCGGCTTCAACCGCGTGATAGATTATCTCAAAACTCACGCATGGCTTTGAGAGGTGAAAACATGAAAAAGCTTTCTTCTGCAATAGCGCTTTTACTGCTTATCTGCATGCTCGGCGGATGCAGCTCACCGAAGGCCGCAAAAGATCCCGATATGCAGACCGTTGCCGACAAGGTCGGCGCGGCAATCGACATAAGCGAGCTTTCGCAGGTTCCCGACGCATACGTTGAAAACGTCATGGGCATCGCGCTTGACGGCTATGCAAGCCGCAACACCCTTATCTCCGCAGTCGGCACAAACATCAACGAATACGGCATTTTCCTCGCCAAGGACGCGGATCAGGCCGCCGCTCTGAAGGACGCGCTTAACAAATATCTCGAATACCGCGAGAGCGTCTGGATGGACGAGTATCTGCCGGATGAAAAGCCCAAGCTTGACTGTGCTGAGGTCTGGACGCAGGGTAACTACGTCATGTACGCCATTCTCGGCGAAAGTGACCGCGCAGCGGTCAAGCAGGCGTTCCAGTCCTGCTTTGAGGGCTGATAAAATGAAGCTTATTTGGCATTGCCACGCCTGCTTTGAGCTTATAAGCACCGACGGCAGCGTGGTGTTCGACCCCTATTCCCCCGGCAGCGTGCGCGGTCTGAAGCTCAAGCCGCTGCACGCAGACTGCGTAATTTGCAGCCACGGTCATTCCGACCACAACTACGCCTCCGGCGTTGAGCTGAGCGGCAGCTCTCCTAAGTTTTCGCTCACGCAGATACCGACATATCACGACGGCAGGCAGGGCGCTCTGCGCGGAGATAACCTGTGCAGCGTCGTTGAGGCCGAGGGCATGCGCATTGCGCATCTGGGTGATCTGGGACACACGCTCGATCCCGAAACCGCGGCAAAGCTCAAGCCGCTTGACGTTCTCATGATCCCCGTCGGCGGCTACTACACGATCTGTCCGCAGCAGGCAAAGGAGATCGCCATCGCGCTTGACGCAAAAACGATCATCCCCATGCATTATCGCGGCGCAGGCACAGGGCTTGAAAACGTCGCCTACGTCGATGATTTTCTCGCGCTCTGGAATGATGACGAGGTAGTTTATCTGCCCGGCTGCGAATACGAGGTCAAGCCGAGCGCAAAGCGGCAGATAGTCGTCTTTGAGCCGGACAAAAGCTGCATTATATGACGACAACATAGCAAAACCCGAGGTGTTGAACACCTCGGGTTTTTGTTTTACTTTTTATCGCCCATCATACGGATTATGTCCGCGCGGCGGCGCTCGTAAGCTGCCATGTTCGTCTCCTCAAACTCAAGCTTCGGCTCCTTTACGCCGAGAAGCGCCATGAGGTATTTGACAAACGGCGGATTCATCATCAAAAACGGCCCGACCATCGAGGTAGCAAAGTAGTTTTTGATACGCACACCCTCGAGCTTTGACTTTTTATTGATGCCGATACCGTACTTGGCCTCGGCAAAGTAAAAGTCCGAGTTATCGCCGTAAAGCTGCGAAAATTCCGCCTTGAAGCCGACAAGCTCCATGTCCTCAAAGGCGCACAGCTGAGTTGAGTTAAGTCTGTGCATCATATCGCGCTTTGCGTGCAGCGGAACAAGGCCCAAGCCGGCAATGCGGCTGCCGTCCTCGTTCTCGATATATTCGCAGAACACCTCGCCGGCGTTCGCCGTCATGAGAAACACAACGCCGCCGTCGATAAGCTCGCGCAGCCTGTCGCGATGAGGCATGAGCTTTTTTATCGCAAGCTCCTGACCGTGCTCGGTCATTGCTCCCATGATTATCATATCGACCTTTTCGGAAGCAAAGCGCGGCTCGTCGTTATAGCCGGTTTCGATCAGCTCGGCCTCCGGCATGCATCGCGAAAGATACTTCCAGTTCCAGCAGTCGCCGAAAAGGTTTGCAAATTCGGGAAACAGCACCTCTATCTTCATGCCTGTGCCTCCTTTTCCTCAAGACGGGCAAGTATGCCGTCGCGCACCTGCTTTGTAAGCTGCGGCGTTGTAAGATCATGCAGGATAAAGACCTTATCCGTTCCGTCAAGCTCAAGCTCGGCAGGAGCGTCGGTCTCGTGCTCGACGCAGCGGATCTTTTCCTCCGGAACGCCGGCAAGCAGCAGGCGCAGGTGATAGTCGTGCATTCTAACTCCGCCGACAACGATGCGCTTTATGCTCTCATCGTTTAAAAACTCGAAGTCGGCATCGTAGACCCATGTGACTATCTCGGTCGTTTTCTTATACGTCAGGTCATCGAGCATAACGATGACCTCCTTCACGCCCGGCTCCGAGCGGATATAGTCAAACACGATCGAGCACGCAACGGGGTTCTGCCCCTTGGTCATGTTCGTCACGACCTCGACGCCGTTTTTCTCGACATTGGTGTAGCGCGACTTGACGATGCTCATGTGCGAAAAGCTTTTTGCAATATTCTCCGCCGACAGTCCAAGCTCGCGAAGAAGCGTAACGACTGTGACCTGGTTATAAGTGTTGAACACGCTGTCGTTAATAAGCGGATACTCCTCCTCGCCCTTATCCGAGCGCACGGTGAAGCAGCGCTTTTCGTAGTCGGGTGAGGCAAGATAGTCTGCCTTGGGCGAGGCAAAGCCGCAGCCGGGGCACTTCATCTTGCCAATGTGGTGATAGCGAACATATTCATACTGAAGCTTTCCGCCGCAATAGGGGCATGCGCGCATATCGTTTATTATATTGACGCATTCGTCCCTGTCGGTCGGCAGGCGGCTCAGGGAGAAGTAGCTGCGCTTGTTGTCCTTTTTAAGGCGGCTGCTTATCGGATCGTCGGCATTGAGGATCATGTGTGTATCGTCCGGCAGAGCGGAGTCGATAAACGAGAATATAAACTCCGGATGCGCGTTGCGCTGGATAGAGTCGCGGAACAGGTTTGTGCACACGGCATAGTCGGGGTGAACATATTTATATATCCTCAGCGAGCTGCGCTCATCGACCTCGAACACGGCGTACTCAAACTTTGCCTTGCCGCCGAGGGTGCTGCCGGATATTAGCGAGGTCGCAATGCCGGCGTCGGTGTTCGAGCCTGCGCGGTTATTGAGCACCTTGAAGCCTGCGTCGGACAAAACGTCAAGGATCATGTTGCAGCAGGTGGTTTTTCCGTTTGTGCCGGTGACGGTTATTATGGTTTTGGGCTTGTCTATCCTGCCGAGGAAATCGGGGCAGAGCTTTATCGCAAGCTTGCCGGGGAAATAGCTTGCGTTCATGCCCAAAAGCTTTTGCAGCCACATGGCGAGCTTGCCGAATATCAGGGCAATTATAAATCTCAGATTCTTTTTCATCTTAGCCTTCCTTTTGAGATTGATATAATTTTATATTATATCTCACTGTGTCTGTCATTGTCCACATGTTTTTGTTTTCTTGACCGCAGCTGCATTTTAATGTATATTATTATAATCAGAGAATTGGAGGGATGAAATATGCCGTGGTATACATATGTCGCATTTTTGGTACTTGCAGTCATCGGGTATTACGTTATCGTTGAGATAAAAACAAAAAAAGCGCTGAAAGAAAAGAAATCTGCCGACAGGAAGGCCGCAAAGGCGGCGGCCAAAAAGTCCAAGTCTGCGAAGAAAAAACCTAAGTCACGCAAATAAATTAAAATTTCTCAAAAAAACTTTTTCAAAAATTGTTGACAAGAGGCAAAAAATCTGTTATATTAACTGAGCCGTGGCCGAGTGGTTCAGTCGGTTAGAACGCCGGCCTGTCACGCCGGAGGTCGAGGGTTCAAGTCCCTTCTCGGTCGCCACAGATGCCCCTTTTTTAAGGGGCATCAACTTTGCTGCTGTAGCTCAGTAGGTAGAGCGCATCCTTGGTAAGGATGAGGTCGGCAGTTCGAATCTGCCCAGCAGCTCCAAGATAAGCCCTGAAGTCATTCGATTTCAGGGCTTTTCTGATTTTGTCATAGCCTGACAATAAATTGGGCGGTGAATTATATGAGCAAAAAAATAATCGGCATTCTCGGCGGCATGGGGCCTGCCGCGACGGCCGACCTGTTCACAAAGATCATAAACAGCACCGATGCAAGCTGCGATCAGGAGCACCTGCACGTCATCATTGACAGCAACACGAACATTCCCGACCGCACCGAGGCGCTCATTCACGGCGGAGCCGACCCCACGGAGCAGATGACGCAGAGCGCGCGCCGCCTTGTCGAGGCCGGGGCTGAGCTTATCGTCATGCCGTGCAACACGGCGCACGGCTTCTACGACGCCGTGTGCGCATCCGTGCCGGTTCCCGTGCTCCACATGATAAAGCTGACCGCTCAAGAGCTTATGCGGCACGAGATTACGCGTGCCGGTCTTCTCGCTACCGACGGCACGGTGCAGAGCGGAATATACGAAAGCTGCTTTGCCGGCAGCGGCATAGAGCTTATCACGCCCTCGCCCGAGGCTCAGGCCGCAGTCATGGATCTTACATATAACGGCGTTAAGGCCGGCCGACGCGATTTTGACACGTCCGGCTTTGAAAAAGCAGTCCGCGAGCTTTTCGATAACGGCGCGCAGACCCTCATCCTCGGCTGCACGGAGCTGCCCCCGGCATTTGATATGTACGGCCTTGATTACAAACACATCGACCCCACCCTTGTGCTTGCGCGCGCGGCAGTACTTGCCGCCGGCGGCAAGCTGCGCGAGGCATAAAAATCACCTCCCACGGTTATTTCCGTGGGAGGCTTTTTGTCATTCGCCCGACGATGGGATCGTTATCTCGCGGTCATAGCCTGCGCCGTAGCAGAAGGAGTGTATCTTCCCCTCTGACGGATTTATGACGTTCACGACAAAGGACGTGTCGTCGGCCGTGTCGTGCGTTTTTGCGTACGTCGTCGCCTCGCCGTACTCGATGCCGTTCGAGTCCGCGCCCTCGTTTTCGCCAAACTCGTTGTTGTAAAAGTAGCACATGTTCGGCGTTGCCACGCGCAGAACGTTAAACTCCGTGTTGCCGCTGTCCTGAACATCGCTGAGCTTTGCAACAGCAAAATTGTGCGTGTGTCCGTGGAACGCGGCGTATATCTTCGCGCTGTTTGAGTCCTTGAAGGATACCGTCATGCCCGAGAGCGTTACAGAGCCTCCGTCAATATACTGCTTGAGAATATTGCCGAAAGTTTTGGCCGAGCTGTTCTTGTCCTGGTTTTCCGTGAAGTCGAGCGGATAGTGCGACAGTATCACAACGCCCCAGCCGGCCTTTGCTCCGACGGCCTTGAGCGCTCTTGCAAACCAGAGCCGCTGCGTAAGCGAAACATTGTCCCAGTTCATGCCGATCTCGGCGGTGCTCAGGCAGAAAACGCGCAGCTTTTTCTCGTCGAAGTCGCGGTAGCAGTAGCCCTCGGTGGTGCTGCCGTAGGTCGCGCCCTCGTTATAGCGGCCGACATAGGTGTATATCTCCTTGGGCTGGAGCCATGTGTTGTCGTTTGTCTCCAGCGCGCGGCGCAGGCCGTCGCGGTCGCCGGGAGTGCGAAACTGCGGAATGCCGCCAAAGCCCTCTTTTAAAATTGCGTTTATCTCGGCAAAATGCTGCCTGCCCTGCGCGAGCGTAGTCGTCTCGCTGCCTATGCTGTAGTCGCCAAGAAAACAGCAGAAGTCAATGCCCGGCAAGATATAGCTGAGCGCCTTCATTGCCATTCCTGCGTGCAGATTGCCGTTTACGATGTATTCGTCATCGCTGTGGTGGTGTGCATCGGATGCGGCAATAAAGGTTATGCTGCCTGTCGTCTGCACGGCGCTAACCTTTTTCGCGACCTCAAGCGCCTCGGCCCTGACGTACTCCGGAACATCCGTCTGCGCATACTTATCGCCCGTTTTCATCGACTCTATCGCCGACGCCATCTGCGAAAGCTTATACGTCGTGCTCGAGCCGTTTCGCAGGCGTATGGCCGCCGCAACGGCCTGAACATCCGCTTCCTCATAAAGTTTTTTTGCCATCAGTAGCTCACCTCGCTTCCGTCCGCGACCTCAATTGTTTTATCCTTAAGGCCGGTGTATTCGTATCTTTCGACCCTGTCGCCGAGCTTTATCGTCAGTATCTTATATGGCGACACCTCGGGCTTGTCGATCGGCTCGTCATCTCTGTCGGTGATGCACTCGGCGCAGCGGAACACCGCCGGAGTCGAGGTTTTAAGCTGCCCGGCGTAAAGGCCGATGGCTATCCATGGGCGCTTTTTTATAACAGGCAGCGCGCAGCTTGACCCCGTGAAATCAACATCCTTGTATTTGCCGTTGCGATAGCCTATGCGCATGGTCTTTTTGTCGTATGCCGCCCATTCGGCGTCAAGCTCGAAGTTTACCGTGTAGTCGCTGTTGCCGCAGACGATGAGCGTCTCATCCCCTACCGCAATCTTGTCCTTAACTTTGATATTTATGTCCATGAGAATTCTCCTTTTCATGCTGCCGTGAGCAAAAAGCTCGAGGCTGCTTTCTGCA
The DNA here is from genome assembly GCA_002472405.1 of Clostridiales bacterium UBA7273. GTDB lineage: Bacteria > Bacillota > Clostridia > Oscillospirales > Oscillospiraceae > F23-B02. Next base: position 47,781 of record DKRV01000014.1, on the reverse strand, counting down.
TCGGCATCTTTGATAGTAGCAAAAATGCGTAATTTGTCAATGCAAGCACTATGCTATCGCGTAAATTTTTGTTCAATGGACAAGTGCGGCAATGTGTGGTATGATGGTGAAAAACTTAGTCGAGAGGTAATATTTATGGCAAATTCGGAACTTAGCCAGCAGCAGATAGATCAGATATCGCGCATAGGCATAAAAAAGCTCATCGGCAAATACAGCCAGTCGCAGGGCAAGGATCAGCAGTCGCTGACCATGCTGCTCGAGCAGCTTGCAAAAACGCCGATGTACTTTGCCGTGCAGAAAAACGGCGCATCCTCCGCGATGCTCAATTTTATAACGCTTACCGTGAACAATCAGGTGTTCATCCCCATTTTTACCGATCCAGATGAGTTCGGGAAGCTCAAGGATCAGTGCGACTGCGTGTGCTTAAAGCCGATGGACTATTTCCAGATGCTCGTTGACAACAAGCGCCACGCCGTCGTAAACCCCTTCGGGACGTATTTTCTCATGTGGCCCGAGCTTGTGCGCGACCACATGCTGCCCTACATGAAGGAAGCCGCAGACTTCGAGCGCCAGCAGCGCGAGCAAAAACCCGATTTTAAGCCCATATCGTAAGTTGCTTTATTTAAATAGGCGTAGTCGCATTTACGCGAGAAAACATCTGACACCGAAAATGAATATGCAAACAGCAAAGGGATGCTGCCAAAAGGCAGCATCCCTTTGCGTATACGCCGAACCGGAGTTTTTCTTATTTTATGAATCCGCCGTCGGCGCAGAGTATTTGGCCGGTTATGAACGAGGCGCTGTCGGACGCCAAGAACGCGACGGCTTCGGCGATGTCCTCGGGTCTGCCGAGCCTGCCGAGGGGCGTGTCTTCGGCAAGCATATCGAGCGTTTCATCGCCGAGCACCTGCACCATGTCGGTGTTTATGACGCCGGGCGCAACGCAGTTTACGCGGATGTGAGTCGGCGCAAGCTCCTGCGCAAGCGAGCGCGTAAGGCCGATTATCGCGTGCTTTGTTGCCGAATACGCGACCTCGCACGACGCGCCGTGCATGCCCCATATCGACGACACATTCACGATACAGCCCGAGTGCTCATGCAGCATGCTCGGCAGCACCTCCTGAATGGTGTTGAACGCACCGTTTACGTTCACATCGAATATCCTGCGCCAGTATTCCTCGCTTATATCCTGAAACAGGCTTTGGCGCGCAATGCCAGCGTTGTTGACAAGCAGCGTTATATCTCCAAAGCGTGCCTTCACCGCGCCGACCATTTCGTGCACGGCGGCTCTGTCGGCAACGTCGGCTCCAAAGCACATGGTCTCATGCCCCTCGGCAAGCAACTCATCGCGAAGCTCCTCTGCCTTATCGCGGCGCTCGATGTAATTTATGCAAACGGCGTAGCCGCGCCGGGCAAGTGACACGGCGCAAGACCTGCCGATGCCACGCGACGAGCCGGTTATCAGTGCAACCTTTTTCAACGCTCTACCTCACTTGTTTTCAAACTGGCTGGTGTACAGCTCCTTATACAAACCGCCCTTTTCGAGCAGCTGCTCATGCGTTCCGCTTTCGACGATATCACCCTTATCCATGACAAGGATGAGGTCCGCGTCGCGGATGGTGGACAGGCGGTGGGCAATGACGAAGCTCGTTCTGCCGCGCGTGAGGCGATCCATCGCCTTCTGCACGAGCACCTCGGTTCGCGTATCTACAGAGCTTGTGGCCTCGTCGAGAATTATCATCGGAGCATTTTCGACCATTGCGCGCGCGATGGTCAACAGCTGGCGCTGGCCTGCCGAAAGGCTGCTGCGGTCGTTAAGCTCCGTATCGTAGCCCTTGGGCAGCGTCTTTATGTAGTGGTCAAGACCGACGAGCTTACACGCGGCCTCGATCTGCTCATCGGTGACGCCGGGCTTGCCGTAGGCGATATTCTCGCGATATGTTCCGTCGAACAGCCATGTGTCCTGAAGCACCATGCCGAACATTGCGTGTACGTCGCTGCGGCGCATCTGCGAAACCAGCACACCGTCGATCTTTATCTGCCCGCTCCACAGCTCGTAAAAGCGCATGAGCAGGTTTACCATCGTGGTTTTGCCGGCGCCGGTGTAGCCGACTATGGCCACCTTCTGCCCCGGCTCTATATCGGCGGAGAAATCGTGGATTATCGGCTTATCCTCGTCATAGCCGAAGCGTACATTTTCAAACTCGACCTTGCCGCGAACATGATCGATGTGCGCGGTGCAGCCGCTGTCGTCAGGCATTTCCTCCTCGGCGAGGAAGCCGAACACCCTTTCGCCGGCAGCGCCGGCCGACATGAGACTGCTGACAGCCTGGGATATCTGGCTCAGGGGGTTGGTGAAGAGCTTTACGTAGCTTATAAACGCAATGACTGTGCCGAAGCGGATGGCTCCGCTCATCGTGAGCGTTGCGCCGACGATGCACACGGCGACATAGCCGAGGCTGCCGACAAAGCCCATCAGCGGCATCAGCATTCCGCTGAAAAACTGCGACTTCCACGCACTGTTGTAAAGATTATCGTTTATGCGGTCGAACTCCTTCTTCGACTGCGCCGTTGCGCCGTAGGCTCTTACGATGTTGTGGCCCGAATACATTTCCTCGACGTGGCCGTTCATATCGCCGAGATTCTGCTGCTGCTGGCGGAAGTACTTGCGCGAGCGCGAAACGATGAAGAACATCAGCACAAAGCCGAGTATCGACGAGCCGATCGCCGTCAGTGCAAGGCGGCCGCTGGTTGCAAACATTATTATAGTAACGCCCACGAACTGCACGACAGCCTGAACGAGCGTCGTTATACTGGAGTTGAGCGCCGAGGATATGGTGTCAACGTCGTTCGTGATGCGGCTGAGAACGTCGCCGACGGTGACCTTGTCGAAGAATTTAAGCGGAAGCTTGTTTATCTTCTGGCTGATGCTCGTGCGCATGCTCCACGCAAGCTTCTGCATGACGGTTATCATGATATAGCTTGCCGCGCAGGTGACGAGGTTTGCGCTTATGTATATTGCAAGTATGATGAGGATGGACTTTATGATAAGGTCCATATCTATGCCCGTTTGCAGTCCGTCGCTGATATTGTTGGTCAGGTCTGCAAGCTTATCGGGCGCAATTATCGTCAGAAGCGTGCCGACGAGGCTGAAGATGAGCGAAATAACAATGGGCTTGTACCACGGCTTTAAATACCGCAGCAGCTCAAGCATCGAGCTTTTGACGTTTTTGGGCTTTTCGTCGGCGCCTCTTCCCGGTGGTCCGTGTCTCATATGGCAAGTTCCTCCTCCGAAAGCTGGCTGAGCGCGATCTGGCGATAGACCTCGCAGGACTTGAGCAGCTCCCTGTGAGTTCCGATGCCGACCACTCGGCCTTCGTCAAGAACGACGATCCTGTCGGCCGACATGATGGTGCCGATGCGCTGGGCAACGATAAACTTTGTCTGCCCGTCGGTGCGGTCTTTCAGAGCATCCCTCAGCTCGCGGTCGGTCTTAAAGTCGAGCGCGGAGAAGGTGTCGTCAAAAATGAGTATCTCGCAGTCGCGGCAGAGTGCGCGCGCTATGGAAAGGCGCTGCTTCTGGCCGCCGGAGAAGTTCGTGCCGCCGCGCGCCATGTGCGCGTTTTCCTTATCCTCAAGCTCGGAGACAAAGTCTGCCGAGTGCGATATCTCCAGCGCGTCGGTCAGCTTGCTCTTATCCGCGTTTTGGCCGAACGCCACGTTGTCGGCGACGGTTCCCGTGAACATGACCGCCTTCTGCGAGACGTAGCCTATCTTGGCATAAAGTGCTTCGAGGTCATAGTCCTTGACGTTCACGCCGTCAACGAGCACCTCTCCCTCGCTTGCGTCATAAAACCTTGGGATTAGGTTCATGAGCGTCGTTTTGCCGGAGCCGGTGGAGCCGATGAACGCGACCGTTTCACCCCTGTCGGCCTTGAAGCTCACGTCGCTGATGACGCTGCCGCTGCCGCCGGGATAGGTGAAGCTTACGTTTTTAAACTCGACCGTACCGCGCACGTCGCCGGAATCGGTGACAGAGCCGCTTACGACCTTAGGCTCGGTCGCAAGCACCTCGCTTATACGCTTTGCAGCCTCCAGCGCACGCGGCATGATGATAATGACCATGACGATCATTATGAAGCTCATTATGACCTGCATCGCGTAGGACATGAAAACGATCATATCCGCAAAGATATCAACGCGCGAGGCAATCGAGGCCGCGCCGTTTATGGCAACGGCATTTATCAGCACCGCGCCTATCCAGTAGATCGACATGTTAAGGCTGTTCATGACAAGGCTCATGAACGGGCTTAGAAGCGTCATGGTGCGGTTTGCAAACAGCGAGTTGTTAAGAAGCTCGGTGTTGACCTTTTCAAACTTCTTTTCCTGGTACTCCTCGGCATTATACGCATGCACGACGCGGATGCCTGTGAGATTTTCGCGCGCGGACTGGTTGAGCGAATCCTGAAGCCACTGGATGCGCTTAAAGCGCGGAAACGTGCGCACGACGGCAACGCTCAGTATCGCAGCAAGCAGCACGACCGCGATGCCCGTTGCCAGCGACCACTGCCACGCCTTTCCGGCGATCTTCATTATCGCCCAAACGGCCATGAGCGGCGCCTTGACAACAACCTGAAGCGACAAAACGACCAGCATCTGCACCTGAACAACGTCGTTTGTCGAACGGGTTATAAGGCTCGCGGTTGAAAAAGCGTTTATCTCCTCGAGAGTGAAGCTCTCGACCTTGTAGAACATTTCTTTTCTCAGACGCTTTGAGAAATTTGCCGCGATGCGCGAGGCAAAAAAGCACACCGCGATCGATGAGACAAGACTTCCGAACGCGCACAGCAGCATCATTCCGCCGGCGCTCCAGACATCGCCCATCGCGCTGCCCGGAGTTTCGATAAGCGTCGTTATCTCGGACATATAATCGGGTATCATAAGCTCAAGAACGACCTGAGCACATACAAAAACAAGGCTGAACAGGCAAAACAGCCATTCCTTCGCTCTCAGATACCTAAACAGTTTCAACAGCTTCAGCATTTAGCGGCAGCATCCTCCTTTTTCTTTTCCGCATCGAGCTTCTCCTCGATCATCGTCTGAGCAAGCTGCGCGGTTTCCTTGGTTTTGTGCTCCTTGACATACTCTGCGTCGATAACGCCGACAACATCTATGTATATATTCGTCTTTTTAAGAGGGAAATTGTGAATGACCCTGTCGGTATTGCGCAGCGCAACGCACACGACGGGGACGTTCGCTCTCTGCGCGATCTTGAACGAGCCTGCGTGAAACGGCAGCATATCCTCCTGCTTGCTGCGCGTGCCCTCGGGATAAATGACAACGGAGGCATAGTCCTTGTCGATATACTCGGTCGCCGCCTTGACGGTTTTGAGCGCCTCGCGGTTATTTTCCCTGTCAAGCGGCAGGCAGCCGCACTTGTGCATAACCTTGCCGATGATGGGGATCTTCAGGTTGCCCGGCTTTGATACGAAGGTAAGCTCCTCCTTGGGCATCTTGTGTACCATGACGACAGGGTCGGCAAGCGAACGGTGGTTTGCCACCATGAGATAGCGCGTATCCTTCGGGATAAGCTCCGTTCCCGTTATCGAAACATCCGCGCGCGCATAAAAGCACAGAAGATCCGCCACGGCATGCAGATGCCACAGCCAGAACTTTGACGGCTTTTCCTGCGGCTTATTCTTGTTTATGAAAAGCTCTGTTGAGATCAGCATTATGAGCGCGTAGGCGATGTGAGCGCCGAAGAAGTATTCAAGAAAACGCAGCAGCATAACGCCGGTGACCTTCAATGCGCCCCCCGCCTGACCGGCAATGAGCGTGTGCAGAACAGAGCCTGCGGCTCCGATAGCGGCAAATATTCTAAGAAGCATGAACGAGCCTCCCACTTAAAATTATAAATGTATACGCTGTATGGTATTTTTATATTTTACCACGAGTTCGTGATTTTCCAACATTAATTTTTTGAACATTTTAATAATTTTTAACTTTTTCGCTTCCGTGTAAAAACACAATTTTCGGTCTTTGCCGACAGATTGCCCAAAAACGGGCTGTGTTTGTTATTAAAATATCAGTGTTTTTATCTTCTTCGATGCATTTTTGTGTGTTTTGTACACCTTGAGCGCTAAAAACGCGCATCTTTCGTAAAAATTGATAAATTTGTTGAATTTGAACGAAAAGCACGCATTTTAAAATTGATTTTTACCCTACAATAGTATAAAATACATAAACGAGTTGTTAACGGCTTATAAACACCGTGTCCGTTGCGACTCCCAGTTCAGTAATTAATTTAATAGGAGTGAATTTTATGGAATCCCTTAAGTTCCTGGCACCTGCTCTCGCAGTGGTCGCTCTGCTGTTTGCTTTCTATAAGATAGCATTCGTGTCCAAGCAGGACGCAGGTACCGAGCGCATGAAGGAAATCGCAGCGGCTATCAACGATGGCGCAAAGGCTTTCCTTTTTGCAGAGTACAAGATCCTTGCGATCTTTGTAGTCGTTCTGTTTATTGCCATCGGCCTCGGTCTGGGCAGCTGGATCACCGCACTTTGCTTCCTGTTCGGTGCTCTGTTCTCCATTCTTGCAGGCTACATCGGCATGAACGTTGCAACCAAGGCTAACGTCCGCACCGCAAACGCAGCACGCACAAGCGGCATGAACAAGGCTCTGTCGATCGCATTCTCCGGCGGCTCTGTCATGGGTATGTGCGTTGTCGGCCTCGGCCTTCTCGGCGCATCCGTTCTGTTCCTCATCTTTGAGGACACCAGCGTTCTCTTCGGCTTCTCCCTCGGCGCAAGCTCTATCGCTCTGTTTGCCCGTGTCGGCGGCGGTATCTACACCAAGGCTGCTGACGTCGGCGCAGACCTCGTCGGCAAGGTCGAGGCAGGCATCCCCGAGGATGACCCCCGCAACCCTGCAGTTATCGCAGATAACGTCGGCGACAACGTAGGCGACGTTGCAGGCATGGGCGCTGACCTGTTCGAGAGCTATGTCGGCGCTATCATCTCCGCAATGACCCTCGGCGCAGTTGTTATTGCTCAGTTTGGCGATCTGTCCGTTATCTTCCCGCTGGTCATCGCGGCATGCGGCATTCTCGCATCCGTTATCGCTACTTTCTTTGTCCGCGGCAAGGAAGGCTCCAACCCCCACAAGGCACTGAAGATGGGCTCGTATGTTTCCGCCCTTCTTGTTGTTATCGCATCCATCATCCTCAGCAAGGTCATGCTCAACAGCTACGGTCCCGCTATCGCGATCGTTGCCGGTCTGGTCGTCGGCCTTGTCATCGGTATCGTCACCGAGGTCTACACCTCCGGCGACTACAAGTTCGTTAAGAAGATCGCTCAGCAGTCCGAGACAGGTTCCGCAACCACCATCATCTCCGGCACCGCAGTCGGCATGATGTCCACCTGGGTTCCCGTCATTCTCATCTGCGTAGGCATCTTCCTTGCTTACAAGTTTGCAGGCCTGTACGGCATTGCTCTTGCAGCAGTCGGCATGCTCTCCACCACCGGCATCACCGTCGCGGTTGACGCTTACGGCCCCATCGCCGACAACGCCGGCGGCATCGCAGAGATGAGCGGCCTTGACCACTCCGTGCGTGAGATCACCGACAAGCTCGACGCAGTCGGCAACACCACCGCAGCAATGGGCAAGGGCTTCGCGATCGGCTCTGCAGCTCTGACCGCACTTGCTCTGTTCGTTTCCTTCACTCAGGCAACCGGCCTGACCGCAGACCAGGTCGCACTGACCAGCCCCACCGTCGTTATCGGTCTGCTCATCGGCGGCATGCTCCCGTTCGTGTTCTCGTCAATGACCATGGACTCCGTTTCCAAGGCAGCTTACAGCATGATCGAAGAGGTTCGCCGTCAGTTCCACGAAATCCCCGGCATCATGGAAGGCAAGGCAAAGCCCGACTACAAGACCTGCGTTGCTATCTCCACCACCGCGGCTCTTAAGGAAATGCTCGTTCCCGGCATCATGGCAGTCGTTGCACCTCTGGCAGTCGGCCTCATCCTCGGCTCGACCGCTCTTGCAGGTCTGCTGGCAGGCTCCCTCGTTTCCGGTGTTATGATGGCAATGTTCATGTCCAACGCCGGCGGCGCATGGGATAACGCAAAGAAGTACATCGAGGAAGGCCACCACGGCGGCAAGGGCAGCGATGCTCACAAGGCAGCCGTCGTCGGCGACACCGTAGGCGATCCGTTCAAGGATACCTCCGGCCCGTCGATCAACATCCTCATCAAGCTCATGACTGTCGTTTCCACCGTTTTCGCAGCTATCTTCACTGCAAACGGCCTGTTCTGATAATCAAAAGGCTCACCGCCCTGCATCCATAGGATATAGGATGCAGGGCGGTTTTTTAGTGGCGCTTTTTAGAAGCGCATTGGGGCACCTATCGATACGGTTATTGCAGTATCCCGACCGGAAAATACCGACAAACCCATTCAGCCGCACTCTCCTCGGGTGCAAACGGATTTTTACACTTTAATCATACTTTATTAACAAAGAAGCGCGGTTTTTATGGCATAATAAGTGCAGTTCATAATATTGAAGGCGCCCGGCTTGACACGGGGTGTATAATATTATGGTAAACCAAAAGTATTGGAGATCATTATGCTGAAGAAAAAAATGAAAAAGTTTTTTGCTTTCGCGATGGCTCTGGTCATGACGATGAGCGTTATGCTCTCGTGCATGTCCGTTTCGGCTTTTGCCGTATCGCAGTCGGAGATAGACGCGCTCAAGTCTCAGAAGTCTCAGCTTTCGAGCCAGAAGAGCAGCCTCCAGTCTACGATCAACTCTCTTCAGAGTCAGCAGAGTGACCAGATAGCGCTGAAAAACGCGCTTGACGAGAAAAACGCCATCACCGTAAAGCAGATCCTTAATCTAAACGAGCAGATAGATCTGCACACCGAGCTTATCGAGCAGAAGACCGCGGAAGTGGACGAAGCTCAGAAGGTGGCCGACGCTCAGCTTGAGAAATATCGTGTGCGCGTGCGCGCCATGGAGGAGTCGGGCAGATACAATTATTTTGAGGTTCTGTTCGGCGCAAGCAGCATCGGCGAGTTCTTGAGCCTTATTGATGATATCGGCGATATCATGAGAAGCGACAAGGAGCTTGAGGATGCTTACCGCCAGTCCGTTGACGACCTCAAGGCCGTCAAGGCTGAGTATGAGCAGGCCAAGGCCGAGATGGAGGACAGCAAGGCAGAGCTTGAGACTCTCAAGGCTCAGCAGGAAAAGGACATCGCCCAGGCCAATGCTGTTATCGCTTCGCTTCAGGGCGATATAAGCTCCAACTCCTCGCTGCTCAGCGAGCTTTCCGCGCAGGAAAAGGCACTTAACGCCGACATCCAGGCCAAGATCTCAGAGCTGAACAAACAGCAGCAACAGCAGCAGGGCGGCAATAACGGCAACAGCGGCGGCAGCACCGTCGGCACCGGTAACCTCGTTTGGCCGAGCTACTGCACCTACATAACAAGCCGTCAGGGTCCGCGCACCCACCCCATCACAGGCGAGTATAAAAACCACGGCGGCACCGACATCGGCGCAAGCTACGGCAGCGCGATCTACGCAGCCGACTCCGGCACAGTAGTACGCTCATCCGACGGCTGGAACGGCGGCTGGGGCAACTACGTCATGATCGACCACGGCAACGGCATGCAGACGCTTTACGCACACATGTCCTCGCGCGCAGTCTCCGTCGGCCAGACCGTTTCGCGCGGTCAGACCATCGGCTATGTCGGCTCTACCGGCATGTCAACCGGTCCGCATCTGCATTTTGAGATGTACATAAACGGCTCGAGGATCGATCCGCAGACGCGCTATCCCGGCGTAAGCTTCACTTACTCGGCAAACGCTTGATGTAAATACGCATTTAAAAATCCCGAAGGAATCATCCTTCGGGATTTTCTTATATTCATCTATTTATTCATCTATTCGTCAGGGATGGGGCTTACCCTCGCGGTAGGCTGCCATGATATCGCGGAAAACCTCGCCGTTAGAGGGCGGAGTCCAGGTGATGGCGTTTGCACCGGCGGCAATGGTCTGCATGATGCTCTCCTCGGTCGGGCCGCCGGTTGCGATGACGGGAACGTCGGGATGTGCGTCCTTTATTCTGCGGACCAGATCCGGCGTATCTGCCGCGGCGGAGACGTTGAAGATGTCCGCTCCGGCCTTCAAACGGGCTTCAAAATCCGTTTCCTTTCTCGCAACGGTCACAACAACGGGAATATCCACAGTGTGGCGCACAAGCGACAGCACCTCGTTCGAGGTAGGGTCATTGAGCACGACGCCGGTCGCGCCCTGCATCTCGGCAAACATGGCAAGGTTTATCGCCCTCTGCCCCTGCGTGAGTCCGCCGCCGACGCCGGAGAACACGGGGATATCCGCCGCGGTGAGCAGCGCCTGGGTTATCACGGGCTGCGGCGTGAAGGGATACACCGCCATGATCGCATCGGCGTTGACGTTTCTGATGATGCTCAGGTCGGTCGAGAACACGAGCGATTTGATGCGCTTTCCGAAAACGATTATACCGCTGCACTTATAAATGCATTCGGGCACACGAAGTGCGAACTTACGCAGCGTACCATCAACTCGGTTGGGCAGTTTTTTCTCAATTGATACTTCGTCATGCATAGTTTTCACTCTCCAATATTCTTTTAAATGCCTCGGCTCCGACGAGCAGCACTTCCTCATCGAAATCAAATTTACTGCTGTGCAGAGGGGCTCCTCCCCTGCCGCCGTTCACGCCGAGGAACATGAACATACCTTCGACTTCCTGCTGATATTCGGCGAAATCCTCCGCCGCCATGACAGGCTCGACGAGAACGACATCGTCCATCGAATCGAGCACCGTGTAAAACTTCTCGACCAGCGCGCGCGGATTTGCGACATACGGATAGTGCACGATCGTCTGCATCGAAATGCCGGCGTCGGTTGCCATCTCAAGGCCCTTGAGCAGCGCGATTATCTGCCGCATGAGCTTATCGTAAAGCTCGTTGCTGAAAACGCGCAGAGTTCCGCTCATGGTGACCTCCTCGGCAATGACGTTGTGCGACGTTCCGCCGACGATCTTGCCGAGGGTCAGCAGTGCGTCCTGATGCGGATCGACATCGCGCGTTATGACCGACTGGATCATCGTTATAAGCTCAGCGGCGACAACGATGGCGTCAATGCCCATCTGCGGCGTTGACGCATGGGCGCTTTTGCCGTGGACCTTGATCTCAAAATCGCTTGTCTGCGCCATGAGGTTTGACCAGCGTATGCCGATCTTGCCGCTGGGCACGGTCGGCCAAAGATGCAGCCCGTAGATGCGATCGACCTTCGGCGAAACGAGCGCGCCTTCGTCGATCATTTTCCGCGCGCCGCCCCAGCCCTCTTCGCCGGGCTGGAACAGCAGCACGACGTTGCATTTGAGCTTATCGCGGTTGAGCGATATCCACTTTGCCAGAAGCAAAAGGATCGTCATATGTCCGTCGTGGCCGCAGCCGTGCATCACGCCCTTATTGCGCGAGCGGAAGCGGCATTTGTTCTCCTCGGTGTTTTTCATTCCGTCCATATCGGCGCGGAATGCTATCGTGCGGTCTGCGTCCTTGGCGTAAAACACCGCCTTTAGTCCCACTTCGGCGAGCACCTTCAGCTCATCGGGGCGGCACGCTTCGATTATCGGCTTTATATATTCGTGCGTTTTTTGAAGATCGAAGCCGATCTCGGGTATTCTGTGCAGGTCGCGGCGTATCTTGACGCAGTCGTCCTTCATGCTGAGTATCTGTTCGCTTATCTGCATTTAGTTATTTCTCCGTTGCAATGGATATCTTGTATCCCTCGTTTTTAATGCGCACATCCGGCTTTTCTTTGCTAAGCCTGTACGCAACATATGCATCGCCGCACGCACCGGTGAGGCTGACGATAAATATCACATAACACTGCCAGAACAGCTTATCCGGCAGGATTATCATCAGTATGAGCAGCACAAGGCAGACAGCGGCCGCCGGAGCAAGGCTCATTATCAGATAGCTGCGCTTATCCAGCCAGCACTTGTATTCTATATATGCGCTCATCCTGCCGCGCACGACGCGCGCAGGCTTGCCGGTGAGCTTGCCGATGATAATGCATTTTAAGTATTCCTGCCCGACAAGGCAGACAGCCGTTATCAGCATGACGAGGATAAATCTCCCCAGCAGCGCAAATGCTCCCGATGCGTCAAACAGCAGGCTTATGTCTTTGAGCAGACAGCAGACCACAGTGAGCACAACGGCGATGGCTGCGGCTGCGGCATACAGCCGGACGGCAAGCTTTTTATCGCCGTCGAGGTCTATCGTCTCGGTCGTGTATCCCGAGGGCAGCTTGTTTTCAAACTTCATATCGTCACCGCATTTCCGGCAGCGGTATACTCTTATCGAGCAGCACCTTGCCAAAGCACATGAGCGTTATGCCCGAGCTTGCCGGAACCGTCACGTCGGCGTCGCTCCTATCGCGGTTTGCCGAGAAAAGATAGACGTTTCCGCTGTAATCCTGGCAATACTGCTTGCACTTCATGTCGCCGTCAACGAAGAACAGGCCGATATCGCCGTCGTGGATAATGGCTCCGCGCTTGCACAGCGCAACATCTCCGTCGTGGATATACGGCTCCATGCTGTCGCCCGCTATGCGCACGGCAAAATCGGCAGCACTGCCCTTTTCGACCGCATAGTCCTCATAATCGTCGCCGAGGGCGGGCGATGCGTAGCCTGCCGCGGCCGGGGTGAGGTAAAGAGGTATTATCTTGCTTTCGGGCGAATTTACGCTCGGCTCTTCCTCGCGGCGCGACAGCTCATGGTCGATGACCATATCGACAAGCTCCCTGCCGCTTTCGCTCAGCCGCCTGTATTTGCCGATAAACTGCCACTCGCGCAGGTCCGGCATTTTAGGCAGCGCATTATCCTCGCACAGCCGCTCGACCGGAACATTGAGCAGCTTGCAGATATGCATCATCATGTCGAAATCGACCTTCTGATTATCGCGCTTTACCATACTGTAAAGCGTCTGTGCGGAAACGTTCAGTCTCCGGGCAAGCTCGCTGATGCTTATGCCCTGCTCCTGAAGTATCTCCTTGAGCATCGAGCCTCTCAAGCAGCATACCTCCTACATTACATTAAGTATAGCATAGCATCCTGCAAAGATTATGTCAAGGAATAAGCTATTATATTAAAATTATGTGTATGCGGATTTGACACGGGGCACCATATTGGCGTATCATTTTGACATATAAACATTTATCCTCGCGTTTGGAGTGAAAGAAATGAAGCATAAGGATATCCGCCGCCGCGACATGCACCGCATTGCGCTCGAGCGTGAGCTGCTCTGGCTCGGCATAGCGCTTGCGCTGTACATTGCCGCCTCGGCAGTGGGCGCCGTGTATGTCAATCTGCCTAAATGGGCAACGCTTATTTTGGCAATTGTGCCCGTTATCATTGCCGCAGTCACGCCGCTACGCAATGCATTCGGAAAAATTCTCGGCGGCAAGGTACTGTCGTATGAGCTGCTGATCGTTCTCGCATGCGCAGGAACGGCCTGCATGCAGAATTTTAACGAGGCGTTTTTCGTGCTCGTGGCCTTTGACGCCGGCAGCTGCTTTGAGCACATTTTTGCAGGCAAAAATCAAAAGCGCACACCGTATCTCGCCTTTCTGCGGCCGGAATATGTCGCGGTCGAGCAGGGCGGCAAAATGAACATGGTCGATCCCGTGCGCATTCGTCCGGGCACGGTCATGACCGTCGGAAAAAACGAGCTTATTCCGCTCGACGGCATAGTCGTTGACGGCAGCAGCTCGGTCGATGCCTCGGCCTACACCGGCGACAGGCAGCCGATCGACGTCGGCGTTGGCAATGAGGTCGTCTCGGGCTGCGTGAACCTCGGAAACACACTGAAGATCCGCGTCACGGGGCTTTATAACAACTCGACTCTCGTTCGCGCCTCGCAGGCTGTCGAGGGCGCACCCAAGAGCGTTTCGCGCCGCGAAAAGCGCTTTGCCGGCATATCGAAGCTGTTCACACCCATAGTCATCGCCCTTGCAATAGCTCTGGTCATCATCCCGTCTATCATCACCGGCGAATGGCTCGACTGGGCGCACAGGGCGCTGATCTTCCTCGCCGCCGCATCGTTTGCCCAGCCGCTCATCGTCACATCAATGGCCTATTTTGCCGGACTGAGCACGGCAGTTGAGCGCGGCATCATCATCCGCGGCAAGAGCGAGCTTGAAGCGCTTGCAGGCTCGGCGACCGTCGTCATGGACAAGACCGGAACCGTCACGGAGGGCAGCTTTTCCGTCACCGGCGTTGAGCCGAAGGGCATCAGCAGCGCAGACCTCGTTTCCCTCGCAGCCGCGGCCGAGAGCTATTCAAACCACCCGATCGCGCTTTCTCTGCGCAGAGCGAGCACAACGGTCATCGACCCCGAGCATGTCACGAACGTGCGCGAGCTTGCCGGGCGCGGCGTTGAAGCCGATGTTTACGGCAGACGCGTTCTCGTCGGCAACACGGCGCTTATGAACTCAAACGGCATTAAGTGCGACCGCACCGACAGACATCTATCCGTTGTTCACGTCGCTGCCGGCGGCATTTACTACGGCTATATCATCATCGACGACAGGGTCAAGGACGGCGCAAAGGACGCCGTACGCGAGCTGTACGACGCAGGCATCGAAAAGGCCGTGCTCCTTACCGGCGACACCGAGCGAGTCGGCAAGGCCGTCGGGCGTGCCCTCGGCGTTTCGGACGTTATGACCGAGCTTCTTCCCGAGGACAAGGTGGTTGCCGTCGGCGAGCTGCTGCGTGAAAAGCACGCAGGCAAGCTTGCGTTCGTGGGCGACGCGGTGAGCGACGCATCGGTCATCTCAAAGGCCGACGTCGGCGTTGCGATCGGCGCATTGAACCCCCGTGCGGCAGCGTCGAGGTCTGATATACTCATCATGAGCGACGATATACGCAAGCTGCCTCTGGCCATGCGCATATGCAAAGCGGCATCGCGCACCGTAAGGCTGAGCCTGCTGCTTGCCATTGTCGTGAAGCTTGCGGTGCTGCTGCTCGCAGCTCTCGGAAGCATCGGCATGATCGCCGCCGTCACGGCAGATACGCTGACATTTATGCTGACGGTCGTCGGCGCATACAGGATATACAAGGTGAAATGAGGCCTATGAATACATACGATTTTGACAAAACGATCTTCTACCCCGATTCATCCGTGACCTTCGTCAGGTGGTACATGCGCCGCCATCCGTTTGTTCTGCTGTGCTGGCTGCCGAGGATGGCCGTGATCGGGCTTGCGTATCTTCTAAATCTCATCCCCAAGGAAAAGCTCAAGGAGAACATATTCAGCTTTGTGCGCCGCATCGACGATATCGACACCGTTTTGAAGGTCTATTGGGACGAGCACGAGAGCTGGATCGCACCGTGGTACCGCGCGCAGCACAGGCCGGACGACATTGTGATCTCGGCCTCTCCCGAATTTGTCGTAAAGCCCATGACCGACAGGCTCGGCATCGAGCTTATCGCCTCGCCAATGGACAAGCGCACGGGCAAAATGTACGGCCGCAACTGCCACGGCGAGGAAAAGGTACGCAGGTTCTATGCCGCTCACCCCGGTGCCGTGACCGAGGCGTTTTACTCCGACTCCCTGTCCGACACACCCATGGCGCGCATAGCGCAAAAGGCGTATCTGATCGTTGACAAGGGTCAAACTCCCATCCCCTGGCCGGATAAATAGCAAAAAAGCAGACAGAAAAGCTGTCTGCTTTTTCGCTTTATGATTAAATCTTATCGAGCATTCTGCTTATCATGACAGCGGTCTGCGCGCGTGTTGCGCCGCCGTTCGGGTCAAGGCGGCCGCCGCCGATGCCCTTGACTATGCCCAGCGCGCATGCGGCGTTAAGCGCCTCTCGCATGGACTCGTTGACGGCTCCGGCATCGGAAAAGCCCGAAAGCACATCTTCGAGCTCGCTTATATCCTTGCCGCTTAGCACAAGATACCTTGTCATCATGCAGCCGAGCTCGGCGCGGCTTATGCTTCTGCCGGGGCGGAGAGCGCCGTCCTCGTAGCCCTTCATTATGCCGTTTTCGCACGCCCACAGCAGCGCGTCACGGCACCAGCTGCCGACCGCGGAAGCGTCGGAAAACTCAAGCTCACCGCTGACCTCGGGCTGCCCTGCCGCGCGGTAGAGCGCCGTTGCGAGCATTGCGCGCGTAAGGCCGACATTCGGCGAGAAAACGTTTTTGGCCGTTCCGTTCAATATGCCCTCGGCCGCGATGCGGTCAACATCATTGTAAAACCAGTCGCCGGGCTTAACATCTGTAAACAGATTGCCGCGCGCTGTAACGGTCATGCTCGTCTCGTCCGAGCGGATGCCGTTCCACTTCACGACGCTCACCGCGCGAATGACAGTGCCGCCGGGCACATAAAATGCGCCCGTGTACTTTTTCGCATTTGACGGCGTGGGCATGCTGCCGTCGAGCGTGTAGTAGACGCTGCCGCGCGCATCACCCGAGAGGGTAACGCGCTTGCCGTTTTCGTCTTTTTCAAGATTCACAGCCGGCTTTGCAATTCCGGGGGCGGTGCCGTTTTTGCCGGGATAGGCGTTAAAATAGATCTTGCCGTTTTCAAGGCTTATTCCGCGGCGCATGAACATTTCGCTCAATGTCACGAATTTATAGCCCTGAGCCTGAAGCGTGTCGATAGCGCGCAGCGCAGCCGTGACGGAGGTCGAGTGCGTGTCGTGCAAAAGTGCAATGGAGCCGTCGCGCGCCTGCTTTATAAACTCGCGGTAGACAGAGTCGGCATTTTGGCTTTTCCAGTCGTATGTGTCCATCGACCAGAAGAAGCACGGCGTGTTCGCAGCCTTGAGCACACGTTGATTATAGTCGCCGTAGGGCGGACGGAGCATATAGCTGAAGTTCTGCCCGATGGCGCTGTCGAGTATCGCGTCGGTTTTCTGAAGCTGCTGGCGGATCTGCGCGTCGGTCTTTGACGTCATTGCCGGATGATCGTAGGTGTGGCTCGCTATCTCGTGACCCTCCTGCCAGGCGCGCTTGACAAGGCCGGGGCTGCGCTCGGCCATTTGGCCGACGAGGAAGAATTTGCAGTGCGCGCCGCGCGCCTTGAGTCCGTCAAGAAGCCGGGCCGTATTGCTGCTCGAGGGGCCGTCGTCGAAGGTGAGCGCAATGAGCTTATCTCCGTCGGCGCTCGCCGATATCGGCAGAACTCCCACAAGCATCAGCACTGCCAGAAACGCCGCGGCAAGTTTTCTGAATTTTTTCATATTTTAAAACCCCAATTTAACCATATTTTTGTCATTTGCGAAGCTTGACATCTCGCAAACGAAGAGTATTTCGTCAACGTTTCTTTCGGCGGCAAGCTGCTGGGCCGAGCCCATGTAATAGCGCAGATCGAGCATGATTATATTCTCGTAGTCGGCCGTGAGAAACGGCACGAGGCTGTTTGCAAACGAGTCTTTTATTATAAGCAGCGTTTTGCCGTTATTGCAGCCGCCGGTTATGGTCGTCTCGCCGTAGTTTCCGCCGAGAAAGACCTTGTATTTATCCTTTTCTCCGGCAGCGGACATATCGTAAAGCGGTATCTCCTTTCCGTCGGCCGTGACCTTAAGCTTATCCGACACCGGGGAGATGTAAACATCGTCGCACTTTGCCGCCGGGTCGAGGGTCTTTGAATAGGTCGTGCCGAGGAAGCTGTCGCTGAAAAGCTCGGGAGATGCGTCGTACTTTCCGTCCGGCAGCAGTGTTTTATAAGCCGTGTGAGCGCCGTACCACGTCCAGTGGTGGTCGGTACGGTAATACACCTGCTGCTGAGTCTTTGCCTCGCTCAGCGCAGCATAGAGATCCGGGAAGCTTACGTCCGGCATTGCGCTTTTGACCGTGTTATAAAGCTTTTCGGCGTCATACATCCGCGCGTGCGCCGGGAGCTTATCGCTCATGACCGTACCCGTCGCCGGGACGAGCAGCATCGTTGTCTTTACGCCGCATGCTTGCACGAAATCGGATACCAGCCCAATATTGCGGTTTAAATTCGTTTCATCGACCTTGTCGGGCGTGATCTTTTCCATGTAATATCCGTCCGAGCCGAGGTACGCGCCGCCTATATCCTTGAAGCCGGCGAGCTTTTTGACCTGCGAGCCGAGCTGCGTCCATGTATCGCGCGCCGGGAACTGGTCGGAGATATAGTCGGTTATCTTATTTTGAAAGCTGCCGTCGAGGATGCTGTCAAACGTAAGCTTTGGTGCGGTTTGCAGCATGCGGTTTTCGTTGTCGGAAAACGTCCTGTCCTCCCCGGCGAACACAAACGCCGCAGGAAGAATTATGACGGCAAGAAACAGCGCGATGAGCGCTATGTGGAATTTTTTCATTACGCTCACCTCTTAGAATCTGAAGTAAAGGAAGGGATTGTAGCTGTCGCCGATGAGCAGGATCATGCTCAGCGCCAAAAGCGCTATCATCAGAACGCTTTTGAGCGTAAACGCCGCTTTTTCGTTCATTGCACCGGCTGCGGAGAGGAAAAGCTTCTTCGGAAGCTCGGTGGAGGCAATACAGCAGATGATCAGGAGCACCGCCTTTGTAAGCAGCGTGTACACATCCATGCCGCCTATTGCTCCGTTTGCCCCAAACATCGAGCCGAGGTACGGCAGGAGAACGCTGACATCGTCGCTTGCGAATATGACCCAGCCGATGATGATCAGCAGCAGCGCATACACATGGCGGAAAAACTTCGGCAGCTTGTCCAGCGCCTTGAGCAGGAACAACTTTTCGATAAACAGGATCACGAAGTAATACAGACCCCACATGACGAAGTTCCAGCCAGCTCCGTGCCAGAAGCCGGTGAGCGACCAGACGATCAGCAGGTTCAGCGCCTGACGGGCAAGGCCGCGGCGGTTGCCGCCGAGAGGAATGTAGAGATATTCCTTGAACCATGTGCTCAGCGTGATATGCCACCTGCGCCAGAAGTCGGTTATGGACACCGACTGATACGGATAGCGGAAGTTTTCGGGGAATTTGAAGCCGAACATTCTGCCAAGGCCGATGGCCATATCCGAATAGCCGGAAAAGTCAAAGTATATCTGGAAGGTATACGCTATCGCGCCCGTCCACGCCATAAGCGCGGAAACATCGCCGCCGAGCGCGTAGATATCCGACCACACCGCGCCCATCTGGTTTGCAAGCAGCACCTTTTTGCCGAGGCCGACAACGAAGCGCATAATGCCCTCGGAGAAATCGGCCGTTGTGACGCTGCGGTCGGCAAGCTGATCCTGAACATCGGCATAGCGGACTATCGGGCCTGCTATTAGCTGGGGGAACATGGTGATGTACATGCCGAAGTCGATGAGATTTTTCTGCACCCTGACATCGTCGCGATAAACGTCGATGGTGTAGCTCATTGCCTGGAAGGTGTAAAACGAGATGCCTATCGGCAGAGCGATATTGAGAAGATCAAAGTTTGCGCCGAATATCGCGTTTACGTTCGTTATGATAAAGTCGGTGTATTTAAACACGCTCAGCAGGCCGAGGTCAATGACGACCGACAGCACCAGCAGGAGCTTCATGCGCTTTTTGTTTTCGCGGTGCTTATCCATGAGGCGGCCGAAAATGTAGTTGACCAGAATGGAGAATATCATCAGGAAAACGTACTTCGGCTCGCCCCAAGCGTAGAACACAAGGCTGACTATCAGCAGAAACAGGTTTCGCCCCTTCTTCGGGCAGATATAGTACCCCAGCAAAACAAGGGGCAAATAAACGCACAGGAATATCGTACTGCTGAAAACCATGTATGTCTCTCCGTTTACTTAGTGAATTCTTTGAACGCTGTCTCCGCGTTCTGCGGTGCGTCGCTCATTATGAGCAGAACGCAGTCGCCGTCGGTTTTTACAACGGCGCTTTCGGCGCGCTGCACCTGCTCGGGCTCATAGGTCTTGTACATCTGCACGCGCGACTGCACATGCTCGCGCAGGCTGTCGGCCATGGCGGAAGCGTCGGACTTATCCTTGAGCTGCACAACGGCGATCTCATAAGCCATGCCGTCGGCGGCATAGGCGAGGAAAAAGCCGTGGATTTTATTATACTCCAAATCGGATATGTATGAAAAGGCCTTTTCGGCATTTTCATCCCAACTGCCGCTAACTTTCATCTCCGGCAAGGTCTTATCGGCGCTTACCATGCTGTTTTCAAGTGCCTGCATGTCGATGCTATTCGTTTTTTCGCCGCATGCGCACAGCGAAAAAGCAAGCATCACCGCGCACAGGGCGCACACCATTCTTTTTATCATCATGCTATCCTCGCAACGCTGCTGGTGCCGCCAATTATCGTTTCGCGGTCATTCGCCGTAAAATCTCCTCCGCCGAAGTCGCCGAAGGCCTTGTTCACGGCATCGTCTATCTTCTGCTGAATCTCGTCGGTAACGCCCGGATCAACATCCGGATCTTCGGTTTTCTCATAGTTTATGTACACGCAGAAAACGTTGTCGTCGCCTGCTTCGAGCCAACTCCAGCTGAAGCTTACACCGTAGCCGGCGTTAAACACGACCGTGTTCTCGACACTGTTCATTATGGTATCGGCAAGGTTATAGATATCGTCGCTTATATCCTTGCCGAAATCAAGGCTTACAACGCCCTGCCGCGCATCGAGCGCCGCACGCATCTGCTCGGGAATAGTGTAAACATCCTTGCACTGCGTTCTGTTCATATAAGCATAGTTGTACTCATAGCCGTCGGCCGCCGGGAAAAAGTCGGTATTCCACTCCTGCGAGTTCATCATCTCGTCGTTGAGGTTAAAGTGCGAGAAGTTTCCGGTGCTCGAGCCCGCGTCGGAATAAATATCGGTGTGGTACCACTGCCCGTCGAGCTTCACAAGATCCCAGGAGTGGGAAAGATAAGAATCGTGCACGACCATGCAGTCGATGCCCAGCATCTGCATGAACAGCCTGAACGTTGTTGCATAGCCGACGCAGACGGCCTCGTGATTTTTGAGCACACCGTTGGGATTATCCACAGGCTTGCTATCGTCATCGGGAACGACCGTCATCGAGCCGCTGTCAAAGCCGATATTTGCCGTCATCCATTTGTACACGGCAAGCTCCTTTTCGTAGTCGCTCATGCCGTCGGTGATTATCTCGTCAAGAACGCTCTTTGCCATATTGAGCGTCTCCTTGTCCTTATCGGAAAGGTTCGAGGTATTGCCCGATTTGTACGCATCGGATATCTGCGTTGTTGCTTTTATGACGTACTCGCCGCCGATGGTGACGTCGTTTTCCTGCGCAACGTCCTCGGTCTCGTCGCCTCCGGCGCTCTCTTCAAGTGCCTTTACCTTTAAGATGGTAAACACGTTCAGCGCCAGAAGCAAAACGAGCATCACGGGCGTTACGACATACATTATTCTGATTAGCTTTCTTTTCATGTAAGCAGCTCCTTTCGGATATTAATACGTTTGAAAGCGGAAAAAGTTCCACCCAAAACTGTGTGGTTTGCATTAGCACAGTTAATATACTCTCCGGCACGGTCAATGTCAAGTGCAGGACTGTTAATTTTAATCCTTGCTTTACACGAAGAAAAATAATATACTAAAATAGTAAAAACATTCCCACGGAGGTTTTGGTGTGACTGATCTCAGATTTTATTTTGACGGCACGAACGGGACTTCTGTCAGCGGCGAGGTGCTGCTCGACGTCATGATATCAAAAGAGGAAAGGCCCAAGGACATCGGGCAGCTCAAATTCAAATACTCCGACTCATTCTTCCTGCACTCGGCCTGCTCTTACGACCATGAGCTTGCAATAATGTCGCTGGGGCTTACGATGAGCGCATTCACTTATAAAAACGACGGCGACAAGCATGCGCGCAAGGCGCTGCACGCGATCGGCTGCGACGACCGCACGATAGAAAGCTTCCGCTTTGACGATCAGCAAAGCTGTGCCGACTCCTGCGGATACATCATTGCCGCGAAAAAGCTGCCGGACGATACCTTTCTTATCCCCGTCGTTATCCGCAGCCACTGCTACGGCGGCGAGTGGGTCAGCAACGCGCACGCAGTCGAGGAGGCATATCCCGACCACGCCGTGGGCTTCAAAGCCGCGGCCGACGGCGTTTATGACGCGGTGACGGATTATCTTGATCGCCGCGGCTTCGACCTCGGCCGGGTCAAGCTCTGGCTGTGCGGATACAGCCGCGGAGGCGCTGTCACAAATCTGCTCGGCGCGCGCTTTACCTTTGAAAGCGGCATCGGCAAGGACAACATTTTTGCCTACAGCTTTGCAACGCCCGTCACAGTGTTCGACAGGGCATGCCTTTTCACGGACAACATATTCAACATCATGTCCGAAATGGACATCGTTCCGCGCATGCCGCTGCGCTACTGGGCACTGACCCGATACGGTGCGGACATGATCGTTCCCTGCAAGGCTCGGCGCGGCCTGGGCGAATACACGCGCCTTCTCGGCCAGATGCAGGCGCAGTTTGCCGAGATAATGGGCGAGCTTGGCGTTGAAGCGGCCTATGTTCCGCTTGACGATCAGGAGCGCGCGCTCGATCTTCTGTTTGACTATATCGACGATCTGCTCGACACGCCGGAAAAATACCGCGACGACGGATATCAGCAGCTTGCAATGGACTACATGCGCAGCAAAATGCACGGCGACACCTTTGAGCTGCGCAAATTCATCAATTTCCTGCTCGACGGGAACGAGGAAATGGCCGACGAGCTGTGCTCGCTTATCGACAACTGGCACGATCTCGGCGGCATCGAAAAAGTGCAGCGCCTGGGCATCATGCTCTCAAAGCGCAAAACCGGCGATAAATCGCCGGCGACGGAGATCATATTCATGGTCGTCGGCATACTCTTCCGCTATGCCGCCAAATACACCGCGACAAAGGTCACCGGCGGCTCGCAGGACTATTTCTATGAGCAGCTCGTTATCCTCATAATCGACGCATATCAGCACGGGGGTGACTCGTTTATACTCCAGCAGCACTGGCCGGAGGCATATCTTGCATGGCTGAGAGCCGCGCCGCCCGAGGATCTTTTCCGCGTCGGCAGCTACGAGCGTCAATCAATAAAATAACCGCACAGAAAAGGAGAAAAATATGGATAAGACCATTGTTGTCATGGCAGCCGGACTCGGCTCGCGCTACGGCGGCGTTAAGCAGATAGAGCGCCTCGGCCCCGACGGCGAGATCCTTATGGAATACGCCATATACGACGCGATACGCGCCGGCTTCAACAGGATCGTGCTCATAATCAAGCCCGAGATATACAACGATGTCCGCGAGCTGTTTGGAAACCGCATCGAGGAGAGCACCGGCATCAAGATAGACTACGCCTTCCAGACGCTCGACCGCTTCACCGAAAGCCGACCGGAGTTCAAAGCGCGCACCAAGCCCTTCGGCACGGTCCACGCCGTCATATGCGCGGCAGACTGCATAAAAACGCCCTTTGCCGTCATGAACGCCGACGATTACTACGGCGCCGAAGCATTCCGTGTCATGTCCGAGCAGCTTGAAAAGCTGCACTCGGCTCAGGACGCCGCTATGGTAGCCTACAGACTGAAAAACACTGTCAGCCCATTCGGTACCGTCACGCGCGGTGTTTGCATGGTCGATAATGGCCTGCTCACCGGCGTCAGGGAGACATACAAGATAAAAGTCATGCCCGACGGCAGCATCCGCGACACGTCCGAGTCCGAGGACGGCCCCATCCTCGCGCCCGACACCTTTGTTTCCATGAATCTCTGGGGCTATCATCAGGATATTCTGCCCGTTATGGAGCGGTACTTTGCCGATTTCCTCGCTTCGCTTCCGGCAGACGAGATGAAGGCCGAGTGCCTGCTGCCGACGATGATGGGCGATCTGACAAACAGCGGCAAAATAAATATCTCGGTTTTAAACACAAACGACCGCTGGTTCGGCCTGACCTACAAGGAGGATAAGCCCGGAGCCGTCGCCGCGCTCACCGCGCTTCACGAAAACGGCACCTATCCCCCCACCCTCTGGCGCGGCTGATAAGTATACAAAAACACAGCACCTCACGAAAAACGTGAGGTGCTGTGCTTTTTATTATGCGGTTTATGCGGTCTTTTTCCTGCGCACGCCGAAATGCTCGAGCAGATGCGGAATATACAGACTTGCGAGGATGAGCAGTGCGCCGCACACGCCCTGAACGGTGACCGGCTCGCTGAGGAACACGACGCCGAGCACCGACGCAAAAGCAGGGTTGAGCGCGCACATAAGTCCTGCGCGCTGGCTCGTTGTGTGTGACTGCGCGACCGGCTGGAGAGTAAAGCCGAAACCCGTGCATACAAGCGCAAGCACAAGCACGCAGCCCCACTCCATACCGCCGGAGGGTATGCGCGGCTGCTCGAATATGAACGAAAGTATGAGCGAAAACAGTCCGATGCAGCCGACCTCGACTATGCCGACGATAAGCGCGTCGCATTTGTGCGAGTAACGGTCGGTCACGATAATGCCAACGGCGTACAGCACGGCGGCACACAGGCAGAACAGTTCGCCGGGCGTAAAACCGAAGCTTCCACCGCGTAGAGTCAGCAGCCCCACGCCGCACAGCGCGACCGCAGCGCTTATTATGCTCGCCGTTTTCGGCAGCCTGCGTATGATCGCCGCCTCGATCAGCGGAACGAACACTATCGCCGTGTTTTCAAGGAACGACACCGTCGATGTGTCGGTAGTTTTAAGCGCCGTCAGTTCAAAGGTCATGACCGCCGTGAACACCGCGCCGATTATCGCACCGCCTATAATATCGCGGCGGCTTGCATGCTTGAGCCTGAGGAAAAATATTATGCCCAGCACCACAAAGCCCAGAAGAAAACGCGCGGCAAGAAGGTTAAACGTGCCGAGCGTCTCAAGCCCCGTTTTGCTGAAAAGATACGCGCTGCTTCGCGTCAGTATGACCGCCGCAAGAAGCAGCTCGGCTTGTTTTCTGCTCATTTATATCACCCCTGTTGACATCAGTATAATACGCGGTTATACTTGAGCAAAGCGAGGTATAATCAAGTTTTATATGAGCGTTTATCATACATGAGGTGGAGAAAATGGACAGCGAAAAGTGCAGGATATTGCTCAGCGTGATCAAAAACGGCAGCATGTCGGCGGCGGCCGAGGAGCTTAACTACACTCAGTCGGGCATAAGCCGGGCGATCGAGGCCATGGAGAAGTCGGCCGGGTTTCCGATACTCAGCCGTGGGCGCGGCGGCGCGCATTTGACGAGCGAGGGCGAGGAACTTCTGCCGGCCGTGCGCGAGATGGCGTACTGGGCCGAGCAATACGAGCAGACGGTGCAGAAGCTGCGCGGCGTGCAGGTCGGCAGGCTCGCGGTCGGCTCGTCCTACGTCAAGTTTTTCCCGTGGCTGACGCGCATCGTTTCGGGCTTTCACGAAAAGTACCCCGGCATAACCGTCGAGCTGTGCTCCGGCACGAGCACGGAGCTTGCCGCACGCATGAGCGCAAAGGCGCTTGATTTTGCAATAATCAGCCGCCGCGAGGGCGATTTTTCAAGCACCGTTTTGAAGCGCGACGGGCTTGTTGCGATGCTGCCGCCGGAGCACCCCATGGCGCACAGCGACGGCGTTCCGGCGACGATCTTCGAGACCGAGCCTTATATCGAGATCCACACCGGCCTGCAGACCGACAACAGCCTGTGCTTTGAAAAGCGCGGCATCACGCCGAATTTGAGCTTCTCCACGCCCGACAGCTTCGTCGCCTGCGGCATGGTCAAGGCAGGTCTGGGCGTTGCGCTCGTAAACCGCGTGATCGCCGACGAGCTGAGCGACGCCGTGGCCTATGTGCCGCTCGATCCGCCCGAGGTGGTCGATATCTGCGCCGTCACCCCCACCGCCGACGTCATCTCACCCGCCGCAAAAATTTTCAAATCCTACGCCCTTGAATTTTTAGAGGATTTTTAGTGGCGATTTAGCGCAGTTACGGATACGCATATTGCGGTAGCCCGGTATCGAAACAACGGAG
>DKRV01000014.1:0-21645 GCA_002472405.1 Clostridiales bacterium UBA7273 | reverse complement strand
CCTTGCAGGTGAGCCAATGGGGTGCGGTGCAAAATTCAGCAACGCACTTGTGTTACGCGAGGCAGCTATGGTTTCCACCATTGTCTCGAACCGGGCACCGGCAATACCCCTACCAGCAGGCGCCGCCAATTGCCTTCAAAAAAACTGGCCGTGCGCTAATCAACTGCCTCTATTTATGGCGGGCCGACTTTGATTACAAGCCACCAGCCCTTCACAGAGTTTGTGATTTTGCAAGCTGCTTATTCTTATATTCGGCTTTGCCGGTCACGTCGCTGATGATCTCAAGCTCCGGCGGAGCGCTGCGCTCGGGCTTTTCGGAATAACAAAACAGCACTGCGCGCTCGGCCGAGAACGGGTAAACGTCGATCTCAAACCGGCAGCTGTCATACACAAAGCGGTACTTCACCTTGCTCACGCTGCCGAGCGCCGGGTCGGCCTCGAGCATATAGCGGCCGTACTCCTTTTCGGTGATCGGCCTTTCGGTGTCCCACTTCGTACCGTCGGGGCGGAAATGCTTCTCGGTGTAGAAAAACAGCTCCTCTTCGCCGTTTTTCTGCCGCCGGACGCGGCGTTCGATGACCGGGTTCGTCATTGCGAGGTATGTCTGCACCATGTCGATGCCGACGGCGCGGTAGCGCGACTTCAGCAGCTCGATATCCGGCATGGCGATGAGGTACTTGCGCTTTTTGACCATCGGCTCGGGTTCACCGATGACGCGATAGATCTCGCGTATCGCGCGGTTGATCTTATCCTCGAAATTGACCGAATTATCAATAATGCGCAGGTTCTGATACGCGCTCCAGGCATTCAGCGTTCGATCGTCGATCTCGCGCGCGTACTCTATCGACTCGCTGCGCGCGGTGTTGCCGAGGTTGTACGCAAACTCCGCGCCCTTGGCACAGGTGACGAGATACAGCACCGCGTCGTAGCCTGCGAGCACCTCGGCCTCGGTCTTGCCGCCGACGCGATAAAGTGTTTCGGCAAACTCCTCGTCGGTGATGTATGCCTTGTCGTCCAAAAGCGCGCGGTCGTAAACGATTAGCACCTTTTCCTCCGGCACGACCTCGGCCGCCTGAAGGGCGAGCTTCTCCTTATGAATCTGGTCGGCGATGACAAAGTCCTGAAACTTCAGCATCGACATACAAACGCCGAATGGATTTATTCCGAAGCCCGATATAAGTTCGGTCGCCGTTTCGGGAATGGTGATAACGCGCCAGCCGTCATCCTGCTTGAACTCCTTGAGGATGCGGCTTATAAGCGTCGTTTTGCCCGAGGCGGGGCCGCCCGTGAGCACGACGCGGTAGATCTGTTTACCCATTTTCATTGTCAAATCTCCTCAAGGAAATCGGAAAATCCGGCAACCGTTTTGAAGTATTTATCGCAGTTTGAGCGCATGAAGCTCTCGATCTCCGGGATATCATTCGACCAGCCGGCGGCCGCAAAATCAACGCCGCAGCTTTTGGCCATATCGTAGCCGGGCTTGAGGTCATCGAGCATCAAAAGCTCCGGGCGCGAAAAGCCGAAGCGCTTCATTATCTGCTCAAGCGGATAGGGGCTGGGCTTACGCTCGCTCGCCGGACTTTCCCAGCCGAACACCAGGTCAGGCTCGGGAAGGCCGTTTTCGCGGTAATCACGCAGAATGTTCTGAGTGTAGGAATGTGATACGACGCACAGCACGCCACCCTGCTCCTTATGCCGCCAAAGCAGCTCGCGCATGCCGTCGTAGGCCTGCGGAACGTGGTGCTGGACATAGTCGTTCCAATATATCTGCTCGCGCTCGGTCTCGGCGCGGCTCATGCCGATGATATCGCAGAAAAACGCGACAACGCCGGGGTCAAAGTTATATTTGATGTATTCCTCAAGCGTGTAATGCACCTCGGGATGATAGATGCCTGTGTACTCAACAAAGCAGGGATAGTGAACCGTGGCGGTGCTGTTGACAACGGTGTCGTCATGATCGACCACCAGACAGGGATATCTCATATTTTCCTCCGGGACCTTATTTTTTTCGCTTATATTATACCGTATTTTTCCCGATCACACAATACGCCCCTGCGCCGATGTGACGCAGGGGCGATTTTTTGTTTTGAGCTTATTTCTTTGCCGTCTGCGCGTTCTTTACGCGGCATTTTTCAAACAGATAGCCGATGAACATGACAGCTGCGAAGAAGATCAGGAAGCCGACGCACTGTTTCCAGCCGTAGCCCGTCCAGATCGCGTAGCAGAAGAACAGGCAGCAGGCAACGCCCAGAATGGGCAGAACGAAGCGCTTGACGGGGCCAAGCTCCTTTGCCTTGACCATAAGTCCGATCATCATGGGAATGTACATCAGATACAGGCAGATGATGCCGATCTCGTCCGGCTCCCAGGCAAACCATTCGCTTGAGTGCACCGCGCCGAACAGGCCGGGACCGCCCATCCACATCATGACCGTCCAAGCATACCAGAAGCCTGCAAGCATCATGCCGACAATGGAGGACTTGATGGCAAAGTTGTTCTGGTCGTCGATATGGCCGAAGAAGCTCGGCTGCGGACCCATGCCGCGCGCGGAAACTGAGTACATGCTGCGGCAGGAGGCCATGATCAGGCCGTTCATCGTGCCGAGGCAGGAGATGGTGATGAAAACATACACGATCGTGCCGATGACGTTGCCGAACAGCTTCGAGAACGCAAGGCGCGGCAGGCTCTCGCCGAACGGCCAGGTGGAAATGATGGTGTTTACATCGCCCACGATGCTCATCGCCCAGATATACAGCGCGTAGAGAATTATCGTCACCAGCGCGCCGATGACCAGTGCGCGAGGCAGGTTCTTTTTCGAGTCTTTAAGTTCTGCGTTGATGCTTGTTGCGAGTATCCAGCCCTCGTAGGCGAAGGCAAAGCCGACGATGGCCTTGAAAAATCCCGTGCCGTCAACGGCGACATAGTCGGCGGAATTTACATAGTCGAGCACCTCGAGCGTCGTGCCGTTGACAAGGCCGGCAATGGTTCCGGCAACGCCCATGAGGATGAGCGGAATGAGCTTGATGACCGTCATTCCGACCTGGAGCTTGCCGGCGATCTTCGGGCTGAGCGCGTTGATGCCGTAGCCGATCATCAAAAATCCCGCGCCGACACCGATTGCAACGGCGTTTACCTGGCCGTTTGCAAAGTCGATCGACGATATGCCGAATAGCTGCAAAAACATCATTGCCGAGAAAAACGCCAGCATCGACGCAAGCGCCGGAGTGTAGATCGTTGTCATGAACCAACCTACATAATAGGCATACTTGGGGCCGAGCGCAAGCTCGGCGTAGTCAACGACGCCGTTGACTTTCTCATACTTGCTGCCAAGCGTTGCAAAAACCAGCGAGCAGATGATGCATATCAAGCCGACGATGCCGACGACCGCAATGCCCTGCAAAAGGTTGCCGCCGGTGAGCGACAGGACCTTGCCGCCTTTGATAAAGACACCGGAACCGATAACGATTCCGATGACCATGGAAATCGCGGTAGGCAGTCCGTACCTTTTTTCCATTTTGTTTTCCATTACTTTCTCTCCATTAATTCTTTCTCTTGCTTTTTTAATTTAAAGCAGTATATAAATAATACGCCGTTTTAGTAAATTTGTCAATATAATCATGAACAAAGTGTAAATATCACTCATCCTTAACGGTTTACTTGCACGCAAACGTACAAGCCGGGCTCAAAAACAGCCTATGGGTAGAGGGAGCTGAGGCATCAGCATAGAATAAATTGCCGAAAGGAATGATCAATTTGAAAATATATCTCTCACCCTCGGATCAGGTGAGCAATCCCTATGCTTACGGCGGCACGAATGAGGCTCTGCAGTGCCGGAAAATCGCCGCCGCGTGCAAGACGGCGCTCGAGCGAAACGGCTTTGAGGTGAAAACGAACTTCGCCGACGGCTCGAACGCCATGTACGAGCGCGTGCGCGAGTCCAACGCCTGGGGCGCGGACGTTCACGTCTGCATCCACACAAACGCCGGCGGAGGCCGCGGCTGCGTCGTGTTCGTCGCGTCAAAAAGCCCTGAGCGCATGAAATACGCGCAGCCGGTTTTCGACGCGATCGACGCGATCACGCCATATCGCTCGGTCTACGGCATACGCGAGAAGCAGTTTTACGAGATCCGCAACACGACCGGAACATGCATCTACTGCGAGTGCGAGTTCCACGATTCGCCCGACACCGCGCGCTGGATAGTCGAGCACACGGACGATATCGGCGAGGCGATATGCCGCGGCATATGCCGTGCCGCCGGGCGAAATTATATCGAGAAAGGGAGCGAAAACGACATGATAAGATGGGAAAGGCTTGAGGATATCCCGGCCGGCTACCGCGAGATGGCGCAGCGCTTTGTTGACGCCGGCGCGCTGCGCGGCAAGGACGGCGGCGAGCTTGATATAACGGAAGATATGCTCCGCACGATGGAGATCATGCGCCGCTATTTTGAAAGGGAGGCGTAGGAAAATGGACACACCGGATAAAGCCGCCGAGATAAAGGCAGCGGCGGCAGCGCTTATCGCATTCGGAACCGCGCTGTTCGGCTGGGTGGGCTGGATGGTGGTGCTGTGGCTTGCCGCAATGGCGCTTGACTATCTGACCGGCACGTTCGCGGCGCTGTATAACAAAACATGGAGCAGCGCGGCCGCCCGGCGCGGCCTGTGGCACAAGCTGGGCAGTATATTCGGCGTTCTGGTTGCGGCAATGTGCGATCTTGTGCTCAGGGTCGTGGGCGATAACTTCGGCTTTGAGCTGCCGCTGATCGGCCAGAGCTGCCTGATAACGCCCATAGTCGCGGCATGGTATTTCTTCACTGAGCTTGGCAGCATTGTGGAAAACGCCGCGGCAATGGGCGCACCCATCCCGGATTTCCTCAAAAAGCTCATCGCGCGCGGAAAAAAGACCATTGACGATAAAACCGGCGACGGCGATAATGAGGAATAAAACTAAAACAGCAGGTGCGGACTTTTCTGCACCTGCTGTTTGCACATGGGAGATATTATGGATATTTACGGTTACGCGCGCGTGTCGAGCAGCGATCAGAACGAGGAGCGGCAGCTGCTCGCGCGCCGTCTGCGCGAGGGCGATCTCAGCATCGACCGCCTCGGCCGAAACTATGAGGAGATACAGCAGCAGTGGAGGTATCTCACGAAGGAGATCGGCGCGCTGCCCTTTGGCGAGCTTATCGCGAGCTGCGGCATGAGTGAAGCCACCTTCTATCGCCGCCTGCGCGAGGAACGCAGCAAGGGGAAGAAATAAAAAACTATCAAAAGGTATACCTTTTGATAGTAGCTGTCATTACATAATGGAGTGCGATATCGGAGACATTCTGATTGTGAGAGGGAAAATTACCGATGTCGAGAAATAATGGGATACACCCTTAACGTTGATGAGATATCAAAAGCAGGATGATCACGCCAAAACAAAATGACCCGGATTTTATATCCGGGTCATTTTCTGTATGATGATATGGTGCGGTCGGAAGATCCGGGCGAGCAATGCTCGCCCCTACTATCGGTGCGACTTATTTGGCCTCTGTCTCTTTAATAAACATCATGAAAAAGCTTATTGTCAGCAGAGCGCAGGAAAACCAGATCGCGCGGACGGAAAAAACGTTTGTCAGCAGCGCGCCGAACCCGGCGCCGAGCGCAAACAGGACAATCACGCCGAAATATGTCAGCGCCTTGTGCAGGATCGCGATATCGCGCGTGTGGAAATATGCGCAAAGCGCCTCGGTGCCGCTGCGCATGTTGCCGATGCACATGGTGCTCGCGTAGGCATGGCCGCGAACCTTTCGGAAGGTCTGCACCTGCATGGCGCACACAAAGGAAACGACGGCGTTGGCGAAAGTATTAATCGTCTGCGGCAGAAAGCCGACGGCGAAAAGCAGGACTATCTCGGACAAAATTATGAGCTGCCGCCAGTGTACACGCTCCATGTATTTATAATGCCGGTGGACGCACTCGGCAACGAAAATACCGAGCATAAAGGCCAGCACAGGGACAAAATATCTTGCGCAGTGCGACCACTCTCCGTCGAAGAGATATGCGCTCAGCAGGACGATGTTGCCCGTCTGCGCGTTTGCGAAAACCTTACCGCGGCAAAGATAGGTGTAAGAATCCTGCAAACCGCCGGACAGGATTATAAACACGGCCGTGAGCATGGATTCGGACATCTGGCCGCGTATGCGCTTGGCGTACATGAAGCAAATTCCCCCTCGCCTGAAAAAACAGCCTTGATTATACGACCCACCATCCCATTTGTCAACTTTTTCAGTGGCGATTTGGCGCAGTCACGGATACATATATCTCTGGTATCCCGGTGTCGAGAGTGCGGAGGAAACCATATTTGCCTCGCAACCCAGTAGTGCGCTGCTGAATTTTACACCGCACCTCGTAGGGAACGGGTTTGCCTATTCCGTCTTTTTAATAGCGAATTAACGCACCTACGGGCACATTAATTGCGCTTGCCCGGTGTCGGAACAGTGGTGGAAACCATCACGTTTCGCATCACATAAGGTTACGCAACAGTAGGGGCGATCATTGATCGCCCGTGTGTAATGGTTTTGCCTGCACCCACCGGTCGGGCTGACGCAAAAACCGTATCGGCAGCAGCCTCAATTCGCCTCTAAAAAGAAAAAATCCGGTACGGAATTTTCCGTACCGGATTTGTTATGCTTTGGTTTTATTGGGGTCTGGAAACTATATCTTCATGCAGACGTCCCATGCGCGCCAGATAGCGGTACGCAGGTTGCCGATGGTGACACAGTCGCCGACGCGGTGGATGTTCTTGCCCTTGCCGCCGACAGGTGCGGGAACGAAACCGATGCCGTTTACGATGTTGTCGTACTCGACCTCAAATACGTTCTTGCCGTCCTTGGAAGCGATAACGACGGTCTTGTCCTTGATCTCGCGGATAGTATGCTCAAGGTAAGTGGGAACCTTGTGATACTCGAGAACATCACGCAGGAAGGAAGCGTTGGACAGGCAGACGTTCTGTGCAGGAACGAGGTCCTTTGCGTACTCGACGATGATCGGGTGCTTGCCCTGGAGGACCATCTCGTATGCAGCTTCGCAAGCGGACTGGCCGCCGCCGAAGAAGACCACTTTGTCGCCTACGGGGTACTTCTCACGCAGGAGCTGAGTGAAGGTGAGGCACTTCTCGAAGCCGGGGATCAGCATCTTTCTGGGAACTGCGCCGGTTGCAACGATGATCTCGTCATAGCCGCGGAGAATGCCCAGATCGTTGATCTCGGTGTTGAAGCGAATGTCGAGGCCAGCCTTCTTAACTTCGTTCTCATACCAGGTGATGAGAGCCTTGTCGTTCTCTTTGAAGCTCATTGCGGAAGCAGTGAGGAACAGGCCGCCGATACGGTCGGTCTTTTCAAAGATAACGGGCTTGTGGCCGCGCTGGGTAAGAACCAGAGCTGCCTCTACGCCGCCGATACCTGCGCCGACGATAGCAACCTTCTTGGGGTTCTTGGTCGGAACGATCTTGTAGCGGTTGTGCTGCATGGTGGACGGAGTAAGTGCGCAGCGGCCGAGGTGCAGGGAGTCCTCAAGGCCCTGGATGTTTGCGGTGCCCTTGTACTTAGCAAAGTTGAAGCAGCCGTTGTGGCAGCGGATGCAGGGCTTGATCTCGTCCTCGCGGCCTTCCTGGATCTTGATGATCCAATCGGGATCGACGAGGTTCTGACGTGCGATTGCGACAGCGTCCAGACGGCCGGCAGCGATCTCTTCTGCGGCGGTCTCGGGCAGCATACGGCCTGCGCATGCTACGGGCTTGTCGGTGAACTTCTTTATGTGCTCAACGTCTGCGAGGTTGCAGTTGTCGGGCATGTACTGAGGCGGATGTGCCCAGTACCAAGCGTCGTAAGTACCGTTATCGCAGTTGAAGAAGTCGTAGCCTGCGTCGCCGAGGTACTTGATAGCCTTCTCGGATTCGGGCATGTCACGGCCCCACTCTACGAACTCTTCGCCGGGAACAGCGCCCTTACCCCAGGTCTTGGTGTAGGACTTGACGGAGTAACGCAGGGATACGGGGAAGTCTTCGCCGGCATATCTCTTGATGCACTGAACGATCTCAACGGGGAAACGGAAACGGTTCTCGAAGGAGCCGCCGTACTCGTCTTCACGCCAGTTCCAGTTCTCCATGGTGAACTGGTCGAGCAGGTAACCTTCGTGGACAGCGTGGATCTCAACACCGTCAACGCCTGCGTCGCGCAGCATCTTTGCGGTCTTGCCGAATGCCTCGACCATCTCGTGGATTTCCTTAGCGGTCAGAGGACGGGAGAGCATATCCTCCTGCCAACGGTTAGGAGTTGCAGATGCGGAAGCGCAGCTGTAGCTAACGTCAACGATGGGGGAAGCGATCTTGTTGAGGATGGGATTCTTGTTCAGGACGACCATCCAGGGGGTAACTGCCATGGAGCGGCCGAAGCCTGCTGCCAGCTGGATGAACAGCTTTGCGCCGGTCTTGTGGTACTCTACCATGTACTCTTTGAGCTGCTTGAACATTCTCTTGTTCTGATACAGCCAGCGGCGGCCCATGGTATCACGGACACACTGCATGCCGGGGAGAACAAGGCCAACGCCCTTCTGAGCTCTCTGGAGCAGGAAATAAGCTGCCTCTTTGTCGAAATGGCAGGGCTCAAGCCAGCCAAACAGAGAGGTACCGCCCATGGAACACTGGACAATGCGGTTCTTTATTTCGACATTGCCAATCTTGAACGGAGTGAATAGGGGTGCGTACTTTTCGTTCATCATATGGTTCTTCCTTCCTTTAAATATGATTGACTAATTTATCACGGTAGACACCGTTGGTAAAACCTCGGTGTCGAACGTTTACAAAATAGTATCATGCCATGAGTTGACGTGCGTCTACACAATAGCGGACTAAGTATAACACTTTTTTTCACAAATTGCAACCACAATATGTCCCTGTTTTAACATGTTTTTTGTGCTTTATGTTGAACAAACGCGCCTCTGTTTGGCGATTAATTTGTTATTACACAAATTTAATTGTGTCTCATAAATGAAAACAGGGCATATTAACCATGCCCTGTTTCTGGAAAAACGCTTTATTTATCCTTCTGTTCTGTAAAAATTCTGGCCGATTATGAGGCCGGTTTTTGCATCGATTATGTATCGATAGTCGGTGACCGTGCCGGTGAACTGAACCTTATAGCAAACGGTGTCGTCAATCTTGATCATCTCTGTCGAAAGATCCGCTGCCTTTTCCTGAGTGATACCGGCATCGGCAAGGGCCGTTTCGCGTGCGGCGGCATAGCCGACATAGTCCGAGTCGCTTATAATGCAGCTGCGCAGCGGCGATATCATGACGATGCATAGCAGCAGCATGACTATCATCTGCGGTGCACCGCGTCTGAGTCTGCCGCGTCGGTTGGCGCTGCGTGAGCGCCGTCGGGCCGCACGCTGCCTGTCTTTTTCCGACAGATGGTCGCCGCTTCCACGCTTGTTATTCGCTTGCTTTTTGAGGTGTTTTCCGCCCGAAGCCAAGCAGCACTCCTCCTTTGCCGGTAATGCTGTACAATCTTAACTATTATATATAGAGAAGCGGCTGTTTGTCAACAAAACATCGTCGTATTCGGCGGAGATTATCTGAAGCAATGAGAGTTTATCTATCATTCAGCTCAAACCTTGTAAGAAAGAGGGGTTTGGGTTTCGGTTTCTGTAATTATTGCTACACTCTCTGTCAAATCCGGAAGTTGCGGCATTGGCGGCTTTGTGGTACAATTGACGCAAACTGTTTTATATGGCTAAGCTGACGAGAGCCGAACACATATCGCCTGTCGGCTCGCCATTCCGGCTATTTTCGCTCAGGCAAGGTAAAGCTTGCAGAGAGTACTGTCGTATTGTCAAGAGCTTTAACGCAGTGTGAGTGAAAATCTGTCC
The DNA here is from genome assembly GCA_002472405.1 of Clostridiales bacterium UBA7273. Classification (GTDB taxonomy): domain Bacteria; phylum Bacillota; class Clostridia; order Oscillospirales; family Oscillospiraceae; genus F23-B02. The sequence continues at coordinate 11,730 of DKRV01000014.1, read as the reverse complement.
GGCAAAACCGGTATGCGTTTGGCTCTCGTCAGCTTAAAGGAGATGCAAATTGAAAACTAAGGGCAAAAAGCACAGAGGCCGGGGCTGCCTGACGGCGCTTATTATTCTTGCGCTGATCGCGGCGGCTGCGGCATTTTTAATAAAAGACAGCCGAGAGGATCTTGAGATAAGCCGCTACGAGGTGGCATCTCAAAAGCTTCCGGAGAGCTTCGACGGATTTAAGATCGTGCAGTTGTCGGATCTTCACGGCGCGGAGTTTGGCGAGGACGGCATGGAGCTTGTCGATAAAGTCGGCTCGCTTGAGCCGGACATGATCGCGCTCACGGGTGATTTCGTGACCGACGAGGGCGACCTCGCGGCCGTCGAAAAGCTCGCTGCCAGGCTTGTGAAGCTGTGTCCGGTGTATTTCGTCAGCGGAAATCACGAGTTCGGCTCGGGACTTGCCGTCAAGGTCCGGAACATTTTGGAGCGCGCCGGCGTAAAATATTTAAGCAACGAGTATCTTACGATAAACCGAGGCGATGACGAGATACTCCTCGGCGGAGTTGAAGATCCGCTGGCCTACGCAGACATGCTCAGCCCCGACGAGCTTGCGCAGAAAATGAACGATGCCGCTCCGGACGCGTTCAAAATACTGCTCGGGCATCGGAACTACTGGATAACCGAATACCCCGAGCTGCCGGTTGATCTTATATTCTGCGGCCATGCGCACGGCGGACTTATCCGCATCCCAGGCGTGGGCGGGCTTATCGGAACCGACCGCCGCCTGTTCCCCGATTTTGACGCAGGGCAGTTTAATAACGGCCGCTACACACTGATCGTCTCGCGCGGCCTCGGAAATTCCGTGTCCATTCCGCGTATTTTCAACCGCCCCGAGATAGTTTGCGTTGAGCTCTCGTCAGCTTACGCTCGGGCGTAAATAAAAATTTTTGTCATGTTTCCATAATGCCGGGCATATACTGAAAGTATGCTGAATTTGAGCTGAGGTGAAAAACATGGGAACAGATATTGACGATATGATATTCGGAGATTACGATCCCGGTCCGAGTGACCGCTGAAATTCCTGCTCTTGAGCAGGAATTTTTCATATTATTTTCATATCACGGCGCGGAAAACTATGCTCTTTCCGTCGGCGGTCTCTGCATTTATGCTGCCGCCGAGCGCCTGGACGATGGCTCGCGCTATGGCAAGGCCAATGCCGGTTCCGCCGTCGTAAGTGCGCGATTTGTCCGCGCGGTAGAAGCGGTCAAAGAACCTGTCGATATCCCCGAGCGAGTCCGGCGGACAGGTGTTGTAGACCTCGATGACCTTGTTTTTGTGCTGCGCGTAAACCGACAGGCGGATCTCGCCGCCGTCATCGGAGTATTTAAACGCGTTGTCGAGCAGGATCGATATGAGCTGCTGCACGGCAGCCATGTCTCCCGTCATGTCGAGGTCGGGGGCTATGTTCTGACTGTAGCTTTTGCCCTGCGCCTTTGCGCGCATTTCAAAAGGCTCTGCGGCTTCCCACGCGGCGTCGCTGAGCGAAAAATCGCTCTTATCCGGCAGCGGCATGCCCTCGTCAAGGCGCGAGAGCATAACGAGGTTCTTCACGAGCTTTGACATGCGCATGGTCTGCTTCTGGATGTTATCGACCCATTCGTTGTCGCCGTTTTCCATTTTTAAAACGTCCGCGCTCGTGGATATCGAGGTCAGCGGAGTTTTAAGCTCGTGCCCGGCGTCGGTGATAAACTCCTTTTGCAGCTGCATATTGCGAACATACGGCGCAATAGCCTTTTTGGAAAACGCAGCAACGAGCGCAAAGCCTGCAAGCAGGCTCGCCGCCGCAACGATGAGCGACACGTTAAAAAGTGTTTTCATCGACTGCCGCTCGGGCGAGGCGTTTAAGAATATGACCGCCGCGCCGGATGAGCCGCTTTTGAGGCAATAGCGATAGTCGCCGTAATAGCCCTGTGTATGCCCCGACGACAGCGCGTCGGACGCATAGTAAAGCGCCTCCTGCGCGCTGACGGTTGCAATATAATCGCTGAACACGCGCACCGCGTCGCCGTCGGAGTCGTACACCACGGCAAAATAGCGCGTCATGTATTTTGACTCCGGCGAATTATCGCTGAAAATGTCCGGCAGGGTGAAGCTCGACGAGCCGCTGTAAGGATTTTTGCCGGTGGTTATAAGCGAATTTATCGTGTCGTCGAGCCTGTTTGTTGTTATATTATAGTTCCACAGATTTATAGCGACCAGCAGCACGAGCGTAACGGCTCCCATCGCCGCCATAGCCGAGGCTATAAATCTGCGCCGCATTTTCGTAAGCATCATTTTGCCTCCAGCGCATAGCCTGCGCCGCGAATGGTTTTTATCTCAACATCCGCGTCAAGCTGCCTGAGCTTCTTGCGCAAAAAGCCTATGTATGTCCACACAACGTCCGTTTCCGACTCCGTGTCGAGATCCCAGACCTTCTGCATGAGGGCATCCGTCGAAAAAACGCGGCCGCGATTTCGCATGAAAAGCTCCATGAGCTGAAACTCCTTATTATTAAGGCGCACGCCGCCGCCGACGGAGGAAAGCGTGTAGGAGCTAAGATCAAGGCTCGTGCCGCCGACGCATATAACGTCGGGCGCGTAATTTCCGCTGCGGCGTGTGAGCGCGCGCACGCGCGAGATAAACTCGCCCATGGCAAAGGGCTTGGGCAGATAGTCGTCCGCGCCTGCGTCAAGACCGGCTATGCGGTCCTCGACCTCAGCCTTGGCCGTGAGAAACAGCACCGGAGTTCCCACGCCCTTTTCGCGCGCGCGCTTTAAGACCTCAAGCCCGTCAAGACCGGGCATCATTATATCAAGCACCACCGCGTCGTAGGAAACCGACAGCATATATTCAAGCGCGTCGAGTCCGTTGTGAACCATATCGACGGCAAAACGATTTTTTTCGAGAACAAGCTTCAAGGCCTTTGCAATGCCGACCTCGTCCTCCGCTATAAGAATACGCATAGTATCATCTCCGATACACATATTAATATACTCAACTGAAACGAACCTGAAATCATTTTAACAGCGCAGGGGAAAAATTCAAAGCATGTTTTTTCAAATTCACATTTTGATAACAAAACTTTTTCAGCTCATTTCAGGTTCGCGGCTTATTCTCATGACAGTTCCACGAAATACAGGTAACTGCCCACCGGGCGAGCAGAGCTTCGCCGAAGCGGCAGACCAACAACGACCGCCGGATTGACAAATGCGGCGAAAAGATACATTATGTGCTAAAGATACATTATGTGCTCAGTCACAAGGAGGCCACCAGCATGGATAAAATGGAAAACAAAAACGAAAACGTTCAGGATCAGCAGAACGCACCGGTTGACGGTGAATACAGCTTCTTTTACGGCCACAAGCCGGAGGATGAGCAGAGCAATTCTCAGCAGACTCCCAAGGCCGAGCCGGAAATGCCCAAGGCGGATAAAAAGCCGTTCTGGAAAAAGCCCGGCACGATGGTCGCCGGCCTGCTCGTTGCCGCAATGCTCGCAGGCTTCGGCGGCTCGGCTATCGGAAACGCCGTTTTCGGCGGCTCGAGCGGCGGCACTACCGTCAACGAGGGCAAGCGCCCGACCTCGGTCATAAACACCGCAAGCATCGACACAAGCAAGCAGATGACCGCTGCCGAGGTCTATGCAAAGAACGTTAACTCCACCGTTGGCATCACAACTCAGGTAACGACAAACTACTGGGGCTACACCACGCAGTCGGCAGCATCCGGCTCGGGCTTTATCTATTCCTCCGACGGATATATACTAACAAACTTCCACGTCATAGAGTCGGCAAGCTCCATCAAAGTAACGCTCTATGACGGCACAAGCTACGACGCAAAGCTCGTCGGCTACGATGAGAGCAACGACATTGCCGTTTTGAAGATCGACGCGAAAAACCTCGCCCCGGTTACGATCGGTGATTCGGATAACCTCAACGTCGGCGATTCAGTCATTGCGATCGGCAACCCTCTCGGCGAGCTTACCTTCTCGCTGACCTCGGGCGCGGTTAGCGCGCTTGACCGCGAGGTCACGATGTCGAACAACGTCACCATGAATCTTATTCAGACCGACTGCGCCATCAACTCCGGCAACTCCGGCGGCGCACTGTTTAACCTCTATGGCGAGGTCATCGGTATAACCAACGCAAAATATTCCGGCTCGTCCGGCTCCGGCGCATCGATCGACAACATCGGCTTTGCCATCCCCATAAACTCCGTGCGCAGCATCGTTGACAGCATCATCGAAAAGGGCTACGTTGCAAAGCCCTACATCGGTGTCATGGTCGCAGATGTCAGCGACGAGGCCAAGAACTACGGCACCCCGGCCGGTGCGGCGGTTGCGTCCGTCACCGAGGGAGGCCCTGCCGACAAGGCCGGACTTCAGACAAACGATATAATCACCGCCGTTGACGGCACGGAGATAAGCGGCAAGAGCGACCTCAGCTCCATAATAGCCGACCACGCCGCCGGCGATAAGCTCACCCTGAGCGTTTATCGTCAGGGTCAGACCCTTACCCTGACCGTCGAAATCGGCGAGCAGACCACCTCTGCCATAGCCGACCAGCAGGACAGCCAGCAGAGCCAGTCGCAGCAGCAGACGCCCGGATTTTTCGGCTTCGGCGGCTGATATTTAAATAAGTCTCTTCTAATCACCTCTCTTTCTAATACCCTATTTAAAAACAACGGATGTTCGCCAGAGCATCCGTTGTTTTTTTCCAAAAAAGCATTGACTCGCGGTGTGGTGCAGGCGTATAATATACCTATCTTGTGAGCAGCCGCTCACGACACAGTCCGACGGAGAACGTAAAATGTACAAAAAACTTGACGACAACGCAAAACAGCTCATCCTCGAAACGGGCATCGACGAATTTGCCGAGCGCGGTCTGGACAGGGCAAATATCAATGTTATAGCTAAAAAGGCCGGCGTTTCGGTCGGCGTTATATATAAGTATTTCGGCGATAAGGACAGCTTTTTTCTTGCCTGCGTGCGTCACTCGCTGGCGCTGCTCGACGCGGTTTTGAGCGAGGCGATCTCGCACGAAACGGATATAGAGTCCGGCATAGAGAGCATCGTGCGCGCGCTTATCGTCCACGCGAGAGAGCATAAAAGCCACAACGCGATGTATAACGAAATCACCTCCGGCGGCTGCAAAAAATACGCGGCCGAGCTTGCGCGCGAGATCGAAGGGCGCACGGCGAGGGTATATTCGGAGCTTCTTGAAAACGCGCGTGCGGCAGGCACGGTCGATCCGGGGCTTGACCCTAAGCTTTTCGCGTTTTTCCTTGACGATATGTTTATGATGCTCCAGTTTTCCTACAGCTGCGATTACTATGCGGAGAGAATGAAAATATTCTGCGGCGAGGACATTGCCGACGATACGGATAAAATGACGGAATGCTTTATGCGTTTTGCAAAAAACGCATTGAAAATAGGGAGAGGATAAAGAATGTATGTTATCGCGTATGACATAGGAACAACGGGCGTGAAAACCTGCCTTTTCGAGGCCGGCGAAACGCTGCGGCTGCTCGAGGGCGAGTATGAGGGCTACGGCCTTTATATCATGCCCGACGGCGGTGCCGAGCAGGACGCCGACGAATGGTGGGAGGCGATGAAGAAAAGTACTCGCCGCCTTATCGAAAAGACGGGGATAGACCCCGAAAAGATCGGCGGCATATCCTTCTGCTCGCAGATGCAGGGACTTGTGCTCGTCGATGAAAACGGCAAGGCCCTGCGCAGACCCATGAGCTATATGGATCAGCGCGCGGAAAAGGAATTTGCCGAGTGCCAGACCCACGGTATAACGGTTTCGGGCGTGAACGTGCTCATGCTGCTGAAAAGCCTTGTGAGAACGCGCGCTGCCTCCACGAGCGTGAAGGACCCCCTGTGGAAATACAAATGGGTGCGCAAGCACGAGCCGGAGGTGTTCAAAAAGGTTCACAAATGGCTCGATGTTAAGGAGTATCTCATCTGCCGCTGCACGGGAAGATTCATCATGACGCGCGATTCGGCGTATTCGACGTTCCTTTACGACAGCCGCCCCGGAAAGGGCTGCTGGAGCCGCGAGCTGTGCAAAATGTACGGCGTGGAGTTTGACCACATGCCGGAGATAATTGAATGCACCGACGTTGCAGGCCCCCTGAGTGAAGAAGCCGCGGCAGAGCTTGGCCTTGCGCCGGGCTGCCCGGTCTACGGCGGCGGAGGCGACGCAACGCTCATCGGCGTGGGCGCCGGCTGCACCGAGATCGGACAGACGCACATCTATTCCGGCACCTCCGGCTGGGTCGGGACAGTTATCGACAGCCAGAAGGTTGATCTTGTTGCCATGATCGCCGGCATAGTCGGCGCGCAGGAGGGCAAGTACAATTACTTTGCCGAGATGGAGACCGCCGGAAAATGCTTTGAATGGGTAAAGGAGCACCTTGTGCTCGACGAGATCGGCATTTACCTTAAAAAGATAAACGTCGCCGAGAGCAAGGAGACCGTATACGAAAGCCTTTATGATTACATGACCGACACCATTGCGGCCATACCGCCCGGAGCCGGCGGCGTTATATTCACCCCCTGGCTGCACGGAAACCGCTGCCCGTTTGAGGACCCCAAGGCGGCAGGTATGTTTTTCAACATAAAGCTCGACACCGGCAAAACCGAAATGCTGCGCGCGGTGCTCGAGGGCATATGCTATCACCTGCGCTGGATGCTCGAGTGCGAGGATAAAAAGGTCAAAACCGGCGATACGCTCCGCTTTGTCGGCGGCGGCGCACTGTCGAGAGTGACATGCCAGATCATTGCCGACGTGACGGGCAGACCCGTTGAGACCGTGGCCTCGACAAAGGATGTCGGCGCCGTGGGCGCCGCGATGCTCGTCGCGGTCGGAAGCGGACTTATAAAGGATCTTTCCGAGGCCGGAAAGCTCATAAAGCCTGAGGGCAGATATGAGCCGAACGCCGAAAACAAAGTGCTTTATGACAAAAACTACGAGGTATTCAAAAATCTTTATGCGGCAAATAAGAAAAACTTTGCCGCGCTGAATTAAGGAGGGCATAAGCGTGGAAGAAAAAATCGCAAGAGAGCTTATCTGCGACACCGGACGCGAGCTTTTGAAAACCGGCCTTGTCGCAAGAACATGGGGCAACGTCAGCTGCCGGCTGGACAAAAGCAGCTTTCTCATAACCCCGAGCGGCCTTGACTATCTCAAAACTATGCCGGAGGACATAGTGTACGTAGACTTGAGCACGATGGAATGGGAGGGCAAGCACAAGCCGTCGAGCGAAAAGGGCGTTCACGCGGCGGCATACGAGCTGTTTGACGATGCCGGCTTCGTTATCCACACGCATCAAAACTGCGCCTCGGCGATCGGCCTTGCCGGATTTGACAGCATGGATATAACAAGCGCCGAACGCGAGGCTCTCGGCGGCGTTGCAAAGGCAGAGTACGGCCTGCCCGGCATGAAGAAGCTCAAAAACGCTGTGAAAAGCGCTATGCAGACCGGCGCGCACACCGTTTTCATGGTAAACCACGGCGTTGTGGTCTGCGGAAGCGATAAGAAGCAGGCGATGGAGCGCGTGCAGCTTTTGGAGGATATCTGCCGCCGCAATCTGCACCTCGGCAATGCGGCTCCGAAGCGTCTTTCGGAGAAGAAAGCAACAGAGCTTATCTCCGCGGTAAGGCAGGAGATACCCACGGCGGAGCTGTCCGGCGGCGATGCGGCCGTCATGTGGTCGGGCAAAAGGAAAACGCTTCACGCCCAGCTTGACGACATGGCGCAGATGCTCGGCTCGCATGTTCCCTGCGTCAGAGCATCGGCGAAGAAGGCGGTCAAGGCGCTGTCTGCGCGCGATGCGGTGTTCGTGCAAGGCGTCGGCGCGATCGTAAAGGCCGACGATCCGGACGATCGCGAGGCACTGAAGCTTCTGACCGAAAAATCGGCACTGTGCGCGCTGCACACGGAGGCCATGGGCGCAAAGGTAAAGCTCGGTGCGGTCGATACGGCGCTGATGCGCTTTGTGTACAAGAAAAAATATTCAAAGAGGAAGGGATGACATATGAAGGCGGAGAAAAAGAAAGAAACTGCAAGAGTCATAAAATTCATTCTCTTTTCAGCTTCTGCCGGTATAATCGAAACCGTTGCAATGATCCTCTGCGAAGAGGTCATAAAAATCCCCGGCCACTGGGTATGCTACACGATAGCGCTTGTGCTCAGCGTTTTGTGGAACTTCACGTTCAACAGAAAGTTCACCTTCCAGAGCGCAGAAAACGTGCCGAAGGCAATGCTTCTTGTGTTCCTGTTCTATGTGCCGTTTGCTCCGTTTACGATATGGAACGAGCATTTCCTTGCCGATACGCATGGCTGGAACGAATACGCAGTCCTCGCCATCAATATGGCACTGAATCTTACGCTTGAATATCTGTGGGATAACTTCGTCGTCTATCGCCACAGCAAGGACACAAACGATATAGCCAAGAAAAAACTCGAAAAGGAGACAAATGAGCATGAATAACTGTGCAATAAGCAGATGGGACGATCCCAATGAGATCAACGCAAAGCTCAAGGAGCTGACCAGCCAGCCCATATGGGAGGTCACCGACGAATATTACAAAGACGTTGTTATGAAATACTACGACGAAAAGTGCAAGGCCTCCAGAGCCGTGTACGAGGAGTCGAAAAAGTATATCCCCGGCGGCGTTCAGCACAACCTTGCGTTCAACAAGCCCTTCCCCATGTGCATGGCAAAGGCAGAGGGCGCATATCTGTACGATAAGGACGGCAACAAGTACATTGACTTCCTTCAAGCAGGCGGCCCGACCATCCTCGGCAGCAACTATCCCGTCATCCGCGAAAAGGTCATCGAGCTTCTCAACGAGTGCGGCCCCGTAACCGGTCTGCTGCATGAGTCGGAGATGCTCATCGCACGCGAGATCAACAAGCACATGCCCAACGTTGAAATGTTCCGCATGCTCGGCTCTGGCACCGAATCCGTCATGGCCTCGCTGCGCATTGCGCGCATAGCTACCGGCAAAAAGCGCATCATCAAGATCGGCGGCGCATACCACGGCTGGTCCGACCAGATGGTCTACGGCCTGAAGATCCCCGGCAGCCGAGCACTGCTCGAGTCGCACGGCATTCCCGGCGGTGCTTACAGCACCACCGACGAGGTTCGTCCGAACGACCTCGATATGCTCGAGCGCATGCTCAAGCGCAACAAGCTCCTCGGCGGCACCGCGGCAGTCCTCCTCGAGCCTGTCGGCCCCGAAAGCGGCACGCGCCCCGTTGCGCACGACTATAACAAGGGCGTTCGCGCACTGTGCGATCAGTACGGCGCACTGATGATATTCGACGAGGTCGTCACCGGCTTCCGCGTGGCGCTCTCCGGCGCACAGGGCTACTTTGACGTGGTTCCCGACCTCACCGTTTTCGGCAAGATCGTTGCCGGCGGCTACCCCTCCGCAGGCGGTGTCGGCGGCAAGAAGGAGTACGCACAGCTCATGGCGGCAGGTCTTGCGACCGGCAAGCACAGAGCATACGTCGGCGGCACTCTGGCAGCTAACCCCCTGTCCTGCCTGGCAGGCTACACCGCCATTCAGGAGATCGAGCGCACCAACGCCTGCGAGGTCGCAGGCAGAATGGGCGACAGGCTCTGCGACGGACTCAAGGAGCTTATCGACCGCTACGGTCTGCCCTTCGTTGCGTATAATCAGGGATCGATCGTCCACCTCGAGTGCACCGGTGCAATGAGCTTCGACTTCTCGTCGATGTCCTTTGTCAAGTCCGCAGTGGGTCTGCTGCGCAACAAGGACATGATGTATGTCCGCAAGGACTCCATGGAGCGCATGGGCGCAGCTTATATGGCAAACGGCATCGTGACGCTCGCCGGCAGCCGCCTTTACACCTCGCTGGCTGATACGCCCGAGATCATCGACGAGGCGCTCAACCGCTTTGAGGAAGTTTTCAAGCATGTAAGCAAAACCGACAAGGGCCTTGTAAAGTAAAGATAAGTGTGGAAGCCCACCGCAGCCGCGGTGGGCTTTTCTTGACTTTGGAGCATTGGCAATGTATAGTTAAATAGGTTTGCCCAAATAGAGAGAGCGAAAGGTAACAACAATGGAGAAAAACGAACACAAGCGCGACGGCTTCCGAAGCCGCAGCGGCTTTATCATCGCCTGCATAGGCTCCGCGGTCGGCATGGGAAACATATGGCGCTTCCCGATGCTGGTTTCAACATGGGGAGGCTTGACCTTCCTGCTCCCGTACTTTATATTTGTCATCCTCATCGCGTCCACCGGCGTGATCGAGGAGTTTGCCCTCGGCAGAGCCGGCGGTGCAGGCCCGATGGGCTCGTTCGGCATGTGCACCGAGCTCAGATACGGCAAGCGCAAGGTCGGCGAGCGCATAGGCTACATACCCATCCTCGGCTCGCTCGCGCTCGCTATAGGCTACACCTGCGTTATGGGCTGGATATTCAAATACACCGTCATGTCCTTCACCGGCGATCTGTTCTCCATGGGTCAGGATATGGACGTCATATCCGGCACCTTCGGCGGAACGGCAAGCGCATGGGGCGCAAACCTGTGGATCATCGTTGCCATAGTCGCAAGCTTTGCCATCATGTCATTCGGCATTGCCGGCGGCATTGAAAAGGCCAACAAGGTCATGATGCCGGTGCTGTTTGCGCTGTTTCTGGCACTGGGAGTGTATATTTTCACGCTCGACGGCTCGTCGGACGGATATAAATATATCCTCACCATAAATCCCAAGGGTCTTGCAGACCCCAAGCTGTGGATATACGCCTTCGGCCAGGCGTTCTTCTCGCTGTCGGTTGCCGGCAACGGAAGCGTCATTTACGGCTCGTATCTCAGCCGAGAGGAGTGCATCCCCTCGTCGGCGCGCAATGTTGCGGTATTCGATACGCTTGCGGCGCTGCTTGCGGCGTTTGTCATCATCCCGGCCATGGCGACCGGCGGCGCTCAGCTCGACACCGGCGGCCCCGGACTTATGTTCATCTTCCTCGTCAACGTCATCAACGGCATGGCCGGCGGAAGGATAGTCGGCATAGTGTTTTTCGTGTGCGTGTGCTTTGCCGGCATAAGCTCGATAATAAATCTCTACGAAGCGCCGGTTGCGTTTTTGCAGGAGAAGTTCAAGCTCAAGCGCGTTCCGGCAACGGCGGTCATTCACGTTCTCGGCTGCGCAGTCGCGCTGTGCATTCAGGCCATCGTGTCCGAGTGGATGGACATCCTTTCGATATACATCTGCCCCCTCGGCGCGCTTATCGCCGCAATCATGTTCTTCTGGATCGGCGGAAAGAAGTTTGCGCTCGAGGCCGTCAACCTCGGCGCGCGCAAGCCCATAGGCAAGTGGTTTTACCCTCTGGGCAAATACGTCTACTGCGCCTGCGCGCTCATAGCGCTCATCGCCGGCGCCGCCCTCGGCGGCATCGGCTGACGATTTTAGAAGCGAATTGAGGCAGTCGCGGATACGGTTATTGCGGCAGCTCGGTTCGAGACGTTGGTGGAAGCCGCGACTGCCACGCAACCCGGTAGTGCGCTGCTGAGTTTTGGAATGCACCCTTGTAGGGACCGGATTTATCCGTTCCGCCTGTTGCGACTTTGCCTGTACTAAAATCTATAGTCGTAGGGGCGAGCATTGCTCGCCCACTTTTCATAATGTTTTTGCCTGACGGCAAAAATTTAAATAACACCTCATCTGCCGCAAG
>DKRV01000034.1:112206-113349 GCA_002472405.1 Clostridiales bacterium UBA7273 | reverse complement strand
AAAAAGGTTAACAAATAGTATCCAGACAAGCCAAAAGATGAAACTTTCTCGGCTCATCGCTACACAAAATTAGCAAACCGGAGGGTCTTAGGCGAACTGAGGAGGAGAATATTTTGGTTAAAGGTTGTTATTTTGATTAAATAAAGTTATTTACAAAATCATATATACATCATATATTGCTGACAGCGTGTCGTTTGAAATAAATTGCGAAATTAGCAAATCGGGAATTTCACGCTTGTTAACGTTTAAAATTTGCCAATATTAAAAAAAGACTGAGAAGGACCGGAACAAACCAATAATAAGTCTATAATACAAAAAAAGCACCCAGCTCGGTCGTGAACTGGGTGCAGTGTTCTATGACAATTCCTCTTGTCGAAACAAGAAGTGAAAAGTGGGCTAATCTATTACTCTGCCTTGGGGGCCTCTTCAGCCTTGGGGGCTTCTTCAGCCTTGGTAGCAGCAGCCTCTTCGGCTTTGGGAGCTTCTTCGGCCTTGGCAGTAGCCTTGCGACGGCTGCGGCGCGTGGTCTTCTTGGCAGGAGCCTGCTTGTTGGCATCAAGAAGAGCCTCGTTGTAGTCGACGAGCTCGATAAAGCAAGTCTTGGCATTGTCGCCAAGGCGGTTGCCCAGCTTGAGGATGCGAGTGTAACCACCTGGACGGTCGGCAATCTTCTGGGCGATGTTGTTGAACAGCTCGCTCACGGCCTGCTTGCTCTGCAAGTAGCGGAACACCTGGCGGCGCGAAGCGGTGTCGTCCTTCTTGGCGCGGTTGATGATGGGCTCGGCATAGATGCGCAGAGCCTTAGCCTTGGCCACAGTAGTGGTAATCTTCTTGTGAAGGATCAAAGAAACGGTCATGTTGGCAAGCATGGAGTCGCGATGACCTTTCTTACGGCTTAAATGATTGAATTTTTTATTGTGTCTCATCGTTTAATTACTCTTTATCTAATTTATACTTAGAAATATCCATGCCGAATGAGAGGCCCAGGTTGGCCAGGAGCTCTTCAAGTTCGGACAAAGATTTTTTACCGAAATTACGGAACTTGAGCAGATCGGTCTTGTTGAAGACCACAAGATCGCCCAAAGTCTCAACCTCGGCCGACTTGAGGCAGTTGAGCGCACGCACCGAGAGATCCATGTCGAC
>DKRV01000034.1:109631-112102 GCA_002472405.1 Clostridiales bacterium UBA7273 | reverse complement strand
TCGGAGAAGAGCATGAAGTGCTGGATAAGGATCTTGGCAGCTTCCTTGAGGGCGTCCTTGGGCAGGATTGAGCCATCGGTTGTAATTTCAAGTATAAGTTTCTCGTAGTCGGTCTTCTGCTCGACACGGTAGTTCTCAACCGTATACTTCACATTGATGATGGGGGTGTAGATAGAGTCGATGGCAATGACATCGAGTGCATCGTTGGGGTTACGGTTCTCGTCGGCGGGAACGTAGCCTCTACCCTTGTTGATAGTGATATCCATCTGGAAGCTTGTGCTCGGGTCGAGATGGCAGATGACGAGCTCGGGATTGAGCACCTCAAAGCCACTGAGAACCTTGCCAATGTCACCAGCTTTAAACACATCCTGGCCCGAAACCTTGATAGTAGCCTTTTCAGATTCGGTCTCGTCGACCACGCGTTTCAGGCGCACCTTCTTGAGGTTGAGGATGACGTTGGTCACGTCCTCCTTCACGCCTGGAATCGTAGCGAACTCGTGTTTAACGCCATCGATGCGAATGTTGCATATTGCATAGCCCTCAAGCGACGAGAGCAGGATGCGGCGCAGAGCATTGCCGATGGTCACACCATAACCCGGTTCCAGTGGGCGGAACTCGAATTTGCCGAAGGTGTTGTCGGCTTCCAACATCAAAACTTTGTCTGGTTTCTGAAATGCTAAAATAGCCATGGACGTTAAATTTACTGTTTAGAATACAATTCTACGATTAACTGTTGGTTGATATTCTCAGGAATATCCTCACGCTGTGGCAGGTTGATCATCTTGCCACCCTTTACATTCTCGTCATATTCTATCCAAGGATACTTGGCGTGGTTGAAGCCAGCCAGAGAGTCTTGAATGACCTCAAGCGACTTCGACTTCTCGCGCACAGCGACAACCTGGCCAGGCACAACCTGATAGGAGGGTATGTTGACCACTTGGCCGTCGACCGTGACGTGGCGATGGAGCACCAGCTGGCGTGCGGCAGCACGAGTAGGAGCGATGCCCAGACGATAAACCACGTTGTCGAGACGTGACTCGAGTAATTGAAGGAGCACTTCACCAGTTACGCCACGCGACGAGCTTGCCTTCTTGAAGAGGTTGCGGAACTGACGCTCCAGCACGCCGTAGGTGTATTTAGCCTTTTGTTTTTCGCGAAGCTGAGTGCCGTACTCCGAGAGTTTTCTTCTCTTGTTGGCGCCGTGCTGGCCCGGTGCATAGTTCTTCCTTGAGAGAACTTTGTCTTCACCGAAGATTGGTTCGCCCATCTTGCGGGCGATTTTGGATTTAGGACCGGTATATCTTGCCATTTTAAATCTAAATTATTAAAGTTGTGTTGTTGAATCGCTTCAGTGCAGCCGCGATTGCAGAGAGGTTGTTAAATAAAGTGCAATCTTATCACTGACAGAGATTCGCGAAAAATGTAATGTAAAAAACGAAAAGTTTAAAAAGGTGAAATGAAGTGATTAAACTCTTCTACGCTTGGGAGGACGGCATCCGTTGTGTGGAAGCGGAGTCACGTCGATGATCTCGGTTACGGCGATACCGGCACCATGCACGGTGCGGATTGCCGACTCACGGCCGTTGCCAGGACCCTTCACATAGGCTTTCACCTTGCGCAGGCCCAGGTCGTAGGCGACCTTGGCACAGTCTTGAGCTGCCATCTGGGCTGCATAGGGCGTGTTCTTCTTAGAACCGCGGAAGCCCATCTTGCCGGCCGAAGACCATGAAATTACCTGTCCCTCGCTGTTGGCGAGGCACACAATGATGTTGTTGAAAGAAGAATGAACGTGAAGTTGACCAACTCCGTCAACCTTAACAACTCTCTTCTTAGCTGCGACTGTCTTTTTTGCCATACTTTAATAAAATTATTTAGTAGCTTTCTTCTTGTTTGCAACTGTTTTCTTGCGTCCCTTGCGAGTGCGGGCGTTGTTCTTGGTGCTCTGGCCGCGCACGGGGAGGCCGTTGCGGTGACGAATGCCGCGATAGCAACCAATGTCCATGAGACGCTTGATGTTCATTTGAACTTCGCTACGCAGGTCACCTTCGACCTTGTAGTCGGAACCGATGACTTCACGCACCTTGGCGGCTTCTGCATCGGTCCAGTCCTTGACCTTGGTGTCTTCGCTCACACCAGCCTTGGCCAGGATTGTGGCGGCAGCGCTGCGACCAATTCCAAAGATATAGGTGAGCGCGATGACGCCTCTTTTGTTTTGAGGGAGATCAACTCCCACTATACGTACTGCCATATAATGTATCTATTTTTTTTGCAAAATTAATAAAAAATTACCCTTGACGCATCTTCATCTTAGGATTTTTCTTGTTTATCACGTAAAGACGACCCTTGCGGCGAACGATTTTGCAGTCGGGGGTGCGCTTTTTTATAGAGGCTCTTACTTTCATTTTAGTTGAGTTTTTTTATTTGTATCTGAAAGAAATTCTTCCTTTGGAAAGATCGTAGGGCGACATTTC
>DKRV01000034.1:100057-109567 GCA_002472405.1 Clostridiales bacterium UBA7273 | reverse complement strand
GCGGTGATTTGATGCCCGTTCTCAAGTTCTACACGAAACATGGCATTGGACAATGCCTCTACGATAGTTCCGTCTTGTTCTATAGCGGTTTGTTTTGACATATAGAGAATTAAAATTAATTGTCGAATTAAGTTAAATGAATCGGTCACCCAGCACTTCCTTTATGTAGTCAAACGAGGAAAGGATGTCGGGCTTGCCGTGGTGCACGGCGATCGAGTGCTCGAAATGGGCTGCAGGCTTGCGGTCGCGAGTGCGGGTTGTCCAGCCGTCGCGCTCAACGACGATGTGCCTGCTGCCCATGGTGATCATGGGCTCGATGGCAATGCACATGCCGTTTTTGATGAGCGGTCCAGTGCCTGGACGCCCGTAGTTGGGCACATCGGGATCCTCGTGCAACTTGCGTCCCACGCCATGCCCGGTGGCTTCGCGCACGACGCCGTAGCCGCGACTCTCGCAGTACTGCTGCACTGCATGGCCTATGTCGCCAATGCGATTGCCTGGCACTGCCTGCTTGATTCCCTCGTAGAGCGACTGCTTAGTGTCGCGCAGCAACTGCTTGACATCGTCGTCGACATCGCCCACACAGAAGGTGTAGGTTGAGTCTCCGTTGAAGCCGGCCTCGGTGACGGCGCCGCAGTCGATCGACACGATGTCGCCGTCTTCGAGAGCATAGCTTGAAGGCATGCCATGTATCACCACCTCGTTGACCGAGATGCAGAGTGTGGCAGGATAACCGTAAAGACCGAGGAAGCCAGGAGTGCAGTGTTGCGAGCGTATGTACTCCTCTGCAATCTGGTCGAGACGACGCGTGGTGATCCCGGGGGCCACCCACTTGGCGAGTTCGCCAAGTGTGCGGGCCACCACGAGGTCGGCTTCACGCAGAAGCTCAATTTCTTCTTCAGTCTTAAGATAGATCATTCTTAATTCCTCTTGTTGCTGAAAACTTACCGGATATTAACCTTGAGTGCGTCCCTTGACTTTGCCCGACTTCATCAAGCCGTCGTAATGGTGCATCATCAAGTGAGTCTCAATCTGCTGTAATGTGTCGAGCACCACGCCCACTGTGATGAGCAGTGAGGTGCCGCCAAAGAATTGCGCAAAGTTCTGGTTGACGCCAAACACGCGAGCAAAGGCAGGCAGAATGGCAACGATGCCCAGGAAAATTGAGCCTGGCAGCGTGATGCGCGACATGATAGAGTCGAGGTAGTCGGCCGTCTTCTTGCCTGGCTTGATGCCTGGGATGAAGCCGCTGTTCTTCTTCATTTCCTCGGCCATCTGCGTGGGACGCACGGTGATGGCGGTGTAGAAATAGGTGAAGGCAACGATCATCAAGAAGTACACAACATTGTACCAGAAACCGTTCATGTCGCCGAAGGTGCGGGAGAACGAGCCAATGAAGCCGGTATCGTTCTGGTGAGCACCAAAGCCGGCCAGTGTGATAGGAATGAACATCAAGGCCTGAGCGAAGATGATGGGCATCACATTGGCAGCATTCACCTTGAGCGGGATGTACTGACGTGCGCCACCATACTGCTTGTTGCCAACGATGCGCTTGGCATACTGCACCGGCACCTTGCGAGTGCCCTGGGTGAGCATCACGGCGCCTGCAGTGACGGCAAACAGAATGATGATCTCGACCAAGAACATTACCAAGCCGCCCTGGGCCGTGGTGAGACGAGCTGTGAACTCTTGCACGAGGGCTCCAGGGAAGCGGGCGATGATACCCACGAGGATGATCATCGAGATACCGTTGCCTATACCCTTGTCGGTAATTTTCTCACCCAGCCACATGATGAACATGGCACCCGCGGTCATGACAATCGACAGGAATACCATGGTGAACGGAGTGAAGTTGACTTGACCGCCGGCGCTCACCACCTGATACTTCAGGTTGATGAGGTAGGCGGGAGCCTGAACGAGCAGGATGAGCACGGTGAGGTAACGTGTGTACTGGTTCAACTTCATGCGACCACTCTCGCCCTCACGCTGCATCTTCTGAAAGCGCGGATAGACCATGCCCATAAGTTGGATCACAATCGATGCAGTGATGTAGGGCATGATGCCCAGTGCGAAAATGGAAGCCTGGGAGAAGGCGCCGCCCGAGAACATGTCGAGCAGCTGCATCAGTCCGCTGTCGGTGAACTTGTGCAGCGCGGCAAGGTCGGACGGGCGGATTCCAGGCAAGACCACAAAGCATCCAAATCGATACACAAGTATGAAAAGGAATGTGATGATAATGCGCTTCCTGAGATCCTCAATCTTCCAGATATTCTTTAATGTTTGAATGAGTTTCATTAGCTTTTAAACTTTAGCAATTGTGCCGCCTGCAGCTGTGATAGCCTCTTCGGCTTTCTTAGAGAATGCGTTGGCTTCAACTTCAAGCTTCTTGGTGAGTGTGCCGTCGCCCAGGATCTTCACGAGCTGACGCTTGCGCACCAGTCCGGCCTGGAGCAGATCGGCCACAGTGATTTTCTCGAGATTCTTCTCGGTGGCCAGCTTCTCGAGGGTCGACAGGTTCACAGCCTTGTACTCGACGCGGTTGATGTTTTTGAAACCGCCCTTGGGCACGCGACGCTGCAATGGCATCTGTCCGCCTTCAAAACCAACTTTATTCTTGTAACCCGAACGCGACTTGGCACCCTTGCTACCACGGGTGGCAGTTCCGCCTTTGCCAGAACCTGGGCCACGTCCGATGCGACGTTTTTTCTTATTTGAACCAACAGCGGGTTGTAAATTACTTAAATCCATAATGCTTCTAAATGTTTTTTAAGCGTTGGTCACCTCGACGAGATGACGAACAGTGTTAACCATACCCAAGACTTGAGGAGTAGCTTCCTTCTCAACGACTTGATTCAATTTGTGGAGGCCCAGTGCATCGAGGGTCCTCTTCTGACGAGCAGGACGATTGATTCTGCTGACAACTTGTTTAATCTTGATTTTAGCCATAATAGCAGTGTGAATTTTAACCGTTAAACACTTTGTCAAGGGTCACGCCACGCAGGTGTGCGATCTCCATGGGCGAGCGCATCTCGCCCAGGGCAGCGATTGTGGCCTTCACAAGATTGTGAGGGTTGCTCGAGCCCTTCGACTTACAAATCACATCGGTGATGCCCACACTCTCGAGCACGGCACGCATAGCACCACCGGCCTTGACACCGGTACCAGGAGTGGCAGGCATCATGATGATGCGGCTGCCGCCGAACTTGGCAGTCTGCTCGTGAGGAATTGTGCCCTTGTGCACAGGCACCTTGATGAGGTTTTTCTTGGCCACCTCCACGCCCTTGGCGATGGCGGTGGTAACCTCGTTGGCTTTGCCCAGGCCGTAGCCTATGATGCCGTTGCCGTCACCCACGACAACGATAGCGGCAAAAGTGAAAGTGCGGCCACCCTTGGTAACCTTGGTGGTACGGTTGATAGCCACAAGGCGATCTTTCAGTTCTATATCGCTAGTAGATTTAACTCGATTATATTTCTTTACCATGATTTTTAAAATTTAAGTCCGCCTTTGCGAGCGCCATCGGCCAGTGATTTAACTCTGCCATGGAAGAGGAAGCCGTTGCGGTCAAACACGACGCTGGTGATGCCAGCGTCTTGAGCCTTCTTGGCAACAGCCTCGCCCACCTTGGCTGCGATTTCAGATTTAGTACCCTCGGTGATTCCCTTGGAGGATGCCGAAACTACAGTTTTGCCAGCAACGTCGTCGATGAGCTGAGCATAAATTTGCTTGTTGCTGCGGAACACACACAGGCGTGGACGCTCGGCAGTGCCGCTGATCTTGCCACGAATGCGTGCCTTGATTTTATATCGTCTTTGGATTTTAGATATCATAACTGTTTTCTCTATTCAATTGTTATTTGGCAGCTGCCGTTTTACCCGACTTGCGACGAATTACCTCGCCAACAAACTTGATACCCTTGCCCTTGTAAGGCTCCGGCTTGCGGAACGAGCGAATCTTGGCGCAAATCTGGCCGATCAATTGCTTGTCGGCCGACTCGAGCGTGATGAGCGGGTTCTTGTTGCGCTCGCTCTTGGCCTCGACATGCACCTCGGGAGGCATCTTGAGATAGATGGCGTGAGAGTAGCCCAGTGCCAGTTCCAGCACTTGGCCGTTGGCTGTGGCTTTGTAACCCACACCCACGATTTCCATCTCTTTCTTGTATCCTGTGCTCACGCCCACCACCATGTTGTGGATCAAGGCACGGTAAAGGCCGTGCTGGGCACGCGACTGCTTGCTGTCGTCGGGACGGGTCACATGCAGCACGCCGTCGCTCACCTCAACGCCAATGGCGGGGTTAACGGCTTGCTTGAGCTCGCCCTTGGGACCTTTCACAGTCACCACATTGTCTTTCACATCTACTGTTACGCCGGCAGGTAACTCAATTGGCAATTTTCCTATTCTTGACATAATTAAATTCCTCCTTCATTAATAAACGTAACACAAAACTTCACCGCCTATTTTTTTCTCCTTGGCCTCTTTGTTGGTCATCACACCTTGAGAGGTCGAAAGAATGGCGATACCTAAACCATTGAGAACGCGCGGCATGTCCTTGTAGCCAGTGTACTGGCGCAGGCCTGGACGCGACACGCGAGTGAGGCACTTGATTGCGTTCACCTTGTCGACGCTGTCGTACTTGAGCGCGATCTTGATAGTGCCGATGGGGCTGTCCTGCGACTCCACAAACTTGTAGTTGAGGATGTAGCCCTGGTCAAAGAGAATCTTGGTGATCTCTTTTTTCAATTTCGAAGAAGGGATTTCAACGACACGATGCTGTGCCTTGATCGCATTCCTCAATCTTGTTAAATAATCTGCTATTGGATCAGTCATTATTTTGAATTGTTTAAATTGATTCGGAGTTCCCGAACAATATTTAATACTGTGTTTTTTAGTTAGCTGTTGAATTTGCGTTGAAAAGCGCCCGTGCAGTGTGACTGCGTCGTCGTTACCAGCTTGCTTTCTTCACGCCCGGGATGAGACCAGCCGAAGCCATCTCGCGGAAGTCGATGCGAGAGATGCCGAACTGGCGCATGTAGCCCTTGGGACGTCCCGACATCTTGCAGATGTTGTGCAGACGCACCGGAGAGGCGTTGTGAGGCAGTTTCTGAAGAGCTTCGTAGTCGCCAGCCTTCTTGAGCTCGGCACGCTTGGCGGCATACTTAGCCACCAGCTTCACGCGCTTGGCCTGACGGGCTTTCATTGATTCTTTTGCCATATACTTAGATTAAACTGTGAATTAAACTTACTTTGCGTTTTTAAAAGGCAGGCCGAACTCCTTGAGCAGTGCATAGCCCTCCTCGTCGGTCTTGGCCGTGGTGACGAAGGTGATGTTCATACCCGTCATCTTGCTCACGCTGTCGATGTTGATCTCGGGGAAGATAATCTGCTCCTGAATACCCACGGTGTAGTTGCCGCGGCCGTCGAGCTTGCCCTCGATGCCCTTGAAGTCACGGATGCGAGGCAGAGCGATGCGGATGAAACGCTCCATGAACTCATACATGCGATCGCGACGCAGGGTGACACGTGCGCCGATAGGCATCTTCTTGCGAACACGGAAGTTGGAGATATCCTTCTTCGAGAGTGTGGGCACAGCCTTCTGGCCGGTAATAGTAGTCAACTCGTTGATAGCAGTGTCAATGATCTTCTTGTCCTGGGTGGCATCGCCAAGGCCCTCGTTGAGCACGATCTTGACCAGGCGGGGAATCTGCATTGTGCTGCTGTAGTTAAATTGCTTCATCAGCGCTGGAGCAATTTTCTCGTCGTATTGTTTCTTAAGCGTTGTAGCCATTATTTAATCTCCTCTCCTGATTTTTTAGCGTAACGTACTGTTTTGCCCTGCTCGTCCTTTTTGAAGCCAACGCGTGTGGGCCTGGGCGTCTTGCCGCTCTTGGGGTCGACAGGGTTGAGGTTGGACAAGTGAATGGGGGCTTCCATCTTGATAATGCCGCCTTGCGGGTGCTTAGCGCTAGGCTTGGTGCTCTTAGACACCATGTTGATACCCTCTACGATAGCACGGTTCTCCTTAGCCATCACGCTGAGGACACGACCAGTTTTACCCTTGTCGTCACCGGCGAGCACGTAGACTGTATCGCCTTTCTTTATGTGTAACTTAGCCATTTACTTTTATAAGTGTGATAGAATGTAAAATTAAAGTACTTCGGGAGCGAGCGAAACGATCTTCATGTTGGTCGCACGCAGCTCGCGTGCAACGGGGCCGAAGATACGGGTGCCACGCAGCTCACCGGTATTGTTGATTAAAACACATGCGTTGTCGTCGAAGCGGATGTAGGAACCGTCGGCACGGCGTATTTCCTTGCTTGTGCGCACAACCACAGCACGTGATACAGTGCCTTTCTTGACTTCCGAAGAAGGGATGGCACTCTTGACGCTCACCACGATGGTATCGCCCACCGAGGCATAGCGACGGCCAGTGCCACCGAGCACACGGATGCAGAGCACCTCGCGTGCACCGCTATTGTCGGCAACTGATAATCTGGTTTCTGTCTGAATCATAATTTTAAATTACTTAGCTTTTTCGATGATTTCAACTAATCTCCATCTCTTGGTCTTGCTCAGCGGGCGGGTTTCCATGAGGCGCACCTTGTCGCCAACGTGGCACTCGTTTTTCTCGTCGTGAGCGTGATATTTCTTTGTCTTGTTGACAAACTTGCCGTAGATTGGGTGTTTCTCCTTCCACTTGATAGTCACAGTGATAGTCTTGTCACCCTTGTTGCTGGAAACAACCCCAATTCTCTCTTTTCTTAAATTTCTCTTTTCCATTGTGCTTGGGATTATTTATTGATTTTTAATTCACGTGCACGTATCTCGGTCTTGAGGCGCGCAATGTTTCTCCTGTCGAGTGTAATCTTTGCGGGATTATCAAGAGGGGAGATCGAATGCTGAATTTTTTCTTGAACATACTCCTTCTCGGCAGCATCCAGGCGCTCGAGGAGTTCTTTGTCGCTCAATTCCTTAAAGTCTTCCTTTTTCATAATCGTAGTTGAGAATTACACGGTTTGAGATGGATCATAATTGCGTGCTACCACAAACTTGGTGGGGATGGGGAGCTTCTGGGCGGCCAGGCGCAGGGCCTCCTTGGCCACGTCGTAGCTCACGCCGTCGACCTCGATGAGAATGCGTCCTGGGAAAACAGGAGCCACGTAACCGGCCACATCACCCTTACCTTTACCCATACGCACGTCGGCTGGCTTGCGGGTGAATGGCTTGTCGGGGAAGATGCGAACCCAAATTTGACCTTCACGCTGCATGTAGCGTGTCACGGCCACACGGGCGGCCTCGATCTGGCGAGCGGTGATCCACTTGCTCTCGAGTGCCTTGATGCCGAATGAGCCGAAGTCGAGATGGGTGCCGCGCTTGGCATACTTGCGTGGATGTCCGTCCGACGGTCTTCTATATTTTAATCTTTTTGGTTGTTGTAACATTGTTGTTGAGAATTGTTGTTAAAATGTGATTTTTAACGGTTGTTCTTTTTATTGCGGAAACCGCCGCGACGGCCGCCCGAGCGGCGCTCGTTGCTGCTCTGAGTGAAGTTGGGGGCAAGGTCCTTCTTGCCATAGACCTCACCGCGGCATATCCAGACCTTAACGCCGATGAGGCCCACCTTGGTGAGGGCGGGAACAAGAGCGTAGTCGATATCGGCACGCAGCGTGTGCAAGGGGGTGCGGCCTTCCTTAAACATCTCGGAGCGGGCCATCTCGGCGCCGTTCAAGCGACCGTTGACCTGGATCTTGATGCCCTCGGCGCCCATGCGCATGGTCGAAGCGATGGCCATCTTCACGGCACGGCGATAGGCGATCTTGCCCTCGATTTGGTGAGCGATGTTGTTGGCCACGATCTCGGCGTCGAGCTCGGGGCGCTTCACCTCGTAGATGTTGATTTGCACGTCTTTGTTGGTGAGGTTCTTGAGCTCTTCCTTGAGCTTGTCGACATCCTGACCGCCCTTGCCGATGATGAGGCCCGGACGAGAGGTGCAGATGGTGATGGTCACCAGCTTGAGCGTGCGCTCGATGACGATGCGCGACACACTGGCCTTGGCCAGACGCACGTTAAGATACTTGCGGATTTTGGAATCCTCGACAAGCGTATCTCCATAATTACTACCACCGTACCAGTTGGAATCCCAACCACGGATGATACCTAAACGATTGCTAATTGGATTTACTTTCTGTCCCATAATCTTTATGCGTCTTTAGTGTCTTTATTAATCGTGTCTACATACAAGGTGATGTGGTTGGAGCGCTTGCGAATGCGATAGCCACGGCCTTGTGGAGCTGGACGGAGACGCTTGAGCATTGGAGCGCAATCGACAGTGATTGTCTTGATGTAAAGCTCGCCGTTCTCTGCCTTCTTGCCATTCTTCTGCTCCCAGTTGGAAATGGCCGACTTGAGGAGTTTCTCAACGTCGACAGCAGCTTGCTTATTGGAGAAATGAAGGAGACCCAGGGCCTTGAACACCTCTACGCCGCGCACCATGTCGGCCACAAGACGCATCTTGCGGGGAGAGCTTGGCACGTTTTTCAGCTTGGCAAAGGTGAGCTCGCGGCGGGCTTCCTTGATCTTGTTGGCTGTTTCTCTTTTTCTTTTACCCATTGTATTTAATTCTTTTTTTTGTCAATGAAATGATATCCCGGGCCCATTACTTGTTGTTGCCGCTGTGTCCACGGAAGGTGCGTGTGGGGGCGAACTCGCCGAGCTTGTGACCTACCATGTTCTCGGTAACATAGACGGGAATGAACTTGTTTCCATTGTGCACAGCGAAGGTGTGACCTACAAACTCGGGGGCGATCATAGAGGCGCGCGACCAGGTCTTGATCACACTCTTCTTGCCGCTCTCGTTCATAGCGTCGACTTTCTTCTCGAGCTTAACACTAATGTAAGGGCCTTTTTTTAATGAACGACTCATAGTTTAATGTTTAATCAAATTACTTCTTTCTTCTTTCGATAATATACTTCGAAGACAGCTTCTTCGGTGCACGTGTCTTCAAGCCCTTTGCATAAAGGCCATTGCGCGAACGTGGATGACCACCCGACTGGCGGCCTTCGCCACCACCCATGGGGTGATCCACAGGGTTCATCACCACACCGCGGTTGTGCGGACGGCGACCCAGCCAGCGCGAGCGTCCGGCCTTGCCCGACTGCTCGAGGGCGTGATCGGAGTTGCCCACAACGCCAATGGTAGCCTTGCACGCAGCAAGGATCTTGCGGGTTTCGCCCGAAGGTAATTTGATGATTGCATAGTCGCCGTCACGCGAAGTGAGCTGTGCGTAGGTGCCGGCACTACGAGCAATTCTTGCACCCTGGCCAGGGCGCATCTCAATGTTGTGAATTAAAGTACCAACAGGAATGTGACTCAGTGGAAGCGCGTTTCCCAGTTCAGGGGCTACGTTCTCACCGCTCATTACCGTTGCACCCACCTGGAGACCGTTGGGGGCAATGATATAAGCTTTATAACCATCTGCATAGTAAAGCAGGGCGATACGGGCCGAACGGTTGGG
>DKRV01000034.1:38763-99973 GCA_002472405.1 Clostridiales bacterium UBA7273 | reverse complement strand
CGCATGGTGAGGTGACCCTCATTGTTGCGACCGCCAGTGACGCGCTTGCCGACCACAAGAGATTTTTCTGGTGTACGTGCAGTGATTTCATCAAATACACCAATAATCTTGTGTCTTTGCCCCGGTGTTGTGGGCTTCAATTTTCTTACTGCCATTTCTCTTATTAAATATTACTGTAGAAATCAATGGTTTGACCCTCGGCGACAGTCACGACAGCCTTTTTGAAGGCTGCCACCTTGCCGCGTTGGATGCCGCGCTTGGTGTAGCGCATTTTCTTCTTGCCATCGTAGTTCATCGTGCTCACGCCGGTCACCTTGACGTCGTAGAGTTTCTCGACCATGTCTTTGATCTGATACTTGTTGGCGTCGGGAGATACCGAGAATGAATAACGATTGTTCTTTTCGCTGATAGCGTTGGCCTTCTCAGTGACGATAGGTTTTATCATTATGTCCATAACTTATATATCTCCTTTTAAAACTGGTTTAACACAGCCACACTGCTCTCGGTGAGCACCAGGGTCTTGTTGTTCAAGACGCGATAGGTGTTCAGCTCCGAAGCAGTATAGACGCTGGCTTGCTCAATATTACGAGCCGACAAAAATACGTTTTTATTTTGGTTCTCTAAAACGAGCACAACCTTCTGGCCGTCAAGTTTGAGATTTTTAGCAAAATTTACAAATTCTTTAGTCTTCGGAGCCTCAAAGTTGAGGTCTTCGACCACGACGATCTGGTTGTTCTGAGCCTTGAAAGTAAGCGCAGACCGGCGTGCGAGGGCCTTCACCTTCTTGTTGAGCTTGAAGCCATAGTTGCGGGGCTTGGGGCCGAAGATGCGGCCGCCGCCCACCATTACCGGAGACTTGATGTCGCCGTGGCGAGCACCGCCGCCACCCTTCTGGCGGCCAAGCTTCTTGGTAGAACCTGAAATCTCACTTCTTTCTTTCGATTTTGAGGTACCCTGGCGCTGATTGGCGAGGTACTGCTTGACATCGAGATACACTGCGTGCTCATTGGGCTCGGCAAGTGCAAAGACCTCATCGTTGAGGGTTACCTTCTTCCCGGTGTCTTCACCTTTGATGTTATATACTGCGAGTTCCATTACTTAACGATTGATAAAATTGAACCTTTAGCGCCTGGAACACTGCCCTTCACGAGAAGCAGATTGTTTTCAGGCAGAACTTTAACTACTTGTAGATTTTGAACAGTCACGCGGTCGCTGCCCATGTGGCCGGCCATGCGCATACCCTTGAACACGATGGCTGGGTAGGAGCAGGCGCCGATAGAACCGGGAGCACGGTAGCGGTCGTCCTGGCCGTGCGTGGCCTGGCCCACACCGCCGAAACCATGGCGCTTGACAACGCCCTGGAAACCTTTACCTTTAGATACGCCGATCACATCGACAAATGAGGCGTCATTGAACAAATCTACGGTGACAGTATCACCAAGCTTGTACTCACCATCAAAATCTTTGAACTCGGCCAAGTGGCGTTGTGGCTTGCAACCGGCTTTCTTGAAGTGACCGGCTTCGGGCTTTGTGGTGTGCTTCTGGGTTTTCTCCTGGAAGCCGAGCTGCAAAGCTGCGTAGCCGTCTTTGTCGACAGTCTTAACCTGAGTTACAACACAAGGACCAACTTCGATAACAGTGCACGGTATGTTCTTACCGTCGGCACTGAAAACGGATGTCATTCCGATTTTCTTTCCTAATAATCCTGGCATTTCTCTTAATTTTTAAAAAATTTTTGAATCACTTTTTGATTGACTTATCACTTGCGGTATTGTGAAGCAAGAGCAGGTGTACTATACCTTGATCTCAACTTCAACGCCGCTTGGCAACTCAAGCTTCATGAGTGCATCGACGGTCTTGGCTGTAGAGCTGTAGATGTCGATGAGACGCTTGAAAGATGACAATTGGAATTGTTCACGCGACTTCTTGTTGACAAAAGTCGAACGATTCACAGTGAAGATGCGCTTGTGGGTGGGCAGGGGTATCGGGCCCGAAACAACTGCGCCGGTAGTCTTCACAGTTTTAACAATCTTCTCAGCTGACTTGTCAACCAAGTTGTGATCGTAAGATTTTAATTTAATTCTGATTTTTTGGCTCATATTTTTAATGATAAAATTATTTCAACAAATCCACACGGCCCTTGACTTCCTCAAGCACCTTGGTAGCGATAGCCTTGCTCACTTGAGCATAGTGAGAGAAGCTCATTGTAGAAGTGGCGCGGCCACTGGTGATTGTGCGCAGTGCAGTCACATAGCCGAACATCTCGGCCAGCGGGGCGGTTGCCTTGATGATGCGGGCACCGCTGCGGCTGGTCTCCATGCCCTCGACCTGGCCACGACGCTTGTTCAAGTCGCCTATCACGTCGCCCATGCTCTCCTCGGGCGTCACGACCTCGACCTTCATAATGGGCTCCATGAGCACAGGTCCTGCCTGGGCACAACCCTTGCGGAAGGCACTCTGGGCGCAGAGCTCAAACGAGATCTGATCGGAGTCGACCGGATGGTAGGAACCGTCGATCACGGTCACCTTGAGCTGCTCGACGGGGTATCCTGCGAGCACACCACTCTTCATAGCGGTCTGGAAACCCTTCTGGATGCTTGGAATGAACTCCTTGGGGATATCGCCGCCCTTGACCACATCGATAAACTGGAGGCTGCCCTCGAAGTCCTCGTCGACGGGCTCGATGCGAACGATGATATCGGCAAACTTACCACGGCCACCAGTCTGCTTCTTGAACACTTCACGCAGCTCGACGGGCTTGGTGATGGCTTCCTTGTAGGTAACCTGGGGCTTGCCCTGGTTGCACTCGACCTTGAACTCGCGCTTGAGGCGGTCAAGAATGATGTCGAGATGAAGCTCGCCCATACCGCGGATGATGGTTTGGCCTGTCTCCTCGTTGCTTTCCACCTGGAAGGTTGGATCCTCCTCGGCGAGTTTCTCAAGACCCAGGTTGAGCTTGTCGAGGTCTTTCTGCGTCTTGGGCTCGACTGCGATACCGATCACAGGATCGGGGAAGTCCATAGCCTCGAGCACGATGGGATGGTTCTCGTCGCACAGCGTGTCGCCCGTGCGCACATCCTTGAAGCCGATGCCTGCGCCGATGTCGCCGCAGCCGATGGTCTCCATGGGGTTCTGCTTGTTGGAGAACATCTGGAACAGTCGAGAGATGCGCTCTTTCTTGCCCGAGCGAGAGTTGAACACATAGGTACCGGCGTCGATTTGACCCGAGTAAACGCGGAAGAACACCAGGCGGCCCACATAGGGATCGGTAGCGATCTTGAACACCAGGGCGCACATGGGGTCTTCAAACACGGGGCGACGGGTCTCCTGCTTGTCGGGGTCGTCGTAGGAATGGCCCACAACCTCGGGAGTGTCCTCGGGACTGGGCAGATAGGCACACACGGCATCGAGCAGAGGCTGAACGCCCTTGTTCTTGAACGAGCTGCCGCACAGCATGGGCACAAGTTCCATCTTGAGGGTAGCCGTGCGCAGTGCGCGCTTGATTTCCTCTTCGGTGATAGTGCTGGGGTCGTCGAAATACTTGGCCATGAGGTCCTCGTCAAACTCGGCGATATTCTCGAGCATCTTGTCGCGATACTTCTGAGCCTCCTCAAGCATGTTGTCGGGGATCTCGTCGACCTCATACTCGGCACCCATGGTCTCATCGTGCCAGTAGAGGGCCTTCATCCTGATCAAGTCGACAATACCCTTGAACGACTCTTCGGCACCGATAGGCAGCTGTATTGGGCAGGGGTTGGCACCAAGCACATCCTTGATTTGGCGAGCCACTTCGAGAAAGTTGGCACCGCTACGGTCCATCTTGTTCACATAGGCGATGCGAGGCACGTTGTACTTGTCGGCCTGGCGCCACACGGTTTCAGACTGGGGCTCAACGCCGCCCACTGCACAGAAGGTGGCGATAGTGCCATCGAGCACGCGCAGCGAGCGCTCCACCTCGACAGTGAAGTCGACGTGTCCTGGGGTGTCGATAAGATTGATTTTGTATTTCTTGTCGTTGTATTTCCAGTAGGCAGTGGTAGCAGCCGATGTGATAGTGATACCGCGCTCCTGTTCCTGCTCCATCCAGTCCATGGTGGCAGCACCGTCGTGCACCTCGCCAATCTTGTGAGTGAGACCGGTGTAGTACAGAATGCGCTCAGAGGTGGTAGTCTTACCGGCATCGATGTGAGCCATGATACCGATATTTCTGGTTTTTTCAAGTGAGTACTGTCTTGGCATAATCTTCTCCTGTAAAGATTACCATCTGAAGTGTGCGAAGGCCTTGTTGGAGTCTGCCATCTTATGGGTATCTTCGCGCTTCTTGACGGATGCGCCGAGGTTGTTGCAGGCATCCATGATCTCGCCTGCAAGGCGCTCCTTCATGGTCTTCTCGCCACGCTTGCGGGCGTAGCCGACCAGCCAACGCAGGCCGAGAGTCTGACGACGTGCAGGTCTTACTTCGATAGGAACCTGGTAAGTTGCACCGCCGACACGGCGAGCCTTAACTTCGAGGCTGGGCATGATATTGTTCATTGCTTCGGTGAAGGCGTCAAGGGGTTCCTTGCCGGTCTTCTCCTTGATGATGTCAAAAGCGTCGTAAACGACCTTCTGAGCAACACCCTTTTTGCCGTCCAGCATGATAGCGTTGATGAGCTTGGTCACCAGAACACTATTGTACATAGGATCGGGTAAAATTTCTCTTTTGGGAACATTACCTCTTCTGGGCACTGTGCTTCCCTCCTTCATTAAAAAATGACTTCACAGGTACTCGGAACGGATTTGCACCATTCCGTCTGCGCCCCGAGGTCTAATAATATATAGTAGACAACAGGGCAAAATTTTGCTTGTTGGAAATTACTTTTTCTTTGCAGCCTTGGGTTTCTTCGCACCGTACTTGGAGCGAGCCTGCATACGACCCGTAACACCCTGAGCGTCGAGGGTGCCGCGAATGATGTGGTAACGAACACCGGGAAGGTCCTTGACACGGCCGCCGCGGATCATAACAACGCTATGCTCCTGAAGGTTGTGGCCGACACCGGGAATGTAAGCGGTGACTTCGTAACCGTTGGTCAGACGCACACGAGCGATCTTACGCAGTGCGGAGTTAGGCTTCTTGGGGGTGGAGGTACGAACTGCGGTGCAGACGCCTCTCTTCTGAGGGGAGCTCAGGTCGGTCTCGCAATTTTTCAGGGTGTTGAGGCCCTTCTGCATTGCGGGGGAGTTGGACTTATAAGTCGACTTCTCTCTGCCTTTTCTCACCAGCTGGTTAAACGTAGGCAATTTTCATTTCTCCTTTCTTGAAAAATTCCTTGAAATTCAAGGTTTTTGCATGGATTTTATGCTTTTGGGCGCACAAATCCCACACAGACTGAAATTTTAGCATATTACACAAATTCAGTCAAGATTTTTTTACACAAAAATGAGCTGCAATTTTTAATTTTATATGTTGATTTCGCATTTTTCGTATTTAAACAGCAAAAGTGCCGGTTGCGTCTTCGGCATATTTTTATGCGAAAATACTATTGCATTGATTTTCGCAGGCGCGTGTGCTATATTATTTGTTATCAGTTTAAATACTTTTAAAATTGAAAGGATCATGACAATGAAACCGAAATTTGACGGCTACGCGGCGCAGTACGACGCATGGTTTATGGAAAATGACAAGCTGTTTGAAAGTGAGCTTCGTCTGTTTAAAAAGGCGCTTGGCGATATCGAGGGCAAGCGGGTTCTCTCCGTCGGCTGCGGCAGCGGCTTGTTTGAAAGCATGATAGATTGCAGCAACATCGAGGGGCTTGAGCCTTCGCGCGACATGGGAGCGATTGCCCAGAAGCGCGGCATAAACGTTATCCAGTTCGGCGCGATCGAGGATGCCGAATTAGAAGAAAACGCCTACGATGTGATATATCTCAACGGCAGCTCCAGCTATATCGAAGACCTTGCCTACGCCTTTAATATCTGCAAGAAGGCTCTTAAGCCCAACGGGAAGTTTATCTCCCTTGATGTGCCCAAGGAGAGTGCGTTCGGGTTTATGTATCTGCTTGCCAAAAACGTCGGAACATTTGAGCATCCTTACCTTGAAGGTGTTATGCCGAAGCTTCCGTATCCTCTCGAGCTGTGCTGCGCAGGCGTATGGCATTCAACCGAGGAGAAGATCGACGTGCTCAAGTCGCTCGGCTTCCATCACTTTGATTTCTACCAGACTCTTCTGAAGAATCCTATGTACACAAACGAAGATGTCGAAGAGGTTGCATCCGGCTATCAGAGCGGCGGATACGTTGCGATAATAGCGCACAAATAACATGAAGCTTTCCGAAACGCTCTATGCACAGGTGCAGGACATCTGGCCGGGATATCTTACCCATCCGTTCGTCACCGAAATGGCTCGCGGCACCCTGCCGAAGGAAAAATTCCGCTACTACATGCTGCAGGACTATCTGTATTTGCAGGATTACGTCAAGATCTTCGCCGCCATAATCCAAAAGGCCGAGGATTTTGAGCAAATTCGCTTTCTGTGCGGAGAAATATCAGCTACCATAGATGAAACTTACCGCACCCATCTGCCGTACATGAAGCGGCTTGGCATAACCGAACAGGAGATCGGCTGCGCGACCGCACATATCGACAGCAGCGCCTACAGTCACTATATGATCTGCGAGGCGCAGGCCGGCGATGTGCTGACCGGTCTTGTTGCGCTGCTCAACTGCTCGTGGAGCTATGCGTACATTGCCGAGAAAACGGTTGAGGCATATCCCGAGGCCGTCAAAGACGAAAGCTACGGCTCGTGGTTTGCAGGCTATGTCTCGCCGGAGTATAAAAAGACAAATCAGGCTCTTATAGACCGGATAGACGCGCTTGCCGAGAATATCGACGAGAAAAAAACTCGTCACCTTTGCGAGATCTTCAAAAAGTGCTGTCTTTTTGATCTTCGCTTCTGGGACATGGTGTACGCCATGGGCAAGTGCTGAGCTTCTCCCCCTGCGCAAAATATGCAAACTTCCCACGTCCGAGCTGCGGACGTGGGAGTTTTTTTATGGTGCGCGGCCGTTTAGCAAAAACATACAAAGAAGCCGCCCGTTTGGGCGGCTTCCAAAGCTGGGTATTTAGTTATTACGCATTCGGCTGTCAGATGATTATGCCGCGCTTTTTTGCTTCGAAGGTAAGCTCATCACGGAAATCGGGATGGGCAATAGCAATGAGCTGGCGAGTGCGCTCGCCGAGGCTTCTGCCGCGCATATGGGCAATGCCGTACTCGGTGACGATGTAGTCAACATCGTTTTTCGAGGTCGTGCAGACTGCGCCCGGAGTGAGGATGGGCTTGATCTTGCTTATAGTACCGCCCTTTGCGGTCGAGGTGAACGCAATAAAGCTCTTGCCGCCCTTGGACTGGCATGCGCCGCGGACGAAGTCGATCTGGCCGCCGGAGCCGGACATGTGCTTTGTGCCGACGGATTCAGCACAGACCTGGCCGAAGAAATCGACCTCAATGGCTGCATTTATGGATATCATGTTATCGTTCTTGCAGATGACCTCGGGATTGTTTACATAGTCAACAGGCAGGATCTCGATCGCCGGGTTATCATCGACATAGTCGTAGATCCTCTTGGAGCCGTAAGCAAAGGTGGTAACGCTCTTGCCGCGGTGGATCTGCTTTTTGGAGTTGTTGACGGCGCCGCACTCGATAAGCTCGACCATGGAGTCGGTGAACATTTCGGTATGTATGCCGAGATCGTGCTTGGATTTGAGCGCCATGCCGGTAGCGTCGGGAATTGCACCGATGCCGAGCTGGATGCATGCACCGTCGGGGATCTGCTCTGCTATGAGGTTGCCGATGGTCTGGCTGACCTCATCAATGGCGACGGGAGCCAGAACAGGCAGCTCGTGATTATACTCAACTATAGCATCGATCTGAGAAACATGCAGCTGGGTGCCGCACAGGCATCTGGGCTGATTCTCGTTTACTTCGACGAAAACTCTCTTCGCCTTGTCTATCATCGCTTCGGCGTAAGAGCCGTTGAGTGCGAGGCTGAAGTAGCCGTGGCTGTCCATGGGCGAGACCTCGATGCAGAACGCATCGTACTCATACTCTGCGCGTATGTGGCGAGGAATATCGCGATAGTAGGTCGGCAGAAGATCTGCCCAGCCGCCGTTTATCGCCTTGCGCGCATAGCCGGAGCTGAACCATGAGTAGCCGGTCATTTTTCCGAACATGTCGGGATCGGTGTAAAACTCAAAGGGATATGCGTCAAGAAGGGTCTGAACCTGCACGCCCTTAATGTCGCTGCTCTTGACTCTTGCGGCGATAGCGTTCATAATTGCCGGTGCCTGCGAAGGAGCCGTGTCCATACCGAGGATCCATCCGGACTCGACCTGCTTTGCAAGCTCCTCTGCACTAATCAGTTTTTCAGCGTATAATGCTTTATAATCGGTCATTTTTAACACTCCTGAAACAATTTTGTGTCTAAGCTAGTGATATTATATAATAGTGCGTAATTAAATTCAAGTATTCAGGACGTCAGTTGGGCGTATTCACTATAATTTATTTTGTAACGATCATGGAGGGCAAATATGAGGTTTACGAAAATGCACGGAGCCGGAAACGACTTTGTTGTGATAAATGCTATTGAAGAGGATGTTCCCCTTTCGTCCGCTTCCTGCCTTGCGCGCACGCTGTGCAGCCGCAGGACCGGCATCGGCGCAGATGGGCTTATGCTCGTTGCGAAGGCGGAGGGAAACGCGGACTATCGTCTGCTGTTTTACAACTCCGACGGAAGCCTCGGCGAAATGTGCGGCAACGGAGCGCGGTGCATAGCGCGATACGGCTATGAGCACGGTCTTGCAGGTGAAAGCCAGCGCATTGAGACCACCGCCGGGCTTGTCACCGGCGAGCGGATAAGCCGGACGCTTTACCGTATAAGGCTCAACGATCCGTCGGTCATTGATCTGCACCGCTCAGCCGAGGGCTGCGACTGCACATACATTGAGCTTGGCGACCCCGGTATACCGCACGCCGTACTCATTAAAGACGATTGGGACAGGATACCCGAGGACGAACTTCGCACACTCGGCAAAAGGCTGCGCCACTCCCCTGCTTTCCCGAAGGGCGCAAACGTAAACTTCGTTAAGCTCGTTGGAGAAGATGCGGTTAAGGCAATAACATACGAACGCGGTGTTGAGGACTTCACCCTAGCCTGCGGCACCGGCTGCGGCAGCATCGTAACGGCTCTGACGCTCAAAGGGCTTGTTTCGGGCAAAGACGTCAAGGTCTCAATGCCGGGCGGAGAGCTTTTTGTTACGCTCACGCACGAGGACGGCACAGCGCGCGACGTGTACCTCACCGGGCCGACCTGCGTTGTGTTTGAGGGCGAAACAAAAGAAATTTAATTTTTTATCTTTTCCATGCAATAAAACGGCTCTGCTGTGCATTGTTATGGTGAAAGGATCTTCGGTATGCTTTTTATGACGGTTGCAACAAGTGAATATTCCGAAGCTAAGGTGCTCGAATCGCTGCTTGCGCGCATAGCAAAAGGCGACAAGGAAGCACTGGGCGAGCTTTACGAGCGCACCCACGCCGCGGTTTTCGGCTTTGCGATGAGCATGGCTTCCACCCCTGCCGACGCAGAAGACGTTCTGCACGACACATATCTTGCCGTTTACTCATCAGTCGAAAGCTACACTGCCAAGGGAAAGCCGATGGCATGGATCATGACCATAGCCAAAAACCTTGCGAGAATGCGCATGCGCAAGGCACGGCGGCAGCTTGACATAGCCGACGACGACTGGGGACGCTACCTTGCCGCCAAAAGCGAGGTCAGCTCCGACGAGCGCGTACTGCTTCAGACTGCGATGAAGATACTTTCCGACGACGAGCAGCAGATCGTGATGCTGCACGCAGTGGCCGGAGTCAAGCACCGCGAGATCGCGGCGATACTTGACATGCCGACTGCGACGGTACTTTCCAAGTACTCACGAGCCATAAAAAAACTAAGGACTGTGATGGAGGCAGATTAAGATGAAAAACGACAAAAGCATCGAAACTAAGCTCCGCTCTGCCGTTTCCCACGCGGTTCCGGACGCTCTGGACGATATCCTCAGCGCGTGTGACCATGAGAAAGGAAAGGTAATTTACATGGAAAAGAAAAGAACATCTCCCCTGCGCAGCTTCGCTGCGATAGCCGCGGTGCTTGTGCTTATAGTTGCAGGCGTATTTGCAATGAAAACCTTCGGCGGCAGCTCGGCCGACACTCTGGCAGCTGTCGTATCCCTTGATGTTAACCCCAGCATCGAACTGAACGTTGACAAGGACGAAAACGTGCTCTCGGCCAAGGGACTCAATGCGGACGGAAAAACCGTGCTCGGCGATATGCAGCTTAAAGGCAGCAAGCTTGACGTTGCGGTAAACGCGATAATAGGCTCGATGCTGCAAAACGGATACCTTGACGATATGGCAAACTCCATTTTGCTGTCGGTTTCCGGCGTTGACGGATATAATGCCGAAACTCTGCGCTCGAAGCTTGCATCCGACGTGAACAAGCAGCTTAAAGACTGCGCCGTGCTCAGCCAGGACGTTTCCGGTGCCGACAGCGAGACCGTGAAGCTTGCGGAAAAATATGACATCTCCGTCGGCAAGGCAGCTCTCATCCGCCAGATCGTAAGCGCAGACGCGCGCCACAGCTTTGAAGAGCTTGCTCCCCTTTCGATAAATGAGCTTAATCTTCTTGCCGACGGCAAGTCGCTCGGCACCATCGACTCAACCGGCAAGGCAAGCTCCAAGGCATACATCGGCCGCGACGCGGCGCTCGAGGCTGCACTCAAGCATGCAAGTCTGAGCAAAAACGATGTTCGCAATATCGATATCGAGCTTGACTATGAATACGGCAGCATGGTGTACGAGGTCGAGTTTGAAGTTGGAACGACAGAGTACGAATACGACATAAACGCCGCCACCGGCGAGATCGTATGGTACGAGAAAGACTCCGGCGGCAATATAGAGCAGGGCGGCTCGGCCATCGACGGCAAGGACTCAGTCGGCAAAGACAAGGCCGTACAGACAGCTCTCAAGCACGCAGGTCTCACTTCTTCTCAGGTAACGCAGCTTGAAGCAAAGCTCGACCGCGACGGCGGCAAGCTCGTTTACGAGATAGAGTTCCGCTCCGGCAATTACGAATACGAGTATGAAATTGACGCCTCGAGCGGCTCGATCATAAAAAGCGAAAAGGATTTAGACGACTAAACGAAAAGCCTCCGGTCAGTGACCGGAGGTTTTTTGCGTCATACATACTGCTTGCGTGGGATCCTGTCGTAATTCCAGAGGAGTATAGGCTCCACGCAGTAGGCAAGGAATTTCATATCAAGGTTAAAGAAATATATTAAAAACGTCACGGCAAAGAAGCCCGCTCCGCCGCCGAGCATTTTAACGGGCAGCATTTTGAGTTTTGACATATCGTTTCTCCTTTCTTACCATGCGTGTTCATCCGGCAGGACCTCGATTGTCGGGTCGAGCGGCTCTTCGCGCATGACGGTGCGCATATACTGATTGAACTGGTCGCGTATGGCCTGACGGGTGTAAACTCGCGGATCGGCAAGGTCATGGCAGACCCAGACAAGATTTATGCCGCGCTCTCTCGCCTGCTCTTCGAACTGACCGTGCATGCCGGTCAGCGCCTTGCAGGACATGTGCTCCCACATCATGACCATGTCGGCATTCATCTTCTCGCAGTACTCCCAAAGCTCATCGACGAGGACCTTGTATCCGCCGTGAGTGTGGTTACGCATGATCATGTTCATCGTCAGCCACGCCATATCGTAGTACGCCTGCTCGCGGTTTTCCGGCGTGTCCTCTTCCGCTATCTCCTCGCTTATGACCATCGACAGCATATCCGTCAGCGGCACTACGCCCCAGCACTGGATCATCCAGTACAGCATATCGATGATATACTGCGGCTGAACGCCCCAGACAATGCATCTGTGGCGATATTCGGGGGCCATCATGGTCTTGTTTTTATAGCCCTGCTGCACGAGCTTCATTACCTTTTTATCTATATCGACAAAGGCTGGATACCGGCCGCAGTTGCCCATATAGTTTGTGTCGTTATACAGCGAGAACACGGCGCCGACAAACTGCGGATAAGGCGTGCTGTTGACCTCAAGCCAGCCCACGCGGTTGCGCGTAGTGTTGTTTACGCGCTTTGCGCATTCAAAATATGCGTTCCAGTCCCACTTCTCGCCGGTCTGCTCCTCGATAAATTTTATGGCTGCCTTTACGTCGTTTGCAGCGTAGCGCTGAACATCCTCCTGCGTATGACGCATGGGCGCAACGAGCTGGAAGGTCGGTATGCCGTACTCACGCTCAAGGCGCTTTGCGATAAGGCCGTTTCCCATGAGCGAGCCGTCGCAGGTAGTGTTGACCTGCACGGCGCACTTGCCGAGCACGGGGAAGTCATCGTCGATCGAAACGCCAAGCTCCGCCTCCGGCATGGGGCACACGTCGCCCGGGATGCCGAACTGCTGGGCAACATCAAGATAGTGCATGCCCGAATGCTGATTGAGCAGGTTTGCCGAGAACATCGTCGGCACCTCGCGCAGGATGCAGTTTAGCGTCGGGAAGCCCATCATCACGGCCGTCATCGCGTTTTCGTCCCAGAGCACACATTTATCGGAATATTTTACGTTATTGCCGGTTCGCCTGTCGCCCTTTATGGAGTTATCGATGCACTGCGCAACGTCCTTTACGACGAAGTCCATAGCCGTGTGTGTAATACGCAGCGGCTCATCACGCAGGCCGATGGTGAATTTATCGAGCATATGCGGAACGGCAAGGTAATTTGCAAACCATCTATAGCGGAACATTGCTTTCACGTTGCGCGGCTTTACGATCACCCTTGCGAGAATTGA
This sequence comes from Clostridiales bacterium UBA7273, assembly GCA_002472405.1. Lineage (GTDB taxonomy): Bacteria > Bacillota > Clostridia > Oscillospirales > Oscillospiraceae > F23-B02. Next base: position 87,082 of record DKRV01000034.1, on the reverse strand, counting down.
CAGAAGGTACAGCCATCTGCCGTAATCGTACAGCGTGTCCTTTAATCCGCGCCACTCGCGGCGGCGGCGAACCTTGCCTTCGTCATACAGAACGCCCAGCCGCTTTTCGCCCTTACGCTTTTTATCGTTAACCACGATCGCCATTACTTTGCACCTCCCTGGAGCTTTTTGATCTCAATGCTTTCAACAAACGCCTGAACACGGGTGCGCATCTGTCCTACCGATGAGCTGATGTTATACGGTCTGTCAACGGACAGGACGGGGTAGTTATAGTCCTCGCGCAACATCGTCGAGCCGAGCAGCCGCTCATACGCCCACGGATCGCAGAACTTTATCTGCTGATAGATTATGCCGTCGGCCTTGTATTCCTTAGCAATATCGTTTACATACGCCTTGCGGCCATAGACCTTTTCCATGTTGAACATACGCGGACAGTGGCCATTATAGACATAGTGGCGGCAGACCTGCGTGAGCGCGTCCTCCTCGTCGTTAAGCTCTATCTCCATTCTGCCGGGCAGCGAGCCGAAGCAGAACCTGTCTGCACAGACATAAGCGCCGGTCTCTTCAATAAGCTTTATAAAGCCGCTGTCATCGACCTCGGAGCCGACGACCGCTATCCTCGCGCGGTATTCCCTATCCTCCGGCTCGCGCGTTTTTATCTCCTCGAGCGTCTCCTCAAGCTTGTCGATTATGAGATACTGCGGCATAACATATGTAGCAAGGGTCAAAACATGGAACTCGTAGCCTGTTATCCTCGGGCGAGATTCCTTGCGGAAGTTTCCGATCTCGGTTATAACGCGGCAAACGCGGTTATGCTCCCCGACGGCCTTGCGTATTGAAGCATCCGAAACATCGATGCCGTAGTTTTCGCTCAGCGGCTTGAGGATATGGTTTTTGCACTGCAAAACCAGCAGCTCGACGCCGTTCTCGTCGGCTTTGAGCGGTATCTCCATAAACTCGTGGAAGAACCTATCGTTCCCCTCGCCCATGGTTTTTAGCAGCTCCATATTCTCCACGCAGCGATTTATCATCGTGCAGCCGTCCGGCGCAATGACGCAGTCGGCAAAGTTAAAGCCGCCCTCGATGGCGCGCTCAAGGAGCGCCCTTGACGTTTCACACAAAAAGCTCGTCATGTAATACGTTGCGATGTCCATCGAGCCGGTGTTCGGAGCGTGCAGGCGGATGCCGAAGGCATTGCCGAGGTTCATAAGCGGCTCCGGCGTGTTCTCGCAGACAAAGGCAACGCATATCTTCCCCTCTTGCTTTGCCTGAGCGATTAGCGCGTTGTTTGCCTCCTGCAGGAGGTTTTCAAACCAGTTCAGATGCTTCAGGTCTCTCATTGTTAAACTCCCCCATTTCATATTAAATTCCGATTGCGATCCTTTCGGATACTGCATGTTAACATTTTATCATTTTAATCATTTATATTCAATATATTTATTTACTTTCTCCGTTATGTCTATTAATATAGATATTTTTTGTATATTATAACTACATTTTTACACTGATTGTATGTTTTCGCTCATACTGCCTGTTGAGTTATATGCTGTTGCAAGGCTTTTGTTTAGTTTGAAATGTTTGGGGGAGGAGTGTGAAAATGCTCCCCGATATCTATACGATATCGGGGAGCACAGCTTATTATTGATCATGCTTGCGATGCAGCATCTACAAACACCTTGATTTGTTCGGATTCTCCTGCATTATTTATCTCTGCCGAGAACACATAAACCGGTTGAACATACAGCTTACCGTCCTTCGCGACACCGTCGCAGTAATAGCAAAGCTCATAATCCGTTATAGTGGCAGTGCCGGAAGCTCCTGCTGCGTTTGAAATAAACTCACCTTTTGAAATGCTCTGTTTGACCTCATCTATGCTTTTAAGCTTGACCTCTCCGCCGGCCTTGGGTTCAAACGACTGCTTTGAGAAATACACGGTTTTTCCGCCTTCACCAATACCGACAGTAGTTCTGAATATGCCGTAAACGTTCTTTCCGTCAACCGTCGGATAAAATATCACGTCTTTTTGCAGTATTTTTTCGTCACCATCCGTGGTATAAGACAGCACGCCGCTGTCGCTTGTCGAACCGATCTTGAGGCCACTGTCGGCAATTTCTTTGGCCGCAATCTGCTGCGCCTGTGCATCCGTCGGCATATTATCCGGTGCAGCCGACGGCAGCGGTGTTGAATATGTCCATGATCCGGCGCTCGTATCTATAAGCAGAGTACCGTCGCCGGCTTTATAAAGCCAATAGCCATCGTCTGTCTTATTGATAAGCTCGACATTGTCACTTGCGATTTCGGACACACTGTTAAACTCCTTGAACATGGTTTCGCCATCAGGGATATCAATATAGTACACCTGCATCGTGGTACTGTCGAGCTTAATGCTTGATGCCATTTCAGGCGGCGCTATCTCCTCAGCTCCGGGAGCTGCAAACTGAATTGCTGGTACAACTGCGGTGTTAGCCTTACCAGTGCACGATGCCAAAAGAATGAGCATTAATGCCGCGATCACCGCGTTTATTATTCTTTTCATTTATTATCTCCTTTTTCACAATTTTTTGTTTAGCATAATTGCTTATTTCGGTTGAATCCGAATAGTCGTAAATGTTGAAAAACTTGACGGTGACGAGGTATAGTACGGTGCATTGGCGTTAGCATTATATATGTGGTCGGTTTTTGCTCCATTATAGCCCATGACTCTTGCAATCACAGTATCACTGTTTTGCGGCTGATATACTTTCGCAGCGTTTATGAATGCATCTGTGATCGTATCTGATTCCATATAGAGGCCGAATAGGTTTGCCTCACGAGAATCCAAAAACATCACCGATGCAAATCCCATCATAATTCTCGTGCCCTTCATGGTCTTAAAAATATTTTCCTGTTTTGTGGTACTGCCGCCATTTGCAAGCCAATTACATGTATAGGCAACAACATATTTATGTTTAAAGCTTGCATCAAGAGTAGAGAAGTTGATATTTGGATTTAATTCGCCTCCGTTTACCAATGACTTATGCGTATAGCCATTATAGTACGGTAAATGGAATGAGTTTTTATCTGACCATTCATTGAACCCATGCCCTGACCATATAAACCATGTAGCCGGTTTGTTGTTGGTACTCAGCAAATTTGTCTTGGTAACACTATTATTCTCGTATTTAAATTTAGTTGTTCTGGTACCGCCGAAGCTAATATAGATTCGCTGAATTTGGGCATCAAGATTTCTGCAATAATTAACTCCGGCCCGATCACCTTTCGAGCAATATGGTTTGTAATTGTTAACACCGGCGTAACCAACCGTGCAATCGAGAGCGCTGGCGCTTACGGAAAACACTGAGAAAATCATAACAACAGCTAAAATCATAGATATGCTGAATTTTTTCAAAATAGCCCCATCCTTTCCATAATAACAACGTCATTCTTCAAAATGAATGTGCCGAAAGCTTAACACCTCCTCTATATCGGCTCGTCGACATACGCCTGCCTTGTTTAGGTTAATTTTAGCAAAACATATTGCATTTGTCAATTTATTTGTCATTTTGGGATGAATGTATGAATTAATTTTGCTTCTTGTGTGGATTATTAACAAAAAAACTCCCCACGAAGAATCGTGGGGAGCTGAGATAAAAAGAGATTAGTTCATTGATCTGAAGATAAAGGTTGCGATCTGGGCGCGGTTGCAAACGCCGTTGGGAACAAACTGAGTGGCGGTGTAGCCCTTGGTGATGCCCTCGTCGAGTGCCCAAAGGACAGCGACGGAGTAGTATGCGCCGGACTGAACGTCCTCAAATGTGTTTGTGCCGCTTGCGTCGGGGGATTTCTCGCTGCGCCAGAGGAAGGTCACGATCTGGGCGCGGCTGCAAACGTCATAGGGGCTGAACGTTGTCTCGGTCGTGCCCTTGACGATGCCGTTTTCAACTGCCCAAAGGACTGCCTTCTCGTAGTAGCTGCCGGCAGCTACATCGGTGAAGGAGGTAGTGGTGGTCTTGGGCTCGGGAGAGCCTGCCGCACGCCACAGCATGGTGACTGCCTGTGCACGGTTGCAGGAAGCGTAAGGCTCGAAGGTGGTTGCGGTGGTGCCCTTGACTATGTTCTTCTCTGCAAGATCCATTACGCTGTCGTAATAGTAGGTTCCCTCTTTGACGTCGCTGAACGGATTTTCAAAGCCCTTGGCCTCGATCTTCCAGGTGGACTTGATCTTGGGGTCGATGGTGCCCTTTGCGGTGATGTAATCGGCAAGAAGGTTACGGGCCTGGCCCTTGTCCTCGCCCTGGATCATATCGTACTGGGTGGAGTAGATAACGCGGCTTTCGTCGTTAGGCTTAAAGTCGCAGCCGTGCTCGTTGATGTAGCTGACATAGTTGCCGCCGCCGTTGAAGCGATAGTTATTGATAACGACGGTGAAGGTATCGGTATCCTGAACCTCTTTGCCGTTGTAGGTCATGGAGGCTATGCGGCTGCCGGAGGGAGCGCTGGGGTCAATGACATAGCTGAAGCCGTCGCCGTAGATGACATCGTAATAGGTAAGGCCGCCGGTGATGCCGTAGGTGCCGTCCTCGTTGGTAACGACCTTGGAGGCGGAGCACTCAAGCCAGGTGCGTACTTCCTTGCCGCTCATGGTGATCTGGTAGAACCAGTTCTCGTAGCGGTAAAGGCGGAACATATCGCCAAGCTTGATATCGCCTGCCGGGATGAGGTTTGCGGCATTGCCGGAGGTAAGAGGAGCGGTGATGGAGAGCTGAGCCGGGGTATCGTCGCTCTTGTCATTGGGAGTGTTTTCGCCGGTGCGGTCGTATGCGCCCCAGATCTGGACCTGGTTTACAAGGTCAACGAATGCCGAAGGAGCGGTACCGAGGCCGGAGGCGGTGAAGTCGCCGCTTGCCTTGCCGATGGGCTTGAGCATGTAGTCGTTCCAGGTTGCTGTCTCATACGGCTGAAGTGCTGCGGTAATGTCTGCATCCGGCTCGTAGAGTGCCTCCGTAACGCGGCCTTCACGCTTGGTCATAGGCTCGTTTGAAGCCTCAACGGTGTACTCTTTGGTAGCCTTATTGTAGGTGAACAGTGCGCGGCCGACGACGGCTGCCTTGGTGCTCGGGGAGATAACGGGAATCTCCTTGCCGTCGGTGTTTGCGATCTTGGTAACACCGTTGCGGTGCTCATGACCGGAGAAAACGAGGTCGATAGAGTTGGTGGTGGAGACGAGCTCACGGATGAAGTCGGAGTTCTCGGGATCGCCGTCGATGCCGCTGTGGCTGACGAGAACGATGAGGTCTGCCTGTGCCTTCATCTCGGCTTCGTAGTGCTTATAGGTTTCGACAACGCCGGCAAAGTAGATGCCCTTCCAGTTTTCAGGAACATCCCAGTTTGCGATGTTGGGGTTGCCTATGCCCATGACTGCGACCTTAACGCCGTCATACTCTTTGATGACGTAAGGAGCATAACCGTTCCAGGTTTTCCAGTCGCGGCTTGTGTCATTATTGGTGCTTGCATCGAGATAGTTTGCCATGGAAACGCCGACCTGAGATTCGGTCTCTGTGGAAGCGGAGGTCAGGTAATCAAGCTGGCGCTGAAGAATATCCATGCCGTAGTTAAACTCATGATTGCCCACGACCCACATGTCGTAGTCCATCATACGCATGACCTTCATGGCAGGATCCTGTGTATCCTTCTGATAGAACGCATAGTAATAGGTCAGCGGTGTGCCCTGAATAGTGTCGCCCGAGTCGCTCAGGAATACGTTTTTGTACTCTGCGCGCTGCTGCTTGACATATGTGGCAACCCTTGTCATGGCCTGATAATGGGTTCCGGATTTGTCTGCATCCTGCGTGTAGTCAGTTGCAAACTGCTGTCCATGCACGTCGGATGTGTCGAGGAAGAGTATTTGAACCTCGTTGGAGTCGGCAAATGCAGCCGGCACCATGGTCATTACCATGCACAGTACGAGCATGAATGCCAGAAAGCGTGACAGTCTTTTCTTCATTCAAGTATCTCCTTTGTTTATTTTTTACATCGAATCAATTTCGATGCCTTCAACAAAACTATACCCCTTCTTCCGTGCTAAGTCCAGCGTTCATTTCATTTTCGGCATTAGCACTAATTACGGCGTGAAAATACTTAAAAATTCTGTATTATTAACATTTCCTTAATGCAAGTTTTACATTTCACGCCATAATCTGAGATTTGTTGTGCTCACGAGAACTTCACAAAGCCCGTGAGCGTTCCGAGGGGATAGCCGAGCGTCCAGTCGCTATCGCCGCACTTGGGGCAGACGGTGCCGCGCTCATGCAGCTCGTCGATATAGGCCTCGGCGCGCTGGATATACATATTGGTCTTTGCAACGTGCTTGCATTTCGGACAATAGACTAGGTAATTTGCAAAGCTGTCGTATATGCCTTTTTTTCTGTTTTCCTTCTCCTCGTAGGACAGCGCTCTCGGGAGGATATTGTGATTTGTATAGCTCATGGTTTAACCTCCTCAGATCAGGTGCTCGCGCTTAACGCTGTCATAATGCTTATCGAGAAACGGCACAATGACGCTGCGCATAAGGCGCATATCGAGATTGAAGTAATACACCGCAAAGAGCGCGGCAAGCGTGAGGCTGCCCATGCCCATTATTTTAGCCAGAACTTTCATGCTGCTTCTCCTTTCTTACCAGCCCATCTCATCGTCGAAATCGACGAGCGTCGGGTCAATGGGCTCTTCGTGCATAACGCTCTGCATATACTGGTTGACTGTCTTGCGCGCCTCGTTCGTGGGAACGATGCGGCAGTCCATAAGAGAATGCGGCATCCAGATGATATTGAATCTGTCGCGGTGCTTATGGAACTCCTCCTCGAGAAGGCCCTGCGCGCCGGCCATGCCCTTGCAGCCGATATCGTCATACATGATGATCGTGTCGCAATTAAACTTTTCCGCAGTCTCCCACATCTGCATGAGGTGGCGGTTGCCGCCGACGGTGTGGGTGCGCATCGGGGTTCTTGCATGCCAGTCGGCAATGTCGCTCATCATGGTCTCGCGATCGGTGGTATCAACGATATTGTGACCGGTGAGCGAGTCCATGTTGATGACCGTCATGATGCCCCAGCAGTTATACAGCCACTGGACGCCGTGGGCGTAGTAGGTCGAGCCGCATGACCATGCAAGCGCACGGTGACGCGCAAGCGGGAACGGGTGGATGTTCTTGCGCACGCACTTTTCAAATACCTTATTTATCTTTTTGTTGGCCTTCTTGAAATATTTCGTTCCGCCCTGCTGATAAAAATAAATGCGGAACAGGCCCTGGACTACGGAGTTGAGCGCGCCGTTATCGCTCTTTGCGTAGATATCCCAGCGGTTGAGTGAGCCGCGGTTGAATTCGTTGGTGTCCTCAACATGCTCGATAAACGTATCCCAGTTAAACGGAACGCCAAACTGCTGCTCGAGAAATTCGATGGCTGAGTAAACCTCGTGAACGCCAAGCTCCTTGGTCGTGGGATCATCGTACATAAGAGGCGTTGTGAACGGATGAACCGCTTTTTTGCCGTCGTTTGACAGCGCGCGCCACATCGCTGTGTTATCCATCATGTTCGCATCGCAGGGGTTATTGGTCGTCAGCCAGCAGTTGCCGATATCGGGGTATTCCCTGTCGACCGCGACGCCGACCTCGACAAGAGGCAGCGTGCACATATCGCCCGGAATGCCGCAGGCGACGGCCTGATCGACATAGTAGCAGCCGAGCTGCTTGCGCATAAGCGGCAGCATGAATGCCGCGTGCTGCTGCATATTGATCGCATAATGTCCCGGGAAGCCGAAAATTATGTGCTTGGGCAAAGTGTAGTCAAACGCAACGGTGACATCCGACCACTTGGTCTCGCCGAGCTTTCTGTCCGCGCGCAGGCTCTTCCAGAGCGTATCGGTCGAGTCGGAGATCATGCAGTCGAGCGCATAAAGGTCTGCTCTGAGCGCTTCGCCGCGGTCGCCTTCGATCCACTTATCTACCATCATGGGAGCTGCAAGATATGCCGACAGCCAACGGTATTTCCAAAAAGCCTTTGCGATGCGCACGGGATCGTGCATGACGAATATCGCCATTTTGACCCATGTGCACAGCCATTTATAAAACGCAAATGCAGTGTCCTTGACTCCGCGCCACTCGCGGCGAGCATAGAAGTTCGTGCCCTCAATGTATCTCTGGCCAATGTAATGGCAGGGCTCGTCGCCTTTGAGAAAGTGCTCAAGGGTGCCGTACTGCTCTTTGATGCTGATTTTTCTTTTCCACATAGCTGTTCCCCTCCTCGATCATGCGTTAGCCTGGAGCTTTTTGATCTCAAGCGATTCGACGAACGCCTGGAATCTCGTGCGGAGCTGGCCGGTCGCGGCGTTTGCGTAGTCGCGCTCTATCTGGCAGGTGGGTATTGCCGACGGAACATTAAGTCCCTCGGCCAGCCACTTTGCGGCGATGGCGCGCTCATAGCCCCAGTATTCGCAGAACTTCATGTTCTGAAGGATTATGCCGTCGGCCTTGTATTCCTTCGCAATGTCGTACAGATACTGCTTGCGCGCGATGATATTTTCCGTGCCCATCGAGCGTGGACACTCGTTTATCTTCATGTAATGCTCTGCAAGCGCGTCAAGCGGATGCTGTCCGGGCTGCACGGCTATCTCTTCCCTGCCGGGCAGCGAGCCGAAGCAGTAGCGGTCGGCAACGACACGCGCGCCGCACATCTCGACAAGCTTTGTAAACTCCGGATCGTCGATCTCGCTACCGACGAGCATGACCTTTGCCCTGTAATCGGGCTTTTCGTCAGGCTCACGGGTTTTAAGCTCCTCGGCCGTCTCGCGCAGCTTATCAACGATAAGATATTTCGGGCACACGAGCGTGACGAGCTGAATAACATGGAATTCATAGCCTGTGATCGTCGGGTTATCGAGTTTTCGATAGCTTCCGATCTCGGTGATGAGGCGGCATATCTCATTATGGCGTTCAATCGCGTCCATGAGCTTATCCTCGGAATAGTCAACGCCGTAGGTCTCCTTCATGGGCGCGAGTATTTTCTTCTCGATCTGGCGGCGAAAATATCCGGCATACCAGTCGCCCTTCTTTATCGGCATGTCTATGCAGGCGGTAAAGAATTTTTCGTTCGGAATGAGCTTGCAGTATTCGAAATACTGCTCCATGCGGTTCATCGTGGTGCAGCATTCCTGACCTATGAGAGCGGAAATGAAATTGTATCCGCCTTCAAACGCACGCTCAAGTATGCTCTTGGAATAAGGGCAGGAGCGATTCGTCATATAATAGGTCGCAAGGTCCGGATTAGTACATCCCGGAGCGCGCAGTCTTACGCCGAAGCAGCCCTCAATATCGAGCAGCGGCTCTGGTATGTAAGAACAGTTGTAGGCAAGTGCAAGCTTGCCCTCGGAACACGCCTGCTTTACAAGCGCGTTGTTCGCCTCCTGAAGGAGACTTTCAAAATAGATCAGATGCTTCAGGTCTCTCATTATGTTCCCCCGTTTCATATGACTGCGACAAATATGCACACGCAGCCCAGATGTTATTATTTTATCACTCATAACGTCAAACTTCAATTTATTTGTACATTTTCGCCATATCGTATAATATCGATGCTATTTTTTGTGCACTTTAACAACAGTATATGTAAAATGCACTAATTTTTTACATCGTTGTGAATTATGCCCCGGAGAAAAAATACAGGAGCCTGCACCTGTGCAGACTCCTGTATTTTTTGATTACTCAGTTACCCTCGCAGCTCGGCAACTGTACCGGATACGATGCGGATAATTCTCTCTGCCTCATCGGGTGTGTTATACTTACCAAGGCTCAGTCTTAGTGAGCCGTGGGCAAGCTTATATGGAAGTCCCAGCGCGAGAAGAACATGACTCGGATCAACGGAGCCGGACGCGCATGCAGAACCGCTCGAAGCTGCAAGGCCTTTCAGATCCAGTTCGAATATGAGCGATTGCCCGTCAATTCCGTCGAATGACATGTTGAGAGTGCCCGGCAGGCGCGGCACGGTGACACCATTGACCTGTGATCCCGGTATTTTTAAAAGCCCGGACTGAATCTCATCTCGCATTGCGCAAAGCCGCTCGGCTTTTTCGTCTCTTTCGCTCATTGCCTCGGCAAAAGCCGCCGCCGCACCGACTATGCCGGCGACATTCTCCGTTCCGGCCCGGTGGCCGCGCTCCTGCTCGCCGCCGTCAATATACGTTTCGGGTGCGCACCCACGGCGTGCATACATTATTCCGACTCCCTTCGGGCCGTGGAACTTGTGCGCCGACATTGACAAAAGGTCTATGTTCATCTGCTTTACGTCTATAGGCAATATTCCTGCCGCCTGCACGGCATCGCAGTGGAACAGTACTCCTTCCGAGTGGCATATGCTTCCTATCTCTTCAACCGGCTGTATGGTACCCAGCTCGTTATTTGCAAACATAACCGACACCATTGCCGTATCCGGACGTATTGCCGCTGCCACATCCTCGGCACGAACAAGGCCGTTGTTATCGGCGCTTACATACGTCACCTCAAAGCCCTCGCGCTCGAGAGCTTTAGCGCTGTGCAAAACGGCGTGGTGCTCGATATTATCCGTCACTATATGCTTTTTTCCGCTCTCGGCAAGCCGATGTGCCGTGCCCTTTATCGCCCAGTTATCGCTCTCGGTTCCGCCGGAGGTGAAGTATATCTCGGCCGGGAGTGCGTTTATGCCCTTTGCGAAAACGCCGCGCGCGTTTTCCACCGCCTTATGCGCACTGCGTCCGAGCTTATACAGGGTCGATGCATTGCCGTATTCATTGAGCATATAAGGCTTCATTGCTTCAAACGCCGCATCGGACAATCGGGTCGTTGCCGCGTTGTCGGCATAGATATAGGCCATATCAGTTCTCCGCTCCGTCCTCAACGAGGACCTTCATCGTACCGCCGCATACCATGCCGTCGGACTCCGCGACCTCGCCGGTGAGGTCAATGTCAACGACCATGTAGCGTCCCGTTCCGATTATGTCAACCGCGTCGCGGATAACAGCGCCCTCGCTGCATCCGCCGCCTATGCTTCCCGTGACCTCGCCGCGCGGACTTACGGCCATTTTTGCCCCGGCCTCGCGCGGAGTTGAGCCTTTAGTCTCGATAACCGTGACTATTGCCTTGGGATCGTGGTTTTCGGCAAGATATTTTATGACCGAAAGCTCGACATCGGAATCATTGCAGCAGCGTACTCCGTCCCTGCTGTGCTCCGGCAGACGCTTATAGGCAACAAGCTCGGCAAGGATTGATATTGCGATCTCGCCCGGAGTTACCGCGCCGATATCAAGGCCGATGGGGGTGCTTATTCTGTCCATGTATTCCTTCGGGCAGCCTTCGGCAAGGAGCATCTCCAGAAGTCCCTTAACGCGGCGACGCGAGCCGATGAGTCCGAGGTAGGCAGGCTGCGTGCCCTTGAATATCTCGCGCAGGCAGTCGGCATCGTGGGTATGGCCGCGCGTTATGATAACGATATAGTCGTAGGAGGTAATTTTAAGCTGCCTTATGCAGTTTTCAAAGCTGTCGCAAAGCACCTGCGATGCATCGGGAAAGCGCTTTTCGTTTGCAAACGAGGGCCTGTCATCGCAGACATACACCTCAAAACCGCTTTTCGCCGCAAACTCGCACACCGGAAGCGCAATGTGGCCCGCTCCGAGCACGATAAGGCGCTCAGGCGGCGTGAACGGCTCGCCGGCGACGCTGTGTCCGCCGTTACTTTCCTCAAGCGTAACATCAGCAAAGCAGCGGCCGCGCAGATCCGTCTGCGCTGCAAACGGCGCAAGCGTTTTAGTCATGCTCTCGGCCATTACGCCCTCGGAGCCTGTAAACTCCGTTTTCAGCGTGAGTGCTTCATTGTTTTCGACTCTTTTCAGAATTTCTGCATAGATGTTATTCATTACAGCTCCTCCTCAGTATAGTAATAGTATATTTGCCGGGGCGATGCCGAGCTCTGCCGGGAAGCTCTGCGGTCGCTTATCCTTGCTGAGTCTCCACCATACGCCCTGCGCATCCGCGGCTGCGGTGCGCGGTCTGAACTCTATTATCCACTCAAACGGCTCCTCCATCTCCTCGATGTACTCAATGGCAAATCGATTTGTCGGCGCAGTGGGATTAAAATAGTGCGCGCGTATGCCTATTGCTTTGATACCATCCCCCACGCTCTGCGCAGTCGTCAGCGTCACGCCCCATTCGGGGATGTACACCTCGTGCTCACCGCGCTTTTCGGCGGAAGCTATGTTCTTGCAGCCTGTCAGTATGGCCGCCGGAACGCTTCCGGGGTCTGCAAACAGTGCCTTGGTCTTGTTCTTTGTAAGGAGCTTTCCGCCGTCCATAACAGCGATCTCGCGGCTCATGTTATATGCCTCGTCGCGGCTGTGCGTCACCATGATTACCTCGCGCCCGAACTTTGCGAGCACATCGCGCATTTCGACCATTAGCTTATCGCGCAAATGCGCATCAAGCGCCGAAAACGGCTCGTCAAGCAGCAGAAGCTTCGGATCGCTGACCATTATTCTCGCAAGCGCCGTGCGCTGCGCCTGGCCTCCGGAAAGCTGCGCAGGGCTGTGGTTTTCAAGTCCCTCGAGCCGGAACATGCTCACATATTTATTAAGCGTTGCTTCCTTTTCTGCCTTATCCTTTATATGCCGCATGCCGCACAGTATGTTCTGCCGCACTGTCATGTTCGGAAACAGAGCATAGTTCTGGAACATGTATCCCACGCGGCGCTTCTGCGGCGGAAGATTTATGCCCTTTTTGCTGTCGAACAAAACGGTTCCGTCAAGCTCGATGCGCCCTTCATCCGGCTTTTCTATGCCGGCTATGCATTTGAGCGTCATGCTCTTGCCGCAGCCGGACGGGCCGAGGAGGCACGTCACGCCGTTTTCCGCTTCAAATTTCGTCTCAAGCTCGAATGAGCCGAGTTTTTTCTTTATATCTACTGTCAGGCTCATCTTTTCACTATCCTTTTCTGCCGGCTTTCAAGCAGGTTCACCGAAAGCAGCACGACCGTGCTTATGGCAAGGTTTATCATGACCCAGAACAGCGCGCCGGCGTCGTCGTTAGTGCGCCAGAGCTGATACACCGTTGTGGATATCGTCGCGGTTTTGCCGGGGGTAAAGCCGATGAGCATGCTCGTTGCGCCGTACTCGCCCAGCGCTCGCGCAAAGGCAAGGACGGTGCCTGCCAGTATGCCCTGGCGGCAGGCCGGCAGGCGGATGCGCCAGAATATATATGTGTTGCTGAGGCCGAGCGTTTGTCCGGACTGCGCAAGCGAGGGGTCAAAGCTCTCGAACGCGCCGCGCGCCGTGCGGTACATCAGCGGAAACGCAACTACAGCCGCCGCGAGTATGCCGCCGTACCACGTCATAACGAATTTAATTCCGAACTGCATGAGGAATATGCCGACAGGCCGCTTCGTTCCGAAAACGAGCAGCAGAAGATAGCCGCACACCGTCGGCGGAAGCACCATCGGCAATGTGAGGATAACGTCCAGCACACCTTTTACGGTTCGCGGCAGCTTTGCGGCATAATACGCAAAGAAAATGCCCGTGAAAAATACTATTACACAGCTTATTCCCGCAATTCTCAGCGAGTTTATAAGCGGATACCAGTCAATATTCATACGCTTTTATACTCCGAATTGGCAGCACACGAAAATGCGCTGCCAATTCAATTAAAATATACTTATGCTACGCTCGAGAAGCCGACGGACTCGAACACCTTCATTGCTGCATCTCTCTGCAGGTACTCAAGGAATGCCTTTGCGGCATCTGCGTGCTTTGCGTTCTTCATGACGGCAGCAGGATAGATTACCTGGCCGCACATATCCTTGGTCGCGCTGTCAACAACGGTGAGGCCTGCGGAGAATGCGTCGGTGCAGTAGACTATGCCGCAGTCAACGCTGCCCTCGGCAACCTGCGTGGTGACTTCCTTGACGTTGGTGCCGTAGGTAATGGTACCTGCGTTTGCAAGAGCGGTCTCGTCAAGCTTATAGTAGGAAAGGATCTTCTGAGTGTACTGGCCTACGGGAACGTCGCTGTTGCCCATTGCCATAAGTACGCTGCCGTCGGCAAGCTTTGCGGCGAGGTCGTCAAAGCCCTTGATGCCCTTGGGATTGCCTTCGGGAACAACAAGAACTACCTTGTTCTCAAGAAGATTTACGCGGCTGTCCGATGCGACAAAGTCAAGACCTTCGGTGTTGACTTCCTTGTCGGCGGTGATGTCAAGCTGGTTCATCTGCTTCTGGCCTGCGGAAATGAACAGGTCACAGTCTGCATCTTCCTGGATCTGAGTCTTGAGGGTGCCGGACGAGTCGAAGTTGAATGTCAGGGTGACGTTGTGATCCTTCTCGTAGGTCTCTTTGATCTGGTTGAGGGTCTCGGTCATGGATGCTGCCGCAAACACTACGACCTCTTCGCGTGCTTCCGGCTCTTCGCTTGTCTTCGGCTCATCATTGGAGCTGCAGGCGGAAAGGGCAAAAACCATTGCCAATGCCAGTAACATGGACAGTAGCTTCTTTGCTTTCATTTTGTTTTCTCCTATTTCAGAAAAATATTTATATAATCGCGACTTAACGCGGTCATATACAGTAAATCGGCTTTTCTCTTTACTTTCTTGCGCAGTCATGTACCTCGTTTCTCAGCAGCCCCATTGCGTGAGGGATAGTGTCCATGAATACGTCCATGTTCTCCATGCAGGCTCTCGGGCTGCCGGGGAGGTTAATGATGAGTGTTTTTCCGCGGATGACCGACGCTGCGCGCGAGATCATCGCATGCGGAGTTATTCTCAGCGACGCTGCGCGCATCGCCTCGGCTATGCCGGGAACGTTTCTGTCGGCAACGGCGAGCGTTGCCTCCGGCGTTGTATCTCTCGGCGAGCAGCCGGTCCCGCCGGTCGTGAGTATAAGGTCTAACTGGCGCTGATCGCACAGGCGCATAAGCTCCTGCTTCAAAACGCGCTCGTCATCCGGGATGAGCAACTCTTCAACGACATCATAGCCGGAGTCGGCAAGGCGCTTGGCTATTGCCGGGCCGCTTTCGTCCTTGCGCTGACCGGCAGAGCCCTTGTCGCTGAGCGTTATTATCGCCGCCTGCCAGGGGAAATGCCCCTCGCGCTTTTCGATGACCATCTCGTCGCCGACGGTGATCGTGCCCGGCTCTATTACCCGGGCAAACACTCCCTCGCGCGGCATGATGCAGTCGCCCATCTTCTTATATATCTCGCAGTGACTGTGGCACTGCTTGCCTATCTGCGTCATCTCGAGCAGCACGTCGCCGCATCTGAGCAGAGTTCCGACAGGCAGCGAGCGAAAATCAAAGCCCTCGACCACGAGGTTTTCGCCAAACGCGCCGGGGATAACGTTTGCTCCCTTTTCGTTGAACGCCGCGATTTTATCGGCGCTCAGCAGGCTTATCTGCCTGTGCCATTTACCGGCGTGTGCATCGCCGTCAATGCCCCATTCGGTGGTAAAGTGTGCGCTTTTTACGTCGCTTTTTTGCAGTCCCTTGCGTTCGCTTGTGCACACCGCAATTACTTTTCCCATGTTTATCCTCCTATCTGACTCATTATGTGATGTTCGGTTATCTGTGCGCCGTCATCAAAGCAGTGCGCTCTCGGCTTTTGGTATACCGCTCGCTCGAGAGCCGACTTCAGCTCCTCATCCTTGCAGCCGGAGCGTATGAGCGCGCGCAGATCCGTCGTGTCCGAGTAGCACAGGCAGGGCTTCAGCATGCCGGTGCTCGTTAGTCTCACTCTGTTGCACTCGGAGCAGAACTTGTGGCTGACAGCGTCTATAAAGCCGATCCTGCCCTTTAAGCCGCTGCTTTTATAATAATGTGCAGGGCCGTTGCCGCGCTTTTCGTCGGTTTCGGCAAGGTCGGGCCAGCTTTCGCGCAGAACGGCGAGAATATCGTCGGGCGAAACGCGCTTCATGGTCGTGCCGAAGCCTATTGGCATAAGCTCGATAAAGCGAACGTCAACGGACAGTCTTTCGGCTATGCCGGCAAGCTCGGGAGCATCATTTTCGGTCTGCTCGAGCAGCACGGCGTTTACCTTGGTTTTGATCCCCATTGCACTGCACTTTTCCAGAACTTCAAGTAGCTTTTGGGTGCCGTTTCCCTTATACCCCGTTATCTCGCCGTAACGGGCGCTGTCCAAGGTGTCGGCGCTTATGTTAATTCCGTCAATGCCGGCATCGTAAAGTGCCGGAAGCTTATCGGCAAGCAGCAGGCCGTTTGTTGTAAGCGTGACCTGATCAACGCCCTCGGTGTTTTTAAGGTGCTCGATAAACTCCGTGCAGCCTTCGCGCACGAGCGGCTCGCCGCCGGTAATTTTAAATTTGCTTATTCCGAGCCGTGCCGCCGCGCGGCATATGCGCAGTATCTCTTCATACCGCAGCACGTCGCAGTGGCTTACAGACTCCACCGCCTCCGGCATACAGTACCTGCACCGCAGATTGCAGCGGTCGGTTATGGAAATGCGCATATAATCTATCGTGCGCCCATATTGGTCGAGCATGCTTTATACTCCTTTTCCGAACCCACAGTTGGGGAAATGGCAGACAGGGCAGTTAAGGCACAAGCCGCCGTTGCCCAGTCCCGACAGCCACTTTGCCGTCACAGGCGTATCCGTTACGAGATACGGCAGAACGAGGTCAAATATCGTCCTTTTTGCATACATTACGCAGCCGGGCAGACCACAGATTGGACGGCCGTCGGGGTAGTATGACACAAGGAACATTGCGCCCGGCAGCACCGGCGCACCGTAGGAGACGATCTTAGCTCCCGTATTTTTAATTGCCAGCGGCGTTTTATCGTCGGGGTCAACGCTCATGCCGCCCGAGCAGAATACCATCTCACAGCCGTCATTGAGCATCTTCTTTATGGCCGCAGTAATTTTCTCGTGATCATCGTTTAAAACAACGTGCTCTGCCATCTCACAGCCGAGCTCTGCAAGCTTTGCCTCAACAACAGGAGTGAAGGTATCCTGTATGCGGCCGTAAAACACCTCATTGCCGGTGGTGACAAGGCCGTATTTTCTCGGCCTTACCGGAACAAGTCGAATGATCGGCTCACTGCCGGCAAGCTTTTTGGCCTGCTCCATGCGCTCTTTGGCTATGACAAGCGGTATTACCCTTGTTCCGCACAGCTTATCGCCCTTTTTGACCATGAAGCCCGAAGGACGGGCAGCAATCATCATATCGCCGAGGGCATTTATGGCGTGCAGGCGCTCGAGATCTATGAGCAGAAGTCCGTCGGTATCGGCGATCAGCTCGATCTTTCCCTCTTTGGGCGCTGTGGCATGCATGTTCTCGCTTTGGCATATGCCACACAGGATATCCGCTGCCTCGTCCTCGTGGAGCATATTCTCGTCCTTTTCCCAGACGTAAATATTATCCTTGCCGACGCTCAGGAGCACGGGAATATCCTCCTGAGTTATGATGTGGCCCTTGCGGAACACCGCGTCCTTGGTAACGCCTTTGATGATCTGAGTAATATCGTGGCACAAAACCTGTCCCACTGCGTCTTCGGTTTTTATCAGTTTCACAGCTGTCCCTCCAAATGATATCTTTCAACTATGCCCCTTACCGCCGCATAGCGTTGACTCCATTTTTTAAGCGCTTCTTCATCCTTGCATTTTGCCCTCGAGCGCGCAAAGCGCTCGTCGATCGTTACGCGCTGCGCGCCGGAATAGAGCTTGTCGCTCAGATACAGCAGATCGGTCTCGGTCGAAGCGCGCCGCGGAAGATCGTGGTGCCCGGCGACTATGCTTGCAAGTGCAGGATAGGCGTCCATTGTTAGTATGTGCGCCGCGCTTTCCGGATGGCTTTTCCCATCGGCACGGCACATATCGTGCAGCAGGCATGCAGCGCGCAGCAGCTCCCGGTTGCAGCTAATTTCGCCCTGCTCGACTATGCGTTCGGCTCCGTGCGCTACCGCGCGGCAATGCGCGATGACCTCTTCGGGAGTTTTGCAGCGGCGATAGTATTCTTCGATCTCGTCGTCGCCGGGCGTGAGCACCGCGCGCGTGCCGGCGATGGCCCGGTTTATCGTATTTCCGTCGCACATGAGCGAGGCTATGCTCGCGCAAGGCACGGGGATTGAGAACATATCCTCATCGTGGCCGCCGTAATGGTGCAGCCAGCCGCGTATCACTCCGCTGTGTGATACTATGGCGATATTACCGTCGTTTGACTCCATGATGCTTTTAAGCGCATCGTCAAAGCGTTCGGATGCGCGAAGGAAGCTCTCGCCTCCCGGCGGTGCGACGCTGCTCATGTTCTCGCCTCTGGCTTCGTACAGCTCAGGCCAGCGCTCGCGTATCTCAGCAAAGCTCAGGCCTTCCCAGCGCCCTACCGACACCTCGCGCAGCGCCTCGTCGGCGATGATCTCGATCTTTCCGCCGGACATCAGCTCGGCGGTTTTAACGCATCTCTCGCTCGGGCTTGCTGCGATCAGGCTTATTCCCCTCTCCTGCGCCCAGCTTCTCAGCTGACGAGCCTGCTTTTCGCCTCTGGCGCTCAGGGGATATTCGGTGCTGCTGTAGCAGCGTTTTTCGTTTCCCGGCACCTGTATCTCACCGTGCCGAATAAGGTATATATATCTCATGGCTTTTCTTATATGGGCTTGCGCAAAACTGCGCTGCCGTGCATATCGCACACAGGCATCGGAACGATGCGGTTTTCAGAGCAGAAGTCATCGACCGCTCTGCGCACTCCTCGAAACTGCGTGCTGTTATAGTCGTGTATCATGATCGCGCCTCCGGCGGACAGTCTGTTCCAAAATAGGGGCAGCGCAGCCGCAGTGGGTGCATATAGATCCGCATCGATCGAAACGAACGCAAAGCGCAGATCTTCGCAGCCTTTGAACGTATCCGGGAAAAATCCCTTGTGGAACACGGCCTTTTCGCGGAAAAACAAGCGCTTGTCAACGCTGTCCTTGGCCGTGTCGCCGAAATCGCCGGCTTTGGCTCCGGAATAGGAGTTTTCGCGCTCGGCTGCAATGTCGCGCTCGTCAAAGCCGTCAAAGGTATCAAAAAGGTGGAGCCGCCGCTCTTTGAAAGCGAGGTTTAAAAGCACAGCGAAATCGCCGCGGTAAACGCCGAGCTCGGCGACGTCACCCGGCACATCCGCAGCATTTATCTGCTCGGCGATAAGGCGCATCGTAGCTGTGCGCGCGTCAAAAATTTTAAGGCTTGCAGGCGTTATTATCTCGCCGTTAAAGCCGATATCCTCAAGCTGCCGGCGCATCTGCGCCTCGCGCTCGGGATCGAGCACGCACAGACAGAACGTATCCGGAGCACTTATGAGGCTGTTCTCGGGCGAAGTGACCGGTATGCCGACAAGCTCAGTCTCCCATTTTTCCGGGGAATTATCCGCAGCGCAGACGATCATATAATCGGGGCCGAGCAATCTTGCAGTCATTGCTCCGACCTGCCCTGCGCCGAAAAGAACCACTTTTTTCATTGCTCATCCTCCGCATTCAAGAATTGCGCGCTCGGCGGTTTGCCTCGTCATTGTATTCCTCGGCCATTTCCTCGACCGTTTTTATGAAAAGCGGCAGCGCCGGATTCTGATTCTTCGACGAATACAGCCAGGCCGATTCAAACGTCAGCGGCGCTTCGAGCCTGATAAAGCGGAAGTTTTCCGTGTTCATCTGCTCTTTTTCGGAGGTGGGCACGATATTGCCGCCCATATTTGCAGCCACCATGAATGTTGCAACATCCTGCTCGGGGACATAGATAACGTGCTCCGGCTCTATTCCGGCATCGCGGAAATAGTTAAGATAGAGCTTTGTGATGTAATCCTCTACCTTGGGGATGCCTCCCCAGAACGTGACATACTCGGAAAGCTCCTTCCTGCCGACGCTCTTTTTCGATGCAAGCGGATGCTCTCTGTGGACCATAAGGCAATGGTCGTTGCAGATAGAGCCTGCCTTGCGTATCTTATTATTAAGCACATAATACTGAGGGATATCGAAAACAAGATCAATATCTCCGCTGCTTAGTTCCTCATACTTTTTATCGCGCTCGACCTGACGCGGAATCACCTGAATATCGGGATGCGCGGCATTGAATCTGCGTATTGCCGCGGCCTTATACGAGGTCTGCATGAGACCCTCAATGCCTATGGTGATGAAAAGACGTTTGCCCTTATGGGTCGAAACGGCGCGGTCGAGAGCATCGTCAAATCCCGTGAGGAGCTTAATGCAATCGACATAAAAGCTCTGACCTGCGTCGGTGAAGGACACCTTCCTTGTGCTTCTCTCGAAAAGAGGAAAGCCCAGCTCATCTTCAAGAGCTTTTATCTGCATGCTGATCGCAGACTGAGCTACGCCGCACTCTTCGGCCGCCTTTGTAAAGCTCATATTTCGCGCAACGGCGCAGAATATCTCAATTCGGTCAAGCTTCATTGTAACCTCCTGAGCATTGATTATATAATGCTATAATTATACATGGATTAATACGAAAAGTAAATAAGATTTGACAAAAAAATATCTTATAAACTTTCTGTGAAAGGGTCAGAGTCGAAGGACAGTGACCCTTTTTTGTCGTTTTATTTGAGAAAAACCTTTGCGTCAACGGGGCGAACGGGGGCGCGCTTTGTATCCGGGAGCAGCTCGCTTACGGGGATACCGGTCTTTTCGGAAATGATCTGTGCGACAAGGTGCTCGCAGTATTTGCCCTGGCAGTTTCCCATGCCGCTTCCGACGCGCTTTTTAACGCCCGTGACGGAAATCGCACCGTCCTCGATGGCCTTGACGATCTCGCCGTAGGTTATCTCCTGGCAACGGCAGATGATAACATTGTCATCCATTGTTAGACCTCCAATGAAAGGTATTTATAGACTTGACTTTGAATGTGTATTCTTCGGGAAACTCGATTTTGACCACGCTGGTGCTCTGGTGCGCGCTCATGGGCTTGACATTAAGCACATTCGCATCGCACACAAAGCGACCCTCGCGGTCCACCGCCGCGACCGTATCCCCGGCCGACGGCAGTGGGAAGTACTCATAAGGTAAGGACAGCACGGTGGTAGCGTCGTCACGTTTTCGGGCAATGACGGTAATGGCAAGCCCGGGGCACTTTGACACGCATGTTCCGCAGCCGACGCACTTTTTTGCATCGAGCACGGGCCGGTTTGATATCTGAGCGCCTATGCTTATCGCGCCTGTCGGGCAGTTGGCTTCGCAGGGGTTGCAGGCAATTGTCTGAAGGCATTCGATAAAGGCCGTTCCGCCGGCACCTATGCTGTCGGCCGCCGGTATTCCCGGGGCATTTTTCAGCTCCTGCCGGTTCGGAACTCCGGTATATAAAATTCCATCGTGCATACTGATCTACCTCTTATTTTTCGCTTGCTTTGTACAGCTCGAGTTTCTTTGCTCTTGCGGCGCTGCGCTCACCGTCGTATTCGCCGCTTTCCAGAACCGCAAGTGCGTCAATATGACTTGCGCAGCGTGCGCTGCATTCCTCGGCGCTTATATGTCCGCATGCCGAAGCCGCGGCAATGCCTGCGATGCAGCCCTCCTCCATCGCAACGGAAGCTTCCTCAACGCCGGTGATATCGCCTGCTGCATAAATGCCGTCAACGCTTGTCTGCATAAATTCATTATGCACAGGAACATAGCCGCCCAGCTCGCCGATGAATTCAAAGCGGCAGCCGATGTTCCACAGAAGCTCCGTCAGCGGTGCCATGCCGACCGCCATTATGACGGTATCGGCGTTAAACTCCTGCTCGCTTCCGGCGATCTCGGCGCCGTCCGCGCCAAGCTTGACGGTGGTCACGCCCTCAACGGAGGTCTTGCCGGATGCGCATTTAATAATGGTATCGGTGAGAATGGGCACGCCTGCCGTGCGAATCTTTTCGGCATGCACGCCATATCCGCCGATGTGATCGTCACGCTCAACAACGGCAAGCACCTCTGCTCCTGCCTGGAGCATCTGGTATGCAACGATAAGGCCGACGTTTCCGCTGCCTACAACGACCATGCGCTTGCCGGGGAGCACGCGGTGGATATTTGTCATGGTCTGCGCAGCGCCGGCGAGCATTACGCCGGGCAGAGTTGAGCCGGGGAAAGCCGTTGTGTTTTCAATGCCGCCTGCGGCAACGATGACCTTTTTTGCCTTGACGATGAAGTTATCGCCGTCGCGGACAATGCCGACGCCTTCCTTGAAGATGCCATAAGCGACGGTGTTGAGCCAGAACTCAACGCCAAGCTCTTTTGCTTCCTGCTCAAGCTTGCGCGCTATCTCAAAGCCGCGCATGCCGGCATGGTTGTCGGCCGCGCCGAAGAATTTGTGGATCTGCTTATACAGCTGGCCTCCGATGGTGTCGTGCTCATCGGCAACGGTGACCTTCGCGCCTGCCTTTGCCGCCTCGATGGCAGCGGAGATGCCGGCAGGGCCTGCACCGATTATAAGTATTTCGCGTTCAAGTTCTTTCACGTCAATACCTCCTCATGCCAGACCGTGCTGAACCTGCACCCTCATGCCGTCCTTAACGGGAGTCGAGCAGGTTTTCACATCGGGAACTCCGTCTACGATCATGCGGCAGGAACCGCAGCGTCCCTGGCCGCAGAAGATGCCTCTGGGCTTGTTCATCTTCTCGGTGACATACAGCGTGCGGATGCCTGCATTGGCCAGAGCGATGGCGATAGGCTCGCCCTCGTTTGCCTCGATGGGAGTACCCTCGTAGTATATGGTGACTTTCTTTTTCGGTTCATCCGCTCCGAGGATGGGATGATCCGTTATTCTCATGGATTGACTCATTTAGACCATTCCTTTCCGTATTCAGACTTTCCCAACTCTGTCGGGCGAGAAGCGAGAGATATCGCAGTGCTTGGTGTGGCCGTCGTTCAGCAGCTCGGCGATAGCTTCGCCGGTCGCAGGCGAAAGAGCTATGCCCTCGCCGCCGTGGCCGCAGCATTCGCAGAAGCCTGGAACGCTGCTTACAAGGCCGATGTACGGATCGCCGTCGGGAGTGCCGGGGCGCACCCCTGCATAGGTGCGCATGATGCGCAGAGTCCCGAGCTTGGGGATAAACTTGCACGCGGTCTGAATGAGCAGCTCAATGACCTCGGGAATGACGCCGTTATCAAGGCCGGAGTTCATTTCACGTGTGCCGTGGATTATGCATGCGCCGGTGGAGGTCTGCTCGACGGAGAAGCCGAGGTTATACTTTATGGCGGCTGCCGGGAACAGCTCGGGGTGCTGAACGATGGTCTGATACTGAGCGCTGCTGATCGTTGTGTTGCAGAAGTGCTTAACAGGCTCGGTTATCGCAAACTCGCCTCTGATGGGATGTATGGGAGCGGTTGAACCTGCCATTGCGGAGACCTTCTCCGACCACACGCCGGTGCAGTTGATCGTCGTTCCGGCATACCAGCACTCGCCCTTTGCCTTTGCACCGATAACGCGAGCGCCCTCATGCAATATCTCCGTTACCTCTGCGCCGTTAACGAACTTTGCGCCGTGCTTAACGGCTGCGTTGCGGTAGGCAAGAGCAAACTTTATGGGGTTGAGATAGTGCACTCTCGGAACATAGATCGAGCCGAGCATGTCCTCGGTAACGCAAGGCTCAAGCAGGTGCGATTCGTAGCTGTCGATCTGAGTGCAGAGAGGATTCAATTTGCTGCGCCCTCCTGCTGACAAGTTAAAAAGTAAACTAACTTTTGAGCAAAGTCAAGGACTAAAAATCTCGAAAAACTCGTGAAATTGGTATTTTTATGACTGATTCGGACAAGTGCTATTTTGCAATTATTAATCGTTTAAAAATAAACAAATTGTGTCGTGCTGATTGATAAATCTTCGTGATTAAACAAGTTCGCGGTTTTTGTTATTAAAATAGCAAAAATCGCGAGGATCGAAAACTTTCGTTCCTCACGATTCTAATATTTCGCGATATAAATTAATTATTTATCAATAATTAATATAAAACGCTGCCCCACTCGTTATATTTTTGAAAACAGAGCGCAGTTTAGGTGGGTAAAGAGTGTAGAAAAATCAGCCGAGTTTTTGTATCTTTTGCATAGTTTCGTCAGAAAAATACTGAGAAAACAGCCATTTACCCAGTTTTTCGGCATCTTTGAGCATTTCGTCGTATTGACGTAAAAAGTACTTCCCTGCTGCGGTGAGCTGCGAGTTGCCGCCGCTTTTGCCGCCGACGGTGCTTTCGATTATGCTGACGCCGAGCGCAAGCTCAAGGTTTTTGATGCTCTTCCAGCTCTTTGAGTAAGAAATTCCGACGCAGTCGCTCGCCATTTGCAGCGATCCAGTGCTCTCAACGAGGTTTAAAACGCGGCTGAGCTCGGCATTCATAACGGGCATGCTCAGTGCAAGATTTGCCTCGATCTCGGCGTGCAGTCTGCCATTGGTGCGGCGCTCGATCTCGTAAGCTGTGAGCTGCTCGATGAACTTATCTCCCCTTGCGCGCATGCATATTGCCGGATCGGGCACTTCGATGTATTGAATTCCGTCCGCATTGTTGGCGACAAAGCCGCGCATTCCGTTGGTTCCGTCGTAATCGGCAAGGAGCCTGAGCGCCTTGGCCGTGAACATTATCGGGTGGCCGGACAAGCCGTTGTATCTCGGTATCGCGGCGATATCGCATTTGGCTTCCAAAAGCGTGCTGCACGTTTTCTCGCTGACAAGCGGCGTGTCGGCCGGCAGGACAAGCAGCCTGCCCGGCTTAACGCTGAGCTTTTCAACGCCGAGCAGGACGGAATCGAGCATCTCGGTCTCGCTGAAATGGCGGTTCGCCGCGATGGTCACGCGGTAGTTCTCAAGATGCTTCTTAACGATGCTGTCCTTATATCCGACCACAACGGCGATCTCGTCCACCGGAACGGAGTCGAGCGTGTCTATCTCATACGCGAGCATACTTTTTCCGCCGATATGGATAAGCGGCTTCGGAGTTTTTATATCCGAGGGCTTGCCTGCTGCCAGTATTATTGCTGCGGTTTTCATTCTGCCCCTCCTTATATTCGGTTGATGCTACACTATAATATACTAAAAAATCAGAGCAAGCAACACCGTGCTTGCTCCGACATGGCACCCCCGGCGAGACTCGAACTCACTACCTTGCGCTTAGGAGGCGCACGCTCTATCCTGGTGAGCTACGGAGGCATAACAGGGTTATTTTAACCCATGGTGTCATAAATGTCAACACCGCAAAAATGCATCCAGTTTCTGATCTTTTTGTTACAGCACTTGACTTTGATTTCAAAAAAGCCGATAATCATACCATTATACATTTAAAATAGGAGAAGTGCTGAATGCTCAAATTAAAAGGCATAACCAAGGACTACGCAGTCGGCGACGAGACGGTGCATGCGCTCAAGGGCATTGACCTTGAGTTCAGAAAATCCGAGTTTGTTGCCGTGCTCGGTCACTCTGGCTGCGGCAAAACAACGCTGCTGAACATCATCGGCGGTCTGGATCAGTACACAGACGGCGACCTTGTGATCAACGGCCGCTCGACCAAGGAATACACCGACCGCGACTGGGACACTTACCGCAACCACTCGATAGGCTTTGTTTTTCAGTCCTACAACCTCATTCCGCATCAGACAGTGCTTGCAAACGTCGAGCTTGCCCTCACCCTCTCGGGCGTGAGCAAATCAGAGCGGCGCGAGCGTGCCGTCAAGGCGCTTGAACAGGTAGGACTTGGCGATCAGCTCGGCAAGAAGCCGAACCAGATGTCCGGCGGCCAGATGCAGCGCGTTGCGATTGCCCGTGCGCTGGTGAATGATCCCGATATTCTGCTTGCCGATGAGCCGACTGGTGCACTCGATTCGGAAACAAGCGTGCAGATCATGGAGATACTCAAGGAGATATCTAAGGATAAGCTCATCATCATGGTCACGCACAATCCCGAGCTTGCAGACAGCTACGCCTCGCGCATAATCAGGCTCAAGGACGGCCTTATAACCGGCGATACGATGCCGTATTCTGCGCAGGATGACGAGGCTGCGGAGCCTGTGCAGCGCAAAACCGCGATGAGCTATATCACCGCACTCTCGCTGTCGCTGAATAACCTCATGACCAAAAAGGGCCGCACGATACTCACCGCCTTTGCCGGCAGCATCGGCATAATCGGCATCGCGCTGATACTGTCGATCTCGACCGGCGTCAACAACTATATCGACCGTGTTCAGGAGGACACCTTGTCATCCTACCCGATCTCGATACAGGCAGAGTCGGTTGACATGTCGTCGCTCATGACCACGCTCATGGGCATAAACTCCGAAAACGCCGAGAACAAGCACGACAAGGACGCGGTTTACGGCAACACCATCATGTATGAAATGATGAACGCCATGACAAGTGCCGAGATCCAGGAAAACAATGTTACCGATCTCAAGGTGTTTCTCGACGAGCAGATGAGCAAGGATTCAAAGCTCAGTCAAAACGCGACGAACATCCAGTATACCTACAATCTGCCGATGAACCTTTACACCAAGGACGCCGACGGCAAGATCGTCAAATCCGACGTCATGAGCCTTATGAGCAAAATGCGCGCCGGCGTGATCGGCGACGAGGCAGAGCAATCGGTGAACCAGTCAATGAACAACATGTTCTCCTCCTCCGGCATGAGCAGCACACAAAGTCAGTTTGTCGTTTGGCAGGAGATGCTGCCCGGTGACGACGGGCTGATAAGCCCCATGCTGCAAAACCAGTACGACGTGCTGTACGGCAGCTGGCCGAAAAACTATGACGAGGTCGTTCTGATCGTTGACGAAAACAACGAGGTATCGGACATGGTGCTGTACGCGCTGGGTCTTAAGTCCTCAAACGACATGCTGTCGGCCATGACGGGCTACATGAGCGGCGAGGAAGTTGACACAACAAAGCTCGAAAGCTGGAGCTATGCCGACGTCTGCAAAAAGACATTCAGCCTCATCCTCCCTGCCGACTGCTGGCAGAAGGACCCCGAAACGGGCAAATATAAGGATATCAGCAGCGATGAGCTTGGCCTTAAAACACTGTACGCCAACGGGATTGAGCTTAAAATAGTAGGCGTAGTTCGCCAGAGCGCGGATGCCGTCACCGGCATGATGAACGGTGCGATAGGCTATACAAACGCGCTGACAAAATACGTTGTCGAGCAGACGGCGCAGAAGGAGCTTGTCAAGCAGCAGCTTGACGATGCTCAGCACGACGTGTTCACCGGGCTGCCGTTTAAAGAAAACGACAAGGCGCTATCCTCTGACGATATCAAAAAGGCCGTTGAGGATTACTGCGCCGGCATAGATCAGGCGAAGAAAGCCGAGCTTTATGTAGCATATATGTCGCTTGCTCCGGACTCGTATGTAAGCTCAATGATAGACGAAAAGCTTGACGGCGTATCGCGCGAGGATATCGAAAAGCAGGTCGTTGAAAGCTATCCAGAATACGCCGACATGCTTTCGGCAATGGATGACGACACGCTGTTTAGCTACATGCGCGAAATGATGACCAAGCAGATAAAAACGGCCTATGCCGACGAGGTGAAAAAGCAGATGAGTCAGCTTTCCACAGCTTCCCTCGCCGAGGCGTTTGACAACTGCTATCTCACCGACGCAGGCTACAGGCTTATTTACGACGAGCTGATGCCGGAGACCTTCTCCGATTCAAGCTATGAGAAGAATCTGCGCACGCTGGGCTATGTTGATCTCGACTCGCCCTCCGGTGTCAACATCTATGTTGCAACATTCGCCGCAAAGGATGCCATCGCGGAGGTTATAGAGGATTATAACTCCACAGTCGATCCCGAGGATCAGATAAACTACACAGACTATGTTGCGCTTATTATGAGCTCCGTCACTACGATAATCGATGTCATATCCTATGTTCTCATCGCATTTGTCGCAATAAGCCTCGTTGTTTCGAGCATAATGATAGGTATTATCACCTATATCAGCGTTCTCGAGCGTACGAAGGAGATCGGCATTCTGCGCGCTATCGGCGCTTCTAAGAAGGATATCTCGAGCGTGTTTAACGCCGAGACCGTTATAGTCGGCTTCGGCGCCGGACTTATCGGCATTCTGGCAACGATACTGCTGTGCATCCCGATAAACGCCGTTGTCCACCACCTTACCGGCATTTACTCGATAAACGCCGTGCTTCCGCCGCTTGCGGCCATAGCGCTTATTGCCATCAGCATGCTGCTGACGGTCGTTGCCGGACTTATTCCCTCGCGCGTTGCGGCAAACAAGGATCCCGTCGTCGCTCTGCGAACCGAATAAAACTAAAGCACGCTCCCTCGGAGCGTACTTTTTGATATGCAAAAGCCACGGCTGTGCGCCGTGGCTTTAAATTATTTATGAAGCATAGTATATGCTTTTTCACGGGCTATGGCGCGCTGGAGCGAAAGCTCGGCTCGCTTCATATCAGTGTTCGCGGCATGTGCTTCAATGCGCTGACGTGCTCTGCGTTCGGAAGCCTGAGCACGGGCAAGGTCAATGCTCTCTGCTCTCTCAGCCGTGCGCGCAAGCAGGATGACCTCATTATCCACGACGCTGAGAACACCGCCGCTTATTGCGGCAAAATGATCCTCACCCTCGCAGACATATCTGACAACGCCCTCCTTGAGCGCCCCGATCATTGGAGCATGGTCGGAAAGCACGCCGACGTCGCCGTCGGAAAGCGGTATGAGCGCATAGCTTGCCATCGAATCGCAGACCACACCGTCTGCCGTTGCGATCTGAAAATGGATCTTATCTGCCATGGCGCTTTACCTGAACTGATCGCGCTTTGCGAGCACTTCGTCGATAGTTCCGCACATGAGGAACGCCTGCTCGGGCAGATCGTCGCACTCGCCGCCCAAGATAGCCTGAAAGCCGCGGATGGTGTCCTCCATCTTGACATATGCGCCCTTTACGCCGGTGAAGTTTTCGGCAACGTGGAACGGCTGCGAAAGGAAGCGCTGGATCCTTCTTGCGCGGCTGACGGTGGCCTTATCCTCAACGCTCAGCTCATCCATACCGAGAACTGCAATGATATCCTGCAGCTCCTTGTACTTCTGGAGCACAGCCTGAACCGCGCGCGCAGTTTCGTAATGCTCCTTGCCGAGGATGTTCGGATCAAGGATACGCGATGTGGATTCGAGCGGATCGACAGCCGGGTAAATACCAAGCTCGGAGATGCTTCGCGACAGAACGGTGGTTGCGTCAAGGTGAGCAAACGCCGTTGCCGGAGCAGGGTCGGTAAGGTCGTCGGCAGGAACGTAGATCGCCTGAACCGAGGTTACCGAGCCGTTGCGTGTGGAGGTTATACGCTCCTGCAGCGAGCCCATTTCGGTTGCCAGAGTCGGCTGATAGCCGACGGCGGAGGGCATACGTCCGAGCAGTGCCGAAACCTCGGAGCCTGCCTGAGTGAATCTGAATATGTTGTCGATGAACAGCAGCACGTCCTGGCCGGACTCATCACGGAAGTTTTCCGCAATGGTAAGGCCCGACAGAGGAACACGCAGACGCGCTCCGGGCGGCTCATTCATCTGGCCGAATACGAGCGCCGTTTTGTTGATAACGCCGGACTCGGTCATTTCATGCCAGAGGTCATTGCCCTCACGGCTGCGCTCGCCGACGCCTGCAAACACGGAGTAGCCGCCGTGCTCGTAAGCTACGTTGCGGATAAGCTCCATGATAAGCACGGTCTTACCGACGCCTGCACCGCCGAAGAGGCCGATCTTGCCGCCCTTGGAGTAAGGTGCAAGCAGGTCAACGACCTTGATGCCGGTTTCGAGTATTTCGGTAGACGGAGCAATATCCGTAAACGCAGGCGCCTGCCTGTGAATTGGCATATACTCTTCGGCGTTTACTGCGCCCTTGCCGTCGATAGGCTCGCCGACGACATTGAACATGCGGCCGAGCGTCGCTTCACCGACCGGCATTTTAATGGGTGCTCCCGTATCGACCGCCGGGCAGCCGCGAGACAGTCCGTCGGTGGAAAACAGCGAGATGCATCTTACGCTGTTATCGCCGATGTGCTGCACAGCCTCCATGACGATCTTCTTGTCCTCGAGCTTTACCTCGATCGCATTATAAATATCCGGCAGTTTACCGGAGGGAAACTGGACGTCAACAACAGGGCCTATGACCCTTCTGATTATTCCGTTTTCCATTGACATACCTCCTGTTTAAGGGGTTTTAAAGGGATGATTACTTTTTCTTTTTAAGCGCGGATGCACCGCCGACGATCTCGGATATCTCGGTCGTGATCGCGGCCTGGCGCGCGCGGTTGAGCTTGAGATCAAGCTCGGAAATGAGGCTCTTGGTGCTGTCGGCAGCGGCGGTCATTGCGGTCATGCGCGCCGAGTGCTCACCGCACTTGGAGTCGAGCAGAACGCTCATTATCTTGTTGTTAAGATAAAGCTGCATTACGCTTTCAAGAACGCTGTTCGTGTCCGGCTCGAAGATGAATATTCGGCCGTGACCCTGATTTTCGCTCTTCTCCGGCGCGGCAGGAAGATACTGCACGCAGGTAGCGTCCTGACGCAGAGCCGTTACATAGTGCTGATAGATAAGGTGGACCTCGTCATATTCGCCGCTTGTGAACAGCCCCTTGAGGTAATCGGCTACCTCAAGCGCCTCATCAATATTCGGCGTATCGCTCAGCTCTGCAAAGGTCTTTATTACGTTGAGCCTGCTGTTTGCAAGAACATCCTTGCCCCAGCGGCCGCAGACAACAAGACCGTAGTCCTTGCCGCCCTGCTTGATGACCGAATTTGCATAGTGCAGTATCGAGCTGTTATACGCTCCGCAAAGGCCGCGGTTGCCCAAAAACAGGACATAGCAGACCTTTTTGACCTCTTTATGAGGCTTTATGAAGCGGTTATCAAGCCCCGACGAGGCCGACAGCAATGTGTCCATGACTTCCTGACTCTTTTCGGAGAAGGGGCGCATGGCCTGCATGCTGCTCTGAGTTCTGCGCAGCTTTGAGACCGCAACCATTTTCATGGCCTTGGTTATCTGCTCAGTATTCTTCACGCTTTTGATTCGCGTGCGTATGGCGCGCATATTAGCCATTTATGCCCCTCCCTTCTCTGCTTCTCAGAAAGTTTTCTTGAAATTTACGATACATTCTTTAAGCTTAGCCTGCTGATCTGCACTCAGCTTCTTGCCGCTGAGCACTTCGCCCTGAAATTCAGGGTAACTGCGGTTTACATAATCAATAAGCTCAGACTCGAAACGTGCAACATCCGAAAGCTCGAGGTCGTCGGCATAGCCCTCGGAAACTGCGAAGATCGCAATTACCTGATCGGCTGCGCTCATAGGCACATACTGTCCCTGCTTGAGGATCTCGGTCATGCGAGCGCCGCGATGCAGCGTATCGCGAGTGGACTTATCCAGATCCGATCCGAACTGTGCAAACGATGCAAGCTCTCGATACTGAGCAAGGTCAACACGCAGACGGCCTGCGACCTGCTTCATTGCGCCGAGCTGAGCGGCACCGCCGACACGGGATACCGAAAGACCGACGTTTATTGCCGGGCGAACGCCGGAGTGGAACAGATCACTCTCAAGGAAGATCTGACCGTCGGTGATGGAAATGACGTTTGTCGGGATATAAGCGGAGATATCGCCTGCCTGCGTTTCGATGATCGGCAGAGCAGTCATGCTGCCGCCGCCGGATTCTGCGTTGAGTCGAGCTGCTCTTTCAAGCAGTCTGGAGTGCAGGTAGAAAACATCGCCGGGGTATGCTTCGCGTCCGGGCGGTCTCTGAAGCAGCAGAGAAATTTCACGATAAGCGGTGGCCTGCTTGCTCAGGTCATCGTATATTATGAGAACGTCCTTGCCGTTGTACATGAAGTATTCGCCCATTGCAGCGCCTGCGTAAGGCGCGATATAAAGCATGGGAGCCGGCTCAGATGCCGTTGCGGCAACGACGATCGTGTAATCCATCGCGCCGTGGCTGCGCAGCTTTTCGACAACGCTCGATACGGTGGATTCCTTCTGGCCGATGGCAACGTAGATGCAGATGACATCCTTGCCCTTCTGGTTGATGATAGCATCAAGCGCGATCGCGGTCTTACCTGTCTGGCGGTCGCCGATGATAAGCTCACGCTGGCCGCGGCCGATAGGAACAAGCGCATCTATAGCCTTCAGGCCGGTCTGCAGAGGCACGGAAACGGGCTCTCTTGAAAGCACGCTCGGAGCCGGGCTTTCGACCGGGCGGAAAGAGTCGGTCTTGATGGGGCCTTTGCCGTCGATGGGGCTGCCCATTGCGTCAACAACGCGGCCTATAAGCGCATCGCCGACGGGGACCTCGACGATCCTGCCTGTACGGCGGACACTGTCGCCCTCCTGAAGATGGCCGAACGGTCCGAGCAGAACAACGCCGACATTGTTCTTGTCCAAATCCTGCACCATGCCCTTGAGTCCGCCGGGGAACTCGAGCATCTCGCCTGCCATAACGTCGGCAAGGCCGGATACGCGGCAGATACCGTCGCCGAGGGTGAGAACCTCGCCGGTCTGGAATACGTCTATATCGCCGTTGACCTTCTCAAGCTGCTGCTTGATTCCGTCGGCGATAGATCTCATCTGACTGTCGCTCTGGCGGGTGTTGTCTTCAACATCCTGGCTGAGCCTGTCGAGCGTGTGGGCAAGCGTTCCGTCATAAACTGTATCGCCCACCTGCATACGCACGCCGCCTATAACATCGGAATCGACCTCATTGTGGCATGAGATAAAGGTCTCGCATATTATCTGCGTGAGCTTCTTCATTTCCTCGTCGCTCAGCGGCTGCGCGCTCTTTATTGAAATGTCAAGTTTTTTAAGTTCGTTCATGTTCAAAATGTCACTCGGCATTGCCGATACCAATTCTTTAATTTGTTCGATAAACTTATCATTCAGCGCCTGCTTGGAGTCCTCAAAACTGCCGTTGCGAAGTACCTCTGCGGTTATCTCAGCCACACGGCGCACAGCGTCGGATGACACTCTGTCACGCATCTGAGCCATAAGCTGGCCTTCGCTCTTTTCGGCATTCTCGATAAGGCTTTTTGCCTCCTGCTCGCCGGCAGCCGCTATCGCCGCTCCGTCGGCCTTAGCCTGAGCCTCGGCGTCATTGAGAAGCTGCTGCTTGCGCTCTTCGTTTTCGGCTCTGGCTTTTTCGATATCCTCTCCGAGGGCTTTGGCCTGCGCCTTTGCCTTTTCGGAGTTTTCGATCTCCTCGCCTATGCCGCGTCTGCGGCTGCCGAACATCTTGTCGAAAAGATTCATCTTGCGGCAGATGAAATACAGAGCGCCGAACAGTATGATAAAGTTAACTATTTTCCATATGATATCCACTTGAGAACTATCCCTCCTTTCCCGTAATTCCTGTTATACATCGGGATCATTCCTTGGTTTTGCTGACACAATCGTCGATGAGCGCCTTGTTATCCTGCGCACCGCCGCCGACAAGACGGTCGGACAACAGAGCAACAAGCTCGGGCATACTGCCGTCAATTTCGCCGACGGCGGCCTTTTCCTCGTTTTTCACTCGCTCACGGACATTTTTGTGAAGCTGCTCGGCTTCGGCATGGGCGGCGTTGAGCACCTCGCCCTTTGCCTTTTCGGCATCGCTGCGTGCCGCGTTTATAACGCCGCGGGCTTCAGCGCCGGTCTGAGCAAGCTCTTGTGCAAGCTGTGCCTTGTTCTCTTCAAGTGCGGTCTCGGCTTTCTTTCCCTCGGCAAGGCCTTCGTCAATGCGTGCCTTGCGCGCGTCCATAAAGCTAAGAACGGGCTTGAAAAGGAATTTGTTCAACAGGAACATAAACAGGAAGAAGCTGATAATAGTAAGTATGAACTCAGGTACGCTGATCTGCAGTCCAACTATGTCTAAAATCAATCTGGTCTCCCCCTTTCAAGATGCTATTTCTATTCTTACATCTTGGCAATAAGCATGAATGCGATGACCAGACCATAGATGGCCAGCGCTTCCATAAAGCCCATTGCAAGGATCATGACAGACTGAAGCTGACCTTTCATATCCGGCTGACGTGCCATACCCTCAAGCGCCTTCGATGCTGCAAGACCCTGGCCGATACCGACGCCGATCGTGCTCAGGCCGATGGCCAGTGCAACGCCTATTGCGATAAGACCCTGTGCTATTGACATTTGTGTTTCCTCCTATAATTGTGTATGTATTTACTTGTTTATTCTTCGTCTTCGGTCGCTTCATTGATGAATACTGCAAGCAGCATGGTAAATACCATTGCCTGAATGAAGCAGAACAGAAGACTAAGTATGTGCATGACTATAGGCAATCCTACCGGGAACAGTTCAAACAGCGTTTCCGCCGCAAGCTCTTCGCCGTAGATATTGCCGTAAAGTCGCAATGCCATGGAAAGCGGTCGCGTAAACTGTTCGAGGATCAGGATCGGGAACAGGAACGCAAATGGCTTGAAGAACGTGCCGAGGTATTTGCCAAGGCCATGCTTTTTTATGCCGGACGACTGGATGGCGACAAAAGATATGGTCGACAGCGCCGCCGTTACCGTCAGCACCGATGTAGGGACCGTGAACAGATCTCCCGATCCGGGAATAAGTCCCGAATAGTTGCAGACGATGATCAGGATGAAGAACGACGCCAGCATCGGGAAATAGTGCCGCGCCTTCTTCTCTCCCAGGACTCCGGCAAAGAAGTTCAAAAGTCCGCCCACAGCCATTTCCGCAATGTTTTGCAGCGGGCCGGGCACGTCTTTCATCTTGCGCGTCGCTATTATGCTAAACAGCAAAATGACCGCCATTATCACCCACATAGAATAGATAGTCTTGGTCGGCATCAAAAAGTTTTCAAAGAATTCTTTCAATTATTTTTCACCTCCGTCCGCCGTATCTTTACTTTGCGGCTGAGTTTTGTTGACCATCATCTTCAAAAACAGCATTCCGCCGCCGGACAGACCGACGGCCGCCGCAATGAGGGTTGCCATCATCGGAAGATCATACGCCCTGCAAACAAAAAAACACACGGCAAGAGCCGCCGCGTCAAGCAGCAGCCGCAGCATATTAACGCCCATTACAGCCGCCATATTCGACGCATTCAGGTTTGCTTTGCTTATGCGCATATTGATATATGCCACCGCAGCGCCGAGCACCGCACCGCCGATAACCGATAAAATGTCCGTAAGGTTCATAAGCCTTCCTCATTTAAGCAACAGGTCAAACTATTTTATAACATTATTATTTAACAACAAATTAACGCGAAATGCAACGTGTTTTTGCACATTTTTCAGCATTTTTTAGTAATTGCACAATTTCTGTGTGATTGTCGGTTTCCCTCTGCGTATTACTTTGACAGTCTGCATTTGCCTTGCATCCGCATCGAAAGCCGAAAAAACGGTGAAAACGCAAGGAGTCGGGACTTCCCGGCTTCTTACGTTTTCACGCGCTGTTTACTTATTTAATATGTCCATAAATTCCTCGCCTGTTATGGTTTCCTTTTCATACAGGAACCGTGCAAGCTCATCGAGCTTATCGCGGTTATCGGTGAGTATCTTTATCGCCTTATCGTGCTGCTTTTTTATAAGCGCGACCACCTGACGGTCGATCTCGGCCTGAGTATCGGCAGAGCACGCAAGAGACGTATCGCCGCCGAGATACTGGTTATTTACCGTTTCCATTGCGACCATGTCAAAATCCTCGCTCATGCCGTAGCGCGTTATCATCGCACGGGCAAGCTTTGTCGCCTGCTCGATATCGTTGGATGCGCCCGTCGTTACTGAGCCGAACACGACCTCCTCGGCTGCACGGCCACCTGTGAAGGTAGCTATTTTGTTTTCTATCTCAGCCTTGCTCATGAGATAGTGGTTGCCCTCTTCGACCTGCATGGTGTAGCCCAGCGCGCCGGAGGTGCGCGGAACGATCGTGATCTTCTGCACGGGCGCGGAATTAGTCTGCTTTGCGGCGACAAGAGCATGCCCTATCTCGTGATATGCAACTATGTGCTTTTCATGATCGGTCATGATGGCGTTTTTCTTCTGGTAGCCTGCTATGACGACCTCGATGCTCTCTTCAAGATCGGCCTGACTTGCAAAGCGCCGTCCGTCACGCACGGCACGCAGGGCCGCTTCATTAACGATGTTTGCAAGCTCTGCGCCGGAGGCGCCGGAGGCCATGCGCGCGATCTTATTAAAATCAACATCCTCGGCTATCTTTATCTTCTTGGCGTGGACCTTGAGGATCTCCTCCCTGCCCTTGAGGTCGGGAAGCTCAACGGGAACGCGGCGGTCAAAGCGGCCGGGGCGCGTGAGCGCCGGGTCGAGCGATTCGGGGCGGTTTGTTGCGGCAAGGATTATTACGCCGTTATTGCCCTCAAAGCCATCCATCTCGGTGAGAAGCTGATTAAGCGTCTGCTCGCGCTCATCGTTTCCGCCAAGCTGACCGTCACGCTTCTTGCCGATAGCGTCGATCTCGTCGATGAAAACTATACAGGGTGCTTTTTCCTTTGCCTGCTTGAACAGATCGCGCACCTTGCTCGCACCCATGCCGACAAACATCTCGACAAACTCGGAGCCGGACATCGAGAAAAACGGAACATCCGCTTCGCCGGCTACGGCCTTAGCGAGCATGGTCTTGCCGGTTCCCGGAGGGCCGACAAGCAGTATACCTTTTGGCATCGATGCGCCGATCTCGCGATATTTGCCGGGATCGTGCAGATAATCGACTATCTCGGAGAGATTTTCCTTTGCCTCATCCTCGCCTGCCACGTCTGCAAATTTAATGCCCTCGGCGGATTTAACGTATACTCTTGCATTGGACTTGCCCATGTTGAACATCATGGAGTTTCCGCCGCCCATCTTCTCCATCATCTTGCGCGACATGAACTGGCCGATCGCAATAAACAGGATTATAGGCAGAACCCACGCAAGGATGCTCACCAATGCCGAGGTCTGCTCGATCTCCTCGCCGGTGGTGGAAACATTGGCCTCAAGCAGATGCGAAACAAGATCGTTATCCGGCAGCATGGCGGTTTTATAAATCTTGCTGTTGTCATTTCCCTGGAAAAGAATGCGGTTGTTCTGCTCTTGGATCTCAACTGCGCTGACCTCGCCGTTATCTACCATATTGATAAAAGTGTTGTAGTCAACTTCCTTGACCTGATGCTCACTTATCCACGGCATTGCGACAAAATTGAACACAAGCAAAAGGATGAGCGCTATCGTATAGTAATACATCATCGGCTTTTTTGGGGATTTAACTTCGTTCATACGCCTTACTCCCATCAAAATATATATTGTGTATAGTTTAGCACCACAAAGAGCAATATTTCACTAAAATTCTGTTAATAGTTGTGCTCAATGGCATACACTTTCAAGTTATTTGTTCGTTATTCTGAGCATTCTGTATCCGATGCCGACGTGAGTCTGGATATACTGAACGCCGTTTGAGTTTTTTTCCAGCTTTCGGCGCAGTGTTGCCATATAAACGCGAAGCGACGATACGTCAGACGCGGTTGGGCTTCCCCATACCTCTTTTAAAATGTAATTGTGCGTGAGCACCTTGCCGGTGTTTTTCGCAAGAAGGCACAGGAGCTTGTACTCTATCGGAGTGAGGTGTATTTCGACGTCGGATATATACACGCAGCCGGCCGAATAGTCGATACGCATATCGCCGTTTTCGTATGTGCTGGATTCCTCGCCGATCCTGTCACCGTCGTATCTGACACGTCTGAGTGCAACGCGCAGGCGCGCAAGCAGCTCATCAACGGAAAACGGCTTTGTCAGATAATCGTCCGCTCCGGCATCGAGCGCCGAGACCTTGTCAAAATCCTCGCTGCGCGCCGAGACCACAATGATCGGCATATTGCTCCACGAACGGATCTTTTTTATTATCTCAACTCCGTCCATATCCGGCAGACCGAGGTCAAGCAGAACAACATCCGGCTTGCACGATAATGCCTCCATAACGGCACCCGCTCCGGTAGCTGCGCGCTTATAGGCGTAGTCCTGCGTTTCAAGCGTTGCCGAGATAAGATTAGCAACGGCATTATCATCCTCAACTATAAGTATCTGCGGTTTATTCATCAGGCTGCACCTCCGCCCTTTTCAAATCGAATGTAAACACCGCGCCGTGCGGCGTGTTATCTGAAACCTCTATGCTGCCGCCGTGCGCTTCAACAATGCTTTTGCACAGCGCAAGCCCGAGGCCGAGGCCGCGTCTTGCGTCGCTGCTTGCTTTGTTTCCGGTGTAAAACATATCAAATATCTTTTCTTTTGCCTCGTCGCTTATGCCGTTTCCGTCATCGGTAACGCTTATAAGCACTCTGTCATCCCGTGCCGACGCTTCAAGGCAGATATGCGAGCCTCGAGGCGTGTATTTCACGGCGTTGTTAATAATGTTAATTACAACCTGCACTATGAGCCTTGCGTCCATATATGCCATGAGCAGCTCATCATCAAGCTTAACTTCCAGCTCATGCTCCGACAGCAGCCTGTCCGAATGTGAAACGGCCTCGCGGAAGATATCGTCCAGAAGCTCCGGCTGCATGTTTTCAATTCTGCTGCCGCCCTCCATGCGCGTTATAGAAAGAAGGTTTTCAACAAGGTCTATGAGCCAGTGCGCATCGTCGTACACCGAAACATACATCTGTCTGCGCTTTTCCTCGGGAAGCTCGTTTTCCATTAGCAGCGCCGCGGTGCCGGATATATTCGTCAGCGGCGTACGCAGATCGTGAGATATGGCACGCAGAAGGTTTGACCGTAGCTCCTCGGCTCTTGCCTTTTCTTCGATCCTGCGCTTTTCGATGCGGTTATACTCATTTTCAAGCACAAGGCCGCACTCGTCAAGTATCGCAACTGTCAGGGTCTTTTCAAAGCTTTCAAGCATCGGGGTGGCTTTCATGGCTACGCCTGCAACGGCAAACACTCTGCCGTTTGCGTGGATGGCCATGTAAATTCCGTTTGATTTCTGCCGCGTATCCGTTCCGTTTCCGGCGCGGCGGTCGTTCTCTAACACCCACCGTGCGCTGTCGCGATCATACTGCGTAAGATAATCGTCAAAGCCGGCGTTTTCGTTCACGGGAAACAGCATAGGCTCGCTCAATGCGCCGTTTTCGACCGGGTATATCAGAACGCTGCGCTCAAGCAGTTTGACAAGCTGTCCGGCAGTCACCGTAAGTATTTGCTCTGTACCTATCGCCTGCTGAAGCTTCTGGCTTGTTTCGAGAAGTATTTCGGTTCTGTACACTCTCAGCGCCGTCTGATGCGTTTGGCGCTTTATTCTCGCCGTTATCGACGATATGAAAAACGCCGCTGCAAACATGACGATGAACGTCATAATGTGGCTTGGGTCGGAAAACAGCGAAAAATAAGGCTCCGTGAAAAAGAAGTTGAATATCAGAACCGAGAGTATGGACGCTGCAAGACTGTAGCTGCGCCCGGCGGTGAGCATGGCAATGCCGAGAACGCCGATTATATAAATTACTATAACATTTGCCGTAGAAAAGCCGAGGTCGTAGAAAAGGTAGCCTATGCCTGTGCAGAAAGCAAGCATAACGGCGGTTATAAGCGCATCACGAAGACTGAGCCGCTCCTGACTGCGTGCCGAGCCGCGCGGCGTATCCGAGGTCTCGCTTTTGTCTGGGATTATATATATGTCTATATCGGACGCAAGCTCACCCAAGCGATCGACTATGCTCTTTTTTGAAAAAAAGCCGCGCTTACCCGGGCTTCGTCCTATCACTATCTTTGTTGAGCCTGAAACACGCGCATACTCGGCTATGACTGCCGCGGCATCATCTCCGTAAAGCGTTCTGATCTGTGCTCCGAGCTGCTTTGCGAGGCGAATATTTTCCGCAAGGCGGCTGTCAGGCTCGGCAGCATAATTTGCAGGCTCAACAAAAAGCGCCGTGAGCGTTCCGTGGAATGCCTCGGCTATTTTGGCAGCCGCTCTGACGACACGCGCATTCGTCGGCGAACCGGACAGGCATACAAGTATTTTTTCCTCGCGCTGCATTCTTCCACCTCATTTCTGCCGCAATTATAGCATATTAAACGGCGCCAGAAAACCGTTTTCCCATTTTTAGTCTGTGTTTTAATAAAACTTTAATGTCTTGGGCGATCCTCTAATCCCATTATAATGCCGCCGGTGCTATAGTCTAATCATAAAAAGATCAAACGAGGCGCGATTTATGAAAATCATTATAGTCGGCTGCGGTAAAATTGGCCAAAGCATTCTGCAAAGCCTTATAAGCGAGGGACACGAGATCGTTGTTGTTGACTCCAACCGTGAGGTCATAGACAGTGTCAGCACAAACTACGATGTCATGGGCATATGCGCCGCCGGCACGCATTTTAAAACTCTGTCGGACGCAGGCGCCGACAGCGCCGAGCTTTTCATCGCGGCAACAGGCTCGGACGAGATAAACATGCTCAGCTGCTTTCTTGCAAAGCGCATGGGTGCAAAGCACACCGTTGCGCGCATACGCGGCAGCGAATACACAAGCGAAAACCTTGACTTTATTAAAAATCAGCTTGAGCTTTCGATGGTCATCAATCCCGAAAGACTTACGGCAAAGGCCATATACAATATTCTGAAGTTTCCCTCGGCCGTAAAATCCGAGAGCTTTACGCGAAGCCGCTTTGAGATGGCCGAAATGAGCGTCAAACCCGGCTCTGCGCTCGATGGAGTTGAGCTTTCGGCGCTGAGAGCAAAAAGCGGCGCATCGTTTCTCGTGTGCGCCGTGCTGCGCGACAAAACCGCACACATCCCACGCGGAAGTTTTGTGCTGCGTGCAGGAGATAAGCTCGGCCTTATAGCCGCGCCCGAGGATATGCAGAAGCTGCTCGGCAACATGGGCATACTGCAAAAGCGCACAAAGCACGTGATGCTGCTCGGTGCAAGCCGCATAGCGGAATACTTGAGCGATGAGCTTATCCGCAGCGGAAACGGCGTAAAAATAATCGAAAAGGACGCAAAGCGCTGCGACGATATATCCGCCGCGCTCGGCGGCAGCGCCGTGGTCATTCACGGCGACGGTTCGCAGCACGAGCTTCTCGACGAGGAGGGGCTGGACGGCGCCGATGCGTTCGTTGCGCTCACGGGAATGGACGAGGAAAACCTGCTGCTTTCGTACTACGCGCTCGACCGCGGCGTGCCGAAGGTTATCGCCAAGCTCAACCAGGACGCATACCACGAGCTTTCGGAGCATCTGGGCGTTGAGTGCACCGTATCGCCAAAGCACATAACTGCCGACGTTCTGCTTAGATACGCCCGTGCGCTGCAAAACTCCATGGGCAGCAGAGTAGAAACGCTTTACAGCCTCATGAACGGCAAGGTCGAGGCGCTTGAATTTATCGTTTCTCCCGATTTCGGCTACACGAGCATTCCCGTAAAGCAGCTTGACCTCAAGCCCGACATTCTGTTGGCCGGAATAATCCGCGGCGGCAAGAACATCATCCCCTGCGGCGACGACGTTATATTGCCCGACGACCGCGTGATAATAATTGCTGCCGGCAGAAAGCTGTACGATCTTTCGGATGTGATAGCAAAATGAAGATAAAGCTTGTTTTTCATACAGTCGGCAGAGTGCTTCTTCTCGAGGCCGCGCTTATGCTGCTTCCGCTTGCCGTTTCGCTGATCTACGGCGAAAGCTGCGCACTTGCATTTGCGATATCTGCCGCTTCCTCCGCCGCTATAGGAGCGGCGCTCAAACGTTTCTGCCGCAGCGAGAGCAAGAACCTGTACACTCGCGACGGGCTTGCGATAGTGGCTCTGTCATGGATAGGAATATCGCTGTTCGGCGCATTGCCGTTTGTCATAAGCGGCAGTATACCGTCGTTTATAGATGCGTTTTTTGAAACCGTTTCCGGCTTTACGACAACGGGCGCATCGATCCTCACGGATGTTGAAGCGCTCGGCCACGGTCTGTTATTCTGGCGCAGCTTCACGCACTGGGTCGGCGGCATGGGCGTGCTTGTGTTCATAATGGCCGTAATGGAAAAAACGCCTGAGCGCTCGGTGAACATTCTCCGCGCTGAGATGCCGGGGCACAACGTGGATAAGCTCACCCCCCGGGCAAGCGGAACGGCAAAGATCCTGTATTACATATATCTTGCCCTCACCGTGCTCGAAGCGGTGCTCCTTTTATGCGGCGGCATGCCGCTGTTTGACAGCATCGTTCACGCGCTCGGCACGGCTGGCACCGGCGGATTTGGGATCAAGGCCGACAGTATCGCGTCATACTCGCACTTCTGCCAATGGGTGATAACCGTGTTTATGCTGCTGTTCGGCGTGAGCTTTAACATGTACTATCTGCTGCTTATCAAAAGATGGCGCGAGGTGCTCAAGTCAAACGAGCTTAAATGCTATCTGGGCATAAGCCTTGCAGCAATGATAATCATCGCGCTGAGCATCATGCCCCTGTGCGGCAGCATCGCCGACGCGGTGAGGCTTTCCGCATTTCAGGTATCTTCCATCGTCACGACGACAGGCTACGCCACCGCGGATTTTGATGCCTGGCCGAGTCTTGCAAAGGCCGTTTTGCTCATCCTTATGTTCTTTGGCGGCTGCATGGGTTCAACGGCAGGCGGTCTTAAAATGAGCCGCGTTACAGTGCTTGCGCAGATAGCGCGCAACGACCTGCGCCATGCTCTGCGTCCGCGCGAGGTAAGCTCTGTTATTTTAAACGGCCGGCGCGTTGACGCGCAGGGCGAAAGGCAGATACTTTCTTACTTTGCGCTGTATATTGCGGTCATAGGAGCCGTATTTTTGCTCATAAGCTTTGAGCCGTTCGGGATAGAGACCAATTTCTCGGCTACCGTGAGCTGCGTGAACAACATCGGCCCCGGCTTCGGGCAAGTCGGCCCGAGCTTGAGCTTTGCCGGTTATTCGGCGTTTTCAAAGCTTGTTTTGTCATTTGCCATGCTGCTCGGCAGGCTTGAGATATACCCCCTGCTTCTGCTGCTGTCTCCGCAGCTTTGGACCAAGAGATGAGGTGCCGTTATGGACATTGAAAGTGTTGTTCTTGTTATATCAGTCATACTGCTGTTTGTTATCGGCTACATTGCCGTGGGCGTGCTCATCCCCGACCCGAGGAAGCTCAGAAAGCGCAGAAACAGGCGCAGAAACAGGCGCAGAAAGTAAAAAAACACCGCACGGTTTTCCGTGCGGTGTCTGAATATTTAAGATCAGATCCTGCTGTTTATCCAAGCGAGGATATCGGCATAGACCTCAGCCTTGTTTATCTCGTTGAGCATTTCGTGGCGGCCGTCCTTATATAGTTTTATGGAGACATCCTTCATGCCGGCCTTTTTGAAGTTTTCGTACGCAAGCTTAACGCCCTTGCCGCATTCACCGACGGGGTCCTTATCGCCGGACATAAAGTAAACGGGCATATCCTTCTTCATTGACTTGAGATTATTGACGTTTGTAATGAACTTAACGCCCGTCATCATATCCCTGAACAGGCTGCACGAGGGGATAAATCCGCAGAGAGGATCGGCAATATATTTATCCACAACCTCCGTATCACGCGTGAGCCAATCATACTCGGTACGCGGATTTTCATATATCTTATTATAGCTTCCGAAGGCGAGGTTATTGAGGAACTTGCTGTAATGATGCGCGCCCTTGAGAGCCGTGACGAGATTTCCCATGAAAAGGCCGCCGTTTACGAGTGCCGCGCCCTGATTGCCCGTGCCGCTTATTATTGCCGCATCAAAACCGCCGGGATAACGGATAATGTGCGTGCGCGCCATGAAACTGCCCATGCTGTGTCCGAACAGGACAAACGGAACATTCGGATAGGTCTGCTTCATTGCAAGACGAAGTATCTCCTCGTCCTTTAAGATATAATCCCAACCGTTTTTCTCGGCGAAAAAGCCCATCTGCTCGGGCTTTTCAATGCTCTGACCGTGGCCGAGATGGTCTGTGCCGACGGCAACGAAACCGTTAGACGCAAGAAACGCCATAAAATCATCATAGCGGCTTATGTGCTCGGCAATGCCGTGCATTATCTGCACGACTGCGCGCACCTGCCCGTCGGGAACACATCTGCGAACATGGATGCGGTTTTTGCCCGTGCTTGAATTAAAATAAAAATCATTGAAACTAGGCATGGAAAACGACCTCCGTATATGTTATTATATGAATTATAGCATACTTGCAGCAAAATGCAACGAAATTAGCAAAAATAGTATGGAGGTAATCATATGAACGGTTATGTTGTCGCGCTTGACCAGGGAACGACCAGCTCAAGAGCGATTATTTTTGATGTAAAGGGCAGACCTGTCACGATTGCACAGTACCCCTTTCCTCAGATATACCCTAAGCCCGGCTGGGTCGAGCACGACCCTATGGTGATACTGGAAACTCAGCTGCGCGCCCTCGCCGAGGCGTTTGAAAAAAGCGAGCTTTCCCCCACCGACATAGCCGGAATCGGCATAACAAACCAGCGCGAGACAACGATCGTTTGGGATAAAAACACAGGCAAGCCTGTGTATAACGCCATCGTCTGGCAGTGCAGACGCACGGCGCCCATCTGCGATAAGCTCGCGGCCGACGGCATCGG
Organism: Clostridiales bacterium UBA7273; assembly: GCA_002472405.1. Lineage (GTDB taxonomy): Bacteria > Bacillota > Clostridia > Oscillospirales > Oscillospiraceae > F23-B02. The sequence continues at coordinate 42,597 of DKRV01000034.1, read as the reverse complement.
CGACTATGTCCGCGATAAAACCGGCCTTCTCATAGACGCATATTTTTCCGGCACCAAGATCAAGTGGATACTCGACAACGTCGAGGGTGCGCGCGAGCGCGCCGAGCGCGGCGAGCTGCTTTTCGGCAACGTCGATTCGTGGCTGATCTGGAATCTCACCGGCGGCAAGGCGCATGTTTCCGACTACTCCAACTGCTCGCGCACGATGCTGTTTGACATAAACGAGCTCAAATGGGACAAGATACTTTGCGAAAAGCTCGGCATCCCCATGTCGATGCTCCCGACGCCCGTGCCGTCCTCGATGATCTACGGCAAGGTCGCGCCCGGAATAACCGGGCTTGAGATGCTCGCAGGCGTTCCCGTTTGCGGCAGCGCAGGCGACCAGGCAGCAGCGCTCATCGGTCAGGGCTGCATAGAAAAGGGGCAGGCAAAGAACACCTACGGAACAGGCTGCTTTACTCTCCTCAACACCGGCGATCAGTCCGTTCGCAGCGCAAGCGGCCTTGTTACGAGCGTTGCGTGGTCGATCGGCGGCAAAACCACCTACGCGCTTGAGGGCAGCGTATTCAATGCCGGCAGCTCCATTCAGTGGCTGCGCGACGAGGTCGGACTTCTGAGCACAAGCTCCGAGTGCGAAACGCTTGCTACCTCCGTTCCCGATAACGGCGGAGTGTATCTCGTTTCGGCGTTCACGGGTCTCGGCGCACCGCGCTGGGATATGTACGCGCGCGGCGCGATAGTCGGTCTGACTCGCGGCTCAACAAGAGCGCACATCGCACGCGCGGCGCTCGAGGGCATCGCCTATCAGGTCAAGGATCTGCTCGACGCAATGGAGAAGGACGCCGGCGAGCCGCTGAGCGTTCTGCGCGTTGACGGCGGCGCATCGGTAAACAATTTTATGATGCAGTTCCAGTCGGATATTCTCCGCAAGCCCATCGACCGTCCCAAGATGGTCGAGACCACGGCATTCGGCGCGGCGTTCCTCGCCGGTCTTGCAGTGGGCGTGTGGAAGGACATCGGCGACATTGCCAGCATTCGCGAATCCGACCGCGTGTTTACGCCCGAGATGGATGTCACCGAAGCTGCCGCGCTGCACAAAAAGTGGCTGCGCGCAGTTGAAAGAGCTGCAAAGTGGGAAGAATAATGGAACAGGTATTGGTTGTAGAACGCAAAAAAATTGAGCGTTACATATCCGGCCGCAACGGCCTTATAACAGAGTGCGCGCAGGAGCTTTTCGAGATCATAAAAGCCGAGCACGAGTTCATGCCGCGCGACGAGGCCGAGCAGCGCCCGGACTATAAGCAGATAATCCCCTATGTTATCCTCCGCCGCGGCGATGAGGTTTTCGTCACACGCAGGCTCAGCAAAGGCGGCGAGGCGCGCCTGCACGGGAAAATTTCCATCGGCATCGGCGGACATATAAACCCCGTTGACGAGCAGGGTGATCTTCTCATGCGCGGCCTTTGGCGTGAGATCCATGAGGAGGTCGCACTTGACAAGCACGGTGAGCTTAGCCCCTGCGGATTTATAAACGACGACTCGAACGCCGTCGGCAGCGTTCATCTCGGCGCATGCTTTACCCTCCCCGTCGATGGCGAGGTATCCGTCAAGGAGACCGAAAAGCTTGAGGGACTGTGGATGACCAAGGCCGAGCTGCAAGAAAATTACGGCAGCATGGAGACGTGGACGCAGATAGCACTGGAGGTTCTGTGATATGAGGATATTTAAGCCGGCAGATATAATGCTGCCGAACTGCGATATGCATCGCTGGAGCGTTGTCGCCTGTGACCAGTTCACATCCGAGCCGGAATACTGGCAGCAGGTGCGCAGCATAGTCGGCGACGCACCGTCAACGCTTCATATGATGCTGCCCGAGGCCGAGCTTGGCTTAAAGGACCCCGAAGCCGAAAGCGTTAAGATAAATGCAACGATGCAGCGCTATATTGACGAGGGAGTTTTCAAAACATATCCCGACAGCTATATTTACCTTGAGCGCACGCTAAAAAACGGTGCGGTGCGCCGCGGCATAATGGGCATGTTCGATCTTGAGGCCTATGACTGGGCCGAGGGAACGCACAGCCCGATACGCGCAACAGAGCACACCGTTGAGGATAGACTGCCGCCGCGCATCCGCATCCGCCGGAACGCTCCGCTTGAGATGCCGCACATCATGATATTCATGGATGATGCGGATAACATCGTTTTTTCCTCCGTCACGAAAGGCGAAAAGGTCTATGACTTTGAGCTGATGCAGGACGGCGGCAGCATCACCGGCTGGCTCGTAGCGGACACCGAAAAGCTTGCAAAGGCTGCCGAAAAGCTTGGCGACGAGGCCGTTTTGCAGCGCAAATACGGCTCGGCGGATAACGCGATAGTCTTTGCAATGGGCGACGGAAATCACAGCCTTGCCGCCGCAAAGCGGCACTGGGAAGAGGTCAAAAAGACGCTGCCGGAGTCTGAATATGAAACTGCACCTGCGCGCTATGCACTTGCCGAGCTTGTTAACATCCACGATGACGCCATAACCTTCGAACCGATACACAAGGTTATATTCGATACGGAAGCCGAAATGTTTTTTGCCGAGGCAAAGGCCTTTTTTGCCGACAACATCGGCGAAGGCCGGAGCATTGATCTTGTCACCGGCGAAGGCATCGAGCGGCTTAATATATCCGGCCTTACGATCGGCGAGCTTATCGGAAAATGCGAGGACTTCTGCAAGGCATACACAGAGCGTCACGGCGGATATATCGACTATATCCACGGCGACTGCGAGTGCGTTGAAATGTCGCAGCGCTTCGGCTGCGCAGGCATTCTCCTGCCGCGCATGGAAAAATCGGAGCTGTTTTCCTCGGTCATGAAAAGCGGCCCGTTCCCAAAGAAAAGCTTTTCCATCGGCCACGGCAACGATAAGCGCTATTATCTCGAGTGCCGCGAAATCAGGTAATTTACCCTTGTAATGGGCAAGGAATTGTGGTAAAATAATTGCCGTTAATTCGCAATAATACTATTAGAGGAGCTGTTTTATATGTCCGGACATTCCAAATGGCATAATATACAGAAAACTAAGGGCGCAGCCGACGCAAAGCGTGCGCAGGCTTTCACAAAAATCGCCCGTGAAATGATCGTTGCCGTTAAAGAGGGCGGCAGCGGCGATCCCAACAACAACTCGCGTCTGGCTGCGGTCATCACCAAGGCAAAGGCTGCGAACATGCCCAACGATAACATAAAGCGCACGATCGACAAGGCGCTGGGCGCAGGCAACACCGATAACTACGAGAAGATCGTCTATGAAGGCTACGGCCCCTCCGGCGTTGCAGTCATTGTCGAGACCATGACCGATAACCGCAACCGCACGGCGGGCGAGATCCGCCACTACTTCGATAAGTACGGCGGAAACATGGGCGCTGCAAACTGTGTTTCCTGGTCGTTCGATAAGAAGGGCGTCATCGTCATCGACAACGAGGACGAAGATCTTGACGAGGATGAAGTGATGATGGAAGTTCTCGATGCCGGCGCTGACGATTTTGAGCCCGACGGCGAGACCTTCGTTGTCTACACCGCTCCCGACGATGTTTCCCCCGTTGCCGAGAAGATCAGCGCGGCCGGATACAAGCTCCTGTCTGCTCAGGTCGAAATGCTGCCTCAGAACGGCTACATAAAGCTCACCAATGAGGACGATATCAAGAACATGCAGAAAATGCTCGACATGTTCGAGGATAATGACGACGTCCAGAACGTGTGGCACAACTGGGAAGAGTAATAAAGTCAAAAAAAATAGCACCCCGATGGGGTGCTATTTTTTCAGCGTGTTAAAAAAGTCTGTGACTTTTTTGC
>DKRV01000034.1:0-38697 GCA_002472405.1 Clostridiales bacterium UBA7273 | reverse complement strand
TCAAAAAGCCTGATAAATCAGGCATTTTTGATGGCTATTAATCCAATCACGAGTGGGGCCTTTGCCCCCTCGAGCTCCCCTGCTACTCTATTACTTTTCATTTGCCGCATAGTTTTTCGACAGTCTGGAAAAATAGCACCCCGATGGGGTGCTATTTTTTGTTTACTGCGCTTACTGTGCTCTGTACAGGAATGTTACGACCTGGCCGCGAGTACATGTTGCGCTCGGCGAGAAGTGCGTTGCGTCCGTGCCCTTGGTGATGCCGTTTGCCACTGCCCACTGCACGGCGTTGTAGCAATACGAACCGGCGGCTACGTCAACAAATCCGTTGCTTCCGCCGACTGCCGGTTCACCTGCTGCGCGGTACATGAAAGTTACGACCTGGCCGCGAGTACATGTTTCGTTCGGAGAGAAGTGCGTTGCGTCCGTTCCCTTGGTTATGCCGTTTGCCACTGCCCATTTGACAGCCTCATAGCAATACGAGCCGGGCGCCACGTCAACAAATCCCACGTTTCCGCTGACAACCGGCTCACCGGCGGCGCGCCAGAGGAAGGTCACGACCTGGCCGCGTGTGCAGCCTGCGTTCGGCGAGAAGTGCGTCGCATTGGTGCCATTCGTTATGCCATTTGCCACCGCCCACTGCACCGCGTTGTAGCAGTACGAACCGGCCGCTACGTCGGTGAAGTTTGCCGTTTGTGCTCCCGTACCATAGTGGACAGTCGCACTGGCAAGCGGTTCATTATTGTAATCAATGCCTATCGCTTTCCATTCCTCTTCACTCCCCGAATAGTTAACATCGGCAAGCATACTACAATAGCGGAAAGCAGAATTGCCTATTATTTCTAAGCTATGAGGCAGATTAACTGTTTTGAGTACCGAGCAGCCGGAAAAAGCAAATGCGTCAACAGTCAGCACACCTTCTGGAATCGTTACGCTTTTAAGACTCGTGCAGCCCTGAAACGCATAACCGTAAATATACATCACGCTGTTCGGAATCAGGACACTTGTCAGGCTTGTACAGCCTTGGAACACGGAGTCGAAAACGCAATTTACTCCGTCAGGCAACGTTACACGCTTAAGTCCGGAACAATTATAGAAGGCTTCGGAACCAATGCTTACAACACTGCCCGGTATTTCTACTCTTGAAAGATTTTTGCAGCAATAGAACGCGCCGCTTCCGATTCTTACCGTACCATCGGGGATAATAACATCCGTAAGGCTCTCGCAATAGTAAAATGCATTATTGCCGATACTCGTTATTCCTTCCGGCATATCTATGCTTACAAGTTTTTCACAATTGTTGAATGCATTATTGCCTATATCGGTCACGGCAACGCCTTCAATTTTTGCCGGTATAACTGCTTTTGTAACTGTATTGTCGCAATCGGTTATTATGCCTGTTGTTTTTTCAAAATAGATATTTCCGCCTTCAACGGCATAGGCTACATCCGTATTACTCTCGGCCGCCAGCGCACTAATCGAAGATAGACTCATGACAATAAGCACAGCAAGCAAGGCGCTCAAAAACTTTTTTCTCATACTTCCTCCCATATAATTTGTTTCGTCCATTCAAGCTGCAGCATGAGAGATTTTAATTCCTCATCTCGCGGTTGCGCAGGAAATTCATCATACCGTCCTGCATGGAGTCGAGCTTTGTGAGCAGCTTTCCGGCGCCGTGGGCGGCGCAGGCGAGAGGATCGTCAACGATCATGGTTCTTATATGCGTGCTGTCCTCTATCATGCGGTCGATGCCGTACAGCAGGCTGCCGCCGCCGGAGAGGATCATGCCGTTTACGCCGAGGTCGCCGATAAGCTCGGGCGGCGTACGCTCAAGCACGGCGTGGACATTTTCAAGGATCAGGCGCGCAGGCTCGCGCAGAACATCGACAAGCTCCTCAGCAGTGACGCTGACCGTTTTGGGCAGGCCCTTGATAAGATCGCGGCCCTTGACCTCCATGCTCTCGGGCGCATCCGAGCGCGGATACACGCCGCCGATGTTTATCTTCACCTCTTCGGCGGTCATTGCGCCGATGAGCATATTGTGCTTTTTCTTGATATAGCGGATGATCGCCTCGTCAAATGTACTGCCTGCGGTTTTTATGGACTCGCATTCGGCAACGCCGCCCATGGAGACGACCGCGATCTCGGTCGTGCCGCCGCCGATATCGACGACCATGTGTCCGTCGGGCTTTTTGATGTCAACTCCGGCGCCGATAGCCGTGGCAACAGCGGTCTCGACAAGATACACTCTGCGCGCACCGGCCTCGATCGCAGCATCGATCACCGCGCGCTCTTCAACGCCGGTTATGCTGCTGGGAACGCACATGAGTATCCTCGGCTTGAACAGGCTGAACGAGGTTATTCTGCTGACAAGCTCGCGCAGCATGAGCGCGGACATATCGTAATCGGAGATCACGCCGGCTCTTATCGGGTGGATGGCGACAACGTTTGCCGGTGTGCGGCCAAGCGTTTTCTTCGCCTCCTCGCCTATTTTGAGCATTTTGTCCTTGACCTTATCGACCGCAACGACCGTAGGCTCTCGCAGAACAAGCCCCTTGCCCTGCGAGAAAACAAGGGTGTTCGATGTTCCCATATCAACTGCTATATCTCTTTCGTATATGACCATAAAATGCTCCGATCCGCCGCGAAAATACCTCGCGGCTGAGTTTTTCTATAATTCTATCCAATTATGCTAATCTTCATGCCGCGCAAGCGTAACGCCGAAAACCGATTTTGCGCCTGCCTTGCGCAGGATCCTTGCTGCCTCGCTCATTGTGGCTCCGGTGGTCACAACATCGTCAACGAGCAGAATGCGCAGGCCGGAAACATCCGCACCGTCGTCCAAAGCATACACTCCGGCGACGTTTTCGCGGCGCTGCTTTGCGTCACGCGTGAGCGACTGCGCACTGTTATTTTTGACCTTTTGCAGCAGCTGCCGGCACGGCAGCCCCGTTTTTGCCGCTATCTCCTCGGCGAGCAGCCGCGCCTGATCGTAGCCTCTCTGGCGCAGGCGCTTTTTGCTCAGCGGTATCCATGATATCACATCAATACTGCGGCAATCAAGATTATTTTCGACACAATCGGACATAAGCGCTGCGTAACGCCGACTGTAAGCCGAACAGCCGCCGAATTTGTATCGATGAACGGAGGTGCGCACCTTATCCTTATAATAAAGCGGCGAGACGCATTTATCGATAAACGGAAACTTCTGCATCGCACTGTCGCCAACCGTATACGGCAGCTTTTCCTCGCATTCGCGGCAGATATCCGTATCCTTCAGAACACTTTCGCAGAAAACGCATTTCCACGGATACAGCAGGTGGGCGATCAGATCAAGTATTTTCATCGGCAAGTCTGATCCTCAGTGCGCTGTATCTGCGCGACTGCTTGTGATTGTCTATCATTCTGTGGGCAACGTTGTCGTCGCCGACCATGATGAGCAGCTCCTTTGCGCGCGTGACCGCCGTGTACAGCACGCCGCGCGTAAGCAGCATCTGGGCAACGGGGTTTAGCGAAAGAATCACGGCGCGGTATTCGCTGCCCTGGGATTTGTGAACCGTAAGCGCCCATGCATGCTCAAGCTCATTGAGCATCTCAAAGCCGTAAAGGGCGACCTTATCCTCGTAATCGACCTTGAGATATTCCGAGGCCGTGTCGATCTCGACGACCGTTCCTATATCGCCGTTGTACACGCCCATGCCGCTTTTGCCGAGCTTGTCCTTCCACACGATATCGTAGTTATTCTTTATCTGAATGACCCTGTCGCCGGTGCGGAACACGGTCTCGCCGAAAAGCTTTTCCTTTTTGCTCTCGTCGGGCGGATTGAGCGCCGCCTGGAGGCATTTATTGAGGTTTGCCGTTCCCGTTTCACCCTTGCGGCTTGGCGAAAGCACCTGGATCTGATTTGATGGTATCTTCATATTCTCCGGCAGGCGGCGCTTGCACAGCTCAACTATCGTTTCAACGCAGGAGCCGCCCTGCATGCGTCTGAGCCGGAAGAAATCGCCGCTGTTTTCGTTGAAGTCGGGGTGCTCTCCCCTGTTTATCATGTGCGCGTTGCGCACTATGCGGCTGTCTGCCTTCTGGCGGAAAATTTCAGTCAGGCGCACGGTCGGAACAACGCCGCTGCGGATGATATCCGAAAACACGTTGCCGGGGCCGACCGACGGGAGCTGATCGGCGTCGCCGACGAGAAGTATGCGGCAATCGGATTTGAGCGCCTTGAGTATGGCATGCATAAGCGTTATGTCAACCATTGAGCACTCGTCAATGATAAGTGCGTCGCAGGCGAGCTTACCCTCCTCGCCCTTTCCGAAAACGACGGTCTCACCGTCCTCGGACATTTTCGCGCCGAGCATACGGTGGATTGTGGAGGCCTCCATGCCGCACAGCTCGCTCATTCGCTTTGCCGCGCGCCCGGTTGGGGCTGCGAGGTATGTTTCAAGCTCAAGCTCGTCGTACATGGCAAGCACGGCTTTGAGTATGGTCGTTTTTCCCGTGCCGGGGCCGCCGGTTATGACCAGCATTCGGTTTTTGGCCGCCAGAGCTATCGCCTCGCGCTGCATGGGGGCATAATTAATGCCGTTTGCTGTTTCAAGGCGGTCGATAAGTGCGTCAATATTCACCTTGCCGCCATCCTTTGCGCGGCACATGGCTTTGATCCTGTCGGCGGTATAAGTCTCGGCCTCGTAAAGGTGCGAAAGATAGCAGGCGTCAAGCCCTGCAACGGTACAGCAGACTATCTCGCCGGTCTCGCAGAGCTTATCCACCGCATCCTCGGCAAGCTCCTGCGCCACGCCTATAAGCTGCGACGTTGCTGCCGTGAGCTTTCCGCGCGGAATGAAGCAGTGGCCGTTGCCGGAATTATGCACAAGCTCGAACACGGCGGCGGCGCATACGCGGTTTAAGCTGTCGCCGTCTAGGCCGAGGGCGAGCGCCAGGGAGTCTGCCTCGGCAAAGCTTGCACCGATATGAGACGATGCGAGTATGTACGGGTTTTCGTGCACAACGTCTATCGCGGAGTTGCCGTAGAATTTGAACATGCGCAGAGCGAAGATCGGCTGGATGCCATATGAGCATAAAAACTCCGTAAGGCGGCGAACGCCTGCCTGCTTTTTGAATCCTGCGCTTATGTCCTTTGCCTTGGATGCACTTATGCCCTTTATCTCGGCGAGCTTATCCGGCTGCATCTCCAGAACGTCCAGCGCCTTGTCGCCAAAGCGGTCAACTATCATTGCCGCAGTTGCCGGCCCGACGCCGCGCACGGTACCGCCGGCGAGGTACTCGTAAATTGCCTCGGCCGAGGTCGGCAGCATGCGGCTGCACTGCTCGATCTTGAACTGTCTGCCGTGCTGCGCATGGGTCATCCACGAGCCCTCTGCCGATATCATTTCGCCCGGGGCTACATACGGCAAGCAGCCCACCGCTGTGGTCGTCTCGCCATTGTCAAGCTCGAGCTTCACAACGCCGTAGCCGTTTTCGTCGTTTCTGAATATGACGGCGGCAACCGTTCCGTTAATTTCGCTTAATTCCTGCATCGTCACTTATTTCCTCTGTGTAGTTTACGAATCTGTACTGTGCCTCGAAGCGCCGCAGAATGCTGCGCGTTTCGTCGTCCGTATCAATTGCGTTTATGTCTATCTCCGCTTTCAGCGTTCCGTTTTCGCGCAGCCACACAAGACTGCGCAGAGTATACTCCAGCATCGGCTCGGCTCCGCTCACCGTCAGCAGCACGCTTGCTTTTGTGCTCCTGCCGAGCTTTACAGGCGTGAGCAGAAGCCCCTTTACAGACCATATTATAAGCCACAGCACCGCTGCCGCGGCAAAGCCCACGGCTATGTATACCGTCATGCGATCCCCTCCCGTTTCATTTTACGGGAAAGGCGCGGATGTGTTAAAGCATTTTCTTGAGAAACTGCCCCGTGTAGCTGTCCTCGCAGGCGGCGCATTCCTCTGGAGTGCCTGCAAACACAAGCGTTCCGCCGCCGTCGCCGCCCTCGGGACCGAGGTCGATTATATAGTCGGCCGTTTTTATAACATCGAGGTTATGCTCGATTATAACGACGGTGTTTCCGGCGTCGGCGAGCCTGTCGATTATGCTTATGAGCTTGTGAACGTCGGCCATATGCAGACCGGTGGTCGGCTCGTCGAGTATATACACCGTTGAGCCTGTGCTGCGGCGCGAAAGCTCGGTTGCAAGCTTCACGCGCTGAGCCTCGCCGCCGGAAAGCGTCGTACTCGACTGGCCGAGCGTAACATATCCGAGGCCGACCTCATAAAGCGTATCGAGCTTTGTTTTGAGCTTCGGAAGGTTTTCAAAAAACGTGCAGGCCTCCTCAACAGTCATGTTGAGAACATCGTTTATGTTCTTACCCTTATAGCGAACCTCAAGCGTTTCGCGGTTGTAGCGCTTGCCCTTGCACACGTCACAGGGTACATACACATCCGGCAGAAAGTGCATTTCTATCTTCTGCACGCCGTCGCCCTTGCAGGCTTCGCATCTTCCGCCCTTGACGTTAAACGAAAATCGGCCGGAATTATATCCGCGCAGTCTTGCATCTTCGGTAGAGGCAAAAAGCTCGCGGATGTCGTTAAACAACCCGGTATATGTCGCCGGGTTTGAGCGCGGAGTTCTGCCGATGGGGCTTTGGTCAATGTCTATGACCTTGTCGATATCGTCAATTCCGCTTATTCCGGCGCACTTGCCCGGCTTTACCTTTGCGCGGTTTTTCTTCAAAGCCAAGGTTTTATACAATATCTCGTTTACAAGGCTTGATTTGCCGCTGCCGGAAACGCCGGTGACGCAGGTTATAACGCCCTTGGGGATATCTATATCAATGTTTTTCAGATTGTGCTCGGCAGCGCCGCTTATGTGTATAAAGCCCTTATCGGTCTTGCGGCGCTCGGACGGAACGGGAATTTTCCGCTTTCCGCTCAGATATTGGCCGGTGAGCGAGTCCGGGCAGGCGCAGATATCCTCAACCGTTCCTGCCGCGACGACATTGCCGCCGTGCACGCCCGCTCCGGGGCCTATATCGACGATGTAGTCGGCAGCGCGCATAGTGTCCTCATCATGCTCGACAACTATGAGCGTATTGCCGAGATCGCGCAGATCCTCAAGCGTTTTCAAAAGCTTCTCGTTATCGCGCTGGTGCAGGCCGATGCTTGGCTCATCGAGGATATACAGCACCCCCGTGAGCGCAGCGCCGATCTGCGTTGCAAGCCTTATGCGCTGGCTCTCGCCGCCCGAGAGCGTCGCCGCGCCGCGAGAAAGGCTGAGATACTGAAGTCCGACATTTTTGAGAAAGCCGAGGCGCGCCTTTATCTCTTTAATGATCCTGTCTGCAATTATATGCTCTTTTTCGCTCAGCTCGAGCGACTCTACAAATTCTATCGCTTCGATCACGGACATGTCGCCCATGCGCGCTATATTAATGCCGCCGACCGTGACGGCAAGCGCCTCCTTGCGCAGACGCTGACCATGGCATTCCGGACAGGTGACCTCGGACATGCACTCTTCTATCTCGGCGCGCATGGCAGGACTTTGCGTCTCGAAATACCGGCGCTCAAGATTTTTGCATATGCCCTCGAACGGGCGCGAGAATTTGCCTGCAAACGAGCTGTTTTTCCGCTCGCGCTCGTAGCTGAGGTCAAGCTTTTCGCCCTTGCTTCCGTAAAGGAGAATGTCTTTAACGCCATCCGGCATCTCTGCTATCGGCGTATCGAGCGTAAATCCGTATTTTTTGGCAAGCGCGTTATAGTACATTGCCGCGATGGAGTCCGAGCCTGAGCCCCAGCCAGTGGCTTTGATGGCTCCGCCGTTGATGCTCAGGCTGTCATCGGGGATGATGAGGTCGGGATCAACAAGAAGCTGCATGCCCAGGCCATCGCACTTGGGGCATGCGCCGTAAGGCGTGTTGAACGAGAACATGCGCGGAGTAAGCTCTTCGATGGATATGCCGCAGTCGGGGCAGGCATAATTCTGTGAGAAGAGTATCTGCCTGTTTTCGCTGACAACATCTGCAATGACAAGGCCGTTTGCAAGCGAGGCCGCCGTTTCCACGGAATCGGCAAGGCGGCGCATGATGCCGTCCTTTATAACGACGCGATCGACAACGACCTCGATGGTGTGCTTTTTGTTCTTATCGAGCTTGATCTCCTCGGAAAGCTCGTACATGCTGCCGTCAACGCGCACGCGGACATAGCCCGAGCGGCGCGCATCCTCGAACACCTTGACATACTCGCCCTTTCGCGCGCGAACGACGGGCGCAAGTATCATTAGCTTTGTTCCCTCGGGAAGAAGCATGAGCTGGTCGATTATCTGATCTATCGTCTGCTGTCTAATTTCCTTGCCGCACTTGGGGCAGTGGGGCTTGCCTATGCGCGCCCACAGAAGGCGCATATAGTCGTATATCTCAGTGACCGTACCGACGGTCGAGCGCGGATTGCGCGAGCCTGTTTTCTGATCGATGGATATTGCCGGGGAAAGGCCCTGAATGTAGTCAAGATCGGGCTTGTCCATCTGACCGAGGAACTGCCGCGCATAGGATGACAGACTCTCGACATAGCGGCGCTGCCCTTCGGCATAAATGGTGTCGAACGCAAGGCTTGATTTACCGCTGCCGGAAACGCCGGTCATAACGACGAGTTTGTTTCTCGGTATCTCGATATCAACATTTTTCAGGTTATTGGCTCTTGCGCCCTTAATTCTTATATAATCATTCATTCTCGCTTACCAGATCTGCAAATTTTGCGCGCACCATATCCGCAAGCGCGTTTGGGTCAAGCTCGACCTGATAGCCGATCTTGCCTGCGCTTACCATTATCGTTTCTTTATCCTGCGCGCTTATGTCTATAAAGGTCTTGTACTGCTTTTTCATGCCAATCGGCGAGCAGCCGCCGCGGATATAGCCCGTGAGCGCATTGATCTCGCTGACGTGGATCATTGCTATCGACTTCTCCCCTGCCGCCTTTGCAGCCTTTTTGAGGTCAAGCTCACCCGTAACGGGAACATCAAAGACATATATGCTCTTGCTCGCGCCGCGCGCAACAAGAGTCTTGAACACCTGCGACGGGTCAAGTCCGCATATCGCGGCGACCGTTGCTCCGTCAACGGCATCGTCGCCGTGCGGATATTCGTGCGGCGTGTACTTTATTTTCTTCTGCTCAAGCAGACGCATTACATTGGTTTTCTGCTCTTTCATATTAGCGCTCCTATCGCTGTGCATAATAGAATATTATATCGCGAAATTATATATCTTTCAACACGAAAAGGCCTTCCGAATGCTCGGAAGGCCAAATTTAATAATAATTTCAATCTTTCTGGAATCTTGCCAGCAGGTTTTCGGTGCTGCCGTCAAGGATCTTGATATAGCGCTCTCTGTCGTGCTCGTCAAGCGTAGGCATGCCCATGTCAAACCACTGCGATATCCAGCCGATGGCTGCGTTGACATAGAACTCGCACACAAACTCAAGGTCTGACCACTCGATGTTTTTACCCTCAGCGCAGATGGCCGCAAAGCTGTGAACGCAGTAGTGCAGGCGTCCCTTGAAGTATCTCAGCAGATACGCGCGGTTCTGCGAATTGAAGATGTTCAGAACGAAGCTGCGGTTATCCTGAAGATACTGAAACCATTCGATGACGTTTTCGCGCCACTTATCGTAGTATATCTCATGCGGAAGAGCCTTGTTAGTATCCTCTTCAAACACCCACTCGAGCAGATCATAAACATCATCAAAATGATAATAGAAGGTTTGGCGGTTTACGCCGCACTCCTCAACAAGGTCCTTGACGGTTATTTTGTCGATAGGTTTTACCGACAGCATTTTCTTCAGGGCTTTCCCCAATGCCTCTTTTGTTGAACTCGCCATTATGTTACCTCTTTCTCATAGCATCTTGTATGCAATATTATTTGCATTTACTATATCACATGTTCAGGAAAAAAGATAGATAAATATTTATTTTTTTGTCGAAATGTGCTTATATATAAGTACCAAGTCTGTACTAAACTATACTCAGGGGCTCAATTATGTATAAACAGCCAATTCAAACCGGCAGGTTTGCACCAAGTCCGAGCGGGCAGCTGCATATCGGGAATTTATCGTCCTCTCTTTTGGCATGGCTCGATGCACGCAGCGTGGGCGGAAGACTTATCTTCCGCATGGAAGATCTCGACCCCGACCGCAGCAGCAGGGAAAGCGAACAGAGCATCATGCACGCTCTTAAAGCGCTCGGCCTTGACCGGGACGAGGGATATCCGGACGCAGGCTACTCGCAGAGCCAAAGAAACGAGAAATACGATGAGGTGTTTGACCTGCTTCTGCATAAGGATCTGCTCTACCCATGCTATTGCAGCCGCAGCGAGCGGCTCGCCGCCTCCGCTCCGCACCCCGGCGAGCACCGCAGCGATTCGGGCTGCAAATGCCGGCATTTGAGCCTTGCGGCGCGGCGTGAGCTTGAAGCAGCCGGGCGAAAGGCCGCATGGAAGATAAAAGTTCCGGATAAAACGATAAGCTTTTGCGACGGACATTACGGTAAATTTTCGGAAAACCTTGCCGACAGCGGTGATTTTATTATAAAGCGCTCTGACGGTGTTTATGCATATCAGCTTGCCGTTTCGTTTGACGATATGGATATGGGCGTTACGCGAGTCGTGCGCGGTCGCGATCTGCTTTCGTCAACGGCGCGGCAGATATGGCTCATTTCCGAATTAGGCGGCGATGCGCCGAAATATTATCACGCTCCTCTTATAGTCGGTGCCGACGGCAGGAAGCTTTCAAAACGATACGGCGAGCTTGGAGCCGAGGCACTTCTGAAAACGCACGCTCCCGATGAGATCATCGGTTATATCGCCGGGCTTTTGGGAATCTCGGACGGATCACCGCATTCAGCCGCAGAGCTCGTTTCCGAGTTTGACTGGGGAAATGTCAGCAAAGCCGATATACTCATATAGCTATAGCAAAACGGCTCTCTGTGAGAGCCGTTTTTACATTAAAAATCGTGTATTTTCACGCGCTTGCCCATTTTTTGCAGATTATTTGAAAGCTGCTTGAGTATCTGCATTTTGACGTTGAAGTTAATGGGCAGTCCGTCGTGCGCCGGATTTGCCGCATGGCCGATGAACATGTTTATATCCGTTGCATCCTCAAAAAGTATGCGTGCCGCAAGTGACGCGCCGTCCTTCTTATAGCACCATTTTTCAAAGCTGCGGTTATCCTTCACATAGTCCTTTGAATAGGCCAGAATTCGGTCAACGGTTATAATGCCCTCGGTCACAAGATCAATGCCCTGAACATGAGATATCGGCGGTATATCCGGATCGGGCGAGGTGTATTCCGTCTGCACCGTTGTGTGCAGATATTCCGCGGCGATCTTCGAGGTAGTTCCTCCGCAGACGATGTGCTTGCCTTCCTTTGCGAAAAACAGCGCCATCATGCGGTGGTTATCGCTGATATTCTCCGGCGGCCCGATGGCTATATTGACCGTCTGGCGCTGGCGGATCTTAACTATGCACGTCGTTGCATCGTCAAAGGGCTTTCCGCCATACAGCTTGTTGGTCTCCTCCATCAGGAGGTTTGCGAGCACGTTCGATGTAAGCCCCGATTCGCTCAGCGGCTCCATGAATTTTGCTATCGCATCCCTGTCCCAGGATGAGTTGAGCACACCGTTATCGCTTGCGTACAGCATGCCGTCGCTGAGCGCAATGAACATATCTCCGTCGGCAAGCTCGAAGCTTGAGCGGTATATCGTCTTTTCGCCGATCTTCATCGTCGAAAGAGGAAACTCATACTGCTCTCCGTTGCGGATGAGTATAACGTTCGGATTTTCGTACTGGATTATGTCCGCATGGGCATTATCCTCAAGCCTTATTATCGTGAAGGTCGAAAAAGCCGTTTTCCGCTCGGAGCATATCGGCAGCGTGTCGGCAATGGTTTCGACAGCGTCGCGGATATCAAGCCCTGCGGCAAGCATGGTGGATATTATCGTTGATGTGAGCGTTGAGAGTATACTCGCCTTAACTCCGCTTCCAAGTCCGTCGGCAAGAACAACAATGGTCGAGTTTTCGTTTTCAACGATCTCGACGTGGTCGCCGCACAGCTGCTCACCGTCGTGGTTAAGGCTCATATACGCTATCTCGCTGCAAAGATTATTCTTCTTCAAGGCTCAGCGACTCCTTCAGCCTCGTCAGGGCAATCTTCGTCTCGGCCGTAGTCTCGCCGAGGAGCGAGGCGATCTCCTGAACGATGCGCATCTGATTTTCAATGACGTTGTTGGTGATCTCCGCCGTTTTCTGGCTTATGGCCTTGCGGCGCATGGACTCTTCCTCTTCCTCGGTGACGTCGGAGATGATGTCGATAAGTATCTTTGACGAGCGGTCGTACACTATGGTCTGCTCAAAGTACTTTTCGTAATCGGAAAAATATCCGCGCAGCTTTTTTACGCTTTTGCCCGTCTCAAGGCAGGTGAAAAACGGCGCCGTGTCAAGCACCCTTACAACGCTGTCGCCCAGAACGTCGGATTCGTGGCTGATATTGAGCATGCGCATGGCCGTGCGGTTTAGCTGCTGCACCTCAAGATCCTCGTTGACAACAACAACGCCGCTGGGCATATTGTTGAGTATCTTGGTGCTGAAGCGCTCGGCCTTATCCATGATAAACGGCAGACACATGCTGTAGTCGGCGGTGCCGCGGTAGATCGCGATAGCCTTGTCGCGGCAGGTATTATAGCCGCAGGAGCCGCAGTTGAGCTCATCGGCCTTTGTGTTTTTGCCGAGCTTGGACAATATCTCGCGTATCTCGGCCTCGCTCGGAGTTTTTTTATGCACCGGAGTTCCAATATACTGCGTTCTCAACTGCTCAGGCTCCGGCTGCGGAACGTCAAAATCCTCCTTGCCGACATTGCTCCAGACCGAGTATATATGCCGGATCGGGGAATTTATGTACTTTTCCATAATGGGGCCTTCTATGCAGCTTCCGTCGCACATGGCAAGCTCGATAAAGCACTTATGGATATTGCCGTTTTGGAGGTCGTTTAGCGCATTCATGCAGTTTTTCGGACCGTTTGTCGCGATGCACTGATAGCCCGTGTCGGGTATATCCATGCTTCTTATTATGCCGCCCGTGACCGGGAAGCTGCGCGCCCTGCCGGGGAAGCTTTCGCCGAATTCGTGCTCAATCTCAATGCCGGCGGATATGCGCATCTGATCAAATTCCTCAAACGTGAGGACCGCATCAACGCACGTTCCCTCGTACTCCTGCTTTTTTGCGACGCAGGGACCGATGAAAACTACCTTTGCCTCCGGCATGCGGCGCTTTATATCCATCGCGTGCGCTATCATCGGCGACACGACGGGAGCCAGATACTGCCGCAGATCGGGAAAATGCTTTTCGATAAGCAGGTTCAGCGACGCGCAGGCCGAGGTTATGATAACATCCTGCTTTGCCTCGCGCAGCAGCCGCTCGTATTCGCGCTTTACTATCGTCGCGCCTATGGCGGTCTCCTCGGCGTCGGTGAAGCCAAGCTCGATGAGCGCCTTGCGAACCGAGTTTGCTCCGCAGCCCTCCCAGCAGGCATAGAAGGACGGGTCAAAGCTCGCTATTACGGGCGCTTTTCCCTGGAGCATCACGCCGACTCTCTCTCGATCGTCAATGATCTCCTTTGCCTCCTGCGGACAGACGACAAAGCACTGGCCGCACAGGATACACTCGTCGCTTATTATATGCGCCTGATGTCCCGTGAAGCGTATGGACTTGACCGGGCATTTTCTTATGCATCTGTGGCAATTCTTGCAGTTTGATTTTTTAAGGTTGAGCACACTGGGCACAGCAGCCACCTCCTGTTTATCTTCACCAGCAAGTATAACATAAACCACTACTTGCTACAAGTGATAATAAGGTGTATAATTTGCAAAGGTGATGATCAATGTTTCAGGAAGCAATTATAACAAAGAATCGTGATGACGGGCTTGCCGAGGTCGTTGTTGAGCGTCTGGGCATTTGCGGCGGCGACTGCAACGGCTGCAACGAGTGCAAGTACGAGCATCTTATGAAGTCCGTCGTGCAGAATCCAATTGGAGCGCATCGCGGCCAGCACGTTATGATCGAAACGCCGACGAAGGGCGTGGTAAAGGGCGCGCTTGCTATCTATGTTCTGCCGCTTGTTATGCTCATTTTAGGCTATGTCATAGCCGCGGCGCTCTCGCTGAGCGAATCGGTGTGCATTGCAGCCGCATTCGGCGCGGCGATACTCGGCATAGTGATCGCCATAGTTTTAAGCCGCGCACGGCACAGCGCCGATCCCACTCCGACCAAAATCGTGAGCGTTATCGAAAACGATGATTAAAACCGGTCGTCAAGACCGGTTTTATTATGCACAAAAGCTTTGCTTTTGCAGCGTATATATGATAATATGTTATTCTATGTGAAAAAATATTTGGAGAGAAGCATATATGGCTGATATAAGAAAGGAAATCGAACGGCGCAGAACGTTTGCTATCATCTCGCACCCTGACGCCGGCAAAACAACGCTTACCGAAAAGCTGCTGCTCTACGGTGGGGCGATACAGCTTGCAGGCTCCGTCAAGGGCAAGGCCACGGCACGTCACGCGGTGTCCGACTGGATGGAGCTTGAAAAGCAGCGCGGAATATCTATAAGCTCCTCGGTCATGCAGTTTGAGTATAACGGCTACTGCATAAACATCCTCGACACTCCTGGACATCAGGACTTTTCCGAGGACACCTACCGCACCCTTATGGCCGCCGACAGCGCGGTCATGGTCATCGACGCGGCAAAGGGCATCGAGCCGCAGACGCGAAAGCTCTTTAAGATATGCGCAATGCGCAATATCCCCATCTTCACCTTTATAAATAAGCTTGACCGCGAGGCGCGAAGCCCCTATGACCTTATGGAGGAGTTGGAGCAGGAGTTCGGCATCGGCACATATCCGATGAACTGGCCCATCGGCTGCGGCATCGACTTCAAGGGTGTTTATGACCGCGAAAAGCGCGAGATCCTCGCCTTCAGCGAATTCCACCGCGGTCAGGACAAGATCAAGGCTATCGAATGCAGCCTTGACGACACCGAAACGCTCGACAGTCTCATCGGCGAAAAGCTGCGCAGGACACTGTGCGACGATGTTGAGCTGCTCGACGGCGCAGGCTATGAATTCGACATTGATCAGGTGCGCGACGGCAAGCTCAGCCCCGTGTTCTTCGGCTCGGCGCTCAACAACTTCGGCATTGAGCCGTTTTTGGAGAGCTTTCTTGACATGACCATGCCTCCCCTGCCGCGCAAGGCCGGCGACGAGATCGTCGATCCGTTCGCCGACAAGTTCTCCGCCTTTGTTTTCAAGATCCAGGCAAACATGAACAAGGCTCACCGCGACAGGATCGCCTTCATGCGCATATGCTCGGGCAAATTTGAGCGCGACAAGGAATATTTTCACGTTCAGGGCGGCAAGTCCATCCGTCTTGCGCAGCCGCAGCAGCTTATGGCGCAGGAGCGCGCGATAATAAACGAGGCCTACGCAGGTGACATCATCGGCGTGTTCGACCCCGGCATTTTCTCGATCGGCGACACGATATGCGACAAGTCCATGAAGGTGGAGTTTGAGGGCATACCGACCTTCGCTCCCGAGATTTTTGCAGGCGTTGAGCGTATCGACACAATGAAGCGCAAGCAGTTTGAAAAGGGCATCATGCAGATAGCGCAGGAGGGCGCAATTCAGATATTCCACGAGCCTTACACCGGAGTTGAAGAGATCATAGTCGGCGTCGTCGGCATACTTCAGCTGGAGGTGCTTGAATACAGGCTGAAAAACGAGTACGGCGTTGACGTTCGCCGCCGCAGCATGCCGTATGAGGTCGTGCGCTGGATAGATAACGAGGGCATAAATCCCAACGATCTGAACCTCACGAGCGATACCAAGTGGGTCCAGGATTTCCGCGGAAATAACCTGTTGCTGTTCACCTCCGAATGGTGCGTCAACTGGGCGCTCACCAAAAATCCCGGACTTGAGCTTAGAGAATTTAACAGAGACTAAAAAGTTGCACCGCACGGGGGATAACCGTGCGGTGCGTTGTGTATTTTGTGGGGCATATTCTCCCAAATTGAAGGTCACAATGCGGCACTTTTGTGCCGACAGGGTGGGACAGCGACCATCAATCGCCCTCTTCAATATGTATTATAACACATTTTATTCTTTTCTTAAATAGTAATAGTAAATAAATAGTTATTGCGCCGCTTGTGCATTTTGCCGCACAAAAACTCCCGACCGAATTGGTCGGGAGTTTTCAATTTAGTTTACATTTTTGATCTACATTGCTTCGATCTCTTTTATGATGTATTCGTTGCCGGTGACGAGATATGTATTCTCGCTCTGGCAATACGGACACACCTTTGCGTATTTCACCGTCGGGTAGGTCTGCTTGCAGTCCTCGCAGAAGGTGACCGCCTCGAGCTTTTCGACCTTCAGCTCGGCCTCCTTCATATACTTGGACTCCTTTATGGCCCAGTTCCAGCAATCGACGATATATTCCGGCACGATACCGCTGACCTCGCCTATCTGAAGCGTGACGCTTCCGACCTTGGTGAGCTTATTCTCGTCGCAGAGCTTTTCAACTTCCTTTATAACGTAAAATACCGTTCCGAGCTCATGCATGGGGCATTTCCTCCGATGTGATCACTTTGCGAGTTTTTCCTTGAGATCCTTGATCTTGATCTTGACCGCGCGCTTTGCGGCATATGCTGCCAGAGGCGGAATCTTGTCGTCGGTCCTGACCATCTTGCTTGCATCGGGGTGATCGCGGTGCAGGTGGATCGCATCAAACTCGCAGCGAGTGGTGCACAGGCCGCAGCCGATGCACTTATTCTGATCAACGATTGTCACGCCGCAGCCCAGGCAGCGGCTGGCTTCCTCCTTTACCTGCTCCTCGGTGAAGGTGACGCGGTCGTTCTTCATGGTCTTTGCCTTGCGCGGATCGTGCTTGACTTCCTGGCGCACGGGCGCATCGAAGCAGTTTATATCGAGCACGACGTTGTCCTTATCCAGCTCGTAGAAATCGCGCGGATTACGGGCAAGGGTAAGGCTCTGGCCGGGCTGAACATAGCGGTGCAGGCTGATAGCGCCCTCGCGGCCGGCGGCTATTGCGTCGATCGCAAATTTCGGGCCGGTGTAGCAGTCGCCGCCGACGAAGATATCCTCCTGTGCGGTCTGGAGCGTTACGGGGTCTGCCATTGCAACGCCCTTTGCGGCGGTCTTGAGCGCGCCGATATCCAGCTCGCCCCAGTCGATGGTCTGGCCGATAGCGCCGATGACGGAATTGACCTTGATGGTCTTGAACTTGCCGGTGCCGACGGGCTTTCTTCTGCCCTTCTCGTCAGGCTCGCCAAGCTCCATGATCTCGACCTTCAGGCCGTTGACCTTGCCTGCCGCGGTGCCGGTGATCTCAACAGGAGCGTTGAGGTAGCAGAACTTCACGCCCTCTGCCATTGCTTCGGCGACCTCTTCCTTGTCTGCCGGCATCTCATCCTCGCTGCGGCGATAGACTATGTAAGCCTCCTCGGCACCAAGGCGGACAGCCGTGCGGACAACATCCATTGCGACATTGCCGCCGCCGATAACGGCGACCTTCTTACCGATCTCGACCTTGTTTCCGAGGTTGACGTCACGCAGGAAATCAACGCCGCCGTAAACGCCCTTGAGCTCCTCGCCCGTTATGCCGAGCTTTGCAGACTTCTGCGCGCCGATGGCGACAAAGAAGCCCTTATAGCCTTGCTTGCGCAGCTCGTCGATGGTGATATCCTTGCCGACCTCTACGCCGCACTTGAACTTTACGCCCATTTTCTTGAGCACATCGATCTCAGCATTTATGACCTTGCGCTCGAGGCGGAAGGACGGGATTCCGAGGGTGAGCATGCCGCCGGGAACCGGGTTGCGGTCAAAAACGGTGACGTTTGCGTAGCCCATCTCGGCCAGGTAATAAGCACAGCTCATGCCGGCAGGGCCTGCGCCGATTATCGCGATCTTCTCGACATAATCGGTGTCGGGAGTCTTATGACGGCGCTTTTCGGGGATATAGCGAGTCTTTTCGCTCAGCTCCTTCTCGGCGATGAACTTCTTGATCTCGTCGATGGCGACGGCGCGGTCGAGCTGGCCGCGAGTGCATGCATCCTCGCATCTTCTGTTGCAGATGCTGCCGCAGACCGCCGGGAACGGGTTATCCTGCTTGATGAGCTTGAGAGCGTCAAGGTATCTGCCCTGGCCTGCCATCTTGATGTAGCCCTGAACGGCGATGTGCGCCGGGCAGGCTGCCTTACAGGGAGCGGTGCCGCTCTCGTGGCAGTTTTTCTGGTTGTTGTTTTTATAGTCCATATCCCACATGTGCTCACCCCAGTGGTTATCATCGGGCAGAGGCTGCTTGGGATACACGACGGGACCGTCCTTGGTGCAGAGCTTCTGGCCGAGCTTTGCCGCGCCTGCAGGACAGACCTCAACACACTTGCCGCAGGCAACGCACTTTTCCTTATCGACGTGTGCGCGATACGCGGAAGCGGACATATTGGGGGTATTGAAAAGCTGGGAGGTGCGCAGGGCAAAGCAGGAGCCGAGCGCACAGTTGCAGATGGCGAAGATCTTGTTCTCGCCGTCGATGTTGGTTATCTGGTGGACATAGCCGTTTTCCTCGGAGCGCTTGAGGATGCGCAGCGCCTCTTCGTGGGTGATATAGCGGCCCTTGCCGGTCTCGACGCAGTATCTTGCGAAGGTGCCGACGGCGATGCACAGCTCATCCTGCATCTCGCCGCAGCCCTCGCCCATAAGGCGCATTGCGTTGCGGCAGGAGCAGTAGCCGACTCCGAGCTGACCCTCATACTTCTTGAGCCAGTGGGAGATATGCTCAATGCTGACAGACTCGTTGGTTGCCGGTATTGCCTTCTCGACGGGGATAACGTGCATGCCTATGCCGTTGCCTCCGGGAGGTACCATGGGGGTGATCTTCGTCAGCGGCAGGAATGCCATGCGCTCGAAGAATTTTGCGATCTGGGGGTACTTCTCGACCTGCTCGAGATTCATATTCATAAGCTCGGCAGCGCCGGGAACGAAAATGGGCAGAACGTACTGACGGATCCCGTCGGGATTGTCGTAGTTATACTCAATAACGCCCTTCATCGCCAGATCGTCCAGCTTTTCGCAGACATAGGCAACATCCTTGCCCATCTTTGCCGCGAGCTTCTCGGGAGTTGTGGGTTTGCGGAGATCCATTGCCAGTGCAACGTCGGCCTCGTCGTCGGTCACGACGCACTCAAGGCCGTAATACTCGGGATCGGACTCGGTGAGCTTTTCAAGTCCGAGCTTGTAGGGTATGCGGTCGGTCATTTTTTTGCCGAGCGCAATGATTTTTTCTCTTGCCATATGTAGCTCCTTCCTTATTCCTTTGCTCCAATTTTATTTGCCTCAGGTCTTTTTTAAGTATATCACATATATCCGACCGAGCACAACAAGCAATTGTCAGATATTTTGCAATTGAATGAGATCACAGATAAAACTTAGGCTCCTTGCGCTCGGAGCACAGCTTCTTGAGCGTAAGATGCGCGGCAAGGCGCATAGGTGCCGGGACCTTGCGCGACTCGGTCGAGCACATGCTAACGCAGCGCATGCAGCTTATGCACTTTGTGGGAACGGTGCGCATATGCTTGCCCTTGATTGCGCCTGCCGGGCAGTATTTTTCACAGATGCCGCAGCCGATGCATTCCTTAGACGCAACGGGGTAAAGCGGAAGCGCCGCGCTTTTTTTCTTGGCATAGCCGGGATCGCCGGGCATTTTAACCGGGCTGAAGCTTTCGGCTGCCTTGAGCTTTTCGAGAAACTCATGCAGCTTTGCCTTGTCGCTTGCGTCAGGACGGCCTGCGCCGAACTGAGGATCGATCGAGTGCGGAGCTACCATCTCGCAGCCGGCAACGGTCACAAAGCCGCACTTTTCGGCAAGCTCGCTCATCTCGAGCAGCGCATCGTCAACGGCACGGTTGCCGAAAACGGCAACGGGAACGCAGGGCGTTTTATCGCCGCTTATGATCTTCATGCGGTCGTACATGGGCTTGGGTATCCTGCCGCCGTAGACCGGGAAGCAGAAGAACGTGAGCGTATCATGGTCGATGGCCGTGTTCATGCTCGGAGTGGTCAGCTCCTGCATGGGAGCGTCGCCCAGCTCCTTGCTGATGATGTCCGCAACGGATTTTGTTCCGCCGCAGGGGCTGAAGTAAAAAATCGCGTATTTCATTGTCTTTTTCCCTTCCTTTTTCCTTTTACCTCTATATGTACAAATTAACCCACCTGTATGCAATATGTGCGCATTGCGCGCGTTCCGACGACAGCATAGTTGCCGTACATTGCCGGTGAAGCCTCGATATTGCCGCCGAGGTTCATATAGTCGAGCTGCTCGCCTGTTTTTCCGTCGATCAGGAACATATTAAAGCCCGAGTTGCAGTAGAGCAGATACCCGTTGCCGTCGGCATCATAGAAATCGACGGGGCTGCTCCAGCTGTACATTGACGTTTCCTTTTCCCAGACGACCTCGCCGGTGTCCTTTTTGAGCGCCGCGAGCGTGCCGGAGCTTGCGCCCGGAGTGCGTGCAATGGGGACAAAGATCATGTCCGAGAGCTTATTTTTGCCTACTGCGATGGTGCCCTGAACGCCGCCGGAGAGATCCTGCACGGTGTAGCAGGTGTAATCCGTGCGCCAGACTATCTCGCCGGTTTCGGCATCTATCTTGAAAATGGGTATCTCCGCCGTTGAGTACGAGCGCCATCCGTAGTGGAACGAGGTGCTGATGTAAATATATGGGTGGCCGTCCTCAATATCGACAACAGGCGAGCAGTTTGTGTCGTCGAGCACATCCTGCACCCATACGAGCTTCAGTGTGTTCAGATCAAGGCACATGAGGTTGCCGCCGTTATCGGCAAGGAAAATGTAGTTATTGATTATCGCCGCCGATGACTCAACGCCAAGCCAGTACCGGCTGCCGCTGCGCACACCGTTATACTTCCATTTGACTATATTGTCCGGATCAACGGACAGCTCACCTGTCTGCTCGTTGTATTTTGTATTCAAATGAATGATGTAGAGTATTCCGTTTTCACCCGGATAGATGAGCTGATCTGTCTCCGCGCTCACGAGGGGTGAAGAGTCAAACATATGCCAGCCGCGGTTTGCAAAGGTCTCATTGTGGCCGAACTCGAACATAACGCTGTTGTCAATAAGGTTTACGACCTTGACGCGAGATCTTCCGTTTACGCTGTCAACGCCCGAGCCGACATAGAGTATCGGATATCCGCGCGGATCAAGAGCGCCCGCTCCCTTGTAGTTAAAGCCGAGGTTAAGCGGATCGCGCGTGTATTCGCCGCTTGTCAGCTCATAGAAATACACATGTCCGTCAAGCGTTGCGTATATGACCTCGACAAGGCCTTCCTTTTCGCGCGCCCAGTCGTACATTGCGCTTATGTTCTTGCGTGTTGCCTCGGGCCATTTGACGATAAGCGGCTGACCGGTCCAGCCGCTGCCGGACCAATAGATGCCGTCGGAATCGCTCAGGCCGCTTGTCGATTTCGACCAGGCCTTCGTGAGCGTTTTGCTGCTGACGGAGGCCGTGCCGTAGGCTGCGCCGCTGCGGAAGTTATCGCCGCGGAAGGTGACGATGCCCTCAAGCTCTGTGTATCTCTCCGGCAGGTCGAAGTTTATCTCGTAGTCGCTTTCGTACTCCTCGACGATCTCGCCGTCAACCATGATCGCAGTACTGGAAATGAGTCTTTCCGGCTCTGTCCCGTCAACGGAATGGGGCTTGAAGTCCGGCAGGCCCACGGGAGTCGGCGTAGGCTCGGGAGTCGGGGTCGGCGTAGGCTGCACCGTTACGGCCGGACTTTCCGCGGTTTCTTCAAGCGCTTTGTTTGCCGCAATGCCGCGCATCACGACCATGACAAGCACTGCAATGAGCGCAACAAATATCACTATGCCAACGACTGTCTTAGCCGTTATTTTCTTCTCTTCCATATCCTTATCCACCCTGTTTTATCGTTATTCAGTGAAATGAACGTGGTTGTTTATATGGTCCTGACAGAAGCAGTGGTAGCCTGCGCATTTTGAGCAGTAACGAAATTCAAGATTGGGAAAATCCACGTCTGTTCTGCCGCAGACACTGCACTTATAGGTGTAGTTCTTCTGGCGCTGCTCGTATTTGATCTTCTGCTTTTCGCGGTTGAAGTTGACCGTTGTTTTGCTGTAGTGCACGCGCTTCGACCGCAGCTCCGATATGAGATCCGCGCCGAAGAATATGAAGTAGTTGAACATTGCGATAAGCGGCAGCAGATTGAACGGGAACGGTGTTGCTATCATTTCAAAGATGAAGAACGCAGCGTCGATATACGCAAGCCACTTGATCTTGACCGGAATAATGAACATGAAAAGGACCTGGGTATCCGGATAAAGCGTAGCAAAGGAGAAGAACATCGAAAGATAGATGTAGTACGTTCCGATGCTTGCCGACTGCTTGGTGATAAGATAGATCACCATGCCGTAGATGATGGTGAGCAGAACACCGGAGAAGATGAATATATTAAATCGCGCCGTGCCCCACTCGCGTTCGAGCGTGCTGCCTATCCAGTAATAAAAATAGAAAAACAGCAGCGCCCACATGCTCGTATCCTGCGGAATGAACATAAACGTGATAAGGCGCCATACCTGTCCTTTTAAAATAAGCTCGGGCGAAAATGCGAAGTAGCTCATCAGCGTCCTGCTGCTGTCCATAATGCTCAGCAGCCAGACAGCAAGACTTATAACGACAACATACAGCATCAGGTTCGGAATGCCGAATCTCGGGTGCCTATAACAGAACATGTCGATTTTATTATTGAGTTTTTTCATATCGCTTTCCTTTCGCAGGATATAATTACACTAATTTTATATTACAGTATGCTACCTTGCATCTTACAACCAAATTGTGATAATGTCCACAAAAAAATTGTCGCAGGGAAAAACTTTTCCCTTTAAACTTTTGCAAGCATATGTTAATATGTATTTTGTATTATTATCTGCAAATGTGAGCACGGGTGAAGAAATGCAAAACAAAGAAAACAATTTTGAGATCAAAAACGATATAATCGAGGGCAGAAATGCCGTTATCGAGGCTCTGCGCGTAGGCCGCAGCATAGATAAGATATTCATTGCCAAGGGCGAGACGGACAAGACCCTCGGCCATATCGCGTCGAAAGCGCGCGAGGCCGGAATAGTCGTCGTCGATGCCGACCGCCGGAAGCTTGACAACATGTCGGTCACGAAGGCGCATCAGGGCGTTATCGCCCTTGTAGGCGTTAACGAATACTGCGAGGTGGCTGACATCCTTGCTCTTGCACGGGAAAGAGGCGAGCAGCCTTTTATCATCGTATGCGACGAGGTAAGCGATCCGCGAAATTTAGGTGCGATAATCCGCAGCGCGGAATGTGCCGGCGCGCACGGAGTTATAATCCCCAAGCGCCGCAGTGCAGGGCTTACCGCCATCGTAGGCAAGGCTTCGGCAGGTGCTGCCGAGCACATGAAGATAGCACGCGTGCCTAACATTCCTTCCGTTCTTAAAGAGCTTAAAAACGAAGGCGTTTGGGTCTACGGTGCGGCAGCCGGCGGCAGCAGCGAGCTTTGGAGCACGGATTTCACCGGTTCCTGCGCCGTTGTTATCGGCTCTGAAGGCGACGGTATGGGCAGGCTCGTGCGTGAAAACTGCGACTTTATCGTGAGCATCCCCATGGCAGGCAAGATAAACTCTCTGAACGCTTCCGCCGCCGCCTCAATAATCATGTACGAAGTCCTGCGCCAGCGCAGAGGCTGACCGAGGTTAATTTATGAGTTCATCTTCAAATGACAAAAACTCTGTCAATTTCGACTTTGATCTTGACAGTATATTAAGTGAGTTCGGGGCGCTTGACGAGGAGCCTGTATCCGAAAAGCCGTTTTTTGAGCCGAGTGTGCCGGTAATGGACACATCGAAAAAGTCCGACCAGGTGTTCTCAGCTGTAGTAAACGACGGCTTTGAGGCTTCGGCACCGCAGGACGGCTTTGACTTTGACGCAACGCAGATCATCGAGGAGTTTGAAGCGGAAGACGACGGCGCAGAGAGCACGTCAAAGCTCGATCCCGAGCGGATACGGCGTGAGTTTGAGTCCGACGGCGCGCCTGTTGAGACAAACGAGGCAAATCCCGAGTCTGCCGAGCCTATCAGCTCCGCAGTGCCGGATAGTAGCTCGGAGCTTGACGAGGTTGACCGCATAATCGCCGAGTTTAAGCATTCTCCCCGGCCGCAGTGGCGCATCATCGAGCCTGAACCTGTCCGGGAGGAGGCGGCGCAGTCCGAACCGGAGCCGACAAAGCTGCGCGAGCAGGAAGCTTCGCTTTCCGCTAAGACCTTTGAGCCGCCCGTATCTGCCGCAGAGCAGACAAAGGTGCGCGACGAGGTTTCCGACGATCATGAGCAGGAAGCGGAACCCGAGCTTTACGAAGGCTCGGGCATAAATGAGGAAACCGGCGACAAATATGCCGCCGACGCCGATTACACCGTCATTGAACCCGAGCCGCCGAAAAAGGAGAAGGCTCGCAAAGAGCCTAAATCGTTCCGCGAATCCGTCGCCGTTCCCGTGATAAGCGCGCTTGCATTTATCGCAATGAAGATAAAACAGAGTCAGGTGACTCTCGGCGAGACGAGTTACGAGTCGGAAGATCTCGGCGAGGAGATGCAGCCGGACAAGGCCGCAAGGTTTTACGATAAGCACATTGCCGGACTGAGGCTCAGAACGCGGATTGCCTTTGTATTGTGCGTTTTGATGGCATACATATCCTACGGGCTTCCCGTTCCAGGCGCACTTGCCGATGCAGGCGTAAAAAGCGCCGTGTGCCTTATCATGATGATATCCGTAATGTTCTGCGGACTTGATATAATAACGACCGGCATCATGAGCATAGTGCGGTTTAAGCTGCACGCCAGCGCGCTTATTGCCATATCCTGCCCGCTTTGCATGATCGACGCTTTTCTTTCGGCGGCAAGCGTGAGCGAAAAGGTCGTTCCATTCTGCGTCATCCCGGCGCTGACGATCGCATTCACGCTGCTCGGAAGCGTCATGAATGCGCGCAGCAACAAGATAATCCTGAACACCGCCGCAGCATCAAAGCATCCTTATGTTGTTACGGCCGAAGCCGAGCTTTCCGGCGGAGATATCACGCTCGTCAAGGGCAGAAAGCCCCTTGACGGCATTGTTCGCCGCACGGAGGAGGACGGGCCCGACGAGTCGGTTTTCGGCGTGCTCACTCCGTATTTCGTCGTTGCAGCGCTCGTTTTGAGCATCATTGCAGCCGTAATAAGCAAGGACTTTTCATCCTTTGCTCACATTCTCTCCGGCATTTTCGTGTGCGCAGCGCCCATTGCCATGCTCATAACCTTCCCCATGCCGTTTTTCATTTCGATAAAGAGCCTTATCCGAAGCGGCTCGACGATAGCCGGCTGGTCTGGGCTTTATGACATTGGCAAGGCAAAGCACCTTATCGTTACAGACGGCGACCTGTTCCCCAAGGGCTGCGTAAAAATAAGCCGCACACGCGTTTTCGCCGGCATGGAGCCGGAGCGCATCATTTCCTTTGCCGGCAGCATAATCTCGGCCTCGGGAAGCGCCATGGTGCATCCGTTTGCAGAGCTCATGCGCAAGGCCGGCGGCGGTCTTATGCCCGTCGAGGCCTTCTCGGTTCACGAAAGCGGCGGCCTTACCGCAATGATCGACGGCGAGGACGTTTACTGCGGAAATGCCGCGTTCATGCGCCTTATGGGCGTTGTTCTTCCCGAAAAGTATGTGCTGAATAACGGCGTTTACATAGCCGTTGCCAGCGTTATCTGCGGTGTGTTCGAGATGGAGTACACGGCCTCGGATGCCGTAAAGAGTGCACTTGAGGAGCTTGTCGGCTCAGATCGCCACGCCATATTTGCCGTGCGCGATTTCAACATCACACCCTCGATGCTTTCTGTGAAGTTTGACATGCCGACCGACGGCTTTGACTTTCCGCCGTATTCCGAGCGATATGCGATATCCGGCGCAGAGCCGTCCGAGGCGAGCAAGCCTGCCGCGCTCATATCGCGCGAAGGCCTGAGTGCCCTCGTAAGCCTTGCCGATCACGGCAAAATGCTCTTTAGCCGCATAAGGCTAAGCGTTATGCTCAGCGTCGTAAGTGCCGTTGTCGGAATGCTTGTCATGTTTATTCTCAGCCTCAGCGCCCTGCCGAGCGTCGTAACGGCGCTCAGCTATCTGCTTGCGTGGCTGCTGATTACTGTCATACTTAGCTTTTCGATAAGCACCCCGTAAAAAATTGTTGCTATTAAATATTTAATAGTGTATAATAAATCGATTGCGTTTTATACGAAATTAATTTTTTAATATATCTTTCAAGAGAGGAAGCAACACATGAGCTACGAAACCAAAAACATCCGCAACATCTGCTTCATGGGTCATGGCAACAGCGGTAAGACCAGCCTTGCTGAGAGCATGCTGTTCACGACCGGCGCTATCGACCGTATGGGCAAGGTCACCGACGGCAACACCGTCTGCGACTATGACGCTGAAGAAATCAAGCGTCAGATCACCATTGCAACTTCCGTCGCTCCCGTAAACTTCGGCGGCTGCAAGATCAATGTTCTCGACTGCCCGGGTTACTTTGACTTCGTCGGCGACGTTCTCGCCGCTATCCGCGTTGTTGAGACCGGCATCATCTTCTGCTCGGCTAAGGACGGCATCACCGTCGGAGCGGAAAGAAGCTGGAAATACCTCAAGGCCGCAGGCGTTCCTGCGATGTTCTACATCTCCAAGATCGACGAAGAGCACGGCGACTTCTATGCTGTCCTTTCGGCACTTAAAGAGAAATACGGCGCAGCCATCTGCCCGGTCATGATCCCCATGTCCGACGGCACCGGCGTTATCGACCTCGTTCACAGCACCGCTTACCAGACCAAGGGCGGCAAGACCGCAAAGGTCGCTATCCCTGCTGCCGACGCCGACAAGGTCGAAGAGATGCGCATGGAGCTTATGGAAGCTGCCGCAGTTACCGAAGAGCTTATGGAAAAGTTCCTCGACACCATGGAGCTTACCGACGACGAGATCGTTGTCGGTCTCAAGGCCGGTCTTGCAGAGCGCAGTGTCGTTCCCGTTGTCTGCGGCGCAGCAATGGCAAACGTCGGCACCGAGGCTGTCCTGCAGGCGATCTGCGATTACGTTCCGGCTCCGGAGGATAAGTCCGCAGAGCCCGTTTGCGGCTTTGTTTTCAAGACCGTTTCCGATCAGTTCGGCAAATACAGCTTTGTAAAGGTCGTTTCCGGCAAGATCACCGCCGACCTCTCGCTGCGCAACGTCCGTGCTTCCAGCACCGACAAGCTCGGCAGACTCTACACCATCTGCGGCAAGAAGACCACCGAGGTCAAGGAAGCCTGCTGCGGCGACATCGTTGCCGTCGGCAAGATGGAATGGAAGACCGGCGATACCGTATGCGATCCCAAGAACGAGGTTGAGCTCCCTGCACTTGAGATGCCCGATCCCTGCTACTCCATGGCTATCTCCCCCAAGACCAAGGGTCAGGACGACAAAGTTGCCGGCGGTCTTGCAAGACTTAACGAAGAAGACATCTCCTTCACCCTCGTCAACAACGCGGAGACCCATCAGATGGTCATCTCCGGCGCAGGCGACATTCAGGTCGACGTTCTGTGCGCAAAGCTCAAGAGCCGCTTCGGCGTCGAGACCGAGCTCAAGCCCGCTCGCGTTGCTTACCGCGAGAAGATCAAGGGCAAGGTCGAAGCTCACGGCCGTCATAAGAAGCAGTCCGGCGGTTCCGGCCAGTTCGGTGACGTTTGGATCCGCTTCGAGCCGCAGGATGAGCAGGACGACATGATCTTCGCTGAGGAAGTATTCGGCGGCTCCGTCCCCAAGAACTTCTTCCCCTCCGTTGAAAAGGGTCTGCGCAACGCAGTTCAGAAGGGCGTTCTCGCCGGTTATCCGCTGGTCGGCCTGAAGGCAACTCTGTACGACGGCTCCTACCACCCCGTTGACTCCAACGATATGGCTTTCCAGACCGCTGCACGTCTTGCATATCAGGACGGTATCCCCAAGGCAAAGCCCACCATCCTTGAGCCTATCGGCCTGCTCCAGGTAACCATCCCCGACGCAAACCTCGGCGATATCATGTCCGATATCTCCTCCAAGCGCCGCGGTACCGTTCTGGGCATGAACGCCGAGGACGGCATGCAGACCGTCGAGGCCGAGGTTCCCATGGCAGAGATGAGCTCCTACACCATCGACCTGCGCTCCATGACTCAGGGCCGCGGTTCGTTCACCTGCAAGTTCATTCGCTATGAGGAAGCTCCCGGCAATGTTCAGCAGAAGGTCATCGAAGAGGCTAAGGCTCTGGCCGAGGCCGAGTAATCGACAAATCAAAACGGTGGGCGCAATGCCCACCGTTTTTCAGGTAACGCTATGAAGTTCAAGATACCCGAAATAAAAATACCAAAGGTCAATATTCCGAAGCTGCACCTCAAGGCGGAGGATGACGAGCATATCTCTTACGAGGAAGTTACCCCTGCTCAGGATACCGAGGGCGTAGACGGCAGTGACTCTGTCGATAACGAAGTGTTCGACGAGCTTGACGCTGCCGAGGCTCCAGAGGAGGCTCCGGCCGCCGAGCCGCAGCCGCAGAGCAAGCCCAAAAGCTACGGCATGGTGATATCCGAGGATCAACTGCGCATGGTTTGGGCAGGCGAGATCGGATTTTCACTGCTTATAGTTCTCGCTTCGGTGCTCATTGCGATTGTAAGTTAAAAAACTCAGGTCAAAGACCTGAGTTTTTTGTTATCTTACTATGCCCTTTATAAATGCCGGCTTTTCGACTGGCTCTGGCACGACGGTGTAGCAGGCGTTAAGCATTTCCGCGGCTTTCTTTGCCGCTTCAATGCTCTGCGCGTGGATTGTGCCAAGGCTCTCCCCTGCCTTGACCGCATCGCCGACCTTCTTTTTGAGGATAATGCCGACGGAAAGGTCGATGACGCTCTCCTTCGTGGCTCTGCCGCCGCCGAGATGCATTGAAACAAGGCCGACCTCGTCGGCGCAGATGTGCTTTACATAGCCTGCGCGGTCGCACACGGCCTCCAGCTGAACAGGCGCCATGGGCAGAAGAGAGGTATCGAACACCGCGCGTCTGTCGCCCTCCTGGCCCTCGACAAGCTCGGCAAGCTTTTCGAGCGCGGAGCCATCCTCAATGCCCTTTTCGAGCATTTTGCGCGCCGCAGCATCATTTTCGGCAATGCCGGCCTCGGTGAGGATGCAGGCTCCGAGCGTAAGGCACAGCTCCAGAAGCTCACCCTTTTTCTCGCCGCGCAGCACCTCGATGGCCTCTTTTACCTCCAGCGCATTGCCGACAGCGTTGCCCAGAGGCTCGTCCATATCCGTTATGACCGCAACGGTCTTT
This sequence comes from Clostridiales bacterium UBA7273, assembly GCA_002472405.1. Taxonomy (GTDB): domain Bacteria; phylum Bacillota; class Clostridia; order Oscillospirales; family Oscillospiraceae; genus F23-B02. The sequence continues at coordinate 9,175 of DKRV01000034.1, read as the reverse complement.
TTCCCGGCAAGCTTACCTACCGCCGTGAGGTTTTCGGCAAGCTCGCGCGCATCGTCGGCCGTTTTCATAAACGAGCCGCTGCCGGACTTAACGTCAAGAACGATCACATCCGCGCCTGCGGCAAGCTTTTTGCTCATGATGGAGCTTACGATAAGCGGTATGCTCGGCACGGTGCCCGTAACGTCGCGCAGAGCGTACATCTTCTTGTCGGCAGGGTCAAGGTCGGCGGTCTGGCCGGCAATGGCGATACCGAAGCTGTTTACGTTTTCAATAAACTTTTCCTCGGAAATACCGGTGTTGAAGCCGGGGAAGCTTTCAAGCTTGTCTATCGTTCCGCCCGTGTGTCCGAGGCCGCGGCCGGACATTTTCGCGATCTTCACGCCCTGAGCGGCCACCATTGGGCAGAGTATGAGCGAGGTCTTGTCGCCGACGCCGCCTGTCGAGTGTTTATCGGCTTTCACGCCTTTAATCGCGCTGAGGTCAAGCGTTTCGCCCGAGTCACGCATAGCCATGGTAAGCTCCAGTGTCTCCTCCCTGTCCATGCCGCGAAGCAGGATCGCCATCAAAAGCGCTGACATCTGATAGTCGGGTATCTCGCCCTTCGTGTAGCCGTCAACTACGAATTTTATCTCCTCCGCGCTGAGCTTTTCACCCTCGCGCTTTTTTACGATAACATCAGTCATCAGCATAGCTGACACCTCCATGTATTGTGTATTATGTTATCATGTTAACACATGCGGCACGCTTTTTCCACATATATCACAGATTTCTTTCGAAAATTAAATAGCTCCGGCCTTCTATGCTGCGCAGCTTATCCGAAACCCGGCCGAGCCGGGCAGGCTGCGCCGGTATTGCGATATGCTCATCCGAGATCAGACACCCCATTTTGCCTCTGCGCCATAAGGTGTCGGAGGTGTTTTGCTCATCTACCGGTCTGTCGGCTGCGTATTCGATATTCTCCGGCAGCTTTTTAAGCTCTGCACGCGAAAAACGCCGCGTTATGGCAAGGCACTCACCATCCGGCTGCATGGTTCCCAAAAGCGCGCTTTTTCCGCCGCCGAATACATAAAGGCGCACTATCCTGCCCGGTCGGGCGCTGCATCGGGCGCTCAGCAAGGTCATAAGGCCGTCGGTTCGTTTGCTTATGCTTCCGCATTTTTCTCCGTCTATGTAAACAGGCAGGCTGTGCATGTCCCTGTCCTCCCCTGCGAGTGCTCCCCGGGTGCATGCCCGGGGAGCGAGATTATATTACAGGCCGAAGCTCACCGCTATGGCGTTATCGACCTTGGTCATGGTCGTATCGTCGAGCTTTCCCATGCGCTCGCGCAGGCGCGATTTGTCAATGGTGCGTATCTGCTCGAGCAGTATCACGCTGTCGCGCGAAAGTCCCACACTTTGGGCGTTAAGCTCAATATGCGTCGGCAGACGTGCCTTGCCCGTCTGGCTGGTGATCGCCGCCGCTATGACCGTCGGGCTGTGCTTATTGCCGGTGTCGTTCTGGACGATGAGCACCGGGCGCATGCCGCCCTGCTCCGAGCCGACGACCGGGCTGAGGTCTGCGTAAAAAATATCTCCACGTTTGACTATACTCAATTTTATTCACACTCCGAATTATAGTCGCCCGCTACATCTTATGTAGGGTGCTGACTATATTCTCCCACGGCAGTGTGAATTTTATACTTAAGCTGACAGGCGATATGGGTTCGGCTCTCGCCGGCTTACCTTATTACATTGAAACCGACCAGTCGGATATCTCGACGAGCACGACTGTATTCTCCTTATAGCTTATCTCGGCGCTCCTCGGCGTGAGGGATGAGTCGATCCACAGCGTCACAACATAATCGTCGGCCGGAATTATGCGCGCTGCAAGCATATCGTCCTCGACCCAGCTTATCTCGAGATGGCCGTTTCGCATCGCCTGCACGATAAGCGGCAGCGACGACATGGGACTAAGCTCGGCATCGTCAAGCGTTCCAATATCGAGCATTGCGCCGTCATACTCAAGGCTGAGGTTTTTTCCCATAACGTTTGCCTTTATGCCGTGCAGCATCTCAGGCTCTATGACCGATATGCTTGCGCCGTCGGCGGTCTGCTCGTAGCTGAGGGTAAACTGCGCCGTTTTGTCGCTGTACTGCGCCGATACCTCTGCCGAAAACGAGATATTCTCCGCCGATGAGACCACATTTACAAACTCCAAAAACTGTGACTTTCCGTCGTCGGCACAGCCGCACAGCAGGATAAGGCACAGCACAAACGGCAATACTCTTTTCATGTTTCATCCTCCGAAAGCTTTTCTCAATTAATTCTATTAACCACCTGCGGCAAACATTATTCAAATTTTTCTTGACATTTATTTAAATGTGGGCTTTAATACTATAGTAATAATAATGTTATTGCTTTGATCGGGAAGATAATATCGCAGCGTCACTCAGAGAACGGCGGTCACCGGCTGCAAGCCGCCCGTGATGCGGATATTCGGTTCGCCCGTGAGCTCCGGCTAATCCCCGGCGGCGGCTCCGTTAAAGCCACTTGAGTGCGATGAACATCGAATAAGGGTGGTACCGCGGAGGTTAAGTCTTTCGTCCCAATGAGGACGTAAGGCTATTTTTTTGTTTATTTTTTAGTTCTAAAGATAAGGAGAGACACGATGAAAGCATTGATGAATCAGCTCAGAGAAAGTGCCGTCAAGGCAATTCTCAACGCTGACAGTCCCGAAAATCTTGAAGCGCTGAGAGTTAAGTATCTCGGCAAAAAGGGCGAGCTTACCGCCATACTCAAGCAGATGGGCAAGCTCTCGGCAGAGGAGCGCCCCGTTATGGGTCAGCTTGCAAACCAGATCCGCACAGAGCTTGAGAGCGCAATTGACGAGACACGCAAAAAGCTCGAAGCCGCCGCTCTTGAGGCACGCCTTGAGCTTGAAACGGTCGATGTCACCGTTCCGGGCGAGGATATCAGGTTCGGCCACAAGCACCCGATGTACAAGGCGCTTGACGAAATTAAGGAGATATTCGTCGGCATGGGCTTTACCGTGCTCGACGGCCCCGAGGTCGAGCTTGCAACATATAACTTTGATAAGCTCAACGCCGAGGAAGGCCACCCCTCCCGCGACTGGTCGGATACGTTTTATTTTGATAAAGACAGCCGCGTCATGCTCCGCTCGCAGACCAGCCCCATGCAGGTTCGCGCAATGGAAACAATGAAGCTGCCCATCCGCATTGTTGCTCCCGGCAGAGTTTACCGCAAGGATGAGGTAGACGCTACTCACTCCCCGATGTTCCACCAGGTCGAGGGCATGGTCATCGACAAGAACGTCACCATGGCAGATCTCAAGGGCACGCTGAACCTTGTCATGCAGGAGCTGTTCGGCGAGGGCACCGTCACGAGATTCAGACCGCACCACTTCCCGTTCACCGAGCCGAGCTGCGAGATGGACGTTCAGTGCCACAAGTGCGGCGGCAAGGGCTGCCCCACCTGCAAGGGCGAGGGGTGGATAGAGGTTCTCGGCGCAGGTATGATCCACCCGAAGGTTCTTGAGATGAGCGGCATCGACAGCGAGGAATACACCGGCTGGGCATTCGGCATGGGCCTTGAGCGCCTTGCAATGCGCAGATTCAAGATATCCGACCTGCGTCTGATATTCGAAAACGACGTCCGCTTCCTGGAACAGTTCTGATGGGAGGAGAAATGATATGAATTTAAGCAGAAAATGGCTCACTGAGTTTGTTGACGGCGTTTCCGTCAGCGATATAGACGACCGCGAGTTTTCCGAGGCTATGACCCTCTCCGGCTCTAAGGTCGAAACCTATGAGGATATGGGCGCCGAGATAAGCAATGTTCTCGTCGGCAAGATTCTCTCCATGGAAAAGCACCCCGACTCCGACCATATGTGGATCTGCCAAATCGACATCGGTCAGGCAGAACCTGTGCAGATAGTTACCGGCGCATGGAACATCCATGCCGGCGATCTTGTTCCTGCCGCGCTGCACAATTCGCTGCTGCCCGGCGGCAAGAAGATTACAAAGGGCAAGCTCAGAGGCGTGCTGTCAAACGGCATGCTCTGCTCGCTCAAGGAGCTTAATCTTGACGAGCGCGACTTCCCCTATGGCGTTATAAGCGCCGCCGCGCTTTTGAACGACTATCATCCGCTGGACAAGGATAAGCCCTCGATCCCTGCCGATATCAAGGCTGGTGACAAGGTTTTCGGACCGGTCATAGCGGCGGCCGTGACCGCCGTTGAGAACGCCGGAATCAACCTCTGGAAATGCACCCTGAGCACCGGCGACGGCAGCGCGGTTGTCGAAACTGCTTGCCAGAACATACACGTCAGCGACATAGCAGCATACAACACAAAAAGCGAGAGCATCTGCACTCTCGATGATCTTCACGCCCAGCAGGCCGAGTTCCCCCACTGCATCCCCGACGGTATATTCGTCCTGCACGAGGACGGCATAAAGCCCGGCGACGACATCAAGCCCATCATCGGCGCAGACGATCACGTCGTTGAGTTTGAGATAACCCCCAACCGCCCCGACTGCCTGTCGGTCATCGGTCTTGCACGCGAGGCCGCCGCGACCTTCGGCAAAGAGCTTAAAACACACGAGCCTGTCGTCAAGGGCGGCGCAGACGGCGTTCTCACCGAGCTTCTGTCGGTCGAAACCCCGGCTGCCGATCTCTGCCCGAGATACACCGCGCGCATGGTACGCAATGTTAAGATCGCTCCCTCCCCGAAGTGGATGCGCGAGAGACTGCGCGCAATGGGCGTAAGGCCGATAAACAACATCGTTGATATCACAAACTACGTCATGATGGAATACGGCCAGCCGATGCACGCATTCGACTACCGCTACGTCAAGGGCGGCAGGATTATCGTGCGCCGCGCCTACGAGGGCGAGGAGCTTACAACGCTCGACGGAAATGTCAGAAAGCTCAACCCCAACATTCTCGTTATCGCGGACGATACGCGCGCGGTCGGCCTTGCAGGCATCATGGGCGGCGAGAACAGCGAGATCGTTTCCGACACGGTTGACGTTGTTTTCGAGTCTGCAAACTTTGACGGAACCTGCATCCGCAAGGGCGCACTGTCGCTTGGTATGCGCACCGAGGCTTCGGCAAAGTTTGAAAAGGGTCTTGACCCTCTGAACACTCTTCCGGCAGTAAACAGAGCCTGCGAGCTGGTCGAAATGCTCGGCGCTGGCGAAGTTGTTGACGGCGTTATCGACATCGTAAACAACATTCCCGAGCCCACCGTGCTCGCGCTGCGCCCGGACAAGATAAACGCTCTGCTCGGCACCGACGTTTCCACCGAGACGATGCAGGATATACTGCGCAGCCTCCAGTTCGGCGTTGACGGCGAGACGATAAGCGTTCCCTCGTGGCGAGGCGACGTCGGCCACTACTCCGATCTTGCCGAAGAGGTCGCACGCTTCTACGGCTACAACAACATCCCCTGCACGCTGGTTTCCGGCGAAAGCACCCTCGGCGGCTACTCGGACGAGCAGCTTCTTGAGCAGCGCCTCGGCTCGCTGTGCCGCGCGGCAGGCTATGACGAGATAATCACCTACTCGTTCATTTCCCCCACCTACTACGACAAGATCCGCATGCCGGCCGATTCGCCCGAGCGCGAGAGCTTCAAGATCCTCAACCCCCTCGGTGAGGATACCTCCATCATGCGCACGACCACACTGCCGTCCATGCTCGAGATACTCACCCGAAACTACAACTTCCGCAACAAGGAAGTCAAGCTCTATGAGCTGGGCAGAACCTACCATCTCGGCGGCAAGGACGGCCTTGCGATCGAGAAAAAGTACCTCACCCTCGGCACCTACGGCGCAAAGGTCAATTTCTTCACCGTAAAGGGTCTTGTTGAGGCAATAATGAAGGATCTGCGCGCCGAGAGCGTCCGCTTCGAGGCATGCACCGACAATCCGTCGTATCACCCCGGCCGCTGCGCGACCGTGTGGGCCGGCGATGAGTGCATCGGCGTGTTCGGCCAGATCCATCCCCTGGTTGCCGCAAACTACGGCGTTGACACCGAGCTTTACTGCGCCGAGCTTTCGCTCGAAAAACTGCTGGGCGCATGCGGCCCCGATCCGATATACACGCCGCTGCCGAAGTTCCCTGCCGTCACGCGCGATATCGCAGTTGTTTGCGATAAGGCCATCCCCGTTGCAAAGCTCATTGACTGCATAAGCAAGGCCGGCGGCAAATACCTCAAGGGCTGCTCGCTGTTTGATATCTACACAGGCTCGCACATTGCCGACGGCAAGAAATCCGTTGCCTTCTCGCTGACACTCAGAGCCGACAATCAGACCCTCACCGACGATCACGCCGAGGAGACCATGAAGGCCGTTCTCGACGCTCTGGAGCGCGATTTCGGCGCATCGATGCGTTAATTCGCCGCTTTTCGTGCTTTGACCGCAATATTTTCCGCATATTTGCTTTACAATTGAGAATAAACTGGTTATAATAGCACCAAGAAATTTTTTGACCGAGGAGTGATAATTATGGAAGACATCACGAGAAAATTTGCTATCGTTGACAGCAAGACCGAAATGCGCGAGATCCTGTCATCCGTATACAATTCGCTTAAGGTTAAAGGCTACGATCCTATTAACCAGCTTGTCGGATATATCCTCTCCGAGGATCCGACGTACATCACGAACTACAACAACGCAAGAAGCCTTATATGCAGGATAGACAGAGACGAGCTTATGCACGAGCTGCTGACAAATTATCTCGGCAGCGATTGATTTACGGACAGAACGCGCCGGCGGAAAATTCCGCCGGCGCGTTTTTTTGATCATGACGCGACAAAATTTGCAATTAAATGCGGAGCATTTTCCCTGCATGTAACGGCAATTTTGCTTTCGGTTTTATACACAATCGAATATATGTAAGTATTTTGGACTTTTTTGGTTAAATGGCCGTTTTTGCCTTATATTGCCTTGATTTTCACAATTTGCGCAGTTATAATGTAGAAGCTTTTTTAGCAGTGCGCAAAAAACGGCGCAACATTTAAGGAGGAATAATCATGGCAAAAGCTGTTAACCAGGAATGGTTCGAGAAACTGTGCGCAGATGTTCTGCCCAAGTTCTCCGAGAAGAAACCCGGCAAGCTCAATACCTTCACCTACACCGAAATCTGGACCGACAATACCGACGGCAGCACTTTCTGGTTCTACGTTGATGTTCAGGACAACGTATGCGTTGACCACAAGTGCGGCTTTGGCGAGGACACCGCTCCCGACGCAAGCTTCACCGTTATCGGACCTTACGAGAACTTCGCAAAGGTCATCACCGGCGAGTGGGACTCCAAGACTCCGCTCGTTAAGGGCAAGTTCAAGCTCAAGGGCAACCTGCTTGCAGCAGTCGCTCACCTTGGCGTATACCAGAGCCTTATAGATTCCAAGAAGGCTGTTGACTGGGACTACGGTATGTAAAGAAACGAACAAAAAACTCCGACCGACGGTCGGAGTTTTTTCATGTTTAAACCTTATTATTTCGCCTTTATTGCCGCCTCGATGGCTGCTGCCTTATCTGCCGGGACAAGGCCCTTGCTGGTTACAAGATCGAATATCTCGCCGCATGTCTTTTTATAAAACAGCTTGAGGGGGTATTTAAGAAGATTGGGGGCGTACTGCTCGCACAGCTCTCTGCCGCCGTTGACCTCAAAGAAGTCCTTAACTGTCATGCTCTTAAAATCCATTGTACTCCTCCTTATCGGGCTTCATTCAAACTTTTAAAAAGGCCCTGCCAAAGGACAGGGCTTGATATGACAATTGATTATTTGTCTGCGTAGCGCTCGTTGAATGCCTTCTCGAGTGCTGCGGCTTCGTCTGCGGTGCAGCGGCCGAGCTTGATGCAGGTATCAACAACGTCGCCGGCCTTCTTATTGTAATAGGGTTTGTACATCAGCTTGGGGAGCTTTGCTATGCCGGGAGTGAACTCCTTGAAAAGCTCAACGCCGTTATACTTCTCCAGAAAATCCTTGCCAAGAGTGTCCTTAAATACTGCCATGATAATTCTCCTTTTGTTTTTTATACGCGAACCTTCCCTATGTCCGCTTTGATGATATGCTCATGTTACAACAATTATGTGTGATTTGTCAAGACCTTGACGTATGCATTGGGCATTTTCGACATATTAAACAAATTGGAGCTTAAAATTTCTCAACTACTTTTTTGCGTGAAAGTCGCCCTCAGTTCCGCTTATGAGGCGTCGGATGTTGCTGCGGTGCATAAAAATAACAAGCAGCGCAGAGAAAGCGCACATCAAAAGCATTGGCGTGTCTGCATTTGTTAGCCATGCGGCGATCGGCAGCGAGGCCGCTGCGCTTATCGAGCCGAGCGATACCTTGTGCGTTGAAAGGCTAACCGCGAAAAATACGGCGATTATCGCGGCAAACACGGGCAGCCCCGTCATCAGACCGATCGCCGCCCCGACGGACACGCCCTTTCCGCCGCGGAACGAAAAATACACCGGCCAGCAATGCCCGACTATGCACGCCGCTCCGGCGAGCGCCTTGCCGGCTTCGCCGGCAATAGCCGTGCCTATCAGCATTGCCGCCGCGGTTTTCACCGCGTCGAGCACAAATGTGGCAATTCCAGCCTTCATGCCGTAAACTCGCGCCATATTGGTCGCTCCGGCATTGCCGCTGCCCTTTTCGCGCACGTCGCCGCCGTATACATGCTTTGAAAGTGGGATCGACGCGCAGAACGAGCCAAGCAGATACGCAATGAGCACAATTATTATATATGTCATGGTCGCAGCTCCTATGTTTCAAAAATTTTAAGTATATTATATCGAAAATTTGAAGTATTTCAATAGTAAAAAATGCACAGTACTATACTGTGCATTTTGTTGATGTTCTATAAATTTACTGTATGGAGAGCACGATCAGCTCATCTCCGGAAACGCGGAATTTCACCTCGTGCCCGGCGTACTGCATTCCGTAGACTCGCTCGGGATCGTCGTGATATCTCGGGCGCGGATCGTTCGAGAGGACATCGACAAGGCCTTCGGGCAAAGCGTCCGAAATGCCTTCGGGCAGCGTTACACGCAGTTTTTTAAACGTTGCCGTGCCCAGGAAGCCGCTGAGCGCATCAGGGTGAGAGTCCGAGTACGCGACGTAGGGCTTTATATCGAATATGGGCGTTCCGTCCATGAGATCTGCACCG
>DKRV01000024.1 GCA_002472405.1 Clostridiales bacterium UBA7273 | reverse complement strand
CTTTTCGAGATATTTTCGGCTTTCTTTGATGCAGGTGGGCTGGCGCCCATCAAAGCAAAAAAGGCGAAAATAGCCGGAAGGGTGCGCCGATAGGCGATATGCGTTCGATTCTCGTCAGCTTACATAGCACTGGATTTTTTGCCGGTGATGATATATAATCATTTGTATCACTTGCCGCACGGCGGCAGATCGGAGTAAATTTGTATGAACAAGCACAGAATTAACATATTCATCGCCCTTGTGCTGGTGCTCATCATCATCGCCGCGGTCTCCATGTGGCTTACAAGCCGCGACATAAAGGACACCGTACCGACCGAGAGCGCGCAGCCGACCCCGGCTCTCACACCGAGCGTCATTTCGACCCCGACCCCGGCCCCGACCGAAAGCGCACAGCCGACCGCCGAGCCGAGCAGCTCACCCTCGCCGAGCGCGCAGCCCGGCCAGACCGCCGCACCGCAGCCGACGCAGAGCGCCGTCATAAACCGCACGATAAATCAGACCGGCAGCTTCGAGAGCAACACCGGCACCAAAATGATAATGTACGCAAACTGGACGGCCACATCGCAAAACAGCGAGACCGTCACGATAAAGCTCGACGTTATCCTGAGCACCTACACGCTGTCCGTCGGCCCCCATAACGGCGTTATCACCGTCGCCGGCGTTGACTACAGCTTCACAAGCCCCGGCATAAGCTACAAGAGCGAAAAGGTCAGAAACAATGCCGTTTTGACAAGCCGCAGCATAGAGGTCACCGTTCCGGCAGGTCAGGCGACGGCGATCCCCGTTTCCGTCAAGTGGGATTTCTACGGGACCTACGGCGGTGTGGAGATAAGCCGGGTCTCTGCCGGCGGCACGATTAACATTCAGGGATGAAGGTGATATCATGAGATCCACTCTCCGCAGAACATGGGCAGAGGTCTCGCTCGACGCGATAGAGCATAACTACAAAGCTCTGCGCGCGCGCATCGGCGAAAATGTCAAATTTCTCGGCGTAGTCAAGGCCGACGCTTACGGTCACGGCGCTGTTCACGTTGCGCGTACGCTTCAGGAGCTCGGCGCGGACTATCTGGCCGTTTCAAGCCTCGACGAGGCGATGGAGCTGCGTGCAAACGGCATCGTCATGTCCATCCTCATCCTCGGCCACACGCCCACCGAGCAGGTGCCGAACCTTATAGCCAACAACATCACCCAGACCGTCACCTGCCTTGCCAAGGCGCATGAATACAACGCCGCCGCGGCCGAGTTCGGCGCAAAGCTGCGCGTTCATATCAAGGTGGACACCGGCATGTCGCGCCTCGGCGTTCTGTGCGCCGGGCGGCATTTTGAAACGGGCGTTTCCGGCATCGTTGACTGCTGCGGCATGCCCAACCTCGAGGTTGAGGGCATGTTCACGCACTTTGCTGTTGCCGATGAAGCGGACGAGGCCGACGTTGACTACACCAAAAAGCAGTTTGAGCTTTTCAAAAGCACCGTCGCCGCCGTCGAGGAGCGCATCGGCCGACGCATACCGCTGCGCCACTGCGCCAACACCGGCGCCGTCGCGCTGTATCCGGAAACGTACATGGATATGGTGCGCCCAGGGCTGCTGCTGTACGGCTGCGGCGAGTTTGCCGAAAGGCTCGGCCTGCGCCCGGCAATGGCGCTCAAGGCCATGATAAACACGATAAAGATCTATGACGAGGGCACGGACATAAGCTACGGCCGCCTGTTTACGACAAGCGCGCCGACGCGCATCGGCGTCATCCCCTACGGCTACGCCGACGGGTTCTTCCGCTGCCTGTCGAACCGGTGCAGCATCATGACCGCCGACGGCCCAGCGCCCCAGCGCGGAAGGATATGCATGGATATGAGCATGATCGACCTCAGCGAGCTGCCCAATGTCGGCGTCGGCGACGAGGTCGAGATCTTCGGCCCGGATAACCCGGTCGAAACGCTCGCGCAGCTTGCCGGAACCATTCCGTATGAGCTGACCTGCGCCGTCAGCAAGCGCGTTCCGCGCGTTTACTTCAAAAACGGCCGCGAGATCGACCGCGAGCTGATGATGCGATTTTGAACATGAAAAAAGCGCCCTCATCCGAGGGCACTTTTTTCAATAGATATCAGTGCTTATCAAACTTGAGTTTGGGCTTATAGAACTCGAAAATGACGGTGTCGTTGCCCTTTTCGTTGGCCCATTCGTGGCTGGTCCAGCAGACCTTCATCGCGCCGAGTGCTTCGCACAGCTTCACGGGGAACGGCTTGGGCGCGATCTTATACGCGATAAACTGCGGCCGCGCGAGGAAGTTGAGCAAGACGTTGCCGAGGATGAAGCCGGTCACTGCGTTTACCTCGCCGTTATAGTCCTTCGGTGGATTTGCCAACTGGCCGCGCACGACCTCGGGCGCGTTGATTTTAAACCAACGCACGATAAAGGGGTTGAAGCTTTCGATGCAATAGTCGCCGGTGTAGCGGCGCAGCAGAGCATAGGTCTTTTCGCACAGCTCCTTGTTGTTTTTGCCGTTTTTCAGCTCGACGATGAGCGCGCCGCGGCCTCTGACGGTTTTGAGAACGTCGGAAAACAGCGGTATCGTCTCGTCGGTTCCGCAAAGGCTGAGCTGCTGAAGCTCGGCAAGGGTCTTGGAATCGACGCGCGCGTCAACTCCGCAGACGCGGTTGAGCGTATCGTCGTGGAACACGACGACCTGTCCGTCCTTCGACAGCTGAACGTCGAGCTCGATGCCGTAGCCGTAGGACGCGGCGCGCTCGAATGCAGCCAGTGAGTTCTCCGGCACGGATTTATCACGTTTATGCAGCCCACGGTGGGCAAAATTGCGGTTTTGGAAAGGCGATCTCTGCTTCTTGCGGATCTTGCCGGGAGCAACGAGGTATATAAATCCGCCGACAGCGGCAGCTCCGGCAAATGCGGCAAGCTTTGCGGCGTTTACCTGTTTTTTCATTATAACACCTCCGGTGAACATTTCTATATCCACATTTTACACCCCTGCACCATCCCGGTCAAGGATTTTTAGAGGCGAATTGGGGCAGCTACGGATACGCATATTGCGGTCGCCCGGTTCGGAACATTGGAGGAAACCATAGCAAAAGGGCGATCAATGATCGCCCCTACGGCTATAGATTTAAGTGCCGGCAAACCCATCACAACGGAACATGCAAGCCCGTTCCCTACAAGGTGCGGCGCAAAACGCAGCTTGGACTATCGGGTTTCGCGGCGGCCACGGTTTCCACCATTGTCTCGAACCGGGCTACCAGAGATAACCGTATCCGTGACTGCCTCAAGTCGCCACTAAAAAGCTATTTAATAAGAAGGGTGTCCATGATTGCGAGCATTTCGGGATTTGAGCGGAGCTTTACACGCTCGTCCTCGTTATCGTCGCCCATGAGCACGACCGTTGTCAGCACATAGTCGGACGTCGAGTCCGCGGCCGGGAACGCCATGCAGTAGCTGCCGCCGTTTGTGAAGCAGATGCCCTCGGCGTTTTTGAAGCTGACCTTGCCGAAGTTCTTGTAGTTCTCGGCAACGGATCTCTCAAGCGCCGCGAAGTCCTCGCCGTGATAGTACGGCGCGTACTCGATCTGGATGGAGAAGTCGTCGGTGTTTATGATCGCAACATGCGAGTCGCCTGAGTCGGTGATGTAGCCCTCGGACACGACGCCGAATGCATGCTTATCGGCATCGTATGTGACCGTGACGGTGACCTCCTTTGCGTCCTTATAGCCGCTTGCGAAGCTGTAAACTCCGGCTTTGGGGTTCTTGAAGGAAAACTCCGCATTGTTTTTGCCGCCGGACTTAGGAGCGGCTTTCGCCGTGGGCTTTGCCGCTGCCGGCTTCTTCTCCGCGCCGGACTTGCCCTTGAGCGCAAGCGCAGCGCCTGCTGCCGCCGCTGCCGCGATGGGTGCTATGACCAGCCATTTTTTCATAGTTTCGACCTCCGTTTATTTTCATTTTCTGGCTTGCTATGATTTTAACCCATACCGGTATGCATAGTCAAGCGCATTGACGCGAACCTTAAGTTTTGCTACAATATTTCAGTGGCGAATTGACGCTGCTACGGATACGGTGATTGCCGGTGCCCGGTTCGGGGCATTGGCAGAAACCATAACGTTTCGCGTAACGCAAGTGCGACAAATGGTTTTGTCAGCACTCACCGATCGGGCTGACGCAACAAACGTATTGGCATCAGCGTAAAGGCGCTACTAAAATGCCTTCCCCTGCGTAGCTTGAGGGGAAGGTGTCACCTTGGTGACGGATGAGGTGTTATTAAATCTGCGGTGTTAACCGCCACATTTTTAGATGCGAATTCACATTATACCGATACATTCATTGCGTCAGCCCGACCGGAAACTGCCGACGAAACCGGTATATGCGGAACGGATAAATCCGTTCCCTACAGCTATGGATTTTGGTACAGGCAAAACCGTTACATATAGCAACAATGTAGCGCCTACGGCGCGGATATAATAACACCTCATTTGCCGCAAGCGGCATCTTCCCCTCAAGCTACGCAGGGGAAGACAATCGGGTGCAGACAAAGTTTTGCACTAATATAGCACAATCTAATGTATGGCGAAACGTTACGGTTTCTGCCAATGTTCCGAACCGGGCACTAATATAAATGTATGGGAGCGGCGCTAATTCGCCTCTTAAAAAGCGCCACTGAAAAAAATGGAGTTGTGGAAAGACGGGCCGCAGTTTGAGCAGTCGGAGCATTTCCGGCTGGGCACGGACTCCGTGCTGCTGGCCGATTTTGTGAATATAGGCGCACGGCGCAGGGGCATCGACCTCGGCTGCGGCTCTGGCATACTGCCGCTGCTGCTTCTGACAAGGAGCACGGCGCTGCACATGACGGGGCTTGAGCTGAACCCCGAGGCCGCGCGCGTTGCGCGCGAGAACATTGCCGTGAACGCGCTGGACGATCGCTGCGATATCGTCGTCGGCGATATCCGCCGCTGCCGGAACGAGTTCAAGACCGGGCAGTTTGACCTCATCGTGTCAAATCCGCCGTACTTTGCCGCCGGAAGCGGCAAGCTCAGCCCGAACGCGGACAAGGCCGTGGCGCGAGGAGAGGTGCTGTGCACGCTGGAGGATGTCTGCCGCGCGGCAGCGTTCCTGTGCCGAACGGGCGGCGCGTTCTGCCTTGTGCATCGCGCCGAGCGCCTTGCGGATGTGATATGCCTGCTGCGCGACACGGGCTTTGAGGCAAAGCGGCTGCGCACGGTCGCACACAAGCCCGGCAAGGAGCCATCGCTCGTGCTCATCGAGGCGCGTCGCGGTGCAGGCTCGGGACTTAAAATAATGCCGCCGCTGCATATCTGCGGCGATGACGGGCGCGAGAGCGCCGAGATAAAACGCATCTATCACAGGGAGGACTGACATGAGCGGTAAATTATTCTTGGTTGGAACGCCGATCGGCAACCTCGGCGACCTTTCGCCGCGCGGCGAACAGGCGCTGCGCGACGCCGACTTCATCGCCGCAGAGGACACGCGCGTTACGATGAAGCTGCTCAACCACTTCGACATACGCAAGCCGCTCGTGAGCTATTTCGAGCACAACAAATATGCGTCCGGCGCGAAGATCCTCGAGCGCATCATCGCCGGAGAAAACTGCGCGCTCGTGACCGACGCCGGCATGCCGGCCATATCCGACCCCGGCGAGGAGCTTGTGCGCATGTGCGCCGGCAGTGGAGTTGAGGTGCTTGTCGTGCCCGGCCCGGCCGCCCTGGTTTCGGCCGTTGCGCTGTCCGCGCTGCCGTCGGGCAGGTTCTGCTTCGAGGGATTTCTGTCCACCGCGAACAAAAGCCGCCGCGAGCACCTGGAAAGTCTGCGCGGCGAGAAGCGCACCATGATTTTTTACGAAGCGCCGCACAAGCTAATGCGCACGCTCGAGGACATGAAAGCCACCTTCGGCGCGGATCGCCGCATTGCGCTGTGCCGCGAGCTGACAAAGCTCCATGAGCAGACGATACGCACGACGCTCGGCGAGGCGGTCGAGTATTTTTCCGCAACGCCGCCCAAGGGCGAGTTCGTGCTGGTCATTGACGGAGCGCCGGATTCCGAGCCGGAGTTTACGCTCGCCGACGCGCTCGCCCTCGTCGAGCACTATCGCTCCGAAGGCCTGTCGCGCAAGGCGGCCTGCAAAAAGGCTTCCGTCGAAACCGGCCTGTCCTCCAAAACCCTCTACGACAGTTCTTTAGAGGCGCATTTTTAGAGGC
>DKRV01000043.1:102397-105396 GCA_002472405.1 Clostridiales bacterium UBA7273 | reverse complement strand
TCTTGACGCAAATATCCCTCGTCTGAGGGAACGGAGCTATGCCAATACTGCGTTGAATAGCTTTGGCGGACACGCCAAAGTATGCATTTTATCTTGGCGCAAATAATCTTCCTCCGGAGGGTGCGGAGCCGAGAGCCGGTCAGGGTTACATGCTCCGATGCGTCATAAAGAAAAACCGCCGGCTTTGAAAGTCGGCGGTTTAGCTGCTCGCGCAGATTAAATTTTCTCCTTGAGCTTTTTGATGCAGTCAGGGCAAACGTTCTTGCCTTTGTAGCTAATGATGTTCTTGGTGTTCTCGCAGAAGACGCAGGAAGGATGATACTTGTGAAGAATGATGTTATCGCCTTCTACAAAAATTTCGAGTGCGTCTTTTTCAGCAATGTCAAGAGTACGGCGCAGCTCGATGGGAAGAACTATGCGGCCGAGTTCATCAACTTTTCTGACTATACCTGTGGATTTCATATATATGGCTCCCTCCATTTCGGAATAATTTATATCCCACAAAATACACCATTAATTATACCAAAATTACTCATCCTGTCAACAAGAAATTTCAGTATTCACAAAAATTCTACAAAATAACAGAATGCTTTGTAATGAAATGTATTTAGCTGCATGCAAAATAATACATTACGCAAACAAGTGTTTGGAAAAACGAGGAGAATTGTCATGCTTATGGGACTGATATGGACGGCGATGATCGTCGTCTCCGTTCTGTTCGGCTGCCTGAACGGAACAGCGGGGGAGGTGCAACAGGCGGCGCTGGAAGGTGCGCAAGCCGCCATCGAATTGTGCATAGTTATCGGCGGCGCTGTTTGCCTGTGGTGTGCGGTGATGGAGCTTATGAGCGCATCCGGGCTTGCCGAGGCGCTGTCGCATGCGCTCAGGCCGATCCTGCGGCGTCTGTTTCCGGAAAGCGCGCGGCACGAGGCGGTCTTGCAGCCGCTTTCGGCAAATGTCAGCGCAAACCTGCTCGGACTCGGCAATGCGGCAACGCCGATGGGCATTCGCGCGGCGCAGGAGATGGCGCGGCTTGCGCCGCCGGGCGAGGCGTCAAACGAGCTGTGCCGGCTTGTCGTTTTGAACACGGCGTCGATCCAGCTGCTGCCGACCACCGTTGCGGCCATACGCGCGGCCGAGGGCGCGGTCTCGCCGTTTGACATTTTGCCGGCGGTGTGGATAAGCTCGGCTGTATCTGTGGCTGTGGGATTGGCAGCTGCTTGCGCAATGGAGCGTCGGCCGTGAGCGTGCTTATTGAGCTTGCCGTGCCGCTCATCCTTGCGTCGGTGGGCATACATGCGCTCATTTCCGGCACGGATATTTTTCCGGCGCTCTGCCGCGGCGCGGTGCAGGGTCTTGAAACACTAAAAGACATGCTGCCGACGCTTATCGTTCTGTTCCCAGCAGTGTACATGCTGCGTGCGTCCGGAGCGCTGGATGCTCTGTCGGCTCTGCTTGCGCCGCTGATGGAGCGCATAGGCATACCTGCCGAGACGGTTCCGCTTGCGCTGCTGCGCCCTGTCAGCGGCGGCGCGGCCACTGCCGCCGCTGCCGATATCATCAAAAACAGCGGCGCGGATTCTCTCGCCGGGCGGACCGCGGCTGTGATGATAGGATCAAGCGAAACAACGTTCTATGTCATTGCGGTGTATTTCGGTGCTGCGAAGATAAAAAACACGCGCCATGCGATACCTGCGGCGCTGCTGGCCGACCTCGCGGTGTTTCTCACCTCGGCATGGACCTGCGCACTGATGTGGGGATAATTCGGGAAAGGCCGGGAAATAATAGCATCACTTAGGAGAGTGATGCTATGCAGGGCAAAGTCGAGCTGTGCGGCGTGAACACATCAAAGCTGCCGCTTTTGAAAAACGCCGAGATGCGCGAGCTGATCGCCGCCGCGCAGTCGGGCGATATGGCCGCGCGCGACAAGCTCATAAACGGAAATCTGCGCCTCGTGCTGTCCGTCATCCAGAAGTTTTCCGGCCGCGGCGAGAGCATGGACGACCTGTTTCAGGTCGGCTGCATCGGACTTATCAAGGCCATCGACTGCTTTGATCTCAGCCAGAATGTGCAGTTTTCGACCTACGGCGTTCCGATGATATCGGGCGAGCTGCGGCGGTTTCTGCGCGATCACGGCGCTGTGCGCGTATCGCGCTCGGTTCGCGATACGGCTTACCGCGTTTTGCAGGTCAAGGAGCGGCTCACCGCCGAGCTGGGGCGCGAGCCGGATGTTGAGGTCATCGCAAGGGAGCTGGGAATAAAGCGCTCCGAGGTCGTGTTTGCGCTCGATTCGATATGCGACCCGGTGTCGCTGTACGAGCCTGTGTACAGCGACAGCGGCGAGAGTGTCTGCGTCATGGATCAGATCGGCGACACGAAAAACACCGATGAGCACTGGCTCGAGCAGATCGCCCTCGACGAGGCCGTCGCGCGACTTTCCGATCGCGAACGGCGCATACTTTCGCTGCGCTTCTACCTCGGCAGGACTCAGACCGAGGTCGCGCGCGAGATCGGGATAAGCCAGGCGCAGGTATCGCGCCTTGAGAAAAACGCTATAGGGAGGATCAAAAAAGAGCTTGGAAGCTGAATTCATAAAAAATTTAAATTATTTGATAAAAAAATCGCAAATAACTCTTTACAAATCAAAAACTATGTGCTATTATAACATCGTCAGATAAATAACAAAACATTATTCGTTTGATTCTTCTTTCCATCTCTCTTTTCTTTGCTTGTTACCGGTATTGCGGAGCTCCTCAATCCGCAGTACGCCGCAACAAAATCACAAAAAAGACGCTGCCGTTCTCCTGTTGGGCAGCGTCTTTTTTGTTTTTAGAGGCGAATTTAGGCAGCTACGGATACATATATCTCTGGTATCCCGGTTCGAGACTGCCGACAAAACCGTGGTTGCCTCGCGCAACGAAAGTGCGATGCTTAATTTTGCACCGCACCCAATTGTCTTCCCCTTGAGGGGAAGATGCCGCTTGCGGCAGATGAGGTGT
>DKRV01000043.1:0-102386 GCA_002472405.1 Clostridiales bacterium UBA7273 | reverse complement strand
CGCCGTAGGCGCTACATTTTTTCTGAGGCGCATTCAAATTGTGTCGATGCGTTTATTGCGGTAGCCCGATGTCGAAACTTCCGACAAAACCGTGAAACTGCCGTGTTACGTTAGTGCACTGCTAAGTTTTTTGCCGTACCCTTGTAGGGAACGGATTTATCCGTTCCGCTTGTTGTGGTTTCGTCGGCAGTTTCCGGTCAGGCACCGGCAATTACCGTATCCGTAGCTGCCCCAAATCGCCTCTGAAAATGGTTTAATTCACCGATAAACGCAATGGCAAATTGTGCAAAACATAAAAACTGAGCCGATAAGGAAAATTATGGCCAAAAAAGTAAAATTATATGCTATACTAAAGCCGAGAAACGAGCCGCGAGGCAGTCATAGTTTCCTCTGCACCATCGAGCCGGGCAACCGCAATATGCGTATCCGTAGGTGCAGCAATTCGCCGATAAAAAATTTTTTCAAAAGCTGTCCTGTTTTTCGTATAATTCTTGTCTATATGTATGAAGGGAACAAAAAACGGTATCCGGAGGTGATAATCTATGAGTAAACCGAAATACATAGCGCTTGTAATCCTGTCGCTGCTGTTTTCTGTTGCGTGGCTCTTGGGCTTATACGTCAGTCTCGGTTTGTCGGGATTTAGCACCGAGCGGAGAATGTGGCTGTTTATCCCGTCGCTTTTATGTCTGATCCCGTCATGGTTTATAGATAAAAGATTAAAGAAGGAGAGCTATAAGATCAAGCCGCAGATATCCATCGGCTTCTGCCTGTTCCTTTCGTTTTTCGGGCTTGCGCTTGTCTACGGACTTCCGTACATTCTCCCTTACATCAAATCGTGATCCCATAGCGCAAAAATATCCCGGCCGTGAGGCCGGGATATACTGTCTATTTCTTATTCGTCAGCTCCAGCAGGTTATATCGCTCTATGCCGGAGCGTGAGATGCCGAGGTGGCGGCGTATTGCGGCGGCGGCCATATCGCGGTCGCCGAACTTTAAAATATCGCAGATGAACACATGGTCGGTGTCCAGCGTGTCATAAAATCCGTCCGGACGCGAGAACAGCAGATAGCTGCGGCAGCGGAACAGGCGGTACTTCATCTGATCGTATATATCAGTTATAAGCTGATTGCCCGAGGCCTTGACGACGGAGAAGTGGAAGTTTATCTCCTGCTCAAGAAGCTTTGCGAAAACAAAGTCCTTGCCCTTGTGGAAGGCCTCGTCGTAGGTGGCCTGGAGCTTGTGCGCCATGTCGTACAGCTCATCGAGCTGCTCCTTCGTTATGTTCAGCGCAGCCTCGCCGGCGGCGTAGGTTTCGATCATCTCCGTGAAATCGCAGATCTCGTCATAGTCTTTTTTGTTGAATTCGGCAACGTAGTAGCGGCTGTTTTGGATTTTGATATAGTTATTCGAAGCAAGCTTTTCAAGCGCGGCCTTGACCGGCGAGCGGCTTATGCCAAGCTCCTGCGCGATGCTGCTTTCACTTATGCGGCTTCCGGGCATCACCGCGAAGCTGATGATATCCTGCAAAACAAGCTCATGCACGATGTCGTTGAGCGGCATGAAAGGATTTTCGCTGCGTATTTTTTCAAACTGCTTGCAATTCACAAAATCAACTCCTTTAAAGTTATTAAACAGGATATCATAAACGCCGGCCGGATGCAATTCAAAATTTGCGTTTATGCGCATAAAAAGCGCCTAAAATGCTGTTTGAATGCCCCAAATTCGGCATAACCGTCGGAAAAAACAAGCGGAAACTCAAATTAACGGAAAAATCGCCTGTGCGTGATTTCGAGTGCCGGAAGCAGCCTGTCGGGCGAGACGAACAGCGAGCAGCCGCCGTCAAAAAGCTCGGTTGCGCCGACGATGATATCGCTGTGGGCAAGCGCGGCAACGGCCTCGGCAAGCACCTGCGCATTTGCCTCGCGGCCGATGACGCTCACCGTGCCGAGCGAAGGATCGCGCGTCACGCCGCACAGGCCTGGGCGATCGGGATGATCGCACATGACCGTGCCCTCTTTTCGCGTGAAGCTCGACAGCAGATGCACTCGGACGCGCTCGCGCATCGCGGCCTCCACGCTGCGCGAATGCAGCACCTGCGAGCCGTGCAGCGCAAGGCGCAGCATGTCGCCGTAGTCGATCCTGTCGAGCCGCACCGCACCGGTCACGAGCCGGGGGTCGGCGGTGTATATGCCGTCAACGTCTGAGTATATCTCGCATCTGTCGGCGCTCAGTGCGGCGGCAAGCTCCACCGCCGTTGTGTCCGAGCCGCCGCGGCCGAGCGTAGTCGTGTCGCCGCCCTCTTCCGCGCCCTGAAAGCCTGCTGCAACGACGATCTTTCCATCGCCAAGCTCGCGCAGGATACGAGCGGTGTCGATACTCAGTATGCGCGCCGCGCCATGCGCCGAGTCTGTCAGTATTCCGGCCTGCGCGCCCGTGAGCGAGACGCAGCTTTTGCCCATGTCGGCAAGCTGCATCGCCGTCATTGCCGCCGAGCCGGTCTCGCCGCAGGACAGCAGCGCGTCAAGCTCGCGCGCCGGTGCATCTGCGCTTATGCGCCTTGCCTGGCCGAGCAGCTCATCTGTCGTATCGCCGCGCGCCGATACGACCGCAACAATTTTGTTCCCGGCGTCGGCACTGTCGGCTATTATGGAGGCGGCGCGCCTGAGCCGTTCTGCTCCGGCCAGCGAGCTTCCGCCGAATTTTTGAACTATAAGCATTTTATCACCCAAATAAAAAGAAGTAGGGTCACCCCCTACTTCATTTTATTCAGGCACGCCTCAGCCTGCCATAAGCTCAATGTTCACAACGCCCGGCACGGTGCTCAGCCGCGCCATAAGCTCGTCACTGCTGATGATGAGATTTTCCGGTGCGATGGATATGGTCACGAGCGCAACTCCGTTTGCCGGTATCGACTGGTTTATCGTGAGAATATTTGCGCCCGATTCGGTAAAGATAGAAAGTACCGAGGCAAGCTTGCCCGGCTTATCATGCAGCTTGATGTGAAATGTCATGATGGCATCGCGCTTCATATCCCGGAAGGGCGTAATGCAGTCCTTGTATTTATAAAAGGCGCTGCGGCTCAGATCGACGCGCTCGACAGCCTCTGCAACCGTTCGGGCCTCGCCCGTTTCCAAAAGCGACTTCGCTTCCGTCACCTTGACGAAAACCTCGGGCAGAGCCGTAGCCTCGACGAGAAAATATTTGGGTTTAGCGTTTGCCATTTTTGAGCCTCCTGTCTGCAACACAATGACATTTGTTCGTGTATTGAGGATTTTAACACATCACGCCGCCGATATCAATAGTGTACAAAAGAAAAATCGGAGGAGATAAGAATGCTGCTTGGCATAGTGCTCAGCATAATAGCCGGCATGGCAATGAGCGTGCAGGGAGTTATGAATACGCGCCTGGGCGAGGGGATAGGCAATATGGAGGCAAACGCCTTTGTTCAGGGCACGGCGTTCGCGCTTGCGATGATCGTTCTGCTGTTCTGGCGGCAGGGGAGCTTCTCCGCCCTCGGCAGCGTCAGCAAGCTCTATTGGCTCGGCGGCGCGCTGGGGCTTGTGATAACGCTCGCGGTAATGCTCGGCATAAAAAGCCTCGGCACGACGGTGGCGATATCAATAATCCTCATATCGCAGCTTCTTGTCGCAGCACTCATCGACGCCTTCGGCCTGATGGGCAGCGAGAAAATAGCATTCGGCTGGAACAAATTTGTCGGCCTTGCAGTGATGTGCGGAGGTATGCTGCTGTTCAAGCTGCGTTAAGAAGCTTAACGCAGCTTCCATAAAATGATACTTGAAATATAAGAATTTTATGGTAGAATAGTTACATAATAAGCCGAGAGCAGGTGAGGCGTGATGGACAAAATATCGCTATTTACAAAAACTGCCGCCGAGGCATATGCCGCCGGCAGACATGATAGCCGTCATTTCATAGCCTTATATAAAGCCTACCTGCGCGGCGCATCCGATGCAGTCGAGGCTTATCAGGAATATGAGCATGACCACAGCGTTAAAATGGCTGTGGCAGCTATGATATTTGCTCTTCTCAGTTGGTTTATAACCATGTATTTTGTGTTTAAGTGATTTTCCATACCCCCACGCGTGTCGTGGGGAGTTTTTTTACGCAATGCTTCGACAAAAAATTACAAAGATGGGATTAAAACGACGAATTGTAATCGTTTTCTCAGCCTTTTCGTCGAATTATGTCAACAAATATTAAAAATTATCGACATGATTCGCGCGCCAAAACATTTCGGATATGGTAAGTTTATACCACAAAAGCGGCTGTTTTGCCTCAAAAGGTAAAGACGGCGCTGTTCATGTAGCATACTGGAGGAGAATAGTTATGGAAACCAAGACCCGTGTTCTAATTGCGGATATCGACGAAGACTTTCGGCGCCTGCTGGGCGATGTCCTGTCACAGGAGGACGACATGGAGTGCGTCGGCAGCACCGACAACGGCGTTGAAGCGCTCACGCTTGCTGCCGAGCAGCAGCCGGATGTGCTGGTGATGGACCTGGTGCTTTTGAAGCTCGACGGTATCGAGGTGCTGCGCCGCCTGCCCGAGGCATGCCCCGGAGCGAAGGCGATCGTCGTTACGCATCTGTACCGAAACGAGATAGTGCGCCAGTGCACCGCGCTCGGAGCTGCGTATTTCGTGCCGGAGCCCTGCGACATTACCGCGCTTCTGGATCGCATCCGCCAGATCGGTGCGCTGCCGAGTCAGGAGGAGGTGTTCCTGCCAGCGCGCCCGAGCGACGCAAATCTCGAAGCGGCCGTCACCGAGATCATCCACGAGATCGGCGTTCCGGCGCACATAAAGGGCTATCAGTACCTGCGCGAGGCGATTATACTTACGATAAACGACATGGATATAATCAATGCCGTCACCAAGGTGCTGTATCCTGAGGTTGCGAAAAAATTCGGCACAACGCCGTCGCGCGTCGAGCGCGCAATACGCCATGCCATCGAGGTCGCGTGGGATCGCGGCGATATCGAGGTTTTGCAGAAATTTTTCGGCTACACCGTGTCGAACATCAAGGGCAAGCCGACAAACAGCGAATTTATCGCAATGATCGCCGACTGCCTTTCCCTGCGTCAGAAGCAGGGCGCAATGCGGTGAAAACGCAGGCGGCTCAAGGCTTTACGCGGTGGATAAATGTGGCACGGCTTCGATGAACTTTCGTAAATCCCGAAGCTGAAGCCGCCACAGACCTATAAACCGTTTTGGCGCATCATGATAAACTCTCTTGATTTATTGGGTGGAAACCACACCGATAAACAGGATAGTTTTTATTTATGACAGAGTATGATTTTGACAGGATGATCGACGAGTATTCGATGGCGCGCGGAGTGATCTCACCGCTTGCCTGGCCGAGAGTCTCCTCCATCGGGGACAGAATAACGCGGTTTCTTATTTCAACGCCGCCTATCTTGCCCTTTGTGAAAATCTTTTCGTACATAGCATGGTCAATCCGCTGACCGGCATGGAGACCGAGTATGATCTCAGCCCTGTGGCCGAGCCTAAGCACATTGTGGTCATCGGCGGTGGCGTAGCAGGCTGCGAGGCAGCTATCGTAGCTGCACAGCGCGGCCATAAGGTCACGCTGCTTGAAAAGACCGGTACGCTCGGCGGTCAGTTCATCGTTGCGTCTGTTCCCGTCGGTAAGGGCGATTTCAGCTCGTTTATAGTGTGGCAGAAGCATACGCTCAAAAAGCTCGGCGTTGATGTGCGCCTGAACACCGCCGCCGACCGCGAGCTTGTTGACAGCCTTAAGCCCGACACGGTCATTGTCGCAAACGGTTCAAATCCTGCAATGCCGCCCGTTCCTGGCCTGCGCGACAACAGCGAGATAGCTCATAAGTATCTGCGCGGCGAGATAGAGTTCGGCGAAAAGGTAGTAGTCATCGGCGGCGGACTCGTCGGTGCGGAGACGGCCGACCACATGGCGGTGCACGGCGCAAAGGATGTCACCATTATCGAAATGCAGCCGGATATCATGCTCGACGGCGAACCGATACCCAATGAGGTCGTGTTTAACCGCTTCAAGCAGTATGGCGTAAAAGTCGTAACAAGCGCTCGCGTGACAAGTGTCGAGGCCGTTGCCGTAACGTATGAAAAGGACGGAGTAAGTGTGCGCATAGACGGCGTAAATACCATTGTGAATGCAACCGGCGTAAAGCCCGACGGCAGCGTTGCGGCTATGCTTGAGGGAGCACCCTATGAAGTCGTTATCGCCGGCGACGCATCCAGCGCAAAGAACGGCTTTAAGAATATTCAGGAAGGCTATGAAGCCGGCCTTCGTGTCTGAGACAATAAAACCGAATAAGCCATAAAAAACACACTGCTTGCTCAATGCAAGCAGTGTGTTTTCGCTGCACTCGGGCCTGAGCTTTATGCTGAGCTTTTCGTCCTCGGTCATGCTTACGCACAGAACGTTCGGAACGGTCATAAGCTCGGCGATCGCACGGAGATTGTCGCTTGTGCTCATGAGCAGGGTGTAGCTCGGCATATGCTTTTTGCGCAGCTCATTTATACTACCCTGCTCGACGGGCCTGCCGGACTTTACGATGCAGACCTTGCTGCACAAAACCTCGATATCCTTGAGCAGATGCGAGGTGATGAATATGGTAACGCCGTCGGTTTTGTTTATCTCCAGCAGAAGCTGCTGAATCTCGTGCTGGCCGCGAGGGTCGAGACCGAGCGTCGGCTCGTCGAGAAATATAATTTTCGGCCTGTTTATAAGCGCCTTTGCAACGCCAAGGCGCTGCTTCATTCCGCGCGAGAATTGCCCGATCGCAACATTTTTCTTCTCAAAAAGTCCGACACGGCGCAGAAGATATTCCACATATGCCGTGTCGTCGTGAGTTAAATTGAAAAGAGCCGAGAAGTATTCAAGATACTCCTTTGCGGTCATCGAGTAGTAGTACCCGTGCGATTCGGGCACTACACCGATGATCCTGCGTATATCGACTGGCTGACGGGTTATGTCCATGCCGTCGATGAACGCCGTTCCGCTTGTCGGCTGCAAAAGACCGTCGAGCATGCGGATGGTCGTTGTTTTACCGGCTCCGTTCGGGCCGAGAAATCCGAAAATATCGCCTTGACCTATCTTGAGATCAAGCCCATCCACGGCTTTGAAGCCGTTTTTGTAGACCTTAGTAAGGCCGTGCGTTTCGATCATGACTGTGCCGCCTTCCTGATGCGCGAGGGACGGTCGAGGACGATCATGAAAGCAAATGCGGCAAGGAAGTTGAAGAACAGCCCGAGGATCGGCCAAAGAGATTTGTTCATGCCCTCTTTCACGGCATCTTTATAAAGCCAGGCCACAACATCAAACCAGTAGAACAAAACGAACACTGCCCAGAGAACGCTGAGTCCGCCGATGATGGCATAGTTTGTTGCGTTAAGGGGAGTGATGCTGCTTTTGAGCGCGCGTTCTGCCTGATGCTCGGTCATGTCGGCGGCCTGTGCCTGCTGGCGGAAGTGTGATGCGTCGCTTATCTGCTGCGACAGGCTCAGCGGAATGGCCACCGCCGTGAAAACGGCCAAAACGATGAAAATTACTAAAATTAGTCTGAATGCTTTTGCAAAGTCCTTATGCATGATCCTGTTTTTCATGTTGTTTTCCTCCTGTACCGTTCCGATGCGCTCCGGCCAAGCTGAGACTCCCACTCAAGGGGAAGGGGGATACTTTACATCTTTGGGGGGGTGAGAGATGCTGTTGTTTTTAGCTGAGCGGGAGCCTTAGCTCGGCCGGACCTTGATCGGATACAAAAAATCTGTCCTCCCTATCGGACAATGCCAGTATAGGAGGACAGATTAAACCTGCAATAAATCAATTTTAAACGATTTTTAAACGGTATCCAACGCCCCAGACGGTCTGGATGTATTCCGGCGCGGAGGGGCCTTTTTCAATCTTCTCGCGCAGACGGTTGATGTGAACGGCGACGGTTATGTTGTCGCCCATGCTCTCGAGCCCCCAGATCATTTCGTACAGATCCTCGCGGCTGAAAACCTGGTTCGGATGTCGCAGAAGAAACAGCAGCAGCTCAAACTCCTTGTTCTTGAGCTTCAGCTCGCACCCGTCTATCGACGCCGTGCGCGCGTCGGAGTCCATGACAAAAGGCCCGACGCTTATGATGCTGTCTGCGGCTTTTGCCGCAGGGCGCAGCCGTTCGTACTGCACAAGGTTTGCTTTTACGCGTGCGACAAGCACGCTCGGCGAAAACGGCTTTTCAACGTAATCATCCGCGCCGAAGCCAAGGCCGCGTATCTTGTCGATATCCTGCGTGCGCGCCGTTACCATTAAAATAGGTATATCGAGCTTCTCGCGCAGCTTTTTGCATATCGTAAAGCCGTCAAGTCCCGGCAGCATAAGATCGAGCAGGATAAGGTCAAAGCCGCCGGACAGCGCCTTGTTCAGCCCGTCCACGCCGTCGTATGCAACGCCGGTCTCAAAGCCCGAAAGCTCGAGGTAGTCTCTTTCAATGTCGGATATTGCGCGGTCGTCTTCAATAATAAGAATTTTAGCCATCGGTTTCACCTCCCGGAAGGTCTATAACTATGCAAAGTCCACCGTAAACGCTTTTTTCGGCGAATGCGCCGCCGCCCATCTGCTCGGCGGCTTTTTTTACTATCGCAAGGCCGAGACCGCTGCCCTTGCCGGAGCCTTCTCTTGCGGGGTCTGTGCGGTAGAACAAATCAAACAGCTTCGGAAGTGCCTCACCGGGCACACCGTTGCCGTCATCGGCAAAGCGCAGGCGCACCATGCTGTTAGAAGTTTGAGAGGATATGAATATTTTCACCCTTTTGCGTCCGGAATAGCGTATACTGTTGCATATTATGTTTTCGGCGATGCGGCGGAACTGATAACGATCGGCAGTGACCGATGTGTCTTCAAGCCCGGACATGTCGATATCCGCATCTGGTGTAATATCGGAAACTATTCGCTCAAGCTCCGTTTTAATGTTCAGCACTTCGGGCTGAATTGGGTATTCACTCAGCTCCAGCTTTGAAAACTCGAGCAGTCGGGCAACCATGTTCTCCATCTCGCTGCCCTTTTTCTTTATCGTTTCAAGATACTTTTTCTGCATCTCGGGAGTTTCGGCGACACCCTCAAGCAGTGCCTCGGTGTAGGCGCGTATGGAGGTGAGTGGGCTTTTGAGGTCGTGCCCCATGCCGGCCATAAGCTCTCTGCTGCTCTGCTGACGGCGTTGGTCGGCTTCGAGAGAGGCTTTGAGCTTTGCCGCCATAAGATCGACAGCGTCGCAGGCAGCCTTGAACTCGTCCGGCTCCGTGTAATTTATCGGATTATCGAGATCGCCCGAGCGAATGCGGTCAACGCCGGCAACAAGAGTGTCGAGCGGATCGGAAATGTGCGTGAACAGCTCACGTGTGAGACTGACATTAGTGAAAACAATCGTCAGCAGCAATGCCATACCGACAGCGCCGACATATATCCATACGAAGGTTTCAAAGCTCTGGAACAAGCCCTCGTACTGCTCAACGGCGATGTGCATGTCGTGCAGGCTCAGACCGATCTGCGGCAGATATTTTACCTCCAATATATATATGGCAATTCCTGCACCGAGAATGAGCAGCAGCGCCGCCGTCACCAGCGGAATGAGGAACATATATATATTTGAGCGGTGAAGTCTCTTTTTGATCGTCATTTTAATCACACCATATTAATAGTGTGTTCATTATATCAGGCATTTCGACCGCTTAGTTAAACAAATTTTAAAACGTCGGCGAAAGTTTTTAAGTTTTGTTTAATTTCTCGTTATACCGGCTTAAAAAAGCTCGGGTAGACTAATAGCCGTGGACAGGAAAGAAGCCACAGCCGCAAACGAATAAAAAATAATAAAAACTATCTACGGAGGTAAATTAAAATGAAAAATACTGTTTCCAACATCAATATAATCAACACCATTCTTGAGGCACTTGACCGCAGCGAAGAGGATATTCGCCGCCGCGCAGCCGATGCTGCTGCAAATGAGGTCGGCTATGCCTACGGCGCAGGCAGCCTCACGGTCAAGCTGTTTTCCGACTGCACCGGCAACTACGCCGAGGTAACGCTGCCCGGCAGCTATGAATATTCCTGCGGAATGAAGCTGTGCTGCATCGTCGATACCGACACAATGGGGGTTCGCGGCGTGTGCCCGGTCGAAGAATTCTGAAAACTAACAAGCACAAATACAGCAAAACCGATGTCGGCTCCCGGCATCGGTTTTTTCTCTGTTATAGTGCGGCGCGCTGCTCGGGAGTCATGCGGTATTGCGGCTTGACATGATAGGCGACCTCGGCATACTGCCGCGCACGCTCGCGCAGCGAGAAGTTGCCGTCCTGACTGCACCAGACGTACAGCTCGTGCAGAATAAGATCCGTCGCTATGCGCGACAGAAGCTCCGGCGGCTCCTCGGTTTCGATAATGCCGTTTTTTGCGCAGTTTTTCGCGAGCGTGGCGAAAAGATCGTCCAGCGCATGCACCGCATCGCGTATGCCCTTGGGCGAGTCAAACTGCATTATAAACAATCTGCTCGTGAGCTTCGGGCCGAAATCGAGCGCGATATCAATGAAGCGGTCAAAAAGCTGCCAGATGCGTTCAAAGTCGTTTTCCGCATCGGCAAACTTGCGGAAGCTCTCCTCGTCGTTCTGCTGCGGCTTTGAAACGACATAGTCCAAAATGGCGCGCTTGCCCTTGAACACGCTGTAAAAAACCGAGCGCGACGTGTGAGCCGACTCGCATATTTCGTTGACGCTTACATTATCGTAGCCCCGGTCGCGAAACAGGGCTATCGCGCACTCGGCAATGTCATCCTTGAGGCGGTTAGACGTACTTTGCACAAAAAACACCCCACTATAAAAATGTCCTGATTTTAAAAACATTTTACGATTTTTGTCCGAGAATGTCAACTGATTGTCAATGATGTTATCAAAGTTTTTGCAAGTATTTTGTGAGTTATTACAAATTGAAAGGCACATTATTGACTGTTTTCAACAAAAAATGTATTCTGCGAGTAGCAATTGATACATTAATAACAAGGATGAAGCAAACCACACATTTTATCAGGAGGCCTGAAACTCATGACAAAAGACCAGAAGATCGCAAAGCTTGGCAAAGAGATCACCGACCGGGCTACAGTACTGCTCGGAAAGGATAAGATCACCCCGAATTCCCCGGAATACCTGGGCATCAATTCCGCACTGAAATACACCGCTTATAAGTACGATCAGAAGATGGCGGACGATATACTCGATATCTGCCTGACCATGAAAAAGCGCGTTCCCCTGACCATCGAGCAGCTGGCCGCAAAGAACCCTCAGTTTGACAGAGCATACCTTGAAAAGGCAATGCAGGCAGTCAGCGAGAGCGGCCTTGTCGAGTTCCACTGGGAAAACCTCGACGGCAAGAACCCCAACCATGAAAAGCGCTGGGTGCTGGACATGTTCGTTCCCGGCAGCGCTGAGATCATGATGATAAACCCCGAGCAGTCGGATATGTATCCCGAGACGGCCGACTTCTTCGAGCGCATGGCATACCTGCCCCTGGCAGGCATAACCGAGCTTGTACCTCCCGGAGGCGCAGGCATCGGCATGCATGTTATCCCCGTTGAGAAGGCTATCCCGGCCGAGAGCAAATCTCTGCCCATCGAGCATCTGAGCCACTGGCTGAAGAAGTACGAAGGCCACATCGGCGTTTCCGTCTGCTCCTGCCGTAAGCAGCAGCGCATCCGCGGCGAGGGCTCTGGCGATATCGAGGGCGAATGGTGCATCGGCGTCGGCGACTTTGCCGACTACTGCCGCGAGACCAACCACGGCCGCGACATCACCTATGAAGAGGCAATGGAGATCCTCCAGAAGGCCGAGGACAAGGGCTATGTTCACCAGATAACCAACATCGACGGCGAGAACAAGATCTTCGGTATCTGCAACTGCGCAGTCGGCGTCTGCAACGCTCTGCGTACCTCACAGCTTTTCAATACCCCCAACCTTTCCGCTTCCGCATACACCGCAGAGTCCGACCCCGAGAAGTGCGTCGCCTGCGGCAAGTGTGTTGAGACCTGCCCGGCCGGCGCCGTCCGCCTGGGTCAGAAGCTCTGCACCAAGGAAGGCCCCATCCAGTATCCGCATCACGAGTTGCCCGACGACACTCAGTGGGGCGAGGATCACTGGAACAAGAACTACAAAAACGAAAACGGTTCCATCCAGACCTGGCCCACCGGCACCGCACCCTGTAAGGTCGCATGCCCGGCGCACATCGCCATCCAGGGCTACATCAAGATGGCAGCCGACGGCCGCTATGCCGATGCGCTCAAGCTCATCAAGAAGGATAACCCCTTCCCGGCAGTCTGCGGCAGCATCTGCCGCAAGTACTGCGAGGACGCATGCACCCGCGGCACCGTCGATGAGCCTCTGCAGATCGACGAGATAAAGAAATTCATCGCAGAGCAGGATATGAAGGCCGAGCATCGTTATGTTCCGCCCATGGTCTCCTGCACTCACGAGAAGTTTGACCAGAAGATCGCCATCATCGGCGCAGGCCCTGCCGGCATGAGCTGTGCTTACTTCCTCGCTATTGAGGGCTACAGCCCCGTAGTGTTCGAGAAGGAAGCAGTTCCCGGCGGCATGCTCGTAAACGGCATCCCCTCCTTCCGTATCGGCAAGGACATCGTAAAGTCCGAGATCGACGTTCTGCGCGAGATGGGCGTTGAGTTCCGCTGCGGCGTTGAGGTTGGCAAGGATATCACCATCCAGCAGCTGCGTGAGGAAGGCTTCAAGGCATTCTACGTTGCGGTCGGCCTGCAGAAGGCAGCAAAGCTGAACATCCCCGGCGAAGAGCTCAAGGGCGTTCTGGGCGGACTTGACTTCCTGCGCTCTGTCAACAACGGCAAGACCAAGAAGCTCAGCGGCGACGTCGTCGTTATCGGCGGCGGCAACGCGGCTATCGACGTTGCCCGTGCAGCATGCCGTCTGACCAAGGGCAGCGTCAACATGTACTGCCTTGAGAAGGACGAAGAGATGCCCACCGTTCCCGATGAGAAGAACGCAGGCCTCGCCGACGGTGTTGTTATCAACAACTCCTGGGCACCCAAGGCTATCCTCGGCGAGAGCGGCAAGGTCACCGGCATCGAGCTTATGCGCTGCGTCTCCGTACGCGACGCAAACGGCAAGTTCGCTCCCGTTTATGACGAGAACGAGACCATCACCGTTTCCTGCTCGAACGTTCTCGTTGCTATCGGCCAGCGCTCGGAATACGGTGCGGTTCTCGCCGGAACGGCAGCAGAGACTCCCGACGGCAGCCTCATCGACCACAACGGCGTCACCTTCCAGACCGAAGAAGCTGACATCTTCGTCGGCGGCGACTGCGCGACCGGTCCTAAGTACACCATCGACGCTATCGCATCCGGCCGTGAGGGCGCAGTTTCCATCCACCGCTATGTAAACGTCGGCCAGACTCTGACTATCCACCGCAACCTGCGCGAGTTCAAGGAGCTGGATAAGCAGAACATCACTCTGCCGGCAGAGAAATTAAAAAAGCCTGCACGCGCAGAGGTCGCAATCGATCAGGAGAAGGTCCTCACCATGCAGGACGACCGCGTGACCTTCACCGAGGAGCAGATAAAGAGCGAGGCATCTCGCTGCCTGAGCTGCGGCCGCAGCGTAGTCGATCCCAACAAGTGCATCGGCTGCGGTATCTGCACCACCAAGTGCGAGTTTGACGCTATCCACCTCAAGCGCAACCGTCCGCAGAACAGCAAGATGATCCCGGCCGAGGACAAGTTCAAGGCCATAGGACCGTATGCTGCTAAGCGCCAGGTCAAGATAATAAAGAAACAGCTTTCCGGAAAATAATCCTCCCGGAGCAGAAACCAGGGTGTGGGAGAGATTCCACACCCTTTTTTGAAAGGAAACGTTATGCACGAGCTGAGTATAGTTACTTATGTAATAGAGCAGGTCGAAAAGATCGCAAAGGAAAATGAGCTTACGGATATACAGTCCGTGACATTGGAATTCGGCGAGGTATCGGGCATCGTTCCGGAGTACCTCAGCGATTGCTGGCAGTGGTATGCAAAGAAAAAGCCGATTATAGAGCATGCAGAATTCAAATATGAGATAATCCCGGCAATAACCTGGTGCGACGACTGCAAGAGCACATATCCCACCGTCAAATACGGCAAGACCTGCCCACACTGCGGCAGCGGCAGAACGTGGCTTCAGCAGGGGCAGGAAATGAATATCAAGCAGATAGAAGCCTGCTGAGAAGGAGATACAATGGGACAGTATAAAGTTTACGAGATAAAGCAAAGCATATTCAAGGCAAACGACGACGCGGCAGACGTTCTCCGCGC
The DNA here is from genome assembly GCA_002472405.1 of Clostridiales bacterium UBA7273. GTDB lineage: Bacteria > Bacillota > Clostridia > Oscillospirales > Oscillospiraceae > F23-B02. Next base: position 88,029 of record DKRV01000043.1, on the reverse strand, counting down.
GGAGATGAAAAAGGATCACTGCTTTCTGCTAAATCTCATGTCGTCGCCCGGCAGCGGCAAGACAACGACCCTGACGCGCACGATCGAAAAGCTCGGCGATAAAATGAACATCGGCATAATGGAAGCGGATATAGACTCCGACGTTGACGCCGAGCGCATCTCGCATACGGGCGTTAAAAAGGTGATCCAGCTGCACACCGGCGGCATGTGCCACCTCGACGCAGACATGACCCGTCAGGGACTTACGGAAATGGGAACGGACGATCTCGACCTCGTCGTTCTCGAAAACGTCGGCAACCTCGTTTGCCCGGCGGAGTTTGACACGGGCGCCGCGAAAAACGCCATGATCCTCTCCGTTCCGGAGGGACACGACAAGCCGCTGAAATATCCGCTTATATTCCAGGTCTGCGATGCGCTTATAATCAACAAGATCGACGTTCTGCCGTATTTTGATTTCGACATGGACAAGGTCGTTGAGTTTGCGAAAATGCGAAATCCCAATATTAAAATATTCCCGATAAGCGCAAAAACGGGCGAGGGAATGGATGCATGGTGTGCATGGCTGCGCGAGCAGGCCGACACGTGGAACGCACGCTGACGCTTTTTCAACAAAAACGGTAATAATTGTGCATCTTGTATATTGCTATTTCACATCTCAGTGTTAAAATAATGACAGTCGGCATTTGGCGACTGCTTGCTTTTATGCCGATAAAAGTATGCTAACTGATGAACGGAGAAAGACATGAAAGATTTAAAGCATCTGCTGTATTTTGAAAACCTCCTTCAGGAGGCTCAGAATGAGCTAATACTCCAGGCGCAGAGCGAGGGGAAGGTCTGCGTAGCTTACGTCTGCGAAAATACTCCCGAGCCGCTGCTGAACCTGCCGGGCGCGTTTTCGACCCGTCTGCGCGCGCCGCGCACCGGCTCAATGGAAATGGCCACATATTATATGACCAGCTTCCTTTGCGAATACAGCCGCGCGCTGCTCGAGCGCGCAATCGAGGGCGGCTATAATTTTGCCGATTGCCTCATAACGCCCGACGGCTGCACGATGATGAACCGCGCGGTCGAGAATATGGAGCTTTTAAAGGCTCTGGGCAAGGACAAGGAAAAATTCTTCTTTGAGTACATGGAGATTCCAATGAAGGCCGACGATAACGGTCTGAACCTGTATGTTCTCCAGTGCAAAAACCATATACTTACTCCGCTGCATGAGAAATACGGAATCGATATATCCGATGCAGCCATCCGTCAGGCGGTCGCCGAGCACAACCGCATATGCGAGCTTATCCGCGCCATCGGCGAGTTCCGCAAGGGCGATAAGCCGCGTATCACCGGCTATGAGTTCCAGGTAATAACCCTCGCGACCTATGTTGCGCCGAAATATCTGCTCATCGACAAGCTCGAGGAGACCCTTGAGGAGCTTAAGACCCGCGAGCCTGAGGATAAACCATATCGCGTCCGCGTAGTCGTTGCCGGCTCGGAGGTCGATGATACCGACTTTATAAAGCTTGTTGAGGACTGCGGCGCATATGTCTGCGCCGACCGCTTCTGCTACGGCTCGTTTCCCGGCAGAAATCCCATCGAGCTTACAGATGATGAGGATGCCCTCACGCAGGTCTGCCGCCAGTATATGTACCGCGGCCAGTGCCCGAGATATATGAACACCGCAAAGATGACCGGCCGCCGTGAGTATGTAAACGAGCTTGCGAAGGAATACGGCGCCGACGGCATCATCTATGAGCAGATCAAGTTCTGCGATCCCTGGGCGTACGAGCGCATGATGGGCTCGCACATCCTGCATGACGATTACGGCTATCCCGTGCTGTCTATCGACCGTCCTTACAACATCGGCAGCACCAACGGACAGCTGCGCACCCGTGTTCAGGCATTCGTCGAGAGTGTTGAGATCAAGAAAATCAACGGAGGTGTAAAGTGATGTCCAATAAGCGAATCGGTACGAAAAATCTCGGTAATGTTTACCTCGAGGGCAAGCGCTACAGAAGCCGCCGCGAGTGGCGCGGTGTTGTCGATACTCTGTACGACTACTCCAGATGGCTTTATAACTGGATCAACATGTTCAGGATCGTTCTCGTAAAGCCCCGTAATATAAAGGCAATGTTCCGCTATCGCTGGATGGCAAACTATCTGGCGGTTCCCATGATGGTCGATCGCCACACCCAGGGGCTGCGCGGCGAGCATCTGCGCATCTGCCATGCAGAGCAGGACGTTATCATCGAGGACGTTGCAAAGCTGCTTGATAAGCTCTTCCGCGGCGACCGCCGCATAGGAAACGACGAGGAGTTTTCCAAGAAAGTCGTGCTCGTTGACGAAAACGAGATGCAGTCTGTGATGATGGGCTTCCCGACAGTCGTTCCCCTCAGCCGCGAGATCGCATCCACCTATATCCCCGTGCTGCTCAACCAGCGCGCGGCCATACATTACATTGACGTTGCTCAGGAATACGGCCTTGCAGGCGACGTATGCCCCATGCCCGAGGCGGAAGCCGGCGTTTCGATAGATGACGACGCGCCTATCCTCGGCTGCTGCGCGGTTCAGTGCAACACCACCTGCGACGGCTCGCTGCTCAGCAACGGTGTCATCTCCAAACGTATGGAGTTTGAGGACGGTATCCCCGTGTTCCAGCTTGCATCGCCTCTGCGCCATACAAACGAGGACGTTCAGGAATATGCCGCTCAGGAGATCCGCAACGCAATCGCCTTTGTCGAGGAACACACCGGCGAGAAGTGGGACTGGGACTACTACTTCGAGTGTGCAAAGCGCGTAAACTATGCCACTAAGTGCCGTTTGGAGTGGCTCGAGATGAGCAAGTCGCCTTATCCTCAGGTGTTCGGCTCGAACCTTGCGCTTTACACCGAGACAAACTACATGGCCATAAGCGGCCGCCTTCCCATATTTGAAAAGACCGACCGTAAGATCATGAAGCTTGCCGAGAAGGCGTACAAGAAAAAGAAAATGGCTGCAAACGAGTATCGTCACAGAGCCATCGTGTGGGGCGTTCAGTCGCATTACTACATGGATCTGCTCGTGTGGATGCTCAACTGCTGGGGCATCGTTCCTCTGACCGACATGCTGTCGATGGACAACACCACGATGATAGCCGAAGAGGATACACCCGAAAACCGCGAGCAGGCAATGTACGATATCGCGATGCTCACCGAGAAAATGATAATGCGCAACCGCACCCACGGCGGCTACAAAGTTCTGCTTGACGACCTCTGGGAGATCGTTACCGAGTTCAACGCCGACATGGTCATCCTCTGGGAGCACATGAGCTGCAAGGCGCTCGACGGCATGCACGGCATGTTCGAGCAGCGTGCGCGTGAGCTTGGCATCAACCTCGTCTGGGTATCCCACGACCTGTTTGATCCGCGCGTAGTTTCCCGTCAGGGCGTTCGTGACCAGATCAACACCTATATGCGCACCGTTATGGGCGAGGAGCCTGTTGACCCGACACTCGAAGTCCTCCCCGACGAGGAATCATGGTAATTGGAAAGGAGATAAAAATGGCCAAGTTTTATCCTGTTCTCAAAAAGCTGTCGCTCGCAGGTTTCTCATTTTTCGCCGTGACCTTTGCGGTTTATTACTTCAACCTCGATATGAAGCTCACCGCGGCTATGGAACCCGTTCTTGAATACTTCTATGATAAAGTAGACCGCGACCAGCACCTGTAATACAAAATCAAAATCGCCATGACAGAGGCTTCTGTCATGGCGATTTTTTATGTAAGCAGGCCGATATTCACGATGCGGCGCTCTGTGAGGTATCACGGAGGTTCAGCCAGTACTGCGCGCCGTCATCCCATGCGGCCTTGTCCTCTTTTGTCTGCTCACGAGGTGTATAACCCTTGCCGAGCAGCATTTTGCCTGTCCACTCCGAGAATTTGCAGGCACCGTAGAAATTGAGATGTCCGCCGTCATACAGGTCTCGGCTTATATCAAGGCCTATCTCGTCAAAGCTGTTGGCAAGAAGCATGAAGTCTGCTTCGGGGGCGATCCCGGTCAAATCTTTTTCCAGCTTATCATAGATCTCCGGAGAGCACTGACTGAAGGTCGGGTTAATAGTGACTATGAGATCTATGCCGTTGTCCCCGCATAGCTCGGCGATTTTCTTGAACGCTTCGAGGTGCTTTTCATAAGCTGCCGTATCCTTGGACGGCTCGCGATGATAGGGCGTGCTTCCCTTCGTGTCATAGACGTTATCGACATATGTATAGCCCTTGTTGACGTCCGCAGAGGCAGGCGTTATAAGCTTGGCTATGTCCTCACGCGTCAGCTCCTTCCAACGATCGTGGTAAAAGTAAAGATCGAAAAACAATCCGAGGCGTTTATCCGGCTCTGCGGCGTCCAATATGGCACGAGCGCGATCAATTCCGCGCGGCATATAGTCAAGATTTATCTGCGTATAATTCTGGTACATCTCAAAGAAAAATGATGAGCCTTCCATTACCACGACCTGAGGCGACTGCGTTTTCAGCGCCTGCTTGAGATACCAATATGTAATTGACGGCGTTTGCTCGGAGCCTGCCATGACGTAGCCGGTCAAGCCGGACGCAGCAAACATTATCTCCGGGTTCCAGTCGCAGTAAGCATAGCTGCTGCCGAGAAAAAGCACGTCTATCGAGTCCTCCGGCTCGCACAGATAAGCATCCCATGTTGAGCCGTAGCTGTTATGCACAGGTCTCATTATGATCGAGGCGCAATGTATAAGCACGGCGGCAAGTACGACAAAGGCTATGGCAAGCATCCAATCTTTTTTGTTAGTCTTGTTCATCGGAGCCTCCCGTCAAAACTGACCGTAAATAAATGACTGCGCGTCATATCCCGTGCCGTAGCTTCCGAAAATAAGCGACGCGAAAAGCAGCGCCAGCAGCAGAAGGCAGCGCAGCGGCCACGGACTTCCTGCCGCACGTTCGGCCTGATCGCCGTGCCTGAAGTGAAGTATATCAACAATGAGCATGACAATGCAGCTGACAAAAGCAACGGCAAACTCCCATTTGTCCATGCCCATTGCCGACAAAGGGGCGGCCCAGAGCGTTGAGCCTGCGCAGGCGCGCAGAACGTCTATTGCACCTGAAACGGAGCCTGCTTCGAAAAACGTCCATGCGACAGTTGCCAGAACGAACACGCAGAGCATCTGCCACAGCACGGTGAGCTTTCCGTTATCATCAAGGCGCAGCGCGCTGCGGACCCTTGCGCGAAGCGGCGCAGTGATGCTCCCAATGACCTGATAAATGCCGTTTAAAAGTCCCCAAACAAGAAAAGAGGTCGCCGCTCCGTGCCACAGACCGCTGACCGCAAACACGATCAGCACATTTATGTACTTCCGCGTTTGACCGCGGCGGTTGCCGCCGAGTGGGATATACAGATAATCCCTGAACCACGTTGAGAGCGAGATGTGCCACCGACGCCAGAATTCCGCGATGGACCGGGAAAAATACGGCGTGTTGAAGTTTTCCGTAAGCTTAAAGCCCATTGCGCGCGCAGAGCCTATGGCCATGTGCGAATATGCTGCAAAGTCGCAGTAGATCTGGATCGAAAAAGCACATGCTGCCGCAATGACCTGAAGCGAGCCGAAGCTCTGCGGAGAGGCAAACACGGTATCGACCATGACGGCGAGCCTGTCGGCGATAAGCAGCTTCAAAAAAGCGCCGTAGGCAAAGCGGAAAAGTCCGACCCGTGCTTCCTGCCACGAAAATTCGTGCAGCTGCTCAAACTGCGGCATGAGCCTGTCGGCTCTTGCAATGGGGCCTGACAGCAGCGAGGGGAAAAACGACAGGAACAGAGCGCTCTTTACAAAATCCTTTTCGGCAGGAACTTTTCCGCGGTATACGTCGATGAGATAGCCCATGGCCGCAAAGAAATAAAACGATATTCCGGCAGGGAGCAGGAGCTTAGGTACGGCGGCAGTCCAGTCAAGCCCGAAAACGGATAGGGTGCGGCTTATAACGTTTGCGGCAAAGCCGAGATATTTAAATAATGTAAGAAGTCCGATAAACAGCGCCAGCATGAAAACAAGCAGCGCCTTCTGCGGCTTCTTTTCAAGCCTGCGCGCGGCAAAATACACGGCTATCGACGAGCCGACGAGAAAAGGCAGATACTCAGGGCCTGCGCACGCATAGAAAAACCAGCTGCCGATAAGCAGCCAAAGATTCCTGCACTTTTGCGGCAGAAGAAAATATATTAAAACCGTTACCGGGAAAAATGCAAAATAGGCCGGCGATAAAAAACTCAAAATATGCAACTCCAGTCAAACAGACATTCGCTTTATTTTACACGCTATGCGGTGAGCTGTCAATTTTCCGATGCGCGTATTTGCCGGCTAATAGGAATATCATTAAACTGCCAAAAACATTAACAAATTATTAACGAGTATAGCGAGTCTCGATATGGATATTAACATGCTCTGACACTAAAATAACAATCGTCAGGGCGCGACGGTTTTTGGCGCCGTCCGCCGAAATTCACCTGCTACAAGGAGGGAAACATTGTGGTAACATTCATAATCGGTCTCGTAATGCTTTTCGGAGGCGCAGCGCTTTACGGCAAGCTCTGTGAAAAGGTTTTCGGACCGGACGACCGTAAAACTCCGGCTTACACGAAAAATGACGGAGTTGACTACGTTCCCATGAAGGGCTGGAAAAACAGCCTTATCAACCTTCTGAACATTGCCGGTACCGGCCCCATTCTCGGACCTATACAGGGCATCCTGTTCGGACCCATCGCATTCATAACCATCCCCATCGGCAACGTCATCGGCGGCGCAATGCATGACTATTTCTCCGGCATGATCTGCCTGCGCGACGGCGGCACTCAGATGCCCGACATGGTCAAAAGGTACACCAATAAGGGCATATTCACGGTTTACAACATTTTTGTATGCCTGCTCCTGATGCTTGTCGGCGCAGTGTTTATCTACACCCCCGGCGACATTGCCGCAACCCAGGTCTTTAACTTCTCCGGCGCTGCCAACGCAACCTCGACATGGGTCATCTACGGCGTTATCTTTGCTTACTACCTCATCGCGACCGTATTCCCCATCGACAAGATCATCGGCCGCATTTACCCGATCTTCGGCGGCATTCTGCTGTTCTCGGCTATCGGCGTTTTCATCGGCCTGTTTGTCAAGGGCTATCCCCTCGTTGAGGTGTGGAACAACGTTTGGGAATATAACGGCGTATTCAACTACAGCGAGTATTTCGCAAACGGCCACTTCTTCCCGATATTCTTCGTAACAGTCGCCTGCGGCATACTCTCCGGCTTCCATTCCACCCAGACGGCTATCATCTCCCGCACCATGAAGAGCGAGCGTCAGGGACGCAATACCTTCTACAACATGATGATCCTCGAGGGCTTCATCGCAATGGTCTGGGCGGCAGGCGCAATGGGCGTTTATAACCTCGGTCTTCAGGCGGCCGATGCATCCCTCGCGACCAAAACCGTCGGTATCGTCTGCAAGGACATCCTCGGCAATGTCGGCGGCATCATCGCGCTGCTCGGCGTTATCGTTCTGCCCATCACCTCCGGCGACACCGCGCTGCGTGCGCTGCGCCTTACCGTTGCCGACTCGCTGCACATCAAGCAGGACTCCAACGGCAAGCGCCTTGCTCTGTCGGCCGTAATTTTCGCGCTCGTCGCGGCGATACTTGTCTGGGCAAAGTCCAGTCCCGAAGGCTTCAGCGTCCTGTGGCGCTACTTCGCGTGGGCAAACCAGACTCTTGCACTGTTCGCATTCGTCTGCATCTCCGTTTGGATGTTTGAAAACGGCAAGAGCAAATGGGTTTGGATGCCTCTCATCCCCGGTGCGTTCTACGCATTTGTCACCATCACCTACATAATGAACGCGGCTATCGGCTTCAATCTGCCTTGGACTGCGGCTTACATTATCGGCACTGTCTGCGCTGCTGCCTACCTCGTCGGCATCATCATGTACGGCAAAAAGCGTGCAGCGAAAGTAAAGCTCGCATAAATACATACCTGCAAAATACGTTTAAAGGCGGCCTTTTGGCCGCCTTTTTCTATTCGTTTTCTTCTTGTGAGATATACATATCCTCGCACTTTTTCTGAGCCTCGATTATTATCCGCAGCGCCTCCTCGGATGCGCGCATGAGCGTGTAGTACATCTCTTCAAAATCCGGCATGATATCACCTCCAGGGTATAGTTTATGCGGATTTCGCATAAAAATCAATATGCAATATTCGCATATCATAAAATCGTGCAGGGTGATATTAATGTACAAACGACTGCGCGATATGCGCGAGGACAAAGATCTTAAGCAGCGTGAGCTGGCCGAAATTCTCAACGTGAGCCAAACGACATATTCACGCTATGAAAGCGGCGAGCTTGACATACCCAGTGCCGCACTCATAAAGCTTGCCGATTTCTATAATGTAAGCGTGGACTATATTCTCGGCAGGGTAGACGAATGATGCAAAAATATCAGCGTATTCGGGATTTGAGAGAGGATGCCGACCTCACGCAGAAGCAGGTGGGGGAAGCAATAAACGTTCCGCAGCGGACATATGCCTATTATGAGAGCGGACAGCGCATGGTGCCGCCGCAGGTTTTGTGCGCTCTTGCCGATTTCTACAACGTCAGCGTGGACTACATCCTCGGCAGAACGGATAAATAGACAGAAAAAACCCGGACGATCGTCCGGGTTTGCATATTTATATTCAGCTTAAAAGCATGCGGTCGTTATCCAGCGCCTTGCCGGAGCCTGCCTTGAAGCGGTCGAGGAAGTCCTGCACGGTCATGCCGTCGCGCTCTGCGCCCGACACGTCCATGATGATATTGCCCTTATCCATCATCAGCGTGCGGTTGCCGAGATCGAGCGCCGACTGCATGTTATGGGTGATCATCATGCACGTGATGTTGTCTTTTGCAACGATGCTCTTTGTAAGTTCCAGAACCTTTTCAGCCGTTCCGGGGTCGAGAGCCGCCGTATGCTCGTCAAGAAGCAGAAGCTTCGGCGGAACAACGGTCGCCATGAGCAGCGTGAGCGCCTGGCGCTGACCGCCGGAGAGAAGTCCGACCGGCTGCGTGAGTCTGTCCTCAAGTCCCATGTCCAAAAGCGCAAGCTTTTCGCGGAACATTGCGCGGTCGGACTTGCTTATGTGCGAAAACCATCCGCCGCTTTTTGCTGCCATTGCGAGGTTTTCCTCGATACTCATGCCCGGTGCGCTGCCGCGCATGGGGTCCTGAAAAAGGCGGCCGATCATGCGTGCGCGCTTGTGCTCGGGCATGAAGGTAATATCGCGCCCGGCAAGCTCGATGCTGCCGCTGTCGGTGTAAAAGCTGCCGGCGATGGCGTTAAAGAGCGTTGATTTTCCCGCGCCGTTTGCGCCGATTATGGTGATGAAGTCGCCGTCGTGGACGTCGAGGGTAAGTCCGCTCAGGGCGGTTTTTTCGTTGACCGTTCCGGGATTGAAGGTCTTGCTGACGTTATTGAGCTTCAGCATGTCACACACCGCCTTTCTGAGTTTTTATCCCCATGCGCCGCTTTATCATCGGCATCTGCTTTTTGAGATAGGGGATGGAGATGGCAAGCACGACGATGATAGAGGATATAAGCTTGAGCATGAATGCCGGCATATCAAAGCGCAGCGCAATTGTGTAAACGAGCCTGAACAGGATAGAGCCGAGCACAACGCCGACTGCACGCGTGAATATTCCGCCCTTGCCCATGATAACGCCGCCGATGAGCAGCGAGGCCAGGGCGATGGTCACCATGCCGGTGCCGATGTTTATATCAACTGCCTTCTGCGACTGCGCCAGCAGGCAGCCGGACAGCGCCGTGAACGAGCCTGCGATGCACAGACCTATGATGGTCGTGAAAGCGGTGTTTATTGACGATGAGCGGACCATGTCGGGATTGTTGCCCGTTGCGCGGATGGCAAGGCCGAGGCGCGTTTTCAAAAACAGCGTCAGCAGAACAAGTATCACGATGACCGCGATCAGCGCGACTGCAAGCTTGTACTGCTTTGCGAAAACCGTTCCCTTGAGAAGGTCCTTCATCAGCGAGAACACGGTATCGACCTTGTTCATGTTAAGCAGCGACGAGCCGCCCATGATCGCGATGTTTATGGAATAAAGTCCGGTGTTTACGATGATGCCGGCAAGCAGGCTGTCAACGCCGAGCTTGGTCTGCAATATGGCGGTGACAAAGCCCGAGCATATGCCGGCGGCCATCGCGGCAGGTATCGCAAGATACGGATGCCCCGAGATGACTACGATCGCGCCGACCGCGGCACCGAGGGTAAAGCAGCCGTCGGTGGACAGGTCGCACACGTTGAGCATGCTGTAGCTCAAATACAGTGCAAGCACTGTCAGCGAGCAGATAAGACCCAGCTCAAGCGCCGTCTGCCCAAGGCTCAGTATCGTTGCAATATCCATAACGTTTCCTCTTTCTTATATGCTGTGTGCGATGGTGTTTCTATTTACTGCTGAACGTCGCTGAAGCTCTCGGCAGTGGTGATGGTGTTTATCTTGGTGCAGTAGGGCTCGAATGCCGCTGCAACGGTGTCGTAGTCGTAGCCGAGCTCGGTGCAGATTTCGGTGTTGATGGTTGCGGTGCCGTTATCGAAGGTCTTGACTGCCAGAGTTGCAGGGTCTGCGCCGTTGAGGAGAATGTCCGCTACCATGTTTGCGGTCTCAACGCCGAGGTTTGCGTAGTCAACGCCGTAGCCGAGGAATGCGCCGTTGAGTGCGAAGGAGTCTGCGCCGGTGTAGTGGGGGATGCCGGCCTTTGCGAGGGTTTCGTAAATTGCAAGCTCTGCCTTCATGATGGAGTTATCGGTCGGGGTGAAGACGGCGTCAACACCGTCGGCTACCATTGCTTCTGCGGCGAGCATGACCTCGTCTGCGGTGGAGCCGGTGTGTTCAACGATCTCAATGCCCTTGTCGGTGAGGTATTTCTTTGCTGCTTCGATGGATGCTGCCGAGGAGTCCTGGCCGACGTCATACAGCAGGCCGATCTTCTTTGCGTCGGGGTCGTTTGCGAAGATAAGGTTCATGATTGCGTCTGCGTCGAGGTAGTCGCTGGTGCCGGTGACGTTTGCGCCCGGCTTATCGAGACTTTCAACAAGCTCTGCACCTACGGGGTCGGAAACTGCGGAGAACACAACGGGGATCTCGTTATCCTCGGTCAGCGCCTGCATGCGCATCGCAACGGGAGTTGCAACGCCGATCATGAGGTCAACGTCGTCTGCGATGAAGTTCGAGATGATCTGCTCCATAACGGTCGCGTCCGCGTTGCAGTTATCGTAGCTTACCTCGAAGGTCACGCCCTTTTCCTCGCCGATGGCCTTGAGCTGAGCCTGGATGTTCTCAACGATCTGGTTGAGGGAAGCGTCGTCAACATAGTTGCATATGCCGACCTTGTAGACCTTTGCGCTGTTGCCGCTTCCGTTGTCGCCGCCATTGCTGCTGCATGCGCAGAGGGTGAATACCATTGCCAGTGCGCAAACGAGCGCGAGTGCCTTCTTGATGATGCTGTTTTTCATTGTTTTTTCCTCCAAAAATGTTTTTGTAGCTTGGGTGCAGATGGAGGGGAGCTTGCTTTAAAAACAAAAAAAGCAGCCTCCTATCCCAACAATGGGACAAGAGCTGCGCTCCTGCGATACCACCCAAATTGACGAAAAATTCGTCCGCTCGCTTATGCGTACCATCATACGCATCCCGATTGATAACGGGAGGGATCCCGTCGGCATCTACTCAAGCAAACGCTTTTTCAAGCCGCCCTCCGAAGTCCATTCATTCCGCACCGACGACCGTGATCTCACCACCCACGATTCTCTTAACAACGGCTTCCCGGAACTACTACTCTTCGTCACAGGTTTGATGCTTGCATTATAGCACCGTATTTCATCTTGTCAAGACCCAATTAAAAATTTTTTCGAAAAAGATTTTTTGTACATTACCTCTTGCAAAGGGACGTACAATCGGTTATAATGCATACAAACTTGATAGGGATTCAAATTTTTTTGCAAGCCAGTTAGCAGCTGCTAACTCAAATGCAAAATTCTTCGAGCCTTAGTTAGCATGCGCTAACTAAACGCGGAAATACGCCGATACCCCCCCACTCGAAAGCGTATGGACGCAGACAAGTATATCTCGCAGTTAGCATATGCTAACTGGCAAAAATCAGAAAAGGCAATAATGTGGGCCGTAGAAAACGGCATCACCAAGGGCACGACGGATACTACCTTCAGCCCCAACGCCGTATGCACCCGTGCACAGATCGTTGTGTTCCTGTACCGCGCATCCGGTGACGATGCGTCGAACCTGAAGCTTCAGTTTACCGATGTTCCGGCAAACGCATGGTGCGCAGAGGCCGTCGCATGGGCGGTTTCCAAGGGCATAACCAACGGAACCACAGCGACTACGTTCAGCCCGAACGCGACCTGCACCCGTGCTCAGGCGGTAACCTTTATCTATCGCGCTCAGTAAAATCAGCAAAAACCCGTACATCCGGCACGATTTGTGCCGGATGTAGTTTTTTGCCGGATAATTTAAGCGGCTTTTGTTATATTTGCCGGTTGACTTTTGCCATTTAAAGCGCTATTATTGCAGCATGAAAACACGGTGGGTTCCACCGGGTGAACTTGAGAAAGGAGATACGGCAATGAGCATCTGCGCAGCGAAAAACACGATAAACATCGGCAGACGCGAAATGTCCGCGTCCTCCTATTTCAGCTTTACTAAGGTCTGCTATGCAGGCCGATATTTTGCTGCTCTCAATTCGACCGACCGGTGCGAATGTCCTTGTACGGTTTTCTGATGCAGGAAATCTCAGGGTGTTGCCGGCTCGGCGACACCCTGTTTTTTTAATTAAAAATTCAGCACGTTAAATCAAAAAGGAGAAAAAACGTTATGAAAAAGAAGATCACAGCTTTGGTAATGGCTGCTGCAATGTGTCTGAGCTTTGCGGCATGCGGAAGCGATAACGGCGGTGATACCGCCAAGGATACCTACACCGTCGGCATATGCCAGCTGGTGCAGCACCAGGCACTCGATGCGGCGACCCAGGGCTTTAAGGATGCTCTGAAGGAGGAGCTCGGCGACAAGGTCGAGTTTGTTGAGCAGAACGCCGCAAACGATATCCCGACCTGCGGCACCATCTGCAACGGCTTCGTTTCCGACGGCGTTGATCTCATCCTTGCAAACGCAACTCCGGCACTTCAGGCTGCAACCGCAGCTACCCAGTCAATTCCAATCCTCGGCACCGCAGTTACAGAGTACGGCGTTGCGCTTGATATAGATAACTTCTCAGGCACAGTCGGCGGCAACGTATCCGGTACCTCCGATCTCGCCCCTCTGGATCAGCAGGCTGCAATGTTCTCCGAGCTTCTCCCCGATGCAAAGACCGTCGGTATCCTCTACTGCTCGGCTGAGGCAAACTCCGTATATCAGGCAGACGTAGTTAAGGCCGCTCTTGAGGACAAGGGCATCACCGTTAAGGTCTACACCTTTGCAGACTCCAACGATGTCGCCACCGTGACCGCGACCGCATGTGACGAATGCGACGCACTTTACATCCCCACCGATAACACCGCCGCTTCCTGTGCCGAGGCAATAAACAATGTTGCTCTGCCTAAGAAGACCCCCATCATTACGGGTGAGGAAGGCATAGCAAAGGGCTGCGGCATCGCAACTCTGTCCATCGACTACTATGAGCTCGGCGTTACCACCGGCAAGATGGCTGCAAAGATCCTCACCGGTGAGAGCGATATCTCAACCATGCCCATCGAGTACTACCAGAACCCCGTCAAGAAGTACAACGCAGATATCTGCGAGCAGCTTGGCATCACGGTTCCCTCCGATTACACCGCTATCGGCTAATTAATTATAACTGTTAACTAACCAACCGAAATGAGGTCTGAAAAATGACGATGTCCGTTTATCTGTCCGCCCTGAGCGTGACGAACCTTATATCAAGAATGCCTGCTGCTGTTGCGCAGGGCATAATATGGGGACTTATGGCGCTGGGCGTGTTCATAACCTTCCGTCTGCTGGATATACCCGATATGACCGTTGACGGTTCGTTCGCAACCGGCGGCGCGGTCACGGTAATGCTCCTGCTTGCCGGTATGCCTGCTTGGGCGGCGCTGCTGATTGCCATAGTTGTCGGCGTGCTCACGGGTCTGTGCACGGGCTTTCTTCACACAAAGCTCGGCATTCCTGCGATCCTTGCCGGTATACTCACGCAGTTTGCGCTGTATTCGATCAACCTGCGCATAATGACAAAGGCCAATCAGACGGCCAGCGTGCAGAAGTTCGGCATGTTCTGGGAGAACGGAAACGGATTTCTCGTCTCCTCGCTGCATATTCCGCAGGCGATATTGGTCGGCCTTGTCCTTACGGCGATAATCGTTGCTCTTTCCTACTGGTACTTCGGCACCGAGCAGGGCAGCGCACTGCGCGCAACCGGCAACAACCCGGCAATGAGCCGTGCACAGGGCATCCATATCGGCACGATGAAGGTCATCGGACTCGGCATCTCAAACGGCATAGTCGCCCTCGCAGGCGGCCTTATGACCCAGTTCCAGGGTACCGCCGACGTCAGCATGGGCCGCGGCGCCATCGTCATCGGCCTTGCTGCGATCGTCATCGGCGAGATCCTGTGCGACGCTATCTTCAGCAAGGGCTGCAACTTTGCCGTAAAGCTCTGCTTTATCATCTTCGGCGGCGTTGTCTACTACGCGGTCATGGTTGTCATCCTCTGGCTGAAGCTTGACCCGAACGATCTTAAGCTGTTCACGGCCATCATTGTTGCCGCCTTCCTTGCGATACCACAGCTCAAGGCACAGTCGAAAAGCTCGTTTTCACGCTCTAAGAAGAGGGCAATAAGCGAAAGGAGCGATGCATAATGCTGGAGATAAAGAATGTTTCAAAGACCTTTAACCCCGGAACGATAAACGAAAAGCGCGCGCTGACAGACCTCAGCCTCAGCCTAAATGACGGCGACTTCGTTTCCGTTATCGGCGGCAACGGTGCGGGCAAATCGACGCTTCTTAACGCTGTTGCGGGCGTGTGGCCGGTCGATTCAGGCTCTATACTCATCGACGGCGAGGACGTCACCGGCATGCCCGAGTACAAAAGGGCAAAGTACATCGGCCGCGTTTTCCAGGATCCCATGATGGGCACCGCGCCCAACATGCAGATCGAGGAAAACCTCGCTCTGGCTTATCGCCGCGGCAAAAAGCGCGGCCTCAAGTGGGGCGTCACCGCTGCCGAGCGCGAGATCTACCGCGCAAAGCTTGCGACCCTGGGCCTCGGCCTTGAGGACAGACTCACCGCCAAGGTCGGCCTGCTCTCCGGCGGCCAGCGCCAGGCGCTGACGCTGCTCATGGCTTCGCTTCAGACCCCGAAGCTGCTGCTTCTGGACGAGCACACTGCGGCTCTCGACCCCGGAACGGCCAAAAAGGTTCTTGAGCTTTCCGATAAGATCATAAGCGACAATAAGCTGACGGCGCTCATGATAACCCATAACATGACCGACGCCATCCGCCATGGCAACCGCCTTATCATGATGGACAGGGGCAAAATAGTCCTCGATATATCCGGCGAGGAAAAAAGCCGCCTGACCAAGGCTGATCTTCTCGAACGCTTTGCCGAAAAGACCGGCGTTCAGGAGGAGACCGACTCCGTCCTGCTGTCGTAAAACGAATAATAAACAAGCACCGCCCGTGAGAATACCTCACGGGCGGTTTTTGCGTGTAGATTTGTTCACATTTGTATGATATACTTTCAGCGATATATACCCGAAGGGAGAAGCGCATGAGCTTTACGATGATATTGGCAGTTGTTTATGCTGCGCTTATCGGCTTTGCGGTCGCTGCATTTGCGAAAAAGCACAGGGCGCTCGGCGCAGGGCTGCTTGCTGCGGTTGTGGTATTGACTGCCGTGCTGATGTATATGTTGATTAACTCGCCGATGTGATTTGAAAAAACCGAATATAAAAATAGCAGCTGCCTCCTGCGCGTAGAGCAGCTGCTTTTGCCGTTTTGAAATCAGAATATGCAGTTTTCGATATAGCGGTGGAGAATTGCGGCCACCTGAGCACGTGTTGCGCCTGCTTTGGGCATGAGACGGCCATCGGCCGAGCCGTTTATTATGCCCTCTGCCGATGCCCAGGCTATGGCAGTGCGCGCATAGGCCGAGACGCTTTCGAAGTCCGCAAAGTTGCCGAGGTCGGCTGCTGCCGATACGTCGATGCCCTTGAAGGCGGCGTAGCGATAAAGTATAGCCGCCATCTGCTCGCGCGTGACGGTCCCATTGGGGGAGAAGGTGTTGTTATCAAAGCCGTTTACGATGCCGTTTGCGGCCGCCCAGCCGACAGCCTCGCTGCACCAAATCCCGCGCGTATCGGAGAAGGTGGGTGCGGCGGCCTTGGGGCTTCCCTCCATGCGCCACAGAACGGTCACGAGCATGCCGCGCGTCATGGTGACGTTGGGAGAGAACGTGTTTGCGCTCGTTCCGGCAAACAGAGCATTGTTGTAGGCGTAATATGCATCTCCGAAGTACCATGCGTTTGTGGGAACATCGGTAAACGGGAAGCCCGTTACGGCGGTCATGATGCCGGTCTCGGTCGAGCAGGTGAGCCAATTGCCGCTTACACTGCTGCCGGTCGCCTTTATCGTGCCGTCATCAGCTATTGCCGCTGCGACGCAGCCGTCGGTTTTTACGGGAACTCCGAGCGAGCACTGAGCATTAATGCTCCTGCCGCCTGCTGCGGCGGAGACAAGGAAGAGCTGCGCACTGTCAAGCTTTTCGCCGAGAGCGCGTTTCTGCACTGCGTTCGGCTGAGCGGTGCCGACCGAAACGCTCACGTCGCCGCCCGAGGTGAGCACGGAGGATTCAAACTCCGCGCTGCCGTTTGCGGTGGTAAAGCGAACGGAGCTTGCCGCCGAAAGCGCCGAAACTCCGCGCTCCCAAACGTTTACGGTGTCCGCACCGGTAACGGATGCGTCGATAATAACGGTTTTGCCGCTTGCGCCGATCGTGCGCATCATGTTGCTTGTCGGGAAAACGGTGCATACACCGTTTTCGACGATGGCCGGCGCACTGACGGGCACAGTGCCGGTGGTGATGATCACAGGACGTATATCGAGCTTGCCGTCGAGAACGATGAGCGCGTCATTGTCATCGGTGAAATTTGTGTCGTTGCCCATGGAGTCGGCAATTTTGTAGATATAGTCATTGATCTTGGCTTTGACTGCGTTGGTGAAGATGTTATCGAATTTTATTGAGCTTGCCGCATCGCCGAAAGCGTGCTTTTTGATGATCGAGAGCAGCTGGTCAAGTATCTCGCCGCTTTTTATCTTGTTAAGACCGGCCTGCACCCAATCGGGGTAATCGCCGTCATCCTCGCCGCCGAGGTGGCTCTGATAGATGTAGTTTACGGCGTCGAGCAGTGTCTTGGTGTCCGTAACGGGGATATTGACGCCCTCTGTGATGATGCTCTGCAAATTTGCTATTATGCGGCCGTTTATCCATGTTGAAACGCTGTTTTCAACGGGGACGAATTTGTTCAGGAAACTGCCGACGAAGCTTCCGGCAACGGTATTGAGCATATCGGCGGTGAAGCCGCGCTCTCTGCCGTATTCGGTCACGTCGGCGATGGTCTCGTACTTGCCGGAAACGGCGTTGTAGTAGCTTACGGGGCCGATGTGATTGAGCGTGTTCACGGCGGCAACGAGACTTCCGGAGACCTCACGCAGCTGAACAAAGCGCATGGGCGAGGGGTAGGTGAGGTTTGAGCCGGTCTCAACATCGTAAAGAGTGTTTCCGCTCTTGGTCGTCATTACGGCGATGTCGTTTGCGTGCATATGGCCGGTGAAGATCATTTCAAGTCCGGCATCGGCAAGCTGGGCGGCAATGGTGCCGTAATCCTTAACAAGATACATCTTGAGAATGTCCGGCTCCATGGAGAAATGCGGAACAAAGCCGTGGTGCGAAAGACCGATGACGTGATTCCCTTTTGCCTTGGCTGCTCTTATCTGCTCGGTTGCCCATGCAACGAGCTCGGGACTCATTTCGCCGCGTGTTTCGTGCTCATTGTCGTTATCCGACGTGTTGTCGGCGCTGTAGCAGCAGGTGTCGAGCGCGATAAGCGTTACACCCTTGCAAGGCTCTGCAACGTATGAAAGCTGACCCGATTCCTTGCCCTGGGGCGGAGTGTAGCGCGCAACTATGCTACTGTCGGAATACACGAAGTCATAGACGGATGCAAAGTCCTCGGGCTGAGTGCGCGTTGCCGGAACTGCCTTACCGTCGGGAGTGTTGAAGTTTTTTGCGTTTTCGTTGCGGATGTCATGGTTGCCGTTTATGACATACACCTTCATGCCCGGAACGTCCTTCTGAACCTGCTGCAGGCGAGCAGAGAACTCTTTGTGGCCTTCAAGCTCGCCGTCCTTCGTGAGGTCACCCGAAATAAGCAGAATGTCTGGCTTGTCCTCACGCACGGCATCGAGCAGCTTGAGGTTTATCTCGCTGCTTTCCGTGAGCAGCTTTCTGTCGCTGTTGAGTGCATCGGTGTAGTCTGAGGTGTCCTTTATCATGTTCGGGGACAGGTAGTGCGTGTCGCTCATGACGGCGATCTTAAGATCTATGCCCTTATCGGCGTCATCCCGAGCGGCCAGCGCAGGGCTGCACAGCGTGCTTATCATTATAATGGTAAGCAGCGCGGCGGCAAAGCGCCGGAAATGGTTTTGCTTTCTCATTGTTTTTCTCCTCGTATAATAAGTTTGTAAGCAAGAGAAATCACTTACAGACTTATTTCTTTTTATGGTATAGAGGTAAGGACATCTAAGAGGTATTCCCCTCATCCCATTCCCATCTATACAGTCAATAGTTACATTTTCATATCGTTTATCCTGTGGTAAGATATCAGCAGAGTCTGATGTCCGAAGGCACTGCTTTTTCTCCTTTCAGCCGGCTTTGTCCGAGACTGCTCAGAAAGCATGCAGCCTGGCTCATATGACACATTCCGCTTACACAGAAGTTGCATCTCCAGCCGTTAGCACCAGCAAAAAATGCTGACTGGATGAATGCTCATTATGCGAGGTTGCGGTCATCATATGATATCCCGGATAAACCTTTTGCTTTAGGCTTCACAAATCCAGATCGGAAAGGATCGTGATATCATGATCAAGATCAACTATATGTCCACTTTGTTCGTTGGTATTGATGTAAGCTCAAAATCCAATGTGGTTTATGCCATGGATTTTGATGAAAACAAATATATTGATGCTTCTTTCGGCAACAACCAGCCTGGTGCTGATGAGCTTGCCGGAAAGATTGCTGCCTGTATACAAAAGCATCCGCATCTTAATACCATTATTGTGGCTCTGGAATCTACATCTGTTTACAGCATCCATATAGCCAACTTTCTGTCATCCTGTGAACTCCTGATGCCTTATAAACCCTATGTGTACTGTTTGAATCCAAAGACGACTGCAAATTACCGCAAATCCTATGTTGGCATGGATAAGACAGATCACATGGATGCCTTCCTTATTTCAGATTTTGCAAGAGTCGGCCGCACAAAAAAATGTGAACCCTGGCGAGGCAGCCAGTACCTTGCCTTAAAAAGACTTACACGCCACCGTCTTCATCTTGCTGAATGTATTACCAGAGAAAAAACCTATATGGTATCCAATCTTTACCTGAAATTCAGTGAGCTTCAGCTTCTGGATAATGACAGCCAGCCATTCAGTAACATTTACGGTGCCACATCATCCGCAGTTCTTACAGAGTTTATGTCCCTTCAGGAGATCATTGATTCTCCGGAAGAAGAACTGCTCCAGTTTCTGGCTTCCAAAAGCCGAAACCGTATTGCAGATATATCCAGGACTTCTGAACTTCTGAAAAAAGCTGCCAGAGATTCCTATCGGTTAGATAAATGCATGTATGAACCTTTAAATGTGTCTTTGGCAAGTTCATTTAACTGTATCCAGACCTATCAGAAAGAAATCAAACTGATCGATCAGGCAATTGAAAAATGCATCAACGGAATGAACCCAAATGCCTTTATCATCCTTAAGTCTATTCCAGGAATCGGACCTGTATGGGCTGCTGGAATCTTATCAGAAATAGGCGATATAACAGCATTTCACTCATCAGATGCGCTTGCTAAATATGCAGGTTTGACATGGCTGAAAAATGATTCCGGTGACTTCGTTTCCGAAGATAACTGTGTTTCAAAAGCTGGAAATACTTATCTCCGTTATTACTTTGGAGAAGCTGCAAACAGCGTCAGGAGGTATGTTCCTGAATATGCTGAAGTAACTAAACATCAGCACAAGAGAGCACTCGCACTTACATCTCGTAAATTCGTACGACTCGTTTTTGGTTTGCTGGTCAAAAACCAACTGTACACCGGCGAAAAACTGGACGCCGAATTAAATACTGAGTCTGAATAGCGCTCATTTTTCAAAAAGATGATTAATGAGCGACGGTGAAGTGCGCCCTTTTTTAGGAAAAACATATCAAAAACTATTTTAAATTTCTCTTGACATATCACCAGAATGCTATTTCTTCTATTACTGTATCGGCATCCTAACCAAATACAATCATACATGAAAAATGCGGCGAAAACAAGAGTGATAACGGTTGACAGGTAAAATGTGCGTATATATAATGTAAAACGTTTTTGAAAGAGGAGCGTTATGAACAGAGAAAACTTTTTCAGAAAATATGATAAGATTGTCGCCGGCTTCGGAGACACCAAGCCGAGCATACTGCTGCACAGCTGCTGCGGACCGTGCTCAAGCTCGGTGATCGAGCTGCTTTCGCAGCATTTTGATGTAACGGTTTTGTGGTATAATCCGAATCTCTGGCCGGAGGAAGAGTTCGAAAAGCGCCTTGCCACCCAAAAGCAGCTTATATCCTGCCTTGCCGAGGACGGGATTTGCGCAGGGCTTTTGACACTGCCGTGGCGCAGTGAGGACTATTTTTCGCGTATAAAAGGGCTTGAAAACGAGCCGGAGGAGGGCAAAAGGTGCCTTGAGTGCTTCCGAATACGCCTTGACGAGACCGCACGCATCGCCGCCGAGCGCGGCTTTGACTGGTTCTGCACGACGCTCACCGTGTCCTCGCGCAAGGATGCGGTCGTCATAAACGCCATCGGCCGCGAGGCCGAAAAAAAGTACGATGTCAGATGGCTGCCCTCGGAATTTAAAAAACGCGAGGGAAACCACAGATCAATTATCTTGTCCGAAAAATACGGGCTGTACCGTCAGGAATACTGCGGCTGCGTATTTTCGCTCAATGGAGGCAGCAATGAATAAAACCACAAGAAACATAGTGACCGCCGCCGTTATCGGCGCGCTGTATGCAGTGCTCACGATGGTGCTTGCGCCGATAAGCTACGGCCCCGTGCAGTGCAGAATATCCGAGGTGCTGTGCATACTTCCGTTTTTCATGCCGAGCACGACATGGGGACTGTTTTTCGGATGTGCTATCGCAAACATTGCAAGCGCGGCAGGACTGCCGGATATCATCTTCGGCTCGCTTGCAACGCTTATAGCATGCCTGTGCATATCGTGGTGCGGAAAGCACAATAAAAAGGCGCTTGCCTGCCTTATGCCGGTTATCTGGAACGGACTTATAGTCGGCGCGATGCTCACGGTCGTCGTAGCAGGGCTCAATCCGATCAAAAACTTCGGCGCATTTGCCGTCTTTGCCGGCGAGGTAGCTCTCGGCGAAGCCGCTGTAATGTTCATTGCCGGCCTTCCGCTGCTGTCCTGGCTGCCGAAGCAGAAGTTCTTTGCCGACTATGTAAGCAGGTCTTGACAAAATGCAGCAAAAATATTAATATGTCATTGCAAAAGGGGTGCTGAGTTTTCTCGGCTGAGACGGAAAGAATCGAATTTCCGAGACCCTCGAACCTGATCCGGGTAATGCCGGCGTAGGAAACGAAAATCTTTATATCAATCGTTTTCCTATGACCGCATTGCTTTTGCAGTGCGGTTTTTTATGTTTTAGGAGGAATAGAAAATGACAAAGAACAGAACGCTCCCACTTGTGGAGTGCGCTATCATGATAGCGCTTGCCACCGTGCTGAGCATGGTAAAGCTTGCAGAGCTTCCCTATGGCGGCTCGATAACGATAGCGTCGATGCTTCCGATAGCGATAATCGCTTATCGCAGAGGAATGGGCTGGGGACTCGGTTCGGCATTCGTTTATGCCGTCATCCAGCAGCTTTTGGGTCTTAATTCGCTTTCCTATGTTACAACTTGGCAGAGTGTTGTCGCAGTCATATTGCTCGACTACATAGTTGCGTTTACGGTAGTCGGCTTTGCGGGCATTTTCAGAAATGCTATTAAAAGTCAGGCAGCGGCTCTGACCCTTGGCTGTGTTTTTGTATCCGTCCTCCGTTATGCCTGCCATGTGATTTCCGGTGCAACGGTTTGGGCAGGATTGTCCATCCCTACGCAGGCGGCACTTTCCTATTCGTTCATATATAATGCGACCTATATGCTTCCGGAGGCCATAATTATGGCTGTATCTGCGGCGTATATAGGCTCTGTCATAGATTTCAGAGAGGAAAAGCTTCGCAGGCTGGTTCGCGCAAATTCCGGCGTACATGCACCTGCCATGAGCATAGTCGCGGGACTTGTTGCCGCAGCTGCCGTGGTATATGACGTTGTTGAGGTGTTTTCACATCTGCAGAGTGCCGAAAGCGGCGAATTTGACATTACCGGTCTTGCAGCGGCAAACTGGACTGCCGTTATAGCGGTAACGGCATCCGCGGCTGTTGTTGCCGTTTTGCTTATCGTGGTCAGCAAGGCACTGAAAAACAGCCGAGCGGCCTAAAAAAACCTTGACACGGTAAAAGAGTATCGTATATAATAAACTTCCGATGCTTGTGAGCATCGGAAGTTTATTACTTTGTCAACTACTTTGGGCAAAGCCCGATGTTGAGTATTATTCTGAAAGGAGTGCACAAAACATGCTGCGTACTTACCAGCCCAAGAAGCGTCAGCGCAAGAAAGAGCACGGCTTCCGCAAAAGAATGGCTACCGCAAACGGCCGCAAGGTCCTCGCTCGCCGCAGAGCAAAGGGCAGAGCAAAGCTGAGCGCCTGATTTGGCAGCTCCGAGCAGGAAAAGCAAATAAATTTTTTAGGGCAGCTAAGCTGACGGAAGTCTAACCCGTGCTGCCCTTAACGTGTTTGCTGAGAAAAACGGAAAGCAAGGGTGGAATAATTGGATTTCAGGTCAACTCTGAAAAAGAATTATGAGTTTAAACGGCTTTATAACAAAGGCAAAACCGCCGTTACGCCCTACATGGTCGTGTATGCTCTGAAAAATCACCATGGAGCGCGCCGCGTTGGATATACCGTGTCCACCAAACTGGGCAAGGCAGTCGTGCGCAACCGCATCCGCCGCAGATTGAGGGAGATATACAGGCTTAATTCGGACAAGCTCAAAACAAATGTCGATATCGTCATCGTTGCGCGCAGCCGCTGCGTGCAGGCCGAGTATTCCAAAATGGAAAATGCCTTTTTGCATGCCTGCGCCGAGCTTGATATTTTAAGAGGCGATGAGCAATGAAAAAGCTTCTTCTCGCGCTTATCCGCATATATCAGAAATACGTCTCCCCGGCGTTTCCGCCGAGGTGTAGGTTTATTCCGACCTGCTCACAATATGCCGTTGAAGCTATCGAGAAATACGGGGCTTTGAAGGGCGGCTGGCTCGCCCTTAAACGGCTGTCGAAGTGTCATCCTTTTCACTTCGGCGAACACGATTTCTTCGATCCCGTTCCCTGACGAGGATCGGAATACAAGGAGAAACTTATGTCACTATGGGATATTATAGTCTGGCCGTTTGCCAGACTGCTGGAGATCCTTTATAACTGGACCGACAGCTACGGCCTTGCCATTATCCTCTTTGCTCTTGTGGTCAACCTGATCCTGCTGCCGTTCATGGCAAAGAGCAAAAAGGGCATGATGAAGACCACCCGTATCCAGCCTCAGCTTAAGGAGCTGGAGAAAAAGCATAGGGGCAATCAGCAGAAGTATCAGCAGGAAGTGATGAAGCTCTACAAGGAGCAGGGGGCAAGCCCCACTTCCGGCTGCCTTTGGTCACTGATCCCGTTCCCCATACTCATCGCACTTTACAGCGTCATCCGTCAGCCTCTCGGCAGCATGATGGGCCTGGGCGATGAGAGCATCAAAAAGCTCACCGACTGGGCGACCCAGAATGCAGGCTTTGTCGCCTCCAAGCAGGGCACCTATGACCAGATCGGCGTTGCCGACGCGATCCACAAAAACTGGGACGCAGTCACAAACGCCCTCGGCAACTTTGACGGAAAGCTGCTGAACATTGACTACAGCTTTCTCGGCATGAACCTCGGCTCGATCCCCGACTGGAAGATCTGGAACTTCGATTTCTCGAGCGCCGATATCCTCGCAACCATCGGCCTGTTCCTTATCCCTCTGATCGCGGCGTTCCTTTCCTGGGCGTCGATGAAGATCAGCCAGGCAACCAACCCTCCCCAGGCAGGACAGGCTGAAATGAGCATGAAGACCATGAACCTCATGATGCCCATTATGTCCATCTGGATCTGCTTCATCATGCCTGCGGCTCTCGGCGTTTACTGGATTGCCAACAGCTGCTTCGGTATCGTGCGTGACCTTGTGCTCACAAAGCACTACAAGCGTAAGCTCGATATCGAGGATGCAGAGCGCATCGCAGCACAGAAGGAGAAAGAGGCCGAGCGTGCACGCCGCCATGAGGAGCACGAGCAGCTCAAGGTGGAGGGTGCAACGACCCGCAATAACAACACCAGCAAAAAGAAAATGCAGGCTCAGCAGAAGCAGGCCGATGCAGAGCGCATCGCCGCAAGCGAAAGAGCGGAGCGCGAGGCGCGCCGCGAAAAGCTTGGCATAGAAAAGCCCGAAAATCCCTCTCAGGTCGGCAAGCGCCGCTACGCAAGAGGCAGAGCTTACGATCCCAGCCGTTATGCCGACGAAATGGCGGCAGCAGAGGCGGCCGAGGAGACCGCACCGCAGACAGAGGGCGAGCCTGAACAGTCACAGGAGAATAGTGAAACATGATAAAGTCTTTGGAAACCACAGGCCGCACCGAGGATGAAGCCATCGCCGCAGCCCTGAAGGAACTCGGACTTGAGCGCGACGATGTTTCCGTAACGGTCGTTGAGCGTGCAAAATCCGGCTTCCTGGGCATAGGCGCTTCGCCCGCAGTCGTGCGTGTCGAGTATGAAGCTCCGGATGAGCCCGAAGTCGAAGCCGAGCCGGCTCCCGTTGAGGCCGAAGCTCCCGTGAAGGCGGCCGAAAAGCCTGCCGATGACGGCGAGTTTGCCGATATCAGAGCTTTCCTCGCAGGACTTCTTGAGCGCATGGGAGTTAAGGCAAATATCGAGATCAGCCGTCGCGACGGCAAGAGCATTGCCGTTAATCTCTCGGGAGCGAATATGGGAGCTGTCATCGGCCGCAGGGGCGAGACTCTCGACGCCATCCAGCACCTGACCAACTACGTCATCAATCGCGGAAGCGACAAGCACATGCACATCTGCGTTGACGCGGAGAGCTATCGCGCAAAGCGCGAGGAATCGCTTGTACGTCTTGCCGAGAAGATGGCTGCAAAGGTCATAAAGTATAAGCGCAGCATGGCACTTGAGCCGATGAACAGCTACGAGCGTCACATTATCCACGCCGCCCTTCAGGATTACGAGGGCGTTACCACCAGCTCGACCGGAACGGAGCCTAACCGCCGCGTCGTCGTGTCCTATGATCGGCCGCAGAACAACGGCAACAAGCCGCAGAGCCGCGAATGGGCGTAAAATCCGTATATTGGAGGAACTAAAATGATACTTGAAAAGATTCAGCAGATTCTTGCACAGCAGTTTGAAGTATCCGCCGACAGCATTAACGCTGACACCAATATCGTTGATGACCTCGGCGCGGATTCGCTTGACGTTGTCGAGCTGATCATGTCCGTTGAGGACGAGTTCGGCGTGCAGATCCCCGATGAGGATGCAGCAGAGCTGGCCACCGTCGGCAAGATCATTGAGTACATCGAAGCAAGACAGTAATTATAAACCACGAAAAATCCCGCCCGACAGGGCGGGATTTTTTGCGTCAATATGCGCGCAAGTGCTGCCGTATAACGGAATGCGCACTTTTTGTTGACTTAAAACACTGAAAAGAGTAAAATAAACTGATTAAATATTTTTTCGGAGGATACTATGGAAAAACTGTCGCATGCATATATAGTGTCCTCGGCGTCGGAGAATGCGCGAATGGGCAAGGCCTTTTACCTTGCCGAAAAGATGCTGTGCCAGAGTGAGGGCGAGCGGCCCTGCAGAGTGTGCCGCGATTGCAGGAAGGTCAAGGCGCGCGTGCACCCCGATCTTGCCGTCGTCGAGCGCATAACCGACGATAAGGGCAAGCAGAAAAAGGAGATACTGGTAGATCAGGTGCGCGCAATGGGCGCCGACGCCTACATTCTGCCGAACGAGGCCGCCGAAAAGGTATATATCATAAAAGACGCCGACACCATGAACGAGCAGGCGCAGAACGCTGCGCTGAAGATACTTGAGGAGCCGCCGAAGGGCGTTCATTTCATCCTGTGCGTATCCAATCCCGAGCGACTGCTGGTCACCGTGCGCTCGCGCTGCGTGCTTGTGAGCTGCGCCGGCGAGGAGGATGCGGAGGACGAAAACGCGGCGGCTATGGCCGATGAATTTGTCGCTATCGAGCGAAAGGGCGACACTCCGGGGCTTACCGCGTGGTGCTTTGCGCATGAGGGCCTTGACGCTCGCTCGCTCGGCGAGTTTCTGCTCGCGCTCAAGCGGCGCTATGCCGCGCTTCTTGCGTCGCAGCAGGATAAAATGCGCATAATGGATATTATACGGCTCGTTGACCGCTGCATGGAGTATCAGACGGTCAATACGGGTGTGAAACACATTCTGGGGCTGCTGGCGGTCAGGTCGGCAGCGGAAACGAGGAAAGCAATTGACTGAAGTTATAAGCGTTAAATTTAAAAACCGTGGAAAGAGTTATTATTTTTCCCCGAACGGAAAGATCGTAAAGACCGGCCAGCAGGTCATTGTAGAAACCAGCAAGGGCCTTGAGATAGCCGACTGCTTCCGCGGCAACCACGAGGTCGAGGACGATTCGGTTGTGCAGCCGCTGCGCCCGGTTGTCAGGGTCGCGACGCGCGACGATCTTCGCGTTGCGGAAATAAACAAGCAGCGCGAAAAGGAAGCGTTCGAGATATGCCAGCAGAAGATCGCCGAGCACGGCCTTGACATGAAGCTCGTTGATGTTGAGTGCAACTTCGAAGGCAACAAGACGATGTTCTTTTTCACCTCCGACGGAAGGGTCGACTTCCGCGAGTTGGTAAAGGACCTTGCAGGTATATTCCGCAACAGAATAGAGCTGAGGCAGATCGGCGTTCGCGACGAGGCGAAAATGCTCGGCGGACTCGGCATCTGCGGAAGACCGTTCTGCTGCAGCCAGTTTATCGATGAGTTCCAGCCGGTTTCCACAAAAATGGCGAAGGTACAGTCGATGTCTCTCAATCCCGGGAAGATATCCGGCAGCTGCGGCAGGCTTATGTGCTGCCTGAGATACGAGCAGGAGGCCTATGAGGAGCTTACAAAAAATGTGCCCAAGCAGGGCGCGTTTGTAGAAACTCCGGCAGGCTACGGCATTGTTACGCAGGTAAATCTTTTGCGCCAGATGGTAAAGGTAAAGCTCGACGGCGAGGGCGACGATACGGTAAAGACTTATCGGGCTGTTGAAGTTGCGGCAGTGCCCGGAGGCCGCCCCAAGGATGGTGAGACTCCTCCCTCGGTGCTCAAGTACATCCCCGAGCCGGAAGAGGAAGAAGAGGAGCAGGATATCTGGAAGCTGCCGCAGCTGTTTGCCGATGACGATGCAGCCAAGGAGAAAGAAAGCACACATGAACAGAAAAAGCGCAGCCGCAGCCGCCGCTCGCGCAGAGGCGGAAAGACGCCTCAGAGCGATGCAAAACCGGCGCCTCAGTCTGCACAGGCACCTTCTGCGGAAGAGAAGAAGACCACCGCAAAGCCAAAGCCGAGAAATCGCCGCGGCGGCGGAAAGAAGCCTGCCGAGCAGAGCGTTTCCGCCGAGCAGCCGAAGCCGCAGCAGCAGGCCAAAAGCCCGGACGGCGAGAAGAAGCGCTCAAACCGCCGCTATTATCACCGCGGCAAGCCAAAAAATAAGGGCGGACAGGCGCAGAATCAATAGTATTCCCGGAGGCTGAGATATGAGTAAAAAAAGCAATAACAAAAGCGGAATGAGCATGAAAACAAAGTGGATAATAACCGGCATCCTCTGCGTTCTGGCTGTGCTGACGGTGGTCGTCGTCGCGGCCGACGGCTGCTTTGACTTCAAGCCCGGCTCGGTTCAGTCCAACGACAAGGCCGTTGCCGAAAGCGCAGCGCCCGCCGGCGACAAGGATACCGCAAAGACCGGAGGAACACACACCGTTCTCGTTACGGCCGGCAACGGCGGCACAACTGATCCCAGCGGCAGCCTCGCGGTTGAAGACTGGGAGAGCGTGAAGATCAACTTCATACCCAATGAGGGGTATGAGATCCAGTCGGTATCGGTCGACGGTAAGGATATGGGCGCTATCGAGAGCTATGAGCTGTCAAACGTCACAGAAGATCACAGTATCATCGCAACTTTTGTTAAGAAAGCAGTCCCTACGCCGACACCTGCTCCAGCGACCCCTACGCCGGATGACGGCGAGTGATATTTGCAAGTAAATAAAGCTAACGGCCACGCAGCTTCCCTGCGTGGCCGTTATTTTTCCTGCACTTGACAGAATGATGGGGGATTAGTATTATAAAAATGATAAGTTGTTGACGGCGAAGTATACGAACCTGATTTGGAGACAGTAATTATGACCTTCTATATTTTACGAATAATTCTTCTGATTCTTATACTTGCGGTTATATATTTTTTCTTTCACGCGGTTGCTGAATGCAGCACAAAAAAATCTGCGATTATCGGCGCAGTTTTCTCGATAGTCATTACAACTGCAGTCAGCATGTTCCCACCTGAAAATTTAGTGACTGATTTCAGCTCGCCTGAAAACGCATTTAAGTACTTTTGTGCAGGGGAGATTGAGGAGATCATCTATGGCAACGACTCTTGCTTTGTCGTTTATTCCGACAGTCAAGGGACGTTTAAAGACTGTGTATTTCTCAAATCGGGTGCTGACTACAAATTGCCATTGTACTTTTCGCGCAGCAGAGTGGCACATGTTTTTACCCAAAACGGACTCTTTAATACATACAAAGTCAGTGGTACGAGCGACTACTATGTTCAAGGCTCGGTGTCAACCGAGACAGCGGGAAATATTGGCGTTTTTGATGGAAACGGGAACAACATTAACACTAATGTTATTCGCATAGCTCATACAGGTTTTATTTATTTCCACCTTGGCAGCTTCAAAGATGATTATTATCTTGTAAGTGACGGTGAAACGCAGCAACTCGGTTGATAGGAGTGAGATGAGTGGACTATAAACACCTATATATGAATGTGTTATTTCATATGTCGACCCAAAAGCTTATACATAGCACATATACACCAGAGCAATGTGTAACGATAATTAATAGGCTGGCTCAAGAATATGCTCTTGGTAAGTGCTCGGTGATGTACGAGGGGAGTCTGATCGAGTCGAAATGCAGCCGCAATGTAGGGCTATATTATAACAGCTTTGCCCCGACTACAAATATCTGCATCAACAAAGCAGAAAATGGTTCGGAGATAGTACTGCTTTTCGAAATGAGCAGAGCGGAAAGAATTTTTTTGAAATTCCTATACTTATTTCTGATAGTATTTGAAATTGTTTTTGCGCTATGCGAAGTCTTAAGTGGTGCTATTCCCAATGTGCTATTGCTAATGCTTCCGATGGAAATGCTGCTGGTGTGTCACGCTATGGTGAATATCGGGTTTTCGCTGATGGTTAAGAGATATATGAAAAGGCTTGAGGCTGTTATTAAAACAAGATAGATTGCGTTGGGGGCACCAAGATGAGAAAAAATAACCGGGAATGATGGAAATTTCGTTTGGCCTCAACGCGAATATTTTATAATAGCATTGATAAGTACTCCTGTTGCTGCTGAGATGTTTGCATTTGGTGCCTTTGATGATCTTCCGCTTAATCTGGTGCGTATGCCACTTTGGTTGGTTCTTTCGGTAGCAGTTATGTATTACTTGGGAACTGTTTGCTTCCGATTGAACGAAGATGGCATTGTGCAGTACAGCTTTGGAATTAAAACGCGCAGAGCTGATTGGAAAGATATCGATCAAGTGGGCATAGGTTATACAGATACTGGACCGGCAATTGTAATGACACTCAAAGGCCATAAACGATATATACCATTGAGAGAAAATGGGCGCGTTAGAGTTGCTGAGGTGTTTTACGAACTTCATTATAGAAAGTGTATTCTTATAAAGAAAGCGGTGTTGTCCAGAACTCTGGTTGAGAAGTATTATGGCGAACTTGACTACGAATGGATTCCGCCGGATTTTAAATGAATTTCTCACAATCACCCATCGCGAAAAAAATAACCGGCCGCATTTGCGGCCGGTTATAATTTTGCGTATCACTCCATCAGGACCCAGCAGTCGGTAGTGGGGGCCTGGCCGGAGCACATCGGAACGATGCGCATTTTGGCTTCGCCGAGCTTGACGTAATCTGCGCCCTTTGTTACGGTGTCGGCGGCGGAGGCGCTTTCGGCCGAGCAGTAGACGCGGTCGAATACCTTGAGCAGAATGTCGGCGCTCTGGCCGGTGACTTCGTCCGAGCCGTTTTGCAGGGCTGCGCTGCTCGTAAGCTGCACCGACATCTTAGTCGAGGACGAGCGCATTGCGCGCGTCACGCTTATGCCGAAGCCGGACACGGCGGTGACAGGCGTGGGCTTTACGGCCGAGCTTGAAGAAAATGCAAATTCAAGGCCGCTTGCCTCCGGCAGACGCATGCCCAAAAGGACGATCTCATCAACGCCCATTTTCGAAAGCTCGCTGCAAAGCGAGAGAATGTAGCTCTTTACGGTCGCGTTCGTCGGGTCGAGCCATGCGCCGTTTGAGTCGGAGTAAGCCTGGCCGGCGGTTGTTTTCAGCGCAAGCTGCGTGTATCGCGAAGCGAGCGTGTTATCGACAAAGCAGCACATGCGCACGGCAACATACTTATCCTGCTCCTTCAAGGAGGACACGATGGACTTAAGATCGACCGTGCCTGCCGTGCCGTAGCCCTTGGCGATATCGGCCTGCGAATCCCAGACGAGCATTCCGGTGACCGTTTTTACATCGAGCAGAACGCCGGTAGCATCAGGAGACTTGGATAGATACGACTCAACGCCCGAGGCTGTCACCGAGGACGCAGGGACGTATACGAGCTTGACGGCATCAAGATTTTCGCCGGCGACGGCCTTTATGTTTGAATAATCGGCCTGACCGATCTCAAGCTGCGCGTTGACAGGCTCGAAGCTCTGCTGCACGACCTCGCCGTCGTCGCTCTGGACGGGCTTTGCGCTGTCATCCTGGAGAAACGGTATCTCAAGATGCAGGCCGCTGTTTGTCACCACTATATATTTTTGCAGTCCGTAGAACAGCATGACCGCAAAGGCAATGACGGCCAGAATGATTATCGTAGCTATCAGCGCCGGGGCGGTTTTCTTGCGTTTTCCGCGGTAAAACTCAGAGTTGTTTGCCAATTAAATCAGTCCTCAATCTGCTTGATGCGGCAGACGTGCCTTTCGTCGCCGGAGAAGGGGGTGTCAAGGAAAGTGTCAACGATCTTAAGCGCAAGACCGGGGCCGACGACCCTTGCACCCATTGCGAGGATGTTCGCGTCGTTGTGCAGCCTTGTCATCTCGGCCGAGAAGCAGTCTCCGCAGAGGGCCGCGCGGATGCCCTTGACCTTGTTTGCCGTGATGGAAATACCGATGCCGGTGCCGCAGATTATGATGCCCTTTTCACACTCGCCGTCTGCTACCGCATGGGCGACCGCCTTGCCGTAAACAGGATAGTCGCAGCTATCCTCGGAGTAAGTGCCGTAGTCTTTGTATTCAAGGCCGCGCGCGTCGAGGTGCTTCATGACCTCCTGCTTGAGCGCCCAGCCGCCGTGGTCGGAACCTAATGCGATCATATCTTTGTGATCCTCCAAATAAATATTACATTTTATTATCTCACTAAAAAGCGATAATTACAAGCAAATTTATCAAAACGGCCAGCTCGGCAGCCATTTAAGCAGATTTGATGCCAGCTGGGCGTTGACTCTTGCGCCGGACAGAACCGGGTAAAAGACGACAAACAGTGCGCAGGCAAGCCCCGTCAGCCCGTAGACGTTGAATTTCCAGCCCTTTGTGTTATCTTTCATTAGCCGGAACGTGCGCGCGAGCGCAAGCGCGAGGAACACCGACGAGGGAAAGTAGTGATACTCAAACGTTGTGCGCGTTATGAACACCCATGGCAGGAGCTGCGCGAGATATCCGATGACGATAAACAGCGAAACATCGTCGCGCCGCTTTATCGCGAACACGGCGCACATCGCCATCGCAATAAGCCCTGCCCAGCATAGCACGGGATTTAAAAAAGCGCCGAAGGACGAGCGCGTGCCGTCCTCAAAATACTTGAGGTAGTACAGTATCGGCCGCTCGTCTATTACCCATTGCCACCAGCGCGAGGAGTACGGGTGCTCGGTGTGGACGCCGGAGTGGTAGCTGAACATGAATTTCTGATTGTCCAGAACGAGGTTTGCGTAGTCGGAGGTGAAATACATGCCGACTCCGTGCATTCCGCTCGCCTGACCGTAGGGGTAATAGCTCATGTAGTATATTGCCGCAGGAACGATAACGAAGAAAACAACGCAGAACGCGCAGTTTCTGAAAAACGCCTTCACCTCAAAATTGCGCAGCCAGTGGATGAGCCATATGACCGCAAGTCCGGCTCCGGCATAAAAACAGGTCCATTTGCACGCGGCGCCTATGCCGAAAAACAGTCCCGAAAGCGCAAGGTCGTGTTTTCTGCCGCCGGTGATGTACATATACATGAAAAGATACATGAGCAGGATGAAAAACACGACGTAGGTGTCGATTGTTGCAAGCCTTGTCTGCGAAAAGTGCATGAAGTCAAATGCAAAGATCGCCGTTGCACAGGCGCAGATATCCGTCGAGCCGAACATGCGCTTTAAAAGCGTGTACAGCACCGGCAGCATAAGCACGCCGAACAGAACTCCGGAAAATCTCCAGCCGAACGGCGTCATGCCGAAAAGCTCAATGCCGATAGAGATGATGAGCTTGCCCAGCGGCGGATGCGAGATCTCGTACGGATACACGCCCTCAATGTTCTCGTATGCCGTGCGCGCGTGGTATATCTCGTCAAAATATGTGCTGTTTAAATAGCTCTGATATTCGGGCACGGTGTTCTGCTCGTCGAAAAGCTCCGGCGCGTCGGCGCATTGGCCGAAAAGCTCGCCGCCGCTGCGAACGGCAAGCTCGCCGAGGCGAACATCGCCCGATGCCGTCAGGCGGATATAGCGCGCGCTGAGTTCCTGCGATGCGTCAAGCTCAAAGTCGTTCCACTTGAACAGAGCAACATAGTTTTGCTCAAAGCTGCCGGCGTCGGAGAAACTATTGCCGTCGTCCGACAGCTCAAGGCGGTAGCTTCCTGCGTTCAGGCCGGAATAGAGCATTATGCCGTCGATGCTGCGTACCTCGCCGAGATCGACCGTCACGCTCTCGCCGCTGCGAAAATCGTGGAACGACTGCGGCGCGTCGGTATCGCCGAGACCGATAAATGCCGTCACGGTGTAGAGCGCGGTTATTATTCCGAGCGCTATCGCGTCGCGCCGGCGGAAGGCGCTTTTCGGCGCATTTTCTATCACCGCCGAGGCAGGGGACGGGCAGCCAAAGAAGAAAAGCCCTATGAAAAGCAGGATAAGTATCGGAAAAACATATGTCAGCTGCACGTTGAGCCTCCAATTCAAATAATAGTTAATTATATTAAATTGTACGCCGCTTGTCCACCGTGCGCGGCAGGTGTTTTAAAAAATTCATATATTTTTTGTTCGTGCTTGACATAATGCGGTTTTGGAGATACAATTAATCGGATAATATTTTAGACTACTGCACCCATTTGGGGAATTAGAATCGGTGCGGCTGTCATAAGACGCCCGGGGAGGCGTCTTTGCGAAAATATTAGTTTCAATTTTACGGACGGGAAGCGCTTGATGCTCCGTCTTACCCTTAAATTACACGGCAATTTTACCGAAGGGAGATCCCTTCAACTGAAAACCACCGCAAAATTCTTAAAGAATGGAGGTGTGTTTACTTTCTATGAACTTATGGTTAGCAATCGTTCTTATCGTTGCTTTTTGTGTTATAGGATTTGTCCTCGGCATGACTTACCGCAAAAAAGTCGCCGAGCGTGAGATATCCAGTGCAGAAGATGAAGCAAAAAGAATAATCAATGACGCCATAAAGAGCGCCGAGAGCAAAAAACGTGAAGCTCTCGTCGAGGCAAAGGAAGAAATACACAAAAGTCGCTCGGAGTTCGAGCGCGAGGAAAAGGCACGCCGTGCCGACCTGCAAAAGCAGGAGAGAAGACTTCAGCAAAAGGAAGAAAACCTTGACCGCAAGACCGATTCCCTTGAGCGCAAGAATGAAACTCTTGCACGCAAGATAGCCGATGTCGAAGCGCAGCAGCAGGAGATAGCTCTTATCAAGAAGAGCCAGCTCGAAATGCTCGAAAAGGTATCGGGATACACGGTCGATGAGGCAAAGGCATACCTCATCAATGCCCTCAAGGACGAAGTTACGCACGAAATGGCCGTCAAGGTCAAGGAGATCGAAGCTCAGTACAAGGACGAGGCCGAGGAACGCGCACGCGAGATAATCGTAACGGCTATCCAGCGCTGTGCGGCAGACCACGCAAGCGAAGTCACCGTATCCGTCGTACCACTCCCCAACGACGAGATGAAGGGACGCATCATCGGCCGCGAAGGCCGCAACATCCGCAGCATCGAAACTCTCACCGGCTGCGATCTTATCATCGACGATACGCCCGAGGCTATCACCGTATCAAGCTTTGACCCCGTCCGCCGCGAGGTGGCGCGTCTTGCTCTTGAAAAGCTCATTGCCGACGGCAGAATCCATCCGGCACGCATTGAGGAAATGGTCGCCAAGGCGCAGAAGGAAGTAAACGCGACTATCAAGGCCGAAGGCGAGCGCGCGGTGTTCGAAACGAACATCCACGGCGTAAATCCCGAGATCATAAAGCTGCTCGGCCGCATGAAATACCGCACGAGCTACGGTCAGAACGTCCTGCAGCATTCGATCGAGGTCTCGCACATTTCCGGCCTTATTGCCGCAGAGCTGGGCGTTGATGTCAACACCGCAAAGCGCGCCGGTCTCCTGCACGATATCGGCAAGGCCATCGACCACGAGGTCGAGGGCAGCCACGTCTCCATCGGCGTCGATATCTGCAAGAAATACAAAGAGAGCGAAGCTGTCATCCACGCTATCGAAGCTCACCACGGCGACGTTGAGCCGCGCACGGTCGTTGCCTGCATCGTTCAGGCCGCCGACGCAATTTCCGCATCGCGCCCCGGCGCTCGCCGCGAGAATATCGAGAACTACGTTAAGCGCCTCGAAAAGCTTGAAGAGATATCCAAGAGCTTCCCCGGCATTGCCGGCAGCTATGCAATTCAGGCCGGCCGCGAGATCCGCGTAATGGTAAAGCCCGAAGATGTTTCCGAGGATCAGATGGTTCTCCTGGCTCGCGATATCGCAAAGAAGATCGAGGAAGAGCTGACCTACCCCGGCCAGATCAAAGTCCACGTCCTGCGCGAGACAAAAGCCGTCGAGTACGCAAAATAAAAATATTGCAGGCAGCCTTTCGGCTGCCTGCTTTTCTATATTGGAAAATGAAAAAACCGCACCGAAAGGTGCGGTTTTGTGAGTTGAGCTCAGATGAGGAAATCGAGGTACTTCTCAATGAACTCAAAAACCTCGTGCAGACCGGGCTCGACGAGCATAAAGAAATCCTTGATTATGCCATACATTTTCTTTTCTCCCTTCCAAATTAATAGTTTTTCTGACTATTTCCGCGGTTATGTTATCATAGCTTATCACTTATGTCAACCGATATTTGTGCAAAAAAACCGAAAATGACGATAATAAATACTTAAAACCCCATAAATTATGCACTTTAAATAAATCCGGCACAATTCGTTTAACAAAAAGCACCGCAAAGCGGTGCTTTTACATGTTCTAAAGCTTAGTACGGCTCGACTATGCCGAAAATACGATCAAGCCATGCAATCTCATCATCGGCATTGGGCTCAAATCTGAGAATTATATCACTGATAACAAAGTAAATATCAGAAATTATTGGAATATACATTGGCGTTTCTCCTTTAAATTTTATTGCAACAGCTTTTTCTTAAATCAGAAGGGCAGATTCTCAAAGAACTTATCGAGAACTTCAAATTCGTCCTTGGAGTTGGGCTCATTGTCGCCGACGATCTTCTTGATGAGGTTATAGATTGCTTTCATTCTTTTCTTCCTTTCTCTTAGTTATTAAAATTGTTTAATGACTATTTCCACCGTGATAATATCATTAAATAACCAGTTCGTCAAGGAAAATAAGAAAAATAACTAAAAAAATAGCGGAACGCAAGTTTTTTGCTCACATTCCGCTATTTTTCCTGTTAATATCAGATGTTCCAGGTCTCAACGCCTTCTTCAAGTATTTCGCCGTTGTTGTATGCCTCGACGATCTTCTGGATCGCGTGGTCGGCAAAAACGGTGCTTATCCTGTCCTCGGTGGCCTCGGGCCATTCCTCGTCGGTAAGCTCGGGTATCTGCTCGATGTTGCGCATCTGGTTGACTGCCTTGCGCCAGCGGTTCTGATTTTCAACCGTGTGGCGAACAAGCCTGTCATCGGGAGCAAGCTCGGTTACATCAAGCTTGCCGAGGACGCGGTCGATGACTATCGTGCCGTGGCCGTTTTCCTCGTTGCCGTGGGGGAAGTACCAGTAGACAAGCTGCTGGTCGTTTTCTTCTTTAAGTTTGAAAGTTACCATGTCTCATTCTCCGCTTATAATTATTGGATGATATGAGTATAACACAGCAGGCGCGAAATATCAATAAATATGAATGATGCTCTCCATAAGCTCGGCGGCGCTGACGTTGGGGTTGTGGTAATGCTCGCGCTTTACGCTCTTTTCAGTCAGCGTTATGGCCTCCTTCGGGCAGTATTGCAGGCAGCTGAGGCACTGGATGCAGTTTGTGCCGAAAGTGGGCTTTCCGTCAACAAAGCGGATGTTGCCCTTCGGGCAGAGCTTTTCGCACTGGTGGCAGCCGATGCACGCGTCGGTGACGGCAAATTTCTTGGCCTTGCCGACCGCAAGCTTCGGCCAAACCTTGCTCTCGAGCGCGTTAAGCCCCATTTTCGGGGGAGCTTTCTTGCTCTTTTCGCCCGCGAGAATGGACTTTACAAGCCTTTTCGCCATGCGCTCGCTGCGCTTCTGCGCCATCTTGGGCGTTACCGGCGGCAGCATGAGCTGATGGGGGAACAGCCATATGCATGAGCACTGATGGGAAAGCCCCGTCCACAGGTCGAGCTTGAACTGCTTGTCGATCTTGTGCAGGCCGCAGCCGAGATAGCCGGCGTACTGGCCGACTGCGAAGGTGTACGCGTCCGGCGAGATCCTGATGCTGCCGAGAAAGCTCTCAACGTCGCCGGGCAGGCCGCCGCCGTAGCAGGGGACGATAAAGCCGACGCGTTCTGCGTCCCTTACATCGGTTTTCACCGGCGCCTTACGCATCATGATGATGTCCGTATCGCCGAGGCCTTTTGCAATGTTCTTTGCAAAGTCCAGACAGTTGCCGCTGCCCGAATAGCAGAAGATAACGTTTTTGCTCATTGTTCATTACTCCCTTGTTAAAAATTCTTCATGTACCGATTGTAGCACAAAACAAAATGTGATACAATAGTACCGCAGCAAAATAATACAAAGGAGCCGAAAATGTACCACATCAAGGAAGATAAACGTGCGCAAGCCTCGGTTGAGCTTATATGCGGCGGGCTCAAACGCTGCCTGAAGGAAAAAAGCTTTGAAAGCGTAACGATATCGGATATCCAGCGCGTATCCGGCGTAAGCCGCTCGACGTTTTACCGCAACTTTGACCGCATGGAGGATGTGCTTGCTCTTATGTGCGACAGAGTGTTTGAGGAGGCCTTTGCGTCGGATTACTCGAATATAAGCGAGGCGGTGTTCAGAACGTGGTTTCGCCATGCGGATATGATAGAGGCCGTTGTAGGCATCGGCCGAGGCGACATGCTGTACGCAAGCCTGCGCCGCTGCTCGGAAAAGCTTCGCCCCGATATCCCGGCGCTCGGCGACTCGGCGCTGCTTGACTATCTTGCGTCCATAATTGCGTCCTCGATGATGGGCATAATGATAACCTGGGTCGAGCGCGGCAAAAAGGAGAACGAGGAGGAGCTTAAGGGCATGATCCTGCAAAGCTTCAAGGCAATGAAATTCATCGGCCTGACATAAAAAATCTCCGACCGGACGGTCGGAGATTTCAGGCTGTTGAAAAACTATGCTGCAAAAGAAAGATAGTAGAGCAGCAGGGGAGCTCGAGGGGTAGCGAAGCGGCGGCGCGGTAGTGAATGACATGCCGGGGGCATGTCAGAGCCGCGACGTGACCGAGCCGCAGCGAGAAAAAGGCCCCACTCGAAATTGGATTAATAGCCATCAAAAACGCCTGATTTATCAGGCTTTTTGACGAGCGTAGCGAGATTTTTCGTGAAAACTTGTTTTCACAAAAAATGTGGCGTTTTTGAAGCGTGCAAAAAAAGGCACAGACTTTTTTGACACGCTTAAATCTCCGACCGCCGGTCGGAGATTTAAATTACTGATATTGCAGGAAGTTTTGCCGCGGCTTGGGTCGGTATTTTACGCCCGAGACCAATCCGACTGCGGCATACATTGCGACGATCGACGAGCCGCCGTAGCTGAAAAACGGAAGCGTTATGCCGATAACCGGCGTTATGCCGATGCACATGCCTATGTTAATAAAGGTCTGGAACGCAAGCGCCGTTGCAACGCCGAAGCAGATGAGCATTCCGAACGGGCTGCCCGAGCGCACGCCGATGATGCAGCAGCGGATGATGATTATGCTAAGCAGAACGATGATGATTATGCCGGCTACCATGCCAAGCTCTTCGCCTATCGAGGCAAAGATACAGTCGGTGTGTCTTGCATTATAGCTGCTCTGCGAGAAGCTGCCCTCGCCGAAGCCCACGCCCGTCCAGCGGCCGGAGGCAAGAGCGTCCTTGCACAGATTCATCTGCCACGTTATGCCCTGACCCGTGGGATCGACCACGTCGGGAATGTACGGCGCGAGGATACGGTTTTTCTGATAATCGGCAAGGAAGAAGTTCCAAAACAGAGGGATCATTGCCGCAACGACAGCCGCTGCCGCGGCCATCCAGTACCACGCGATGCCTGCGCAGATGAGCATGACCACGAATATCGCGAGGAATATAAGCGCGCTGCCCAGGTCGTTGGGAATGACGGTTATAAGGCCGAAATACAGTGCCCAGTGAATGCCGAGCTTCAGAACCGACGGGAATTTGTTGAGCGTGCGCTGTTCTTTATATGTTGCCATCTGCTTTGCGATAAGGACGATGAATATGACCTTAACGATC
The DNA here is from genome assembly GCA_002472405.1 of Clostridiales bacterium UBA7273. Classification (GTDB taxonomy): domain Bacteria; phylum Bacillota; class Clostridia; order Oscillospirales; family Oscillospiraceae; genus F23-B02. Next base: position 48,270 of record DKRV01000043.1, on the reverse strand, counting down.
TCAGACGGCTGAACGCCGATACCGGCAAAGCGATACCATGCGCGCGAGCCGACCTCGTCGCCCTTACCGAAGAAGATAAGTCCGACGATGAACAGAACGTTGAATATCGTAAGATAAACCCACTTATCGGCAATAAGATCGGGGTCGATGACGGTGAACACGACGAATGCGCCGATGCCGAGGAACATTGCAAAGCCCTGAACGACGACGTATTTTGCCCAGCCGTAGGAGCTTGTCATACTGTAGATCATGACGATGCCGAAGATTGTGCATATCATGCAGACAGCGAGAAGAAAAATATCCGCCCGTTTGAAAAAGTCTTTAATTTTTCTGGAATCGATTTTAATCGTCGTCGCCGCCCTTCAAAAATGCCCGATTTCACAAATAATCGCAGCTTGATGCGATACATTTTAGCATATTATTGCCCTTTACGCAATGAGGTATCTTGTGGTATAATTCAAATTCAGAAAAAGTTTAAAAAATGAGGTGAGGTCAGTGCAGACATATATAAGCCACAGTGAAGCGGAAACAGAGAGCATAGGCAAAAAGTTTGCAAAGGATCTCCCCGACGGAACCGTTATCGCCATGTACGGCGACCTCGGAGCCGGAAAAACCGCCTTCGTGCGCGGCATGGCAAAGGGCATGGGGCTTACGTGCCGTGTGTCCAGCCCGACGTTTACCATCGTAAACGAATACATCGGCGAGCGCGAGCTTATCCATTTCGACATGTATCGCCTTGAGAGTGCGGACGAGCTGTTCGACATCGGCTGGGAGGATTATCTCCGCCGCGGAGCCGTGTGCGCCGTCGAATGGAGCGAAAAGGTCGAGGATGCGTTTTTTGGCGACGAGATCGTCCTGCGCATCGAAAAGCTCGGCGACAGCGAAAGAAAGATCACCATTGAGGAGGGAAATGCAAAATGCTGATACTTGCACTTGAATCCTCTGCAAAAGCCGCATCCGTTGCGCTTATGGAGGACGATAAGCTCATCGCGCAGTACAGTCAGTGCAGCGGACTTACTCACAGCCGCACGCTTCTGCCGATGGTGGATGATATGCTCAAAAATACTGAAAATACAATTGCCGGCGTTGATCTTATCGCCGTCGCTCACGGACCGGGTTCCTTCACGGGGATCAGAATCGGTGTTTCCACCGTCAAGGGTCTTGCGTGGGCTTCCGATAAGAGGTGCGTCGGCGTTTCTACGCTTGAGGCGATGGCGTGGCACGGCGTTCCGGCAGGCGGCATTATCTGCCCGGTTATGGACGCGCGCCGCAGTCAGGTGTATAACGCGCTGTTTGAAATAAAGTACGGAAAGCCTGTTCGCCTGTGTGACGACAGGGCGATAGCTCTTTCAGAGCTTGCCGGGGAGATACGCGGCAAAAATGTCTTTCTCGTCGGCGACGGGGCGTTCATTGCAAGCGATTATATGAAAAACGCCAGCATAGACTGCCGCATGGCGCCGTCAAACCTCGTGTATCAAAGCGCCTATGGCGTGGGCATGGCCGCACTTGACAAAACGCCGGGCACGGCAGATGATCTGCTGCCGGTGTATCTTCGCCTGAGTCAGGCCGAGCGCGAGCGCCAGGAGCGCATGAATAAATAATGTATAGAAACCGGGTCTCCGGTGTATATAAATAGGCTCCGACCAGGAGCGGACTAAAAAGGAGAAAAATAATGAGCAAGGTATGCGTATTTGACCACCCCCTCATCCTTCACAAGCTGTCGATACTCAGAGACAAGGGCACTTCCGTCAAGGAATTCAGAGAGCTCGTTTCCGAGATAGCGATGCTCATGTGCTATGAAGCCACGAGAGATCTTCCCCTCGAGGATGTCGAGATCGAAACTCCCGTTGCAAAGGCAACCGTTAAGCGCATCGCCGGCAAAAAGCTTGCGATCGTTCCCATCCTGCGCGCCGGCCTCGGCATGGTCGATGGTATGGTCAGCATGATGCCCAACGTAAAGGTCGGCCACATCGGCCTGTTCCGCGATCCTGAAACTCTCGAGCCTGTGAAGTACTACTTCAAGATGCCGCCCGATATCGATGAGAGAGACGTTATCGTTGTTGACCCCATGCTTGCAACCGGCGGCTCGGCCTCCGCTGCTATCCAGTTCCTTAAGGACGACGGCGTGAAGCATATCAAGCTCATGTGCATCATCGGCGCTCCCGAGGGCGTTGAGCGCATGCAGAAGGATCACCCCGATGTCGATATCTATGTTGCCGCTCTCGACGATCATCTCAATGAGCACGGCTACATCGTTCCCGGTCTCGGCGACGCAGGCGACCGCATCTTCGGCACAAAGTAAGTCAGCATAATAGTTTAAGCCCGACAGGTGTTCCTGTCGGGCTTTTTCGTTTTTATTATATTGTGTGCTTTTCCTTCTCTGCCATGCTTATCGCGGCGTAAGAGACACCCAGCAGAATGAAATACGCAAACAGATCCCTCGGATAGAACCAGATGTATTCCACGATGCAGGAAAACGCAATGCCGATAAATGAGGCGGCACAGGCAATGAGCACGGTCTTTGTAAGCGTGCTTGAGCCTCTGCGCGCGATAACGGAGTTTTTGATGCTGCGCAGGGCAAGCCACATGAACGATACAAAGCCGAGTATGCCGGTTTCCAGAATAAGCTCAAGATACAACGACTGCGTGTGTGCCGCGCCGTCGATCGCAAGCGGCTGAGCGTACAGCGGATACAGCGACGCAAACGCGGCCGGCCCGAGGCCGATTCCGCTTACGCCATAGTCGCGGATCATGTACTCAACGCCCTGCCACAGCGCAAAGCGGTGCTGCGCGGAGGAGTCGATGTGTCCGCTGCTTCCGAGGAAGCTTGTAACTATGCTCGTGAGCCTTGTTATTATCGTCGATGGCAGCAGCGGTATTGCAAGCAGCGCCAGCGCGATGAAAAGTGGAATGAGCTTTTTGTTGCGCAGCCAGATGTAAACAAAGGCTGCGAGCATGAGCGATATCCAGCCCGAGCGGGAGTAGGTCATGATAAGCGCAACGGCAGGGAACGCAAGCCCGATCAGAAGCAAAACACAGCTCAGCTGCTTTTTGCGCGTTCCGGCAAACGCCGCGCACAGCGGCATGAACAGAACGAGAAATTCCGAGAAGTTGTTCGGGTTATCGAGCGTCGATGTAACTCGGCTGGGGATGCCGGTGTTGAGCTTGAGATCGGTGAAGGATGCGCTGACGTAAACAAGGCCGAACTTGCGCTGGATAATGGCGTAAAGCGAGGTGAGGATAACGGCGGCATAGATAAATGCAAGCAGCTTCACAAGGCGCTTTTCGTCGCTTATATCGGCGGCAATGACATAGGTAAAGATAAATGCCGCAATGAAAAACAGCAGTATTCTTATGCTGTCGGAGCGGCTTTGCGTAAACAGCAGGCTGACAAGCAGCGCTATTGCAAACAGAGCAAACGGAAATCCGAGCTTGTCCGGATACAAAAGCTTTCGCTTTCCGCAGCCGACGAGGATAAGATACAGTGCAAGGAAGCCCACGGCGGCAATGACCGCGTATGCGTTGTTCCAGCTCTCGTGCGGCATGACGAACATAAGGCATATAAACGCGCCGAGCAGGAACTCAAAATTCAGAATAAAGCTGCCGCGGCAAAGCCTTGCTATAAGACTGCTCTCCCACGCCGGGGCGAAAAAGCCTGCAATGGCGGATAGAATTTTTTCGATAAGATCAAGGATGAAGCGGATAATGCGCGCAAACAGCGAAGTCTCGTACACCGCCTGGATGCGGTCGCCGCGCCGCAGCCACTTTACCAGAGCAAGATCGTCGTAAGCTCGCTTAAACGGTTTCCAGATCTTTTCGAGTATGGCAAAGAACACGCTGTGAGTCCAGGCATTATAAACATAATTTAATATAGCGCCGTACTGCAAATAAGCCGCCCTCCTTTCGCGTTGATATCAAGGCTCATAATTACGCTGCTTCGGAAACGCCGGAAACGCTGGCGTAGATGGTTGCCTTGCCGAAATGCATGGTGAAGCTTGCGCCGACGCCGTATAGCCTGCCGCCGACGTAAAGACCCTTCTCCGTGAGGTTGCCCTCAAGCTCGACCGTCACGGTGACGGCGTCGTTATATGCTACCTCGGCCTTGGCCTGATTGCCGTCGGCATCAACAAAGTAAGTGTACGACGGCTCGCTTTCAACGGCAACTACCTTGCCGAAATCGACGTTTGTCGTATCCTCAAAGGCAGGAGCGCCGATCTCTATCGCGTCGGCTGCGCCGACCTGAGCCTTATAGCAGAAAAACTGAACCCTGACTGTGCTCGTCTCGGTTTTCGTAGCTTCCTGAGCAGGGGTGAACGCCTTGGTTGCGAAAAATACGACAGCTGCGATAATGACAAGGATTATCAGCAGGTCGATAATGTTGATTTTTCCGAAAAGTTTTCCGTTTTTGTCGATCATTGTTTCAATACCTTTCAAGATTATTTATATGTTTCAAACACGTCGAGTGCCAGCTTGCGCAGGTCAAACTCCTCGCTTACCTTCTTTAACGCATTTGCCGAATACTCTGCGCGCAGCGTGTCGTTTTCCATGAGCTCGAGCATCGCGTCGGAAAAACCGTCGCTGTCGCCGAAGCTGAGAACCTTGCCGCAGACCGTGTGCGTTTCGGCAAGGTCGCGGTTTCCGCCGACATCGGTCACGACAAGCGGAACGCCGGCGTTCATTGCCTCAAGTATCGCAAAGCTCATTGCCTCATTTTTCGAGCTCGTGTTCAGATAAAGATCCGAAGCCTTCAGCATTCTGTCGGAATCGCGGCGGAAGCCGAGCTGGATAACGCGGTCGCTCATGCCGGAGTTTGTGCTTATAACGGCAAAGTTGTCAAATTCCTCGCCGTCGCCGGCAATGAAGCACACAAAGGGCTTATCGGTCTTGCGCCTGAGCTTTGCAAGCGAGGCAAGCAGGAAGGGCAGTCCCTTTTCCGGGGCGTAGCGCGCCATGATTGACATGACGAAGGTATCGTCATTAACGCCGAAATCACGGGCAAAGCTGCGGTCATACACGCGCTCGCGCTTCGGCTCGACTCCGTTGTAAACCACCTGAATGCGGTCTTTTTTCACGCCGTTTGAGACCATTATGTCCGCGCCCTGACGGCACACGGCGATTATGCGGTGGTCAAACGGAGTGAACAGCCGGTTGAGTATCTTCCATTTCGTGTTCTGATATATGGTAAGATGGCTCGTATACACGACCTTTACCTTGCGGTAGAAAAGCTTGGACAGGATGGCGATGACGTTTTCCATGGGATATTGCGCGTGGATAACGTCGATTTTGTTCTCGCGGCAATAGCCTGCAAGCTTCTTTGCCGCAGAGAGAGCCTTTTTTGTGCTCATCTCAAACCGGAAGCATGCAAAGCCCTCGCTGCTCACGGTTTCCGAAAGCTGGCCGGGAACATTGTAGGCCAGATGGCATGTTTCGCCCTGCCCGGCCAGAATGTGCATAAGGTTCAGAACGTATTTTTCGGTTCCTGCTTTTCCTGCATAATTTATCAGGTACAGGATGTTCATATAAACACCTCTATTTTTTAAACTTGTCCTTATAATATACAATGTAATTGCATCGTTTTCAAGAACAAAAGGTTAAGGTTTAATTCTGTTGTGCAACAGTTTGAACCTAATGTATATTGACTTAGCAAATATTTGCGGTATAATATTGGCAAACTATACATCGTGTATATGAAGGTGCTGGGGATGAATATTAAAAGCCTAAACAGAAAGCTGAACAAGAAGTTCGCGGGAAGGGTCACGGCAAGGCTCAGTGACGGCTGCATCGTGCTCACGGGCGAGCTTGACGATTGGAACGACGTTGTCGATGCCGGCATGACCGCGGCAACGCCGCATTCGAGCACGCACGTTGTAAACGATATTGTTTTCACTGCTGCTCCGGAGGAGAAAATGCATGTGCCGGCTTTGAGCGACAAGGCGCTTGAGGGCGACAGGCCGGATGTTCTCATCATCGGCGGCGGCATATCCGGCTGCTCGGTGGCGCGCGAGCTTGCAAGATACAAGCTCAATGTTCTGCTCATCGATAAGGAAGCCGATCTCGCGCTCGGCGCCTCCGGCCGCAATGACGGCGAGGTGCATCCGGGCGTTGACCTGTCCAAGGGCTCGCTAAAGCATAAATACATAAGGCGCGCAAACCACATGTACGAAGACCTCTGCCGCGAGCTTGACGTTCCCTTTAAGCGCACGGGGCAGTACGCCTGCTTTACGCACAAAAGCTGGCTGCCGTTTGTAAGCCTCTATGCCAAATGGCGCAGAGATCATGACGGCATTGAGGATACATGCATCGTCATGGGCGACGAGATACGCAAAAAAGAGCCGAAAATATCGGCAGACGTCGCCTTTGCGCTGTCAAATCCCTCGTCGGGCAGCGTAAGCCCGTATAATCTTGTCATTGCCTATGCCGAGAACGCGGTGCAAAACGGCGCAAGGGTCTCGCTGAACACAGCCGTTACCGGAATGGACGTTTCCGACGGCGAGATAAAAGCGGTTTACACAAACAGAGGAACGATATATCCGCGCGAGGTGATAAACTGCGCCGGAGTCTACTCCGACGTTGTTGCGCAGATGGCGCAGGACAGATTCTTCAGTATTCATCCGCGCCGCGGCACAAACTCTATTCTTGACAAAAAGACCGGCGCAAGCTTTCATGGAATCGCCTCCATCGTCATGTCGCAGAGCCCCGTCCAGACGCACACCAAGGGCGGCGGCATACTGCATACGGTGCACGATAACCTGCTCATAGGCCCCGACGCCGTCGAAACGCCCGAGCGCGAGAACACCGCCACCGATGCCGAGAGCATAGCGCGCGTGTTCACAAAGCAGAGAATCACCATGCCCACTCTGACGGAGAAGGACATTATAACATATTTCACCGGCGTTCGCGCGCCGACCTACGAAGAAGATTTTATCATCGAGCCGGGCAGAAAAACGAAAAATATCTACCACGTTGCCGGCATACAATCTCCCGGACTTACGACGGCTCCTGCAGTCGCTCAGGATGTTGCCGAGTACGTCGCAAAGCTCTTTAACGCGGAGAAAAAAGCGGATTTTGACCCCGTGCGCAAGGCTCCTCCGCATCTTGCGGAGATGAACGACGCCGAGCGCGCAGAGCTTATACGCCAAAATCCCGATTACGGCGTGATCGTGTGCCGCTGCGAGGAGGTCAGCCGCGGCGAGATACTTGATGCGCTCAGAAGCCCCGTCTGCGTGCCGACGCTTGACGGCGTGAAAAAGCGCGTCAGACCCGGCATGGGCAGGTGCCAGGGCGGCTTCTGCTCGCCGCTGGTCACGAAAATAATTGCGGAATATCTCGGCGTTCCGCTCACGGAGGTAATGAAAAGCTCCGATCGGTCGCCGATAGTTTTCGGAAGCAAAAAGGGAGGCAGCGACAATGCATGATTACGATGTTATCGTGATAGGCGGCGGCCCTGCCGGCCTTGCGGCCGCACTGGCCGCAAACGAAAACGGCGCGAGAGTGCTCGTTGTTGAGCGCGAGGAGCGCCTTGGCGGAATGCTCAAGCAGTGCATACATGACGGCTTCGGCCTGCGCCGCTTCGGCGAGCGCCTTGCAGGCCCCGAGTATGTCGAGCGCTTCATGGATAAGATAGCGCAGTCGGATATCGAAGCGGCCTGCAATACCTTCGTCACGCGCGCGGAAAAAACCGACAGCGGCTTTGCCGTGACATTAGTATCGCGCGAAGGCCTGCGCACCGTTGCGGCCAAAAGCCTTGTCCTTGCCACCGGCTGCCGCGAGAGAAGCGCAAAGCAGGTGTTTATCCACGGAACGCGCCCGGCAGGCGTGTTCACTGCCGGCACCGCGCAGCATTTCACAAACCGTCTCGGTGTCATGCCGACGAAAAAATGTGTTATCCTCGGTTCGGGCGATATCGGCCTTATCATGGCGCGCAGACTTACTCTTGAAGGAGCGGAGGTCCTCGGCGTTTATGAAATTAACCCCACGCCCTCGGGACTTACGCGAAATATCTATCAGTGCCTTACCGATTATAATATACCCCTGCACCTGAGCCACACTGTAACGCGCGTGTTCGGAAAGGACAGACTCGAAGCTGTCGAGGTCTGCGCCGTTGACGAAAACTATAAGCCCATCCAGGAGAGCGCCGAAAGGATCGAGTGCGATGCGCTTATCGTCTCCGTCGGACTTATCCCGGAAAATGAGCTTGCCCAGTCGCTGGGCGTTGAGCTTGATAAGCACACGGGCGGCCCTGTGTGTGACGCTCAGCTTATGACAAAGGTTCCGGGCATATTCTCCTGCGGAAACGCATTGCATGTAAACGACCTTGTTGACTTCGTTTCCGAATCCGGCGAGGAGGCCGGAAGAAACGCGGCGGCATGGTGCGGAAAGGCGCAGCGCAGAGTGGATATAAACATCGGCGGCGAGTTTTTGTATCTTGTTCCGCAGCAGATAGACCTTGAAAGCGATAATTCAAAGACGGTCGTCTACTTCCGCTCGAAAAAAGTTCTGGACAAAAGCGTTCTGCGCCTTAAAATAGACGGTGAGGAGGTCTGGAAAAAGACCTATCCGTTCCTGCGTCCACCCGAGATGCAGCAGCTTACGCTTGATATGACAAAATACGATATAAACGAAAACAGCGACGTGCGCTTTGAGATCGAGGTGGTAAAATGAAACAGCTCGTATGCATAGGCTGTCCTCGTGGCTGCCGCCTTACCATTGAGGAGAATAACGGCGAATACACAGTCACCGGAAACACCTGCCCGAGAGGCAAGGAGTTTGCAATAAGCGAGATGACAGCGCCGAAACGCACGATATGCTCAACGGTGAAAACCGTATTTTCCGATGTTCCGGTGCTGCCGGTGAGGGTGTCGGACGATATTCCAAAGGAGAAAATATTCGACGTCATGCGTGAAATTAACGCGGTGACGCTTAAAGAGCGCATCGGCAGGGGAGATGCCGTTATCAAAGATGTGCTCGGACTGGGCGTGGACGTCATTGCAACAAGTGATCTTTTAAAACAGATATAAATGCAAAGACGGAGGGAGAAGAAACAATGAACAGACCGCTTATACTGACTTACGACGTCGGTACTCAAAGCACGAGAGCCATACTGGTCGATAAGCAGGGCAACATCGTTGACAAAGAACAGGTCAAATACGCAGAGCCTTATTTCCGGCAGCGTCCGGGCTGGGCGGAGCAGAAAACGGACTTTTACTTTGACAACATGTGCAAGGCATCGACGGCGCTCATGGCGCGCAATGCCGACAAGGTGCCCGATATCATCGCCTGCGCAGTCACCGTTATCCGCGATACGCTTGTGTTCCTTGACGAAAACTATCAGCCCACGCGCGATATCATCCACTGGCTGGATGCTCGCAAATGCGTTTTTGACGATCCGTTTCCCCTGTGGAAGGAAGCCGTGTTTGAGCTTATCGGCATGGGAAAGGGCACGAGGATAGCCTATCGCACGTCGAAGGTCAACTGGGTGCGCCAAAAGCAGCCCAAGGTTTGGGCGCGCACAAAGAAGATAGTCTGCCTGCCTGCCTATATAAATTACCGCATGACCGGCCGCCTTGCCGATACACCGGCAAGCACCATCGCCCATATCCCCATGGACTATAAGAAAAAGCGCTGGATGAAGGAAAACGACCTCACTCGCTGCTTTTTCGATGTTCCGCAGGATAAGCTGTATGAGCTTATCCCCTCCGGCGAGGTGCTCGGATACATAACAAAGGAAGCCGCCGCGCTCACCGGCGCGCCCGAGGGACTGCCGCTTATCGCAACGGGCGCGGATAAAGCCTGCGAAACGCTTGGCCTTTCCGTGGCAAGCCCCGATAAGGCGTCGATATCCTTCGGAACAAGCTCGACCATCGAGATGTACACCGAGCAGTATTTCGAGCCGCAGGCATTCCTGCCGTCTTATCCGTCGGTCATCAATAAGGCGTGGAACCCGGAGATCCAGGTGTTCCGCGGCTTCTGGATGCTCAGCTGGTTTATCAAGGAGTTCGGCGACAAGGATAAGGAAGAGGCCGAAAAGCTTGGCGTGTCGCCCGAGGAGATACTCAACACGAAAGCAGCTCAGGTTCCGGCCGGCTGTCAGGGACTTATGCTCCAGCCGTACTGGACGCCGGATGTGCTCAAGCCCGACTCATACGGTGCAATAATCGGTTTTTCCGATTATCACACGAAATATCACATTTACCGCGCAATAATCGAGGGAATATGCCTTGAGCTTTACATGTCCATGAAGAGCATGGAAAAGCGCGGCAAAAAGCACATAAAGCAGCTGTACGTCGGCGGCGGCGGCTCGAAGAGCGACCTTGCCTGCCAGATACTTGCCGATACCTTCGGCCTGCCCGTAAAGCGCATACATACGCACGAGGCGTGCTCGTTGGGCGCGGCGATGGTGGCCTTTGTCGCCAAAGGTGAGTTTGCGGATTTCGACGAGGCGATAAAGAGCATGGTCCACGAAAAGGACGTTTTTACGCCCGATCCCAAGAACCACGAGATCTACATGAACATGTACAATAAGGTCTACCGCAAGATATACAAAAACGTAAGACCGCTTTACGCAACGATGAATAACCTCAAAGAAAGGAACATGATCTGATGAGTCATAAGCAGTATAAGGGCTTCGAGCCGAAATGGGTAAAAACCCCCGCGCCGGCCAACAGTTACCGTTCAATATTCCGCTGGGGTGATCCCGAGTTCTTCAAGTTCCCGAAGGAATCGCTTTACAAAATGATGAAGGAAGTCTTTAAGCTCACAGACGATGACTTCAAAGAGTATTCCGACGATATCGGCTTTGATCCCGTTGACCTGTCCGACCACCCTGTGAAGCTTGCCCAGGAACATCTTGATGCGCTCAAGGCGATAGTCGGCGAGGAGGGCTTTTCCGTTTCCGATTACGACCGTCTCGCTGTCGCCTACGGCTTCACCGCCTACGACATTCTCCGCCTGCGCCATAAGATCATTGACTCCGTTCCCGATGTCGTTCTGTATCCCGATACGACAGAACAGGTCGAGAAGATTGTAGCTTACTCTACAGAGCATGATATTCCCCTGTACGTCTACGGCGGTGGCAGCTCCGTAACGCGCGGCGTCGAGCCTGTAAAGGGCGGCATTTCGCTGGATATGAGACGCCGCTTCAATAAAGTGCTGTCCTTTAACGAGATCGACCAGACCATAACCGTTCAGGCCGGCATGTCCGGTCCTGATCTTGAGAAAACGCTTCAGAACGCGCCCGAGCTTTTCGGCGCAAAGCGTCAGTACACCTGCGGCCATTTTCCGCAGAGCTTTGAATATTCCTCCGTCGGCGGCTGGACGGTAACGCGCGGCGCAGGTCAGAACAGCACCTACTACGGCTGCATTGCGGATATCGTGCTCAGCCAGAAGTATGCCACCCCCATCGGCACGATCACTACCAGCCACTATCCTCGCGAGGCCTGCGGCCCCGATCTCAACCAGATCATGATGGGCTCGGAGGGTACATTCGGCGTGCTGACCGAGGTCACGCTTAAAATTTTCCGTTGGATGCCCGAAAATCGCAAGAGATTTTCTTACATCTTCAAGACCTGGGACGACGCAATGAAGGCAGCACGAGAGATGATGCAGCACGAGTGCGGTTATTCATCCGTGTTCCGCCTGTCCGACCAGGAAGAGACGAGCATGATGCTCAGACTGTATAACGTTGACGATACTCCGCTGTATCCGCTGCTCGACAAGCTCGGCTATAAGGATATGGAAAGATGCCTGTTCCTCGGCTTCACCGACGGCGAAAAGGGCTACTCCAAAAACGTCGCGAAGAACATCGCAAAGATCGCCCGTCAGCACGGCGGCCTGCCCCTGACCGGGTACGTCACGAAGAGTTGGGAAAAGGGACGCTTCAACGATCCGTACCTGCGCGATACGCTCATGGACTTCGGTATCACCACCGATACCCTTGAGTGCACCGTCAATTGGTCGAACATGGAGCAGGTGCATCTTGACGTGCGCAAGGTCTGCCACGCGCTGCCAAACACCGTCGTCACAACTCATATGAGCCACTGCTATCCGCAGGGTGCGAACCTGTATTTCATCTTCCTGACGAAAATGCAGGACGAGAAGGCGTTTAAGGCATACCACACCACAATTCTTGACGCTATCCAGCGCTCCGGTGCGTCTATAAGCCACCACCACGGCATCGGCAAGATGTTCGCGCCCTGGCTCGAGGGCTACGTCGGCGAGAAGGAATACGGTGTGTTCAAGGTGCTCAAGAACTACTTTGACCCGAAGTATAACATGAATCCCGGCGGCACCATCGGCCTCGACCTCCTGCCCGAGGAAAAGAAATTTGACCGCCAGTACACCGATTACGAAGCTCAGCAGAAGTTCGATTGATACAAAAAAACAGCGCCGCACTGCATTTTCGCAGCGCGGCGCAATTTTCCCTTGAAATGTCCGCAGCATCATGCTATAATACAAAAGCTGCGGAGAATTAGCTCAGCTGGTTAGAGCGCTCGCCTCACACGCGAGAGGTCAGCAGTTCGAGTCTGCTATTCTCCACCAACATTTAGGACCTGAAAGTTAACGCTTTCGGGTCTTTTTTGCGTTTTTGCAAACTTTTTACGGCAAATTGAAAAACACGAATACGGGCGCTTTTTGAAATACGTCCAAAATTTAAGAACATAGGATTGCCGTCTCAATTTTAGCCTCGTTGAGGCAATGCGCGTATATATTCATTGTCGTGCTAACAGTCTCGTGACCTAAAAATTCCTGCGTCTGTTGTGGTGTTGCTCCACTGACTATTAACAATGAAGCTGCCGTATGCCTCAAGTCGTGATAGCGTATGGACGGCAAAGCGTTCGCCTTTAGCAGCTTATTGAATTTCTTGGAGATATAATCGTGCTTTATATCATCACCGTTTGACCATCGACATACTTTGTCCAGCGTTAATCCTGCTGCAAGCTGCTCGTCTTTAAGTGCCTTTAAGTGCGGAACGGTGAAGTCTACCAAAGCTATAACTCTGTCACTCTTCTTTGTCTTTGTGCGTTCTTCTTCTATGTATTTCATGTCACCCTTAACGACGGTGTTACAGATATGCATTGCTCCGTTATCAAAATCAATATCCTGCCAGCGAAGTCCGCATACCTCGGAACGGCGCAGACCGTACACCACAGGCAGAAGAATGGCTGTGTATATTGGCTCTCCTGCATCCTTAGCGGCAGTGAGAAGAGTTTTTGCTTCACCGGCAGTTAGCGTGTTGCCTTTAAACTTCTCCTTTGCTCGCGGCATCTTGACCAGAGATGCGGGATTGCTGGATATGATCCCGTCGCGTATGGCATCATCCAAAACGCCGCTTATAAGGGTGAAGTGCTTTCCTATTGTCTCGGGCTTTAAGCTATCAGCCATAGTATCGCAATACCATTGTAATTTGCCATATGTAATATTCTTTATACTCGGCCTTGTATGTATGTCGGAAGCAATCGGTACCACGATAATCGCCAATATCACGGCGAAAATGCTTGCAAGCTCAGGCGGTCTGACCTCGGCTCTTATAGTATCTGCATGCTTTGTACTGTTCGGCAACCTGATTGCAGGTCTGTTCTTCTTCAAAGGCATTCCCAAGGACTATGGCTGGGTCGCAATCGGCGCAGAGAATATCGCAAAAGACGGCGCCGACGGGGCACCGGCAGAGCTTCCCGGTCTTACAAAGGCGGAGGCGTTTAAAAAGTCTTATTTCTGGGTATTTCTGCTGGCAATGAGTGTTCTTAACTTAGCATACGGCCTTGTTCAGCCCAACCTCTCGGCATACACTCAGTTCGTTGGCTTCAGCGCGGCTCAGGCAGCAATCGTTATCTCTGTTTGGTTATGGGGCAAGTCGATATCCAAGATATTCTACGGCTTCCTTTGCGACACTCTTGGTGTAGGCATCGGCCTTGCACTGGCTGCCGGCGTTGCCATAGTGACCGGTATTCTTTACACAAATGCACACAGCTTCCCCATGCTGATAGTCTGCGCTGCCGGTATCGGCGTTATCGGTGGCCTTACAGGCTTGGGCACGATGGGAATGTCTCGCCTCGTCGGTCAGAAGGATCTTATGAAAATGGCGCTGCTTCCCCACGCGTTTAACGGTATAGGCAACTTCTTCGCTCCGATGCTGTTTGCGGCACTGTTTACCGGTGACGCTGCCGGCTACAAGCTCTGCGGATGGATATCCGTTGGCGTGCTGGCTGTTTATGCAGTGATGATACTTTGGCCTCCGCAGAAAAAGCACCTGTGCGAGAGCGGCAATTCCTTCAAGAAGTAATCTTAATTTTGCACTCTTTGCCTGCACGAGCTTAAGCTGACGAGAGCCGAGCACGCATCGGTTTTGACGGGCAGCTTTTAGCTCATGCTGCGTTAAAGCTCTTGACAATACGGCAGTATTCTCTTTAAGCTTTGCCTTGCCTGAGCAAAAATCTGCTCCGGCAAAACTGAAAAGCGCCTGTCGGCTGTGCTTTTCGAGATATTTTCGTCTTTCTTTGATGCAGGTGGGTTGGCGCCCATCAAGGCAAAAAAGGCGAAAATAGCCGGAAGGGTACGCCGACAGGCGATATGGGTTCAACTCTCGTCAGCTTACGGGCAAAGAGTGCTTTTTGTTTTAGCACCATCTTGTGAGTGACTTAGGGCTGGGGCTGTGGTATACTGTACTTAAACACAATTATTTGAAAGTAAGGACGATCACATGAGTCAGAAAGATATAATGCACATTCTCGAAAAAGTCAGCAGCGGAGAGCTTAGCCCTTCCGAGGCGGCGCTGGAGCTGAAAATGGAGCCGTTTCAGGATCTCGGCTTTGCGAAGGTCGATCACCATCGCGAGCTGCGTCAGGGCATAGCGGAAGTGATATACGGCGAAGGCAAGACACCCGAGCAGATACTGAAAATCGTTGAAGCAATGCTCGAACGCGGACAGAAAACGGTGCTTATAACACGAATGTCGGTCAAAGCAGCCAAGCTCGTGTCCTCAAAGCATGACCTTGACTACCGATCCGACGCAAGGCTCGGAATAGTCGGCGTTATCCCGGAGCCGGACGGGGTCGGAACGGTCGTCGTAGCGACCGGCGGCACGACAGATATTCCCGTTGCCGAGGAGGCAGCCGTTACGGCGGAGATACTCGGCAATAAGGTCACGAGACTGTACGACGTGGGCGTTTCCGGCGTTCACCGCCTGCTGTCGCATATGCCGGAGATCATGACAGCACGTGTCATAGTCGCCGTTGCCGGAATGGAGGGCGCGCTGCCGTCGGTCATCGGCGGACTTGCAGACTGCCCGGTGATCGCGGTGCCGACAAGCGTGGGCTACGGCGCATCCTTCGGCGGCGTCGCGGCGCTGCTTAGTATGCTCAACTCCTGCGCGAGCGGAATGTCGGTAGTAAACATAGATAACGGATTCGGGGCAGGTTATCTTGCCAGCATGATAAACCATCTTGACTGATATGAATATTAACGAATTTTTCAATGAACATAAAAAAGTCGCGCTCGCCTTTTCGGGCGGCGCGGACTCGGCATATCTGTTGTATGCTGCGGTGAAATGCGGCGCGGACATTGCTCCGTACTTTGTCAAATCTCAGTTCCAGCCGGAGTTTGAGCGCGATGACGCCCACCGTCTGGCAGAGCAACTGGGCGTTGAGCTGCACGAGATAAGCGTTGACGTTCTGCAATTTGACGAGGTCACGGATAATCCGCCCGATCGCTGCTATTACTGCAAAAGGCGCATCATGGGCGCCATACGCGCCGCCGCTGCCGCTGACGGCTACGATACGCTCATCGACGGAACGAATGCAAGCGATGACGGCGGCGACAGACCGGGGATGAAGGTGCTCAAAGAGCAGAACATCCTCTCGCCGCTGAAGCTCTGCGGCATAACGAAAAGCGAGGTTCGCGCACGTTCGCATGAAGCCGGGCTGTTTACATGGAACAAGCCTGCCTATGCCTGCCTTGCAACGCGCGTTCCGGCCGGCGAAAAGATAAGCGGCGAAAAGCTCGAGGCTGTGGAGAAAAGCGAGGAATATCTGTTCTCTCTCGGCTTTACTGATTTCCGAGTGCGCCTGCGTGACGGCGGAGCGCTGCTGCAATTCACGGCAAAGCAGCAGGAAAAAGCGCAGACCGAGCTTGAAAAAATTAAAGCCGAGCTTTCAAAATACTTCGGCGTTATAAAGCTTGACCCGAAAGCGAGGGCGGAGAGCCAATGAGAACGCTGTATATAGATTGCTCCATGGGCTGCGCCGGAGATATGCTGACGGCCGCGCTTCTGGAGCTGCATCCGGATAAGGACGATTTCCTGCGCCGCATGAATGCCGCACTCGGCGGAAAAGCCGTGCTTTCGGCATCGCCTGACAGTAAGTGCGGACTGCGCGGAACGCATGTGACGGTGCTCATAAATGGCGACGAGGAAGGCGAGGCGACGCGCCATCACCATGAGCACACGAGCATCTCGGAGATACTTTCGTTTATTGACTCCGTGCCGCTTGAGGTGAAGGTGAGAGAGGACGCAAAGAAGGTATATTCCCTTATAGCCGAGGCCGAAAGCCGGGTTCACGGGCATCCTATTGAAAATGTGCATTTCCATGAGGTCGGGTCTCTCGACGCACTTGCCGATGTGCTGAGCGTGTGCGCGCTTATGCATGAGCTTGCACCCGAGCGGATACTCGCGTCGGAGGTGAACGTAGGCTCTGGTACGGTGCGCTGCGCGCACGGCGTTCTTCCCGTTCCGGCACCGGCAACCGAGCTTATCCTGCGCGGCGTGCCGATATATTCGGGGAAGATAAAGTCCGAGCTGTGCACGCCTACGGGAGCTGCGCTGCTTAAGTATTTCGTCTGGAAATTCGGAGCCATGCCGACTATGCAGATTGAAAATGCAGGCTGCGGAACAGGAAAAAAGGACTTTGAGTGCGCAAACGTAGTCAGGGCGTTTATCGGCGAAACTGCAAACGACGGCGAGGAGATAATTGAGCTTGCCTGCAACCTTGACGATATGACGCCCGAGGAGCTTTCCTTTGCCATGGAAGAGCTATTTACGCTCGGTGCGTTGGATGTTTACTTTACCAGCATCGGCATGAAAAAAAGCAGACCCGGTGTTAAGCTCACATGCATGTGCCGCGAAAGACAGCGGAAACAGATGCTTGAGTGCATTTTTAAGCACACAACGACCCTCGGCGTGAGGGAATATGTCTGCAAAAGATACGAGCTTGGCCGCAGCGAAAAGACGGTGCGGACGCAGGATGGCGAGGTTCGTGTCAAAACTTCGTCCGGCTACGGCGCTGTGCGTGAAAAGGCGGAGTACGAGGACCTCGCGGCCCTTGCGCGCAAAAGCGGAAAAACCATCGCGCAAATAAGAAGCGAAGTATTAAAAGTCAATAAGTAATTATAAGCAACAACTCCCGAAAGCACTTGCTTTCGGGAGTTGTTCATTGTTTATTTGGCAAACAGCTCGGAGTTTTCGGTCAGCAGGTCGATTATGCCCCCCATCTCGTGGAGCGAGCTTACATAGCTGCGGCGCAAAGCGTCAAGATCGCGCAGATCGACGCTGCTTGCAACGCCGGCAAAGGCGTAGTCTGTTTCGACAGCCATTGAAAGAGTGCTTCCGCTCAGGCAAAAGCCCAAAAGCTGCCCGTCGATGCCGCGGCAAAATTCAAGTATCCGCTCAGTCAGCTGCGGAGTTAAAACACTCTTAGCATACTGTTCATGCTCGGCCGTTACACAGAAGCAGCGGTCAAACTCTTTGCTGCCGGTTGCGATGCCGCGCGGACTGTCCTCCGTGCGCGCGCTGACGAGCACGTTTTCTGCTGCTATGGTGCGCATCTCAAGACGCAAAACAATGCCCTTGAACACCATGTCGCGGCAGGTTTCCAAGCCGTCCTGCGGAGCGCCGCGCTCGTAGACGTGGTTAAGTCGCACGTTTGCCACGGAAAAGTGGACGCCGTTATGCTCGCCCTCGCGGAAGTTTTCCGTTTCGATCTCTTCCCACTGGTTATCGAGCAGGACGAGCGAGCGCACGAGCTTTTCGTCAATGCGCATCTGCGCCGTGTTCATATCCGGGCCGAAGGCATTTTCAAGCTCCGCGCGGAAGAAATCGCCCATCTGATCCTGCATAAGCGCTTTCAGCTTCTTCTGCGCGCCGCCGCCGAGAAACAGTGCGGCACACACGCCGCCGAAGAACAAAACCGCCATGAGAACCGATTTGAGTACTATATCATCAACCGCGAAAAACGAGATCACTCCGCCCAGAACGCCGATCAGACCGATGATCGTCCAGATGCGTGCCTGCTTTTGATATTGACCCAGCTTTTTTGAAAGCTCAGCCTCGCTCATTTTTCCATAATGCGTATCATTCATTTAAGCAGCCCTCCCTCAGCAGATATCGAAATACAGGCTGCTGTGCGCGTCGAGCGTGACTATGTCCAAAAGGCTTGCCTCGGGAGAAATGCTGTCAAGCTGCATCCGCTTTGCGCTGTCCTTGTAGTTATCCGGCTGAGTCTCGGCGGCAAAAATAAGGCCGTCGTAGTCCTCGGGAAGATAGACAACGTAGCTTTTTGTCAGCACCGAAGCCCAATTATCGACATTGTTCTGCCAGTCGGTAGAATAGGCAAACTCTATATCATAAGTCTTGCCGTTTGCGCTGACTGTGTGCAGATAGTAATTATCGCCGCGCTCACTGTCGCCGTATGAGGACGCGGCTGTGAGCCACATGCCGGTGTACGCGTCATAAAGCTCGCTGTCGGTGTTCGTGATGTAATCGCCGCTGAAGCTGCCGACGGAATCCTTCGGAACATAGCACACGGCATCAAACTCCAGCTCGCGTATGCCGTCATGAGTCTGGTCGGAGATCATTTTGACCTCCCAGTAGCAGTCACCGACGGTGTATCCGTCGCCAAGGTTTGCGTAGCTGCAAACTCCGTTTTCAAGCAGATAGCTGCCGTTGTCGGCAGCGGCGCTGAAGTACAGCCCATTGTCGTCAAAATATGTGCTGCCGCCGAGAACATCTGACGAAAGATCCTCTCTGAAAACATAGCGCTCGTCGGGATCCCATATCCACACAAGCTCCGTGCCGTCGCCGTTTTCGTGGTCAAATCGGATATAAACGTCGCTTTCGCCGTCGGCGTTCAGGTCGTCAAAGGATATGGATGTGAAAGCGTCCTTCGCGTCGGGTATCGCAACGGGGAACGACACGCTGTCAAACAGCACCTGCTCGGCCTCGTCCCAATAGAACGCGGCGCTTTCGGAGCTTATCGTAACAAGAACGTCCACGCTCTCGCCGCCGTGCGTGATGGTTCCACTGCCGACAACTATACCGGTAGTACGCCAGTCGTTGCCGGCTTCCGGGTCATCCGAGCTGCTGCAGGCTGCAAGGCTCAGGCACATGAGAAGGGCCATAAGCAGGGGCGTAAGTCTTTTAAAAGAAACCATGCCGCACCTCACTCAGTCTCGCACAGATCCAGGCGTATGTAGCTGTCGCCGTTGTCGCCCCACGAGAACGCTTCCTTTTCAAAGGACATGTTAATATCGTAGGTTACATCGGCATACTGACGGGAATGGGCATAGTATTGCTCCTCAATACCGGGGTCCTGCTCAATATATCCGTAGTCTGTCATTTTAAACGTACCGTCGCCCTCGCCCTCGAACAGCTCCCATTCGCCGTTTTCATCGATAGATATGTAGCTGGTGGAGTAGGGAGAGCCGTTGAGACACCATGTGTTTGCAATGTCGGCAAAATATCCGTCGGTCCTGGGAGCGGGAGTGTCCATGACGAAAGTGCCGAAGGACTCGATGGTCATGCCATCGGTGCCACCGCTGACCTGATAGGCCTTGCCGTCATTTTCGTTGAAGAAATAGATGTAGGCGTATTCCGGAACGTTCTGCGCGTTGCCGGCGGCTACTATGTCGTAGCCATTGTACAGGGTGAAGTACAGGCCGCTGTCAATTGCCTCGACCTCGAGCGCATCGCACACGTCGCTGTCGGAAGCGGCCCATAGGCCGAGATACTCGTTGTAGCTGCTGTCGTACGCAGCCGCAGAATCGTAAGCTGCGTCCTCTATGACAGCCGGCGCTCTGTAATCATCGTCGCTGCTGTCGTCGTTTCCGCAGGCTGTAATGGCCAAGCACATAAGCAGCACCATTATAAGCACCAGATACTTGTTAAGGCTTTTCATTTTATTCTCTCCTTATGATTTTAATTATTCTTTACTGCTCTGCCATGGATAAGATCTCATCATGACTGAGCTCCACGTTCCCAAATCGGATGAAAATGCCGTTTGTCACGGCGCTGTTCCACACCTCGGGGTTTGCCAGTGGGCGGAAGCGGAGCTTGTCCAGATATCGGCTCATGTCCAGAAGCAGACGGCTGCCGGTCACAAAATCAACCTGCAAAACATTATCCTTCAGCGGCGTGACGGCTGATATATATTTCCGGGTCAAATGCCAGTCCTCCTTTCGGCTCAAAAAAGGCAAAAAAAGTCCACCGTACAGCTATTGTACGGCGGACAATAAAAAATAACCATTCACCAAAGGTTAGAAGTTTTGCTGCATAAGCTCCGAAAGCTGCTTTCTTTTTGTTCTCGTATCGCCCTGTATGCCGAGCTTTGAGTATATCTGCTTCATATATTGCTTGACGCTGCCCTCGGAGAGAAACAGCTTTTCGGCGATCTCGCGGTTGCTCAGCCGCCTGAGCGTAAGAGCCGCGATCTCGTATTCGCGATCTGTCAGCGCGGCAAACTCTGCCGGGCGAGATTCTGCGCCCGGCGCGGCTTTTTTGCGAGCCGATATAGCATCACCGAGCTGCACGATGCTGCCAACAAGCTCCGGCTGAACCGAGCAGTCATGAAGCGCAGACTCAATATAAGAATAGTTTTCAACAAACGGGATAATTATTCCGTCGGGCGCGGCGTCGTCGAGTGCCTTGCCGAGAAGCCTGCATGCCTCGTCGTGCTTGCCGAGTGCCTCATATGCTGCGGCGGTCTGGAGCCTGACATGCAGCGCGACCAATGCATAGTGCATCGCCTCGCAGACGGCAAGCTGCCCCTCGCTGCGGCCGATGACCTTCGCGTATGCGCCTTGGGCGAGAAGCACCTGATTTTCGATCATTTCCGCCATGGGCTTACCCGGCGCGAGAATGCTTATCGACGAGAGCCTGTGCGCGGCAAAAACCTCCGGTATGCGCTCTGCTTTGCCGAGCAGCGAGTAATAGTAGGCGCTTGTTGCGTCAAGAATGTTGAGCCACGCGGCGTTATGCTGCCGCAGAAGCTGCTCGCGGCGCTGCTCGAATGTATATCTCATTTCAACATCTGCGCACAGCGACAGCCGCCATGCGAGGAAATCACAGCAGAGCGCCATGTTTTCCTGCCCGTTGCCCTCTATCCGGGCATATGCGCTTTCAAGCTCGATGTGAGCATCGGTAAAGAGCCCCTGCGCAAAGGCTGCCTCGGCGCGCATGATCTTTTCGGCGCCCTGACCGTGTCCGTCGGTTATCTTGTAGTAATGCGGCATGCACTCGTCCATATCGGCAAGCTCACTTTGCATTTTTCCCGGCGCGCGATGGAACATCATAAGCACCGACGGAGAGCCGAAGGTCCAGCCGCCGCTTTTGTGTATGCTGATCGCAATGCGCGACATTTGCGAGCTGGCGCTGCGGTGCAGGCGGCTCATTGCGCTTATGTCGTTGTAGCTTAAAAAGCTCATGATAAGGTCGCACTCGCCCAGAAGATTTCCGCACTCGGCCTCGCTCAGCTCACCGTTATCGTCAATGGCCGAAAGCAGCAGCGCTTTAAGCTCCAGCATTTTGGGGATGCGCCGCCAGTTGAACATGCTGCGCATCAGCACGAGTATCGACAGCGGATGCCTCTTAAGAACATCAACGGGGCAATCTTCAATGCCGGACAGCACGCGCTGAGGATCGAGCGAAGCGAGCAGAATTCCGGCGTCTTTTTGCACAACGCGCAGCAGGGAGTCGAAATCTCCGCATTTTCTGTAAGATGACATGGCATGCAGATACTGCTTCCGGCTTTCGTACCATGAACCGAAGCGCTGCCAATAAAGCTCCTTCTTTTGCTTTGGCAGCAGTAAAAACGTTCGTTCGGCGCACTGCTTCATCATATGATGGAAGCGATATGTTACGCCGTCCGGCAGACATTTTACAAATGCGTTCTGCGCCGTGAGCAGGTCAAGCAGCTCCTGCGCATCGCCGTTATCGGTCACAAATCGCGCCATCTCGGCGGTGAACTCGTCGGCAAGACCCATCACCGCCAAAAGCTCGAGCTGCCTTTCGGGCAGGGGATCTATCATGGCGGCAATAAACATGGCGTATATATCCGAATCGCGGTCGGGCAGCGCGCCGCGCTCGGAGAGCGTGCGCAGATTGAGGTACACGGCGGAAAACCACCCCTCGCTGGAATACAGCAGGCTTTCGATCTGCTCGTCGGAAAGCTCGGTGCCGCAGCGATGCGCGTAAACTGCAAGCTCTGTGTGGTTTAAGCGAAGCTGCTCGACGCCTATCTGATAGACTCGGCTTCCGAGCCGCACGATATCGGCGGCCGGCAGGAAGCGGTCGCGGCTCGCTACGATCAGATGCACGTTTTCTGGCAAACGGTTTGCAAGCGTGCACAGAAACGCGGAAGCGCGGTCATCTGTGAGCAGGTGAAAATCATCAATAAAAATGTAGCAGGCATTTTCCCCGGTAAGCTCATGACACAGGCCGTCTGCCAGAATTCCGCCGCCGACGGTGTCCGTCGGGCAGGCATAATCGCGCAGAAAATCAAGCCCGGCGCGGACAAACGCGTCCTGAACACTTTTCCAAAAAATCATGAGGTTGCCGGAATACACGCTTATGCGGATGATCCGAACAGTCTCGGCCTTTGCACGCTGCTCAAGAAACCAGCTGACGGCCGTGGTTTTGCCGTAGCCCATCGGCGCGACCACCGTGGTCATGCGGCAGCGCGATATGGGCCACAGGCTCTCCTGCAGGCGCTCGGATATGTAGATCGTGTTCAAGCTCCACTTTTGCTTCGGCATGGCAAACTCCTTTGTATCAATGCCAAATATTATATAGGAATGCGCGCCGCAGCGCAAGACGCGATAAGGCGCTTGTGGCTGTTCAAAAGCTTATTTTTGTGTTATAATACTCTGAAACACCGAAAAAAGGAGGGGTTTAATGGACAGAAAACGAGATCTTGAGATCGCACAGAGCTGCCGTATGAGCCCTATTGAGGATATAGCCGGAAAAATCGGCATAGGCGAGCAGTGGCTCGAGCGCTACGGAAAATATAAGGCCAAGGTCGATCTCGGCTATCTTGGCGATAACAAAAATGCCGACGGTAAGCTCATCCTTGTGACGGCCATAACGCCGACACCGGCAGGCGAGGGCAAGACCACGACCGCTATCGGCCTTGCCGACGGCTTGCGGAAGATAGGCAAAAATGCGGCCGCTGCGCTGCGCGAGCCGTCGCTTGGCCCTGTGTTCGGAATAAAGGGCGGCGCATGCGGCGGAGGCTATGCGCAGATAGTTCCCATGGAGGACATTAACCTCCACTTCACCGGCGATATCCACGCCATCGGCGCGGCGAACAATCTGCTGGCCGCGATGATAGATAATCACATAATGCACGGGAACTCCCTTGGCATTGACCCTAAGAGAATAACCTGGCGCAGATGCGTCGATATGAATGACAGGCAGCTCAGGTATATCCGCGACGGCCTTGGCGGAGAAAAGGACGGGGTCGAGCGCGATGACGGCTTTGACATCACCGTTGCCAGCGAAATTATGGCCATACTCTGCCTTGCCGAGTCTGCTGCCGACCTTAAAGCGCGCCTTGCGCGCATCGTCATCGGATATGATACTCAAAACCGCCCCGTGACGTGCAGCCGGCTTAAGGCACAGGGAGCTATGGCGGCGCTTCTGAAGGACGCCATAAAGCCCAACCTTGTGCAGACTCTCGAGGGAACTCCGGCGTTTGTCCACGGCGGCCCGTTTGCGAATATCGCCCACGGCTGCAACTCGGTGCTGGCAACGCGCATGGCGCTGAAAGCCGCCGATTATGCCGTGACGGAGGCCGGCTTCGGAGCAGACCTCGGCGCGGAAAAATTCTTAGATATAAAATGCAGGGCATCGGGCCTGCGACCGTCGGCGGTGGTAGTCGTTGCAACGGTCAGAGCGCTGAAAATGCACGGCGGACTGGATAAGTCGCAGCTTGACGCCGAGGATCTTGCCGCGCTCGAGAGGGGAATACCCAATCTCCTGCGCCATGTCCGCAACATCAAAAACGTGTATCATCTGCCGTGCGTCGTTGCGCTCAACCGCTTCCCGACGGATACCGAGGCAGAGCTTAAGCTCGTCGAGGAAAAGTGCGCGCAGCTTGACACGGACATTGTCCTCTCGGATGTGTGGGCGCACGGCGGCGAGGGCGGAAAAAAGCTTGCCGAGGCAGTCGTTCGGCTCTGCGAGGAGGATAACTCCGGCTTTAGCTTCTGCTATGAGGATGAGCTTGGCATTGAAGATAAAATCAGCGCCGTCGTAAGGAAAATTTACGGCGGCAGAGGCGCCGTCCTTTTGCCGGAAGCAAAAAAACAGGCAGAGCACCTTGCTGCACTGGGCTTCGGCAAACTGCCCGTGTGCATAGCCAAAACGCAAAGCAGCTTTTCCGACGATGCGAAAAAGCTTGGCGCACCTGAGAACTTCACCGTCACGGTGCGGCAGATAAAGGTCAGCGCCGGAGCGGGTTTCACGGTCGCGCTTGCAGGCAATATTATGACCATGCCCGGTCTGCCGAGTGTACCGGCTGCCGAGGGCATAGATATTGACGATAACGGAAGGATAACAGGACTTTTCTGATGGACTTTGGCAGAATGCTCGGCTATACCGAGGCGCTGAGCAAAAATAACGACAGAACGTGGTTTCATGATAACCACAGGCAGTACGAGCAGGCACAAGAGGATTTCCTCATGGTACTGGATGTGATGAAGTTTGTTCTTGCAAAGGACGCGCCGCAGATCGGCGACGAGCTTTTGTTTGAAAATCCGAAGAACTTCATGTATCGCATACCGCGCGACATGCGCTACAGCAAAAACAAAACGCCGTATAATCCGGCGTTCAGGGCGTATTTATCGCCGCACAAAAAGGACTTTTTGCCGCTTTCGTACTATATCCACATAAGCCACGAGCGCTGCATCCTTGAAACCGGTGCGTGGCCGTGGGAGGCAAAGCAGCTAAACCGACTGCGCGAGTATATAGCCTATAACTACGAGGAGCTTGACGCGATATGTGCCGAAAACGACCTTATGGTTTACGGCGAGCAGCTCAAGCGCACGCCGCGCGGCTATGAGCCCGACCACCCGGCGGCGGATTGGCTCAGGTATAAATTCTGGCTCACCGAATACGGCTTTACGCCCGATGATCTGCGCGATCTCGACGCATTCGCGGAAGCGGCCGGAGCCGCCGTTAGGAGATTTGAACCGTTCAGACAGTTTCTCATGGGCGCGTTTGATGACAGAATTTACGATGAATAACGAAAAACCGGCATTCATTTGAATGCCGGTTTAATATTATGTAAACCTATATCATAAACACGTCTCCGTGCTTGTACGGGCTGCCGTGATTTGCCGTCGCCCATGCCTCAAACGCGGCCTTATCGCGCACGACCATGCCGGAAAGCCTGTCGATGCCAAGTGCTTTAAGCTCGGGACACAGCGGAGTTGTAGGCCCGATGATTATGCTCACTGCGTTTTTTGAAAGCTCCAGCAACCGGGGAAGGGTTTTGTTTATAGCGGCGCTCGCCGTCATGATAACGATATCGCAGTCGGGAAGCATATACTCGCAGGCCGAATCCGGATAGTCGCCCGGCTTGGGGTCACGCTCGATTATGTAAACCTCACTTGCGCCCTTGAGCGCGTCGGGCTGAAGCACGAGGTGCCCGATGAGCGCGATTTTTTTGCCCTCGGTGGAAAAGCCCTGGGTGCAGCTTTTGTCAAAGCCGCAGCGCGCACTAAGCTTATCCAGGCGCTCTTCGGTGTTATAAAATGCGTTTATCACAGCCATCGCCTCGGACGCCTCGAGAAGGTTCCACGATCGCACGGCCTCCGCCGCCTTGCGCGCGGTGAGACCCTCAAGCGTCGGAAACATGCGCTCGCGGCTTTGCAGCTTATCGTGCAGCGCAATGCCGTATCGACCGTCGCTCAGCTCGGCGGCGATCCACGATCTTGTGTGAATTATACGCGAAACATATATCTCGGCGGAAATTCCGTCAATTAAAATATCATAGTAATCCATATTCAGCCCTCCGCCGCCATTATATCACCGCTTGCGCCGGTATAGCAAGTGATGCTATAATTATAATGTAACGGAGGTAAGATAAATGATATTTGACACCCATGCGCATTACGACAGCGGCGCGTTCAACGCCGACCGCTTTGACATACTCGCGTCCATGCCGGAGAAAAACGTCGGGCTGATCGTGGATCCGGGCTGCGATCTTGAAAGCAGCCGCGCCGCGATAGCTCTTGCGGAAAAATACAGCTTTGTGTACGCCGCCGTCGGCTGGCACCCGGAGGATATGGATAAGCTCACCGACGAGGGCTTTGATGAAACGATAAAGCTCATGCATCATCCGAAATGCGTCGCCGTCGGCGAGATAGGGCTTGATTACTATTGGGATGCCGAGCATAAGGACGAGCAGAAAGCGCTGTTTATCCGCCAGATCGAGCTTGCGCTTGAGCTTGATAAGCCCGTTATCGTCCACGACCGAGAGGCACACGGCGACAGCTTCGATATCGTCTGCCGCTATCCTACGCTCAGGGGCGTGTTCCACTGCTATTCCGGCAGCGCGGAGATGGCAGCCGAGCTTTTAAAGCGCGGCTGGTATCTCGGCTTTGACGGGCCGATAACCTATAAAAACGCTCGCAAAGCGCTTGAGGTGCTGCAAATGTGCCCACTCGAGCGCATGGTCATCGAGACGGACAGTCCGTATCTCACGCCGGTTCCGAACCGCGGCAAGCGCAACGATTCGTCGAACCTGAAATATGTTATCGACAAAATTGCCGAGGTCAAGGGTGTGAGCGCTTCGGAGATCGAGTGTGCCACGTTTGAAAACGGCAAAAAGCTTTTCGGTATGGAGGATATGTGATGTATGAGCCAAAGATAATACTGAGCGGCGCGCCGAACGCGCGTGACCTCGGCGGAATCGAAACAAAGGACGGAAGAACGCTCAAATACGGCCGACTTATCCGCAGCGGCATGCTCTCGCGCCTTGACGATAACGACATTGCATATCTCAAAAACGCCGGACTGCGCACGGTCGTTGACTTCCGCACCGCAGCCGAGCGTATGCAGAAGCCGGACAGACTGCCTGAGGGCACGGAGTACATAATCTGCCCCATTCTTGAGGATAAGGCCGAGGGAATAACTCGCGATAAGCCCGAGACCGAGGATGAGGAGGCGCAGCGCACGGTGAAAATGGCGCAGAGGCTCATGGCGCGCGACCCGAACGGCGCCGTGCAGATGCGCTCGCTTTATCCGATAATGGTCTCGGTCGAGCACTCGGTTTTGCATTACAGAAAGTTTTTTGAGATACTCCTGCGCCATGAGGAGGGTGCGCTGCTGTATCACTGCACCATGGGCAAGGATAGGGTCGGCACGGCAACGGCTCTGACCCTCTCGGCTCTCGGCGTGCCGCGCGAGACAATCTATGCCGACTATCTTATAACGCGCGTCCGCTGCGCTCCGGGCACGGAGAGACTCGTCAATAACTGCAAAAAGTACACCGACGATCCCAAAACGTTGGAGTTTATCCGCATGCTCGATACCGTGCAGGAGGACTTCCTCGATGCGGCTTTGGATACGATAGATGAGCTTTACGGCGGCATGGAGAGCTTCCTGCGCAATCAGATGTTGCTTGATGAGGAAAAACTCAAACGCCTCGAAGAATTGTATCTTGAATGATGAAAAAACCGGCGCAGGCAAAGGCCTGCGCCGGTTCAGTCTTCGAGAAATTCCGAGTAGCAGTCGAGCGTCAGACAGCCGGAGAGCTGCGTGAGCAGGCACTGCATATCGGAGCTGTTGTATTCGTTATCCGGCGCGGAAAGATTTTTGCTCGCCGGTATGTCATATGAGAGCATTGCGCGCACGCATGTGCCCTTGCCCTCGCCGCGGCTTTCTATGATAAGCGCGCCGTTGTGCAGCTGCGCGATGCTTTTTGCAACGGCAAGACCTATGCCGCTTCCGGCCGGGCGCGAAAGACTGTCGCGCTGCTTGTACTTTCCGAAAACGGTGGACAGCTCGTCGGGAGAAATGCCTGCGCCGTTATCGTCAACGCAGATGATGAGGCTCTTGTCCGTCCTCAGCAGCGAAACGGCTATCCTGCCGCCGCGGCTGCAGCTTGCTATGCCGTTTGACAGAAGGTTGAGCACCATCTGCCCGATGAGCGCGCGGTCTGCAACAAGGCGGACGTGCTCCTCGGCGCTGAACGAGATGCTTATATTCTGCTTCTGCGTGAGAAGGTTCACGGTGTCGATCATATTTCCGAAAAGCTCGGTCATGTCGATAGGCTCGGGGCGGAAGGGAAGCGAGCCCTCCTCAATGCCGGAGAGCGTGCCAAGATTATCCAAAGCGCGCTTTATGCGGTAATAGTTGCGGTTGAGCGTGCTGACATATTCGCTGAGCTTGTCGTTTGCAACGTCCTCGGCGATGACGGATATGCACGATGCCGAAAACTTTATGTTCGACATGCACGAGCGCAGCGTGTCAAAAACGCTGTCGCTGGGCGATGAAGGGAAACCGTCGCAGCTTATGACGTGGATGCGGTATCCGTTTGCCGAGCTTACCTTCACGGTGCAGCTTTTTTCGCCTATGAGCGCCGTCGTAACAAAGCTGTCGGCCTGGTTATTTGAAATGTGCGAGGGCATGAGCATGTCAACGGGCTTTGACGTGAGGTCGCCGCCGGCAAGGCCGACCGCGGCAGGGTTCATATACACTATCTTTCCGCGGCGCGACACCGCGACGGCTGTTTCGAGCATTGAGAATGCGGCGGCCAAAAGTCCGGAATCCGACATTTATCTTCACCTCGCAAGTTTTTTCGGTACTATTCTATCAAAAACAAGCAAAATATACAATAGCCGCCCTCAAAAAGGCGATTTTTTAACGGATATTTGGCTGTATCGAAATATTGATTTTTGAGCATAGTATATGTTACAATTATGGCAAAACAGCAAGTAATGTTTTCCACGCTGAAATTAATTTAATGGAGGAACATAAAAAATGATCAAAGTTGCTATCAATGGTTTTGGCCGCATCGGCCGTCTGGCATTCAGAGCCGGCATCGTCGCTGACGATATCGAGATCGTTGCCATCAATGCTCCCGACAAGACACCTGCTCAGCTGGCGTACACCGTTAAGTACGACTCCGTGCACGGCCGCTTCCAGGGAACCGTTGAGTATGACGATAATTCCATCACCGTAAACGGCAAGCGCGTCGCCGTCGTCGGCAACCGCAACCCGGCAGAGCTGCCCTGGGGCGAGCTGGGCGTTGAGTACGTCCTCGAGTGCACCGGCGCATTCCTCACCACCGAGAAGGCACAGGCTCACCTTGACGCAGGCGCACAGGTCGTCGTCCTGTCCGGCCCGTCCAAGGACGATACCCCGATGTTCGTCTGCGGCGTAAACCTCGACAAGTATACTCCCGACATCAAGGTCGTTTCCAACGCATCCTGCACCACCAACTGCCTTGCTCCTCTTGCAAAGGTCATCAACGACAACTTCGGCATCGTCGAAGGCCTCATGACCACCGTCCATGCAGACACCGCAACTCAGGAAGTCGTTGACGGCTTCTCCAAGAAGAACTGGCGTCTCGGCCGCGGTGTTCACGGCAATATTATCCCCACCAGCACCGGCGCTGCAAAGGCTGTCGGCAAGGTCATCCCCGAGCTTAAGGGCAAGCTGACCGGTACCTCCATGCGTATCCCCAGCGCAGACGTTTCCATAGTTGACCTGACCTGCCGCCTCGAGAAGGGCGCAAGCTACGACGAGATCTGCGCAGCAGTCAAGGCAGCGAGCGAAGGCCCGATGAAGGGCGTTATCGAGTACTGCGAGGACGAGGTCGTTTCCTCCGACTTCATCACCGATCCTCACACCAGCATCTTTGACGCAAAGGCCGGCCTGGCTCTCAACGACAA
Source organism: Clostridiales bacterium UBA7273 (assembly GCA_002472405.1). GTDB lineage: Bacteria > Bacillota > Clostridia > Oscillospirales > Oscillospiraceae > F23-B02. Next base: position 18,111 of record DKRV01000043.1, on the reverse strand, counting down.
CTTCGTAAAGCTCATGGCATGGTACGATAACGAGTGGGGCTTCTCCTGCAAGATGCTCGACCTCACCCGTCACATCGACAAGGTCCGCAAGGCATAATTTGAGTTGAAAAGCCGCCGGTTTTGTCGTATTTGAACAATTTTATGAACTTTTAAGCTAAGTAAGAAAACTGTTGCCGGGTACGATAATGATCGGCTGATACGAAAACTATTAAAAATGGCCTCTTTTTGCTTGATATTTTCAGGCAGAAAGAGGCTGTTTTGCTGATATAGAATCGCCCTGCCGCATTAGGCCGGTTGATATAATAAAACATAAGAATAAAGACTGCATTGATGCGGATTTATTATACGTTTTTCATCCTATGACCTCGCCGAGCACTTTTATGAAGAATATGACGAGGACGCATATCATTATCGGCTTTACGGCCTTGCTGCCGCCTTTTTTGAAAAAGCTTGAGCCGAGCCAGTTGCCGGCAATGGAAAACAGTCCGGCGACGAGCCCGACTGCGAAAATTATCTTGCCGTTTATGAGAAAAACCACAAGCGCTGAGATGTTCGTTGCGAGGTTTATAGCCTTGCTCACGCCGTTTGCCTCCGTGACGGGCATATGAGCCGCAGCCGTTAGCAGCAGTATGAGAAATGTGCCGGTCCCGGGACCGTAAAAACCGTCGTAAGCGCCGATAACAAATGCTATGACGCAGCTCAAAAGCATGGTCTTGAGCTTTGAATATGGCTCGCGCTTGCCGCTGAGGGCCTTGCCCTTCATGACGTACAGCGCCGTCAGCGGAAGAATGACGAGCATGATTATCTTGAACACACCGTCGTCAATGAGCAGCGCAATGTTTGCGCCGCAAGCTGAGCCTGCCAGCGCGAACAGTACGCAGAAAACCGCCTGTTTCCAGGGAATAAAGCCGCTTTTCGTGTATCGCACTGTGGTGAGGGTTGTGCCCATGGCGGAGCTTACCTTGTTAGTCCCTATGGCAAAGTGAACGGGGAAGCCGGCTATAAGATACGCCGGGAGCGAGATAAGCCCTCCGCCGCCGGCAACCGCATCAACAAATCCGGCAAGGAAAACGAGCGGACAGACGATGAGGTATTGAATTATCGAAATTTCCATGGGTTTACTCGGCGGCCTCCCACAGCAGCATATTGTTTTCGCATGTTGCTTTCAGCTGCCCCTTGTCCATCAGCCATGCGAGGTATGACTTCACGGTGCTGCCGACAAGCGCGTATTGCTCAAAGCTCAGCTCAAGAGCATATTCGTCAAAAAGCCGCTGAAGAAGCGCTTCAAAATTCACGGGCTGTGTGCAAATAGACTTGATACGTCCGGCGATCTCATTGACGGTGTCGATATTATACTGCGCAAGCTCGCTTACATCTTCGCAGGCCTCCGCATGCGCCGGAACGAAAAATGCGGCTTTAAGATACTTGACTTCTTCAAGCGTGTCGAGATATGCCTGCACGTCATATATAAAGCCGATGCGGTATTTTTCGAGTGTTGCACGGCTTGAAAGGCAGTCGGCAAGGAACACAACATTATCCGGCGTTCTGAAGCCGACCATTTCAAAACAGTGTCCCGGCAGAGGAATGATCTCAAAGCCCTCGGGAAGCTCGGCGGATGCAAGCTCGTCCGCATCCGACTCCTGTGCCATCAAGAACTTGTGCCGCAGCGCCTTCGGAGGAAAACCGCCGTAAAGAAGAGCCGGCTCGAGCAGCGTATGACGCGTGAAGTTGCGCTCTATGCCCGGAGCATAGACCTTGCATCCGGTCTGCGCCTGAAGATATTTGCAGCCGCCGATGTGGTCTGCGTGAGAATGGGTGCACAGTATCGCACGCAGCGCCCAGCCGTTTTTGTCAAGTATCTGCCGTACCTTTCGGCCGGCCTCCTTGTCGTTTCCGCTGTCGATAAGATAAACGCCCTTATCCCTGTCGAGATAAAGTCCGATTTTGGCAGGACAGTTAACGTAATAAGTGTTGTTTAAAACCTGAATAAGCTCGTACATTGTATCACCTCATTTAACCGATACAGTTTATCATAAGTTCATTTTCCGGGCAATAAAAATCCTTGCAGAAATATTTAATTGTGCTATACTTACTTCTGTTCGTTTGGAACAATTTTGATTGAAACCGGGCGATAATATTGTTTGTAAATGAAAATGCCGATCTGTACAGGCACCTGACGTTTGCCTCCGTCGGCGGATTTTTCGGCGCGTATGCGATACTGTGCCGCAGCGGAATACTTGCCAGCGCGCAGACCATGAACCTGCTGGAGCTTACGCTCAATGCACTGCGCGGCGATGCAGTCGCGGTGCTGCTTCATCTGGGCGCGCTCGTGCTGTATGTCGCAGGCACGATGATGACAGTGCTTTTGCCGCACTTTTTCGGCGTTGATATGCGCCGGTCTGCGCCTGTTATTGACGCGCTTGCCTGTGTTGCGCTGTGCTTCATTCCGGCCGATGCGAATGTCATACTCGCGCTGTACCCGATATTCTTTGCGATGAGCGTGCAGTGGAGTACCTTTTCCGGCGCTAAGGGCTTTGTAAGCTCGACCATATTTTCCACCAACAACACAAAGCAGGCATCGCTTGCCTTTGCGCAGTATATAACCGACGGCGACCGTGTGCATTTCAAAAAGGTGAAGTTTTATCTCTTCACGCTGCTTGCTTTCCACTTCGGCGCTGCGGTAGGCTTTTTTGCCGTCAAGCTCATGGGCGTCCAGGGCGCGTGGGTCAATATCATCCTCGCCGCCGCGGCCTATTCTATGGTCGTCTGCGAGGACAGATACTTAAGCCTCTGCGAGGACGAGAATAAACAAGAGGAAGTCGCATAACGCATAAAAAGACAGCTCCCAGTGGGGAGCTGTCTTTTGCGCTTTGTAAAGAAAGAAAAAACATTGACTTTTAACTAAAAATATCAAAAACGGGTGCGGCGTGGGAGAGCCGCACCCTAAACCTCCGTTTCCCCTGCCGGCGGATGATGAACCGTTCATCCGCCGGACACAGTAAATCGGGGGGCAACACTGACTATTGCTTATACTATATCGTACTTCTTGAGCAGATCGACGACAACGTTGTTCGTCAGAGGCTCCTTGAGCAGGCCGAGGATCGGCATGATGGTCGGGAGCAGGAACTCTGCCGGCTTCTTGCCATCGAGCAGCTTGCTCGTTGCATAAAGCAGGTCACGGATATCATACACAGAGCCCCAGACCTCGGGAACGCCGCGGTCAACATTGCACAGCGTGTAGACCGCTTCCATGCCGGTACGGATCGAATACTCGGTGGTGAAAACGGTGTCGCGCGGAGTATCGGCAAACTGGCCGACGAACGCGAGGTTAACGGAACCGTCGGGAACAACCTTGGGACGGTCGCCCTCTGCTCTGGGCATGAAGAAGGTAGTTACATAAGGCATCATGCACGGAGTGGTGTTGCACTCATTGGTTGCAAGTTCCATGATCTGATCCTCGGGAATGCCGATGTGATACAGCCACTCGGCCGCAAGCTCTATGCCGGTGCACTGGTACATGGGCTTTTTGATGAAGTCGCCTTCATCATCCCAGCAGTTGAGGCCGTAGACCCAGATCAGGCAATGATCTTCCGGCTGCTCCTGGAACTGACCCTGACGGTTGATGGTCCAGCTTACGAGCCAGCTTGAATCGCGGCAGGTGACGATGCCGCCGGTGACTACCTTACCGGACAGAGGATCGCGCTTGCATATCTTCTGGATAGCGTCGAGGATCTGCTTGTTTGCGGTATCGACGGTCCAGGATTCCCAAGAGGTCTCCTTGATGCCAGCGAAGAACTTCTCGGGACGGCCGAATGCCGGGTCCTGAGCCGCGATCTTCTTCCACATCTCGATAGAGGGGCCTTCGCCGTTCTTGACGGTGACAACTGGTGCGTGGGTGTTATCGCCGTATGCCGATGCGTCGCCCTGGCAGCCGTTGGTGCAGATGACAAGATCATCCTCGGTCAGGTCGATGACCTTCTCTACGCCGCCCTGAGTGTACTCGATCTTCTTTGCGACCTTCTTCTCGGGGGTGCAGTCGCAGACGATATTGGTAACGGTCGTGTCATAAAGGATCTTGCCGCCGTGATCGGTGATGTACTTGCACATGGGCAGGATCATGGATTCATACTGATTATAGCGAGTGAAGCGCAGTGCGCTCAGATCGGGCAGACCGTCGATGTGGTGGATGTAGCGCTGCAGATACAGCTTCATCTCAAGTGCGGAATGCCATTTTTCAAACGCGAACATGGTCTGCCAGTAGGTCCAGAAGTTCGTTGCATAAAACTCATCGTCGAATATATCGTCGATCTTCTTGTCCTCAAGAGACTTGTTAGTGGACATGAACAGCTTCAACAGCTGGGTGGCGGCGCCGGGAGTCAGACCGTACTTTCTGTCGGTGTGCGCGTCCTGGCCCTGCTTTTCGGTGACGCGGCACAGGGAGAAGTTCGGGTCTTCCTTATTCAGATGATAGTACTCGGAGAAAACGGTCTCGCCGGGATTTACGATAGAGGGGATGGACTTGAACAGATCCCACATGCATTCAAAGTGGTTATCCATCTCGCGTCCGCCGCGCATGATGAAGCCCTTGGTCGCATCGTAGATGCCGTCGCAGGAGCCGCCGGCGAGGGGCAGGTGCTCGAAAAGCGTGATGTGGTCGCCTGGCATCTGTGCGTCACGGATAAGGAAGCAGGCTGCGGCCAGACCCGCAAGGCCGGTGCCTACTATGTAGGCCGATTTCTTGTCGATGCCTTCCGGCTTTTTCGGTGTGGCAAATGCCTCGTAGTTACCGCTGCTGTAATACATTATGATTCCTCCTAAAAATTTTTATTATGTCTGCACATGGTGCAGTAAAGCACGTTTGGAATCTCAGCGTTTTATAACGGCTCTTATCGGGCATGCAAGGTAGCACGCTCCGCAGCCGATGCATCTGTTGTTGTCAATAATCAGAGGCTTTTTCGTAGCGTCGATGCAGCCGACGGGGCACCTTGAGTGGCAGCCGCCGCAGCCGACGCATTTTTCGCTGATAAAGTATGTATCCACAGTGTTGACCTTTCGATTTAAAACCACACCGGCGGCAGCTCCCTCTGCCGCCGGTGTGTAAGAGGGGAATAAGGTGCGAGAGACTATTTTACAGACCTGCTATTTTTTCAAGCGCCGCGCCGTCGAGAATATTTATCCTTCCGCGTCCGGTTCCGATAATGCCGAGGTTACGCAGCTTATCAAGCTCGCGGCTTATGACCACACGTGTCGTACCCAGGCTGTTTGCGATCTCCTCATGAGTCACAAAAACCGAATTTGTTTTCAGCTCGCGGCTTTTTTCAAGCAGCTCGCGCGCTATGCAGTGCCTCAGATCGTTAAACACGAAGTAAGAAATATTGTTAAGTATGGCCTGAGCGCTCTTTGCACAGGTTTCGTAAATAAAAAGCGCCATCTGCCACTCGTCACGCGCGACGACCGCCATATCAGGCCGCTGCAAATACGCTAGAGTAGTTTCGCCATCCGACTGGAGGCACGGTATCACGTCCGTTTCAAGGGCATTATCGACCGTCATTATGCTGAAGGCATCGCCCTTTTTCAGGTGGAACAGAGTTACCTCGCGGCCGGAATCCGAGGCGAGGTAAACTCTGAGGCCCCCTTCAAGGACAAACACGATGCCGTCTTTTTTCACCGTTTTGAAAACAACGTGCTCTCTCCTTTTATAGCTGCGGAAGATCGCGTTGTCTTGAAGCCTGCGCCTGTGCTTTTCGGCAAGCAGGCTCCAGCATGGAATGCACTCGCTTATGCTGTGCTTCATTTTATATCACTCCTGCATCAAATATTTTTCTCCCACGGGCAGTAATGTTATAGGTACTAACATACGTGCCCAAAAAAATTTGTGCGGAAACGCTTTGTTCTATTTGTCTGAATTTTATCAAATCCTCAAAGCATTTCCGCATCTTTTGTTACTTAACTCGCGAAATATTTAGTCATATTTAAAATTCCGTATAAATTGCATAAACTCAAGTGTCGTTTTTTATGTAATTAGCTATAATTGCAGACGAGGTTCGCAGAGTTTCAACAGGGTCGATGGCGTATTTTGTACCATCATAGATGTTTGTTCCCGTGTAAGCGTTGACAAGTATCTGATAGATCATGTGGATATCAATATCCGGCCTGAGCGAGCCGTCGGCGATCCCCTCGCGCAGGGCGATAAGCGCCGGGATGGGTATCTCCCTGTCGGTAAACTGCCAGAACACGTCGTTTATGTTCAGCTCGGTCTCGATGTTTTCTTCCATCGCGTAGCTGAGCATCTCGCGCGTGTAGGCGTACCACTTGGGAAACTCCGTGTAGGCGTTGGTGTATTCCTCCATGCAGGCAACGTATTTTTCAAAACCAGTTTGCAGGTTTTCGCTCCGCCGGGCGTAGCGCTCCATGAATTTTTCATAAAACTGCGCAAGAGCATCGCGCCACGCGGCGATAACAAGGCCGTCCTTTGTTCCAAAATATCGGTAGACCGACATTGGGGTAAGGCCGGCCTCCTTGGCGATGCGGTTAACGCTCGTTACGGCCACCCCTTCGTCGATGAACAGATCCTGCGCAATCTTCACGACGCGCATTTTGTTTTCGTCTCTTACTTGCCTGTTGGACATGCTCTGAGTATCTCCACTGCGGCGCGCGCAGCAGCGCCGGCGTCCTCCGTGTAAACATCTGCGCCGATCTCGTCGCAGAAGCTCTGGCTTATCGGCGCGCCGCCGATGAGTATTCTCACCTTTTGGCGTATGCCTTTTTCCTGCGCAAGCGAAACAACGCGGCGCATCTCATTCATCGTTGTAGTCAGCAGCGACGAGCAGGCTATAATGCCGCAGTCGTGCTCAACGGCGGTCTCGATAAACTGCTCGGCGGATACGTCGGTTCCGAGGTCATAAACCTCAATACCGCTGCCCTCCATCATGATCTTGACAAGGTTTTTGCCGATATCGTGCATATCTCCGCGCACGGTTCCGATAACGGCGCTTCCGACTGTCGCGCTCTCGCCGCCTTCACCGACCATGTGAGGCTTTAAAAGCTCTGTTGCTGCCGACATGCAGCGTGCTGCGATCAGCATCTCCGGAACGAAAACGCGGTTTGCCGAAAAATCGTCGCCGAGCTTGTTCATGCCCTTAACAAGGCCGTCGGAGAGGATCTCCTGCGCGGCAAAGCCCTCGTCGAGTGCCTGACTGCACAGGGCAAGCAGCTTCTTCTGCTGGCCGCGGCACAGCGCTGCGCTTATGCGGTCAAGCAGGTCATCGCCCGGCTCTTCCTCGGACACGGGCTTTGCCTCTTCGATGGCGCTCGCAGCCTTATCGCCGAGCACACGGCGCGGTACCGGCGGCAGATTGAACGACGGCGCGTGAAGCTTTGCGTTGTATTCGTCAATCGCCTGATCGATATATTGATCGACATGGCCGAACACTGTGCCCGGAACACCGTAGGTTATCGACGGAATAAAATGTCCGCCCGGGCAGCAGGTGCTCAGCGTTTTTCTTGCGTAAGTGAGTATAGCCTCGCCGCTTATATCCTGCCGGTCGATCGCGGCTCCCATGCCGCCCATGAGAACGAGCTTGCCGTTAAGGTGGCGCTGCAGGGCCGGAATATCATTCTCCGGAAGCGTGCCCTGCCATACCTGAATGCCGATCTCGGCCATATCGTCAACTATCGGCACAAGATACGAGTCGGCATGGTGCACGGCAATGCAGCCGCGCGAGCGGATATAGCCGTAAAAGCGGCGGTAAGGCTCCTTGAAGAATTCGCGCCACATATCCGGCTTCATAAACAGCGCATCCTTCGTGCCCCAGTCGTCGTGTGAGAAGATAACATCCGGCTGCAAATTGTCGATGAACATTTTTACATAGCGCAGGCGGTACTCGGTTATATATTCGATAAGCTCGTGCATCTCGTCCGGATGCTCATAGAGGTTGGTGAGCGTCGGCTCAAAGCCCATGAGGAAATGGCACTGCTCGAATATGCCCGTGCCCATAAATCCGGCGACGAGCTGCTCGTTCCCGGCTGCCGCGCGCGCTTTTCTGCGGCACTCATCCCAGCCTTCCGTGCAGGCGCTCTCGATATCCGGTGCGTGCACCGTTTCACGCCAGCGCGTTATATCCCGGCACACTGCCATATTGCCGTGGTTAAGCGGCATTGCGCCCGGCGCATCCTCCGGAAAGCTTATTGTCGTTCCCCAGCGGTCAACGCTGACGGTTCCGCGCTTGCGGTTGCCGCGCAGATATGCGTTTATGGGGTCATACAGGCACATATGCAGCGCCTCATATTGTTTCAGCTGACGCTCGGGCTGAGCGTCGGGCTTGAGCATTTCAAGAAAGATCTCTTTTGCAGTCTGCATAACATTCACTCCTCAGAATACAGAAGGCACGAGGTGTAAGTCATCGTGCGCGCTCCGTAGTTGTATCCAAGTCCCGAACGGGAGCATACATTGCTTACAAACAGGCCGAAGGCTTCCATTGATGACAGGCGCTTTGCCGGATATCTGCACGGCTTGTTCGGATACGTACACTTCTTGCATATCGTGCACGATCCTGCCGTGAGCGGAAGGCAATCGGGATGCAGCATCCTCGCCTGCCTGACAAAATTCAAAAATGCGCGCTTGTGCGCTTTGGCGGTGCTTTGCATGCCTTCGTAGTCAAACTCGTCGGCAAGCTCGCCCGTTGTCTGCACAATAAGGCACTTATTATACTGCGCTATGCGGCGCTTTGCATACTCTATGCTGCCGCAGGCCGGCGGACACGACCAGTTCGCGTTCCATTTTCCGCAGCGGTCGGCAGAGCACATTTTGCGCACTTCCTCCAACGGCGTGAGCGCCGCCATGTTAGCAAAGCCGATATGCGAAAAGCCGTTTTCCCGTGCAAGAGTAAGAATATCCGTCATAAGATCTCAGCCTCTTGACAAAGCACAAGCTTTGTATGTAATATGATATATTATATTAAGGGGTGATGTCCGTGTCAAGCGTTCGGGTGCTGCTGGGCGGCAAAAGTTGTGACATTAAAACCGAAGACGGCGAAACGCTGCTGAGCGCTTTGCGCAGATCGGGCTTTACCCTGCCTGCCGCATGCGGTGGCCGAGGCAAATGCGGCAAATGCCGCGTCGGCGTAAACTCTGTTTCACGCCTTGCCTGCCGTGTTGTCCCAAATGACGGAGATGTGATCGTGCTGCCCGAAAAATCCGGCGGCAGAATACTCACGCAGACGCCGGAGATAGTCTCCTGCGCCGGGAAAATGAGCGGACTTGCCGCTGCGGTCGATCTCGGCACAACGACGGTGGCCGTGCGGATTTACGAGCTTGCAGACGGACGCGAGGAAAGGACTCTCAGCGCATGGAACGCCCAGGCGGCCTACGGCGGCGATGTGATAAGCCGCATTCAATATACTATGGAGGCCCCCAACGGGCTGAATGAGCTTTCGCGCATCATCCGCGCGCAGGTCGAAGATATGATAAACCGCGCTCTCGAGGACTGCGGAAGAAAAAAGTCGGAGCTTCGGCACACCGTCCTTGCCGGCAACACCGTTATGCAGCACATATTCGCATCTCTCCCGGTCGAGGGCATAGCGCGCGCTCCGTTCAAACCCGAAACACTTTTTGAGGATGATCGCAGCGACTCGCTCCTCGGCGCGCCCCTGCACTATGCGCCCTGCGTTGCAGGCTATGTCGGCGGCGATATCACCGCCGGGCTGCTCTCATCCGGGCTATATAAAAATCCGGGGCGCAGTCTGTTTCTCGATATCGGCACGAACGGTGAGATGGCGCTCGGCGGAAGCGAAGGCTTTGCATGCTGCGCCGTCGCTTCGGGACCTGCGTTTGAGGGAGCCGGAATAAGCTGCGGAATGGCGGCGGTTGACGGAGCCGTGAGCCATGTTCGCTGCGACGGCGGATTTTTGTACGACGTCATAGGCGGAAAGGCAGCCTGCGGTCTGTGCGGCTCAGGGCTTATCGACCTTGCCGCCGCACTGACGGGAACAGGCTGCATCGACGAGGGCGGCAGACTTCTTTCGCCTGAGGAAGCTCCAGAAAAAATGCGCAGATATCTCACGCGCGACGAAAACGGCAACGGCATTTTTCACTTGACGCGCGAGGTTTATCTCACCGCACAGGACGTGCGCAATCTTCAGCTTGCAAAGGCAGCTGTCGCAGCAGGGATCGACGTTCTGCTTGCCACAAAGGGCATGAAAAGCTCCGATATTGACGGTCTGTATCTTGCAGGCGGCTTCGGAAGCTATGTCGATACGGAAAGCGCGATGAAGATCGGCATGCTGCCGCGCATTGAGAAGGACAAGCTGCACAGCATCGGCAACACGGCCCTTGCCGGGGCGGCAATGATGGCGCTTGCACCGGAAAAGCGCGGCGCGGTGCGGCAGCTCGCGCATGATTGCAGCTATATAGAGCTGTCCGGACGCGCGGATTTTGCCGCGGCATTCGCCGAAAACATGTCTTTTTAAACTCATTACGGAGGTTTTTAATATGGAGATCCGTTTTCCTCTTATTCTTGACGGCGCAACAGGCACCGAGCTGCAAAAGCGCGGCTACATGGGCGATGTCAGCGCCGAGCAGTGGGTGCTCGAGCATCCCGAGAGCATTCTTGATATTCAAAAAAGCTATGTTGCATCAGGCAGCAACGTTTTGTATTCGCCGAGCTTCGGCGCAAACAGAAGAAAGCTTGAAGAGCATGGCATTTTCAACAAAACCGGCGAATATAACCGCCGCCTTGCCGCGCTGTCCAAGGAAGCCGCCGGCGGCAAAGCGTGGGTCGCCGGAGACATTTCGCCGACAGGTATGTTCTTAAGTCCGCTCGGCGAAGCCTCGTTTGAGGAGCTTGTGGATATCTACACCGAGCAGGCCGCCGGTCTTGAAGAGGCAGGGGTAGATCTTTTCGTTATAGAAACAATGATGACGCTTTCCGACGCGCGCGCGGCGGTGCTGGCTGTGCGCAGCGTGAGCGATAAGCCCATTTTTGTGACCTTCACCTGCGACGAGAGCGGACGCAGCCTGTCCGGAACCGACGTCACGGCGGCGCTGACCGTTTTGCAGGGCATGGGCATAAGCGCTTTCGGCCTTAACTGCTCGGCCGGTCCGGAGCAGATGCTTGTGCATCTCAAGCGCCTGCGCGAGTTTGCGCGCGTTCCGCTCATAGCCAAGCCCAATGCCGGTATGCCGCAGATAGTTGACGGCAAGACCGTTTACGATTGTCCGCCCGATGAGTTTGTCGCTCTTGTCGGTGAGATGCTCGATGCCGGCGTTGCCGTGTTCGGCGGCTGCTGCGGAACAACGAGCGGGCATATCGCAGCGCTTTCCAAGGCTCTGGACGGAGCAAAGTTTGTCCGCCCGGCTCCCGAGCACGGCGACATGCTCCCGGCCTCTACGGAGAAAGAGCCGATGTATCTTCCAGCCGATGCAAAGCACGGCAAGGTGCTTTCCGTAACAAGCGAGCTTGAGGACACTCTCTCCGATGCGCTTGACTCGGATGACGCGATGATCGCGATCAGACTTTCCGGCTGGGATGATGTCGATGCATTTGCCGACTGTCAGTACATGATAAATAAGCCCCTGTGCATAGTCTGCGACGATGCCGATGTGCTTGAGTCCGCTCTGCGCGTGTATCAGGGCCGTGCCTTGTACGAGGGCGCGCTCGATGAAAGCGCGCTGCTTCCCCTGTGTGACAAATATGGGCTGATAATCTAAATTATTCCGCATCTTGAAATGCCGGCTCGAGCAATGTATAATATAGTCAAATCATACAGGAGGTAAGCGATATGACTTTCACTCAGGCAATATCAAGCGTATTCAAAAAACTACGCGAATTTTAACGGCAGAGCGCGCCGCAGCGAGTTCTGGTTCTTTGAGCTTTTCACGCTCATTATCAGCGCTGTTGTAAATCTCATTGATTACCTTATCACCGGAGGTGCGGATGTTTATACCTTTGTGGACATCATCTACGGTCTGTTTTCGCTCGCGATCCTCGTTCCGTCTCTGGCAGTAGCCTGGCTCAGACTGCACGATATAGGCAAGTCCGGCGCTTACTGGCTGTTTATTTTCATTCCCCTTGTCGGCTGGATATTCCTGCTCGCATGGTTTGTTAAAGACAGTGACCTTGGCGAAAACCGCTTCGGACCGAATCCCAAAGCCGCATCGGCTTCACCTGAAGTATAATAACATATGCAAAGACCTCCGGCATTGCCGGAGGTCTTTGCATAAGTCATATAGCCTATAGATATTACAGGCCGCCTGCGATGGGCGACTTTTTCTATATCATCGCTATGCCTTTTGTCATGAGGATCAGGCCGAGGGTCACGATGAGGACGGTACCTGATTTGAGAATATACTTATTGTACTTGGCAGGAATAAGCGTGCCGAATGTGCCGAATAGGAGCATAACGGCGCAGGTGCCAAGCCCAAAGGCAAACATGCTTTCGGCGCCCTTCAAGGCCGAGCCGGAAGCGGCGGCAAAAAGCCACATGCTGGCCAGTGCACCGCAGGGCATAAGCCCCGTAAGCAGCCCGATCACCAGCGGACGGCTGCCTTTGAACCGGCACGGCTTTGCAAGACCCGGACTTAGCCTGCGCAGAAACGGAACGCCCCACATCATAAGCCCGGCTATAACAACAAGGCCGCCGCAGATCGTAAATAGCATGCTCTTAAACTGCGCATCGTATGTGATAACGGTGCCGAGCGCGCCGAACAAGGCACCCAAAGCCGTGTAGCTGAGCAGCCTGCCGGCATTGTAGGCAACGGCGTTTTTCTGCGTCAGCATAATTCCGCCGCACATACCGATGCAGTGAACGCCGGTCAGAAGTCCGATGACGAACAAAACGCCTGCTCCTGCGCCGGCCTCCGCCTGCGGTACCTTGACAAGTCCGGTCAGCCACGGCAGGGCAAAATACAAAACAATAACGCATGCAGCGCCGATCATGTCGGATATAAGTCCGCTTTTGCCGCTTCCTACGGGATAACCGATATCGGAAAGCGCAGATTTTATCTCGCCGGGCGTTATAATGTCCGGGTCGTACTGCGCAGTGACGCTGCTTTTGCGATAGCTTGCGCGGCAGGATAAAACGCCGCGGCGATGCGTTATCTTCTGCGCGATCTCATCCTCGCACTGCGGACATATCATGCCATCTACTTTTTCTGAAAAAACTTCACTTCTCAATATTCTTCAACCTCAGAGAATTAAGTAAAACACCGTTTGAACTAAGCGACATTGCCGCCGCGGCTATCGACGGATTCACGATACCGGCAGCGGCTATCGGAATGCATATAAGATTATATGCAACCGACCAGATTAGATTTTGCCGGATGATCTTCATAGTGCCCTTTGAAAGTCGGAATATCAGCGGCACCGCGCAGATGCTGCCGCCGGCGATCATGACGTCGGCAGAGTCTATTGCGATATCCGTTCCGCTTCCGACAGCAATACCGATATCGGCGCAGACGAGAGCAGGGGAGTCGTTGATCCCGTCGCCGACCATGGCGACATGCCGCCCCTCGGCCTGAAGCTTTTTGACCGCATCGGCCTTGTCCGAGGGCTTGACCTCCCAGATGACGTTTTCAATGCCGAGAAGCCCGGCAACGCGCTTTGCCTTTTCTTCCTTGTCACCGCTTATCATCCAGACGTCGATGCCGGAGGCTTTGAGCTTTTCTACCGCGTCCTTTGCGTCGGAACGAATGATCTCGCCGTCGTCGGCCATGCCGCAGGTCAGGGTGCCGGTTTTGTCGAAAATAACGGTGTCGGTCTTATAGGCTCGCTCAAGCTGCTCGCCGCCGCGGAAAAGAATGCCCAGTTCCGCCGCGCGTCCGGAGCCTGTCATGATCGCCGTGGGCGTCGCAAGGCCGAGCGCGCACGGGCAGGCAATGACAAGCGTGGCGCACACGCAGTTTACCGCCTGCGCAAGGTTACCCTTATCCGCGAAAAAGTACCAGCGGCAGAACACCGCCGCGGCGATGATCACGACAATGGGAACAAACACGGTGGCGATCCTATCGGCAAGCCTTGCGATCGGCGCTTTTTCGCTTTGCGCATTGCTTACGATGTCGATTATCTGCTGAAGCATTGTTGTTTTGCCGATGCTGCCGCATGAGAGCAGCACCTGCCCGTCGCGGCATAGCGTTCCGCAATACAGTGTATCGCCCGGCTGCTTTCGTATCAGCTCACTTTCTCCGGTCAGCATGGATTCATCGGCAAAGCACTCACCGTCGGAGATAACGCCGTCTATCGGAATATGGTCGCCTGAGCGTATAACGATGCTGTCCGACGGCAGAATTTCGTTCAGGCCGACCTCAAGCTCGGTGCTGCCGCGGAGTATGTGCGCCGTTTCGGGCTGGAGGCTTATAAGCCTGCGTATGGCGGCCGAGGCCTCGTAGCGCGACGTTGTCTCCATGTATTTTCCGAACAGGATAAGCGACAGCAGCACGCACTCGGAAAGAAAATAAAGCTTCGTGTTGTGGTACACCGTAAATGTTATGTACGCAGAGTAAACGTATATTATTGTCGTTGACAGCGCAACGAGAAAGTCCATGCCGAGGATCTTTTGCCTCAGCGCCCTGTAAGCGCCTTTGTAGAAATACATTCCCGGCCAGAACTGAACAACCGTGGCCAGCAAAAACTGAATAAGCGGCCGCAGACTCCACATAAGCGGCATGGTGAAAAGGACGCTTATGCAAAGCGTCCTTAAAAGCACCAGCCTGCCGTGTGCCTCGCTCTCTTCGTCACCGCAGGCAGGGCAGGATACATACAGACCGTTATTTTGCTGCATTTTTAAGCTTCCTGTACTCTTTGAAGCATATTGCCGAGCAGGGCAGGCAGAACACGGGAATGTGGAACAAAAGCACCCAGCTGAGCCAATCGACGCCCTGATAGAAAACACCGTCATAGGTGATGCCCTTTATAAGATCAAAATAGGAAAAATTCCATACGCCCCAGTTGCCGGTGAACGAGCCGCACAGGTGAATGATAAGAAACGATGCCGTAGTGAAAACTCCGGCGATTGCGCCGACAAGCGTTGCCGAGGCTCTTGCGCTTCTTGCAAGAAACAGCGTGACCACCGGCAGCAAATACACCGTCAGATTCAGTGCCCAAAGCGACAGGGGAATGGTGTAGCCCCAGTTATAAGCCTGGCGGATGTGATCTCCGTCGTGTATGAGTATCGCAATGAGCATAATCACGGTGCAGACGGTAAGTGTTTTGATAAGCTTTTTATCAAGCTTTGTGTCAAGCAGCTTGACGGCTTTGGCCTCTTTTTCTGACATGTCTGTTCTCCTCCTAAATCGTGGTGCATCAAAATTGACCACTTGGTAAATTTAAATTAGCACGATCACGAGGGAATGTCAACAGTTTTATTGACCGAATGGTAAATTTCTTCTGATTATGTATCCTCTCTATGCAAGGGCATTTTGATTTCTGTTTAACAAAGAACTGATAGCTAAAAAGAAAAACTCCGAACGAAATCGTTCGGAGCTTTTTGGAGGCGTCACCCGGATTTGAACCGGGGAATCGCGGATTTGCAGTCCGCTGCCTTACCACTTGGCTATGACGCCATATTAGTTTGCAGGCTTTTTTTAACGCAGCCTGCAAACGTTTTTTGGAGCGGGCAACGAGACTCGAACTCGCTACCTCCACCTTGGCAAGGTGGCGCTCTACCGGATGAGCTATGCCCGCAAATGGTGCCTCCGGTCGGAGTTGAACCAACGACACGCGGATTTTCAGTCCGCTGCTCTACCTACTGAGCTACAGAGGCGTATGCTGATAAAATGGTGGGAACAACTGGACTCGAACCAGTGACCCCCTGCTTGTAAGGCAGGTGCTCTAACCAGCTGAGCTATGCTCCCTCATCAGCGGCTTATTTATTATACTAAAGCTGACCCGAATTGTCAACAACAATTTTGAGTTTTTTAATCGTTTTTTGACTGCTCGAGAAGATCGGAAATGTCGTCGGGAGTGAAAGTGTATACCGTATCGCAGAACTGGCAGCTGACGTCAACGTCCTTGCCCTCGCTTACCATGCTTTCAAGCTCGTCCTTGCCGATGCCGAGGATGGCGCTTGCAACGCGCTCGCGGCTGCATTTGCAGCGATAGCCGATCTCATCCTCGCCGACGATGTGATGCTCAAGCCCTTTGAGAACCTGCTCGAACACCGCTTCGAGCCCGTCCTCGGCGAGTATGGTCGTCAGTGCGTCCATCATGGTGATGTTTTCTTCCAGCTTGTCTATAAGCTCATCCGGTGCACCGGGCATGAGCTGTACGATGAAGCCGCCGGCGGATTTTATGCTCAGGTCGGTGTCAACAAGAACACCGAGACCGCAGGCTGCCGGTATCTGCTCGCTTTCGAGCATGTAGGCCGTAAGATCCTCGGCTATCTCGCCGGAAACAAGCTGCGTTGAGCCGATGTACGGCTCTTTGAGGCCTATGTCGCGGCTTACGGTTATCATGCCGTCGCGCCCGACGGCTTCGCCGACGTTGAGCTTGCCGTCCTCTCGAAGAGGAAGCTCGACTGAGGGATTTGTCACATAGCCGCGCACAAAGCCTGCGCTGTCGGAAACGGCGATGACGCTGCCGATCGGGCCGCCGCCGTTTATGCGTATGGTCAGGCTGCCGTCGTCCTCCTTCATCATGTTGCCGAGCATGGATGCTGCGCACAGCGTCCTGCCGAGGGCTGCCGCTGTAGTGGGTGTGCAGCCGTGGATATCCTTTGCGCGCTGCACCGTGTCTTTCGCGCTGACTGCTGACATTTTAATAAAGCCGTCACCGGCTGTTGCTCTGAGAATCCTGTCCATTGTGTTACCTCAATAAATGCTTGTGTTTTTTGCCGATATGAACATTCTGCCCATGTCGCCCTGCGGACAATCGGAGAAAAATTCGACCAGCTCAAAGCCCGATTTTTCAAGCATGGCTTTGAGCGCCTCGGGCGAGTGGGCGTATTCAACGTGCTCCTCGCATTCGCGCTGCCACAGCTTGCCGCGCCGGGAGAACAGATCCATTCCGTACAGAAGCGTGTTGTCCTCCTCGGAGAAATCCGCGCGCCAGAGGCAGAGCACGTCGTCTGTTTCGTCCACAAAAATTTCGCCGTCGAGCGCTCTGAAGCTCTCCGGCGTTTTGATATCGAATATAAAAAGCCCGTACGGCCGCACAAAAAGGTGCAGCCTGTCAAAAACACGGCCGAGCTTATCGGGGGAGATGTAGTTTATCCCGTCGAGCGAGCAGTAAGCCGCGTCCACCGTGCCGTAAAGATCAAGCTCGCATGCGTCCTGACACAGATACAGCGGCGCAATCTCGGCATCCGATGCCTTGCCGGAGGCCTGCATGAGCATATCCGCCGACGCATCGACTGCGATCATTTCGTATCCGCGGTGCGCCATGAGCGCTGTGAGAGTACCCGTGCCGCAGCAGAGGTCAAGAAGCGTTTTAAACTCGCCGCCGTAAATATTAAACCGTGCCTCGTAGAAGTCGGCAAACTCGCCGTAGGGGATATCGCCGGTGAGCGTGTCGTACCACAGCGACAGCGGCCCGTAGGAGGAAGCCATCAGTCCTCTTCCTTCTGATCGGCCAGGCGTTCAAATACTATCTCGTATCCGTCCTTGCCGTATTGCAGCGAGCGGTTAACGCGGCTTATCGTTGCGCTGGAAGCGCCGGTCTCTGCCAGAATATCGTTATAGATCATACCCTTGGAGAGGCACACCGCAACCTGATAGCGCTGCTCCATTGCCTGAATCTCGGTAACGGTGCACAGATCGTCGAAAAAGTCCATGCACTCCTCGACCGTCTTGAGCGTCAGTATTGCCTTATACATATCCTGATTGCGGGGTTTTCTGTTAAGCTTGTTCATCAAATAACCTCCTTCGGTCATACATATGCATTTTACATCAACACATCACAATTGTAAAGTGCTAATGCCTTGAATTGAATTCATAGTGCCTGAATGAATTTGCTGCTTTAAATGCCGTAAGATTACTATTGATTAAAATTGATAAATGTAATAGAATAAAATTAAGCTAACGAGAGTCGAACACGTATCGGTTTTGACGGGCAGATTTCTGCCCATGCTGCGTTAAAGCTCTTGACAATACGGCAGTATTCTCTTCAAGCTTTGCCTTGCC
>DKRV01000048.1:52614-66881 GCA_002472405.1 Clostridiales bacterium UBA7273 | reverse complement strand
CTCTCCAAGAAGGAGACCCAGTACGTGGTTAAGACAATCACCAAAAAGCTTGACAGCATGACCGTTGACGACGGAGGGGGTGGTTTCGGTGACGAAGACTGAGCTGCAGGCCATGTATGAGGTGATGTTCACGGACTACCCCGACATTGTGAACGTCGCCCAGGTCCAGTCCATGCTGGGTATCAGCCGCCATCTGGCCTATGAGCTGATCGGCGACGGGTATATCCCCGGCATGAAGATCGGAAACGCCTACCGCGTTCCGAAGATCAACGTGATTCGCTACGCCCTCTCGGCGGGCAATCCCCAGCCGGCGGCGTGACCCCGTGACACGGATTTGAACTGAAATGACACATTGGACGGGCATCTGAGTAAGCCCTATAATAGAAGCGGTCCGAAAGGGTGCCCGTTCATACGCTGTCAGAAAAGGAGGTATGGATGAATGATAGCGGGACACCTGCAAATCAAAAACGACTACTATTATATGGTCCTGAGTTATTTGGACGCCAACGGCAAACGGAAGCAGCCGTGGTTTCCAACGGGACTGCCGATCAAGAACAACAAAAAGCGCGCGGAAAAGATGCTGCTGGAGCTGCGTCAGACCTATGTTCCCCCTGCAGAGCACAAGTCAAACGGAGAGTTGTCCGCCGACATGCTCTTCGCCGACTATATGGAGCTGTGGTTGGAGGTCGTTCGCAATTCAATCGAGATAACAACCTTCTCCTCCTATACCCAGATGGTAAAGGGGAAGATCGTGCCGTACTTTCGAAATACCGGCGTCAAGCTGGGTGAGCTTCAGGCCAGGCATATTCAGAGCTTCTATCTGTACGAGCTGAAAACCGTGTCTGCCAGCACGGTCATCCACGAGCACGCCAATATTCACAAGGCTCTGAAATATGCCGTCAAGATGGACCTCATTCCGTACAACCCCGCCGACAAGGTGGAACGACCGAAGAAGCAGAAGTATATCGCAGATTACTACCGCCTGGAGGAGCTGGAGCAGCTCTTTGAGGCGACGAAGGATCACCCCTATTCTCTGCTGATCCAGATCACCGCATTCTACGGACTGCGGCGCAGCGAGGCCCTGGGCCTGCGGTGGGACGCCATCGACTTCGAGCGCAACACCATCACCATCAGACACATCGTAACAAATGCCAAGATAGATGGCAAGTATGAGATCGTCCGCGAGGATCGCGCCAAGACAAAATCCAGCCTGCGCTCCCTTCCTCTGGTCGCCAACATCCGTGAAAAGCTGCTGGCCTTGAAGGAGCAGCAGAAGGAAAACAAGCGGATCTGCGGCAACTGCTACAACCGGGAATATGACGGCTATGTGTTTGTGGATGCGATAGGAAACATTTTCAATCCCCGGAATCTCAGCAGCAATTTCAGCAAGCTGCTGGAAATGAAAGGCCTGCGGCATATCCGCTTCCACGATCTCCGGCACAGCTGCGCCTCGCTGCTGCTGGCAAACGACGTGCCCATGAAGCAGATCCAGGAATGGCTGGGTCACAGCGACATCAGCACCACGGCAAATATCTACAGCCACTTGGATTATAAGTCCAAGCTTACGTCTGCAAACGTCATGGACAACGTTCTGACCTTGCCGGAAACCGAGGCCGTCGGATGGCGCACATGATTTCTTGCCGAAAATCATGTGCAGTTATGGCAGATCAGCAAAAAGAAAAGCCCAGTCATATGGGCGCAAAGCCTTGATATGACTGGGTTTTTCGGTGGCGGAGGGCGTGGGATTCGAACCCACGGACGGTTTTTAGCCGTCAAACGATTTCGAGTCGTTCTCGTTATGACCGCTTCGATAGCCCTCCGTATATCTCAACTGTTTTCCGTGCGTGGAGAAAATGCAAGAAAAACAGGCAAGAACGGTATGAAATTTTGAAATTTGAACTGGCGAAAACCCTTATAAATCAAGGATTTTCAGCGGAGAAAACGGCCAGAGCCAACGCGCATTTCGAGTCAGGGCCGTTATGACCACTTCGATACCTATCCATATATAACAAGCGGCGCAAGGCCGATTGCGTTTAATTAATATCCTCGAGATCTATCGAATCGTCGTCCATGTCCATGCTCATCTCGCCGATGCGCATGCGGCGCTCGATCTTCATTTTCTCGACGTGCTCATGGATGAGCTCCTTGACCTCGTTCGGCTGGCGGATGTTCTTGAGCGTCAGCTCCGGGATACTCTTATCCGTCGAGACCACCGTCACCGAGCCGACGCCGAAAATGCGCTGCCACAGCGACACCGAAACGCGCAGATCGCGCACACGGTACAGCACGATCTCGTCATGCTTGACATTCAGGAAGCCGCGGCTCAGGAACAGCCTGTCCTCGCTCAAGGCGTATCGCGTGAAGCTTATCGGCATGCCGAGTATGCGCTTGCGGTCGTGCCATATCTCGACTATCTTTGAAACGAGCTTTGCCATCGCGGTCACTCCTCACATTGTGCTATGATATTCTACCTAATCCCACGCAAAAAATCAAGTGTTTTTTATCGCCGTTTTTTAGAGGCGCATTGAGGCAGTCACCTATACATATATCTCTGGTATCCCGGTGTCGAAGTTGCCGGCGAAACCGCGGTTGCCTCGCCATACATTAGTGCGGTGCTAAGCTTTTTTGCCGCACCCTTGTAGGGAACAGGCTTGCCTGTTCCGTTGTGGCGGCTACGTCGGTACCAAAATAGAATCGTAGGGACCGGATTCATCCGTTCCGAATGTACTGATTTAGTCGGAAATTAAATATATAGTCGTAGGGGCGGCCATTGGCCGCCCGTTTTGTTACGGTTTCCTGCGCAGCCTCGATACCGGGACACCGCAATTACCGTATCCGCAGCAACGTCAATGCGCCACCGAACCCCCTCGGCAGCAAAGCAGCCTGCTCACCTTGACAGAAGAGCCAATGGAGTGCGGTGCAAAATTCAGCACTGCACTAATGTAGCGCGAAACGTCACGGTTTCGTCGGTAATTTCGACACCGGGATACCAGAGATATATGTATTGGTAGGTGCGTCAATTCGCCTCTAAAAAGCGGAGGGTCGGGTTTCACGCAGACCGAAGGAGAACTCGATAGCGTCGGCGATGCGCTCGCAGGCGTGGCCGTCGCCATAGGGGTTGACGGCGTGCGCCATGCTCTGGTACATTTCGCCGCCGGTGAGCAGCTCGTCGGCATCGCGGATGATATCGTTGCGGTCAACACCGGTGAGCTTGACCGTGCCGGCAGCAACGGCCTCGGGGCGCTCGGTCTCGCGGCGCAGGACGAGGACAGGCTTGCCCAGCGAGGGCGCCTCCTCCTGAATGCCGCCGGAGTCGGTCATGACCATGTAGCTTGCGCTCATGAGCCGGTGCATATCCATCGCATCGAGCGGCTCGATGAGGTGCACGTTCGGCAGATTCGCAAGGTACTCGTTTGCCGCGCCGCGCACGACTGGCGACAGATGCACGGGATAGACGATCTCAACGTCGGGATGCGTCAGCGCAACGGTGCGCACGGCGGAGAAGATATTCTTCATCGGCTCGCCGTAGTTTTCGCGGCGGTGGCAGGTCATTGCAATGACGCGCTTTGAAAAGTTGATGCTTTTAAGCTCGCTCGAGGCAAAGCCGCCGTCGCCGACTGTGTATTTCATTGCGTCGATGACGGTGTTGCCGGTGACGAAGATATCGCCGGTGACGGCCTCGGCGCGCAGATTTTCCGCGTTCTTCGCCGTCGGCGCAAAGTGCAGCGTTGCAAGGCGGCCGACGAGGCAGCGATTCATCTCCTCGGGGAACGGGCTGTAGCGATCATAGGTGCGCAGGCCGGCCTCGACATGGCCGACGGGTATTTTTGCATAGAACGCGGCGAGCGCGGCGGAGAAGGTCGTGCTCGTGTCGCCGTGGACAAGGACGAGATCGGGGCGAAACTCCGCAAAGCAGCCCTCAAGACCCTTGAGCGCCTTGACGGTGACATCGGTAAGTGTCTGGTTTTTGCCCATGATATTGAGATCTGCGTCGGCCCTCAGGCCGAAGCAGTGCATCACGGAATCGAGCATCTCGCGGTGCTGCGCGGTGACGCAGATGAGGCTTTCGATGCTCTCGCGGCGCTGAAGCTCAAGCGCGAGCGGCGCCATTTTTATCGCTTCCGGGCGCGTGCCGAAAACGGACATGACTTTAAGCTTACTCATTTTTGCTGTCGGCCTCCCCGGACTCATCCGCCGGCTTCTCGTGCGGCAGCGGATGGATATTGTTGTTGTTTCTGAACACGAACAGCCATATGCACACGGCGATGACAAAGGCGATGACGGCAACGACGACGCGAATGATACCTGTCGAGGTCAGCAGCACCGCGGCAAGGCCGAGGATGGCCGAAACGGCGTAGAGCACGGCGACGGCCTGCTTCTGGCTCAGGCCCATGTCCAGCAGCTTGTGGTGAAAGTGTCCCCTATCGGCATGGAAGGGGCTTTGCCCGTGCAGGATGCGGCGCGTGAAGGCAAAAATCGTGTCCGAAAGCGGAACGGCAAGCGCGAGCACCGGCAGGACAAAGGTAACGACGGCATAGAACTTGAACATTCCGATGACCGAGACCGTCGCCAGAACATATCCCAGCAGCAGCGCGCCGGTATCGCCCATGAATATCTTCGCCGGGTTGAGGTTATACGGGATAAAGCCCAGGCATCCGCCGCAGAGCGCGGCGAGGATGACTGCGACGTTGATGTTCGCATCGGACACAAGAAGCGACACGACGAGCATCGTCAGCGACGCGATGGCGGAAACGCCGCAGGCGAGACCGTCAAGCCCGTCGATGAGGTTAACAGAGTTTGTTACGCCGACTATCCACAGTATGGTCACGGGAACGGCGAGGATGCCGATGGTCACGGCCTGCTCGCTCGTTATAAGCAGCGGATTTGACACAACGTTTATGATAACGCCGGACAAAACGGCGATGACCGCCGCGACTATCTGCACGCAGAACTTAAGCCATGCGTTGAGGTTCATCACGTCGTCGATCGCGCCGACAACGACGATGAGGATAGCACCGAGCAGAATGCCGCGAACCTGCGGCGTTATGTTTGCAAACAGCAGCACCGACAGCAGAAAGCCCAGGAATATAGCAAGGCCGCCCATGCGCGGTATGGGGTGGCTGTGAATATGGCGCTTTTTGTCCGGAATGTCGATCGCTCCGACCTTTTTGGCAAAGGAACTGACAACGGGCGTCGCGGCAAAGGAAATGATAAACGCGACAGCCAGCGCGAGCAGGATGTTCTTCCAGACATCAAAACTTAGATCGATCATATCTATATATCTCCAGTGAAATTAGAAGGGCTTTTCTACGAGACCTACCTTCTTATATACCTTGCGGAGGGTCTTGCGCGCAATGACGCTTGCCTTCTGCGCGCCCTCGGTGTAGACGCTGCAAAGATAGGCCTTGTCCGCAAGCAGGCGCGTTGCCTCCTCGCGGATCGGGCGCAGGGTCTCGATAACGGCGTCGCCGACTGCAGGCTTGAAAACGCCGTAGCCCTGACCTTCAAATTCGCGCTCTATCTCGTCAATGCTCTTGCCGGTGACTGCGGAATAGATGTTCATGAGGTTTGAAACGCCGGGCTTGTTCGCCGGGTCAAAGTGCACGCAGTTTTCGGTGTCGGAGTCGGTTATGGCGCGCTTGAACTTGCGAGCGATATCCTCGGGCTTTTCCATAAGGAAAACGCAGCCGTTGGGATCGGATTTGCTCATCTTCGAGGTGGGGTTTCCGAGTCCCATAACGCGCGCGCCGGCCTTGGGGATATACGCCTCGGGGACCTTGAAGGTCTCGCCGTAGAGGTTGTTAAAGCGCACGGCTATATCGCGCGTAAGCTCGCAGTGCTGGCGCTGATCCTCGCCGACGGGAACATAGTCTGCCTGATACAGCAGGATATCCGCCGCCATGAGGCTGGGATAGGTGAACAGTCCGCCGTTTATATTGTCGGCGTTCTTTGCGCACTTATCCTTAAACTGCGTCATGCGGCTGAGCTCGCCGAACATGGTGTAGCAGTTGAGTATCCAGCCAAGCTCTGCATGCTCGTGAACATGGCTTTGCAGGAACAGAACGTTCTTTTCCGGGTCTATGCCGCAGGCAATGTACTGGGCAAGCTGCTCGAGGCTGCGGCGGCGCAGCAGCTTAGGATCCTGGCGCACGGTGAGCGTGTGCAGATCGGCCATAAAATAATAGCAGTCAAATTCATCGGCTCTTGCGCCCCAGTTTTTCACGGCTCCCAAATAATTGCCGAGGTGAAGATCGCCCGAGGGCTGGATGCCCGACAGCATGCTTTTCTTTTTTATCTCTTCCATTTGAGTTATCTCCTGTTTGATCTGATACTAATCTAAAATAGCATTTTACCATCTTAACTGTCACTTGACAACTGCCAAAATACATTTTACACTGTTGTTATCTATGTTTTTCGGAGGAAAAGTTTATGGATATGACATGGTTCGAGCAAATGGAGGCTCGCATACCCAAGGGCGAGGTACGCACGAGATTTGCCCCCAGCCCCACGGGATATATGCATGTGGGCAATCTGCGCACCGCGCTGTACACATGGCTCATAGCGCGCCACAGCGGCGGAAAATTCATTCTCCGCATCGAGGACACCGACCAGGAGCGTCTGGTCGAGGGCGCGGTTGACGTTATCTACCGCACGATGGCCGAGTGCGGCCTTGATCACGATGAAGGCCCCGACGTCGGAGGCCCTGTCGGCCCCTATGTTCAGACCGAGCGCCGCGATCTTTACGGCAAGTACGCCGACCTTCTCATCGAGAAGGGTCACGCCTACCGCTGCTTCTGCGAAAAGCAGGAGGAGACCGAGGGCTTTGAAAAGGTCGCCGATCCCTGCCGCTTCCTCAGCCGCGAGGAAAGCGACGCAAAGGCCTCGGCCGGCGAGCCGTTCGTTGTGCGTCAGAAGATACCCGAGGAGGGCAGCACCACGTTCCACGACGAGATTTTCGGCGATATCACCGTTGAAAACTCGACACTTGACGATCAGGTGCTCATAAAGCGCGACGGACTGCCGACATATAACTTTGCAAACGTCATCGACGATCACCTCATGGGCATAACCCATGTCGTGCGCGGCTCGGAGTATCTTTCAAGCTCGCCGAAATACAATCTGCTGTACGAGGGCTTCGGCTGGGAGATCCCGGCCTATGTCCACTGCTCGCCGGTCATGCGCGATGCGCACAACAAGATGAGCAAGCGCCACGGCGACCCCTCGTATGAAGATCTTATCGCGCAGGGCTATCTCACCGACGCCGTTGTCAACTATGTTGCTCTTCTCGGCTGGAGCCCCGGCGGCGAGCGCGAGATATTCTCCATGCAGGAGCTTGCCGAGATATTCGACATAAAGGGCATCTCCAAGTCCCCTGCTATCTTCGATATCGAAAAGCTCAAGTATTTTAACGCCGAATACATCCGCGCCATGAGCCCCGAGGCCTTTGCCGAGGCCGCCGAGCCGTTTATCCGCAAGGCCGTCAAAAAGCCCGAGATAAGCGCCGCCGCTATCGCCGCGCTTTTGCAGCAGCGCACGGAGGTTCTCACCGACATTCCCGATAAGCTCGATTTCTTCGACGAGCTGCCCGAGTACGACACGGCGCTTTATATCCACAAAAAGAGCAAGACCGATGAGGCCGGCTCGCTTGAGATGCTGCGCGCCATGCTGCCCGTTTTCGAGGGCATTTCCGACTGGTGCGACGAGAACATCCTCGCCGCCATGACCGGCATGGCCGAAAAGTGCGAGTGCAAAAATGCGAAGGTCATGTGGCCCGTGCGTATCGCCGCGGCCGGCAAGGCCGTAACGCCCGGCGGCGCTGTCGAGATCTGCCGCATCCTCGGCAAGGACGAGACCCTGCGCAGAATGCGCGTCGGCATCGAAAAGCTCGAAAAGAGCCTCGGATAAATGGCTGATAAAATCATCGTCGTCGATGACGAGCGCGAGATCGCCGATCTTATCGGCCTGTACCTTGAAAATGACGGATACGAGGTGCATAAGTTCCTCAACGGAGCCGATGCGCTGAGCTTTGTCGAAAAATGCGAGCCTGCGCTCGCCGTTCTCGACGTTATGCTGCCGGATACCGACGGCTTTGCGCTTCTGCGCAAAATGCGCGAGAAGCACGATTTTCCGATAATCATGCTCACCGCGCGCGTCACGGATTCGGACAAGATTCTCGGCCTGACCATCGGTGCGGACGACTATATAACAAAGCCGTTTAACCCCCTTGAGGTCACCGCGCGCGTCAAGACCGTTCTGCGCCGCTGCCGCCGGGGAGCGGAGACCAACGACGAAATGGATATCCGCGGCCTTACGATCAACCGCGCTTCACGCCGCTGCTCGCTGTTCGGGCGCGAGCTTTCGCTCACGCCGACGGAGTTCGACATTCTGTGGTATCTGTGCGATAACGCCGGCAGAGTGGTCGCATCAGAGGAGCTGTTCGAAGCCGTGTGGAAGGAAAAATTCCTCACGAGCAGCAGCAACACCGTCATGGCGCACATAGGCCGCCTGCGCGAGAAGATGCACGAGCCGGCGCGAAAGCCGAAGTTTATTAAAACCGTTTGGGGTGTTGGGTATGAGATCGAAAACTAAAAGCACGCTCCGCACGACGCTCACCTACATCGGCATATTCATCTGCGGCGCGGTGCTCGTTGTTCTGCTGCTGAGCTTTTTTGACAACACGCTCAACGGCACGCTGCGCGAGTGGTTTTACCGGGGCTACATGACCAAATATTACGATCCCGAGATGGCAACGGATTACGTTCAGCCGGACTGGATCGCCATAAAGGGGCTTGCGTTCAGGCTCGCGCTCGCGGTCTTTGCGTTCTGCGTAATTATTATAGGCATCGTTTCGCGGCTTCGCCTGAACGCCGAGCGCCGCCGAATAGGCAATGCGGTCGGGCAGTTCATGCTCAGCGACACGCCCGAGGCCGGCATTCCCAACGAGATCGCCGTTCCGCTGAGCGACGCAAAGTCAAAGCTCATGCTCGCGCAGACACTTCTGCGCGAGGAAACCGCGCGCAAAAACGACCTTGTGATGTACCTTGCGCACGACCTTAAAACGCCGCTTGCCTCCGTCATCGGCTACCTCACGCTGCTGCGCGACGAGCAGCAGATAAGCCCCGAGCTGCGCGAGAAGTACCTCTCGATAACGCTCGACAAGGCTGAGCGGCTCGAGGATCTGATAAACGAATTTTTCGAGATCACGCGCTTTAATCTCTCGACCGTTACGCTCGATTACTCGAGCATCGACCTTGTGCGTCTGCTCGAGCAGCTCAGGTTCGAGTTCATGCCCATGCTCAAGGAAAAATCGCTCACCTGCACCCTCTGCGCGCCGGATGCGCTGCCGATAAGCTGCGACGCCGGCAAAATGCAGCGCGTTTTCGACAATCTCCTGCGCAATGCGGTGCTGTACAGCTATCCCGACACCGAGATCGTGATAAACGCGCAGCTTGACGGCGACAGCGTTTCCGTCAGCGTGCTCAACCGCGGAAACACCATCCCCGAGGAAAAGCTGCGGCGCATTTTCGAGCAGTTCTACAGGCTCGATTCCGCGCGCTCGTCCTCCGGCGGTGCCGGGCTGGGTCTTGCCATAGCGAGCAACATCGTCACCCTCCACGGTGGAAAGATCAACGCGCGCAGCGCCGATGAGACGGTTGAGTTCACCGTCACTCTGCCCGTAAGCTGACGAGGGTCGTAAGAAAATCGTAAGATATTCGGGCGGAAAACGTCACAATTTCATACGGATAAACGGATAAACAGCGCTCCTGTTTTTGCTACGATAGCAGCGAAAACAGGAGCGATTTTTTCGGCTCACAGGAGGATATTATGAAAAGGCTTATTTCCGTTTGTCTTTGCATCTGCATTTTTGCCGCGCAGCTTTCAGGCTGCTCGGGCATAGACCTGCCGATATCGGGCGGCCCGACCGACGCAGAAAAGCTCGAAAAGATACGCACAAGCGACGAGTACCCCGAAATTTTAGTCGAAACGGCCGAGAAATGTCCGCAGACTCTGGACTATGTTTACAACTACCCGGAGCTGAAGGATAAGCGCTTTGACATCGACCTTTCTGCCGACGCACAGAGCGGCACCGTACCGCTGTTTATCCAATGGGACGAGCGCTGGGGCTATGCGCCATACGGCAGCGGCTTTATCGGCACCTCAGGCTGCGGCCCGACCTGCCTGTCGATGGCGGCGGTGTACCTCACGAAAAACGCCGCATACTCGCCGCTGTTCGTTGCACGCCTTGCCGAGAAAAACGGCTACTGCGTGCCCGGAAACGGCAGCTCGTGGACGCTTATCAGCGAGGGCAGCGCTTTGCTCGGCCTTTCCGCAGCCGAGCTTCCGCTGTGGGAGCAGTCAATGAAAAACGCGCTGGACTCCGGTGCGCTCATCATCCTCGCGCTCGGCCCCGGCGACTTCACGAGCAGCGGTCACTTTGTCGTTATCACCGGCTACGACAGCTGCGGCTTTACCGTCAACGATCCCAACAGCCCCGATAACAGCGCAAAGCACTGGACCTACGACCGCCTCTCCCCTCAAATCTCCAACCTCTGGTTTTTAGTGGCGCTTTGACGCAGTCTCTGATACGGTTATTTCCGGTGGCCCGGTGTCGAAGTTACTGACCAAACCGTGGCTGCCGCGCCATACAGCGGTGCATCAAAAATTTCAACACCACACTAATTCAGTGCGAGAGCTTCCCTGTTTCGTCGGCACCCTCGAACCGGGCTGCCAGAGATATATGTATCTGTAGGTGCGTCAATTCGCCTCTAAAAAGCGCTGCTAAAAAATCGTTGAGGATGAGGAGATCACGTCGAGATCCTGGCCGCTGTACTGGCCTTTGTAGTTCCAATCGACGCTGACGGAAACGCTGCTGCCCTTTGCGACGGTCGTCGAATAGGTATAGATAAGCGTATCGGTCTGCGAGTTGGGCGAGTCAACGCTGAAAGCGCTCGTCATGCCGCCGGAGGTCGAGCCGTTTACGCTTATCGCGATCGAGCGCCGGCCGATCTCCATCGTGTACGAGCGCGCATACACCGACAGCGTGAGCTTTACGCTGCCGTCGGCCTGCTCGGTGGCAGTCCATGCGGTGTGGGTGTTCAGACCAACGCCGGTTGCCGAGTCAAACGCGCCGGAGCCGATGACCGTGCCGCTCGGCGCTTCGGGAGTGGGAGCAGGAGCCGGTGTTGCCGTCACCGTCGGAGTCTCGGTCGGAACTGCCTCGGTGGGCTGCGGAGTTGCAGTCGGGATGACAAACTGCGTCTGGCGCGGAGCGCTCGTCTCGGTCGCCGGGGTCGGGGTAGCTTCAGGCTTATCGCCGCCGATGCCGCCGGTCAGCCACATGATTACTATGGCAAGTATGATCAGCACAACGATGAATGCCGCAAAAATATATGCCGTCTGTTTTTTCATGATCTTCTCCTCTCGCGAGTTTACATTTTTATCTTCACTTCGCCGCTGTGAACCGTGCGGCGCGTTCCGTCGTCAAGGCGCAGGATGAGTCCGTAGTCCGGGCTTATGCCCTCGGCGACGGCCTCATATTCGCCCTCGGGTGAGCTTACGGATATCTGCCTGTCGAGCACGATGCAGCGGCGCTTATACTCGGCATGGCATACGCTCGGCGCTTCGAGCCACGCGGTGTACAGTGAGCTAAGCTCCGCGATAATCGCTGCGATAAGCTTGCCGCGCTCAAAAGTGAAGCCCGTCTGCGTAAGCAGCGAGCCTGCCGTTTCGCGCAGCTCCTCGGGAAAGTCCTCGATGCGTGTCGTGACATTCAAGCCGATGCCCAGCACGGCGTAATCGACCTTGCCGTTTTTCACCGAGCTTTCGCACAGTATGCCGCAGATCTTTTTGCCGCGCAGGTACAAATCGTTTATCCATTTGATGCCCGGCGCGCGGCCGCAGACCTTCTCAACGGCACGGCACACCGCGACGGCACACACCGCAGTCAGGCTCTGCGCGCAGTCGGGCGTGCAATCGGCAGGACGAAGCAGCATCGACATGTAGATGCCGCAGCCGGCGGCCGACGCGAAGCTGCGGCCCATTCTGCCGCGCCCGGCGGTCTGCTCATCGGCAATGACGACCGTACCCTCCGCAGCGCCCTCCGCTGCGAGCTTCTTTAAATAATTATTCGTCGAATCAAGGCTTTCAAAAGCCTGCAACCTTATCTCCATCTTTTTAGTGGCGAATTAACGCCGCTCCTTATACATTTTTTCAGTGGCGCATTAAAATTTTACGGATACGTTTTTTGCGCTTGCCCGGTATCGAAAAATTGCTGGAAACCATATCGTTTCGCGCCACGGGGGATTGTGCTATATTAGTGCAAATTTTCATCTGCACCCTTGCAGGGAACAGGCTTGCCTGTTCCCTGCAAGCGACCTTTGGCCGCAGTGAAGAGGTAATAGGTAATAGTGAATAGGTGTGGTGTGCCTACGGCACGAATTTAAATTCATTCGCCCTCCGGGCGAATACCTAACTTCTTCACTTTTACCTTTTACTTATTACTTCGCAGACGTAGTCTGCGCTGCCGGGCCACCGGAAATAACCGTATCCGCAGGTGCGTCAATGCGCCTCTAAAAATCAATTTTTGAGGCTTTGGAGGGGAGCCGGGATGCGTCCGCCGCGTGCGATAAAATCGGCGCTTTGCGCCTTGTGCACGGGCATTACGGGCGCAGAGCCGAGAAGTCCGCCCATTTCTACCATATCGCCGACATCCTTGCCCTCAACGGGGATGATGCGCACGGCGGTGGTCTTGCTGTTTACCATGCCGATGGCGGCCTCGTCGGCGATGATCGCCGATATCGTCTCGGCGCTCGTATCGCCGGGCACGGCAATCATGTCAAGGCCGACCGAGCACACGCAGGTCATGGCCTCGAGCTTGTCTATCGTAAGCGTTCCGCACTCGGCGGCGGCGATCATGCCCTCATCCTCGGACACGGGGATGAATGCGCCGGACAGTCCGCCGACGTGACCGGAGGCCATAATGCCGCCCTTTTTGACCGCGTCGTTGAGCAGCGCAAGCGCGGCAGTCGTGCCGTGGGTGCCGCAGGTCTCAAGCCCCATCTCCTCAAGGATGCGCGCAACGCTGTCGCCCACGGCAGGCGTCGGCGCGAGGGATAGGTCAACTATGCCGAAGGGCACACCGAGCCTGTCGGAAGCCTCGGCGGCGACCATCTGACCCATGCGCGTTATCCGGAACGCGGTCTTTTTTATCGTCTCGGCAACAACGTCAAACAGCGCGCCCTTGCACTTTTGCAGCGCGTGGTAAACCACGCCCGGGCCGGATACGCCGACGTTTATCACGCTGTCGGCCTCGCCGACTCCGTGGAACGCGCCGGCCATGAAGGGGTTATCCTCCACCGCATTGCAGAACACCACGAGCTTTGCACAGCCGAGTCCGTCGGTATCACGCGTCAGGTGCGCAGTGTCTTTAATTATGCGCCCCATCGCGGCAACGGCATCCATGTTTATGCCGGCGCGCGTCGAGCCGACGTTCACGCTCGAGCAGACAAGATCGGTCTGCGCCATTGCCTGCGGAATTGCGCGCAGCAGAAGCTCATCACCCTTGGCAAAGCCCTTGTGCACAAGCGCCGAGTAGCCGCCGATGAAGTTCACGCCGCAGGTTTTTGCCGCGCGGTCGAGCGTCAGCGCAAATGGAACGTAATCTGCCGTTGCGCAGCTTCCGGCGACGAGCGCTATCGGTGTTACCGAGATGCGCTTATTTACGATGGGTATGCCGAACTCGCTCTCGATATCCTCGCCCGTTTTTACGAGCCTCTCGGCCCGGCGGCAGATCTTGTCGTATATCTTTCGGCAGCAGCGCTCGGGGTCCTCGCTTACGCAGTCGAGCAGCGATATGCCCATGGTGATCGTGCGGATATCGAGGTGCTGCTTGTCGATCATGTCGATGGTGTCAAATATGTTGTTAAGGCTCAGCATGGCGGCACCTCACAGCTTGTGCATCGCGTCGAAAATATCCTCGCGCTGAATGCGGATGGAAAGGCCGCGCCCCTCGCCGAAGGTCTTGAGCACATTTTGCAGATTTGCAAAGGACTCGGTGCACAGCGCAAGGTCAACGACCATCATCATCGTGAAGAAGCCCTCCATGATGGTCTGGCTGATGTCCAGAACATTTATGTTGTGGTCTGCCAGCGTGTTGCACACTCCGGCGATTATGCCGACCTGATCCTTGCCGACGACCGTTACGATTGCTTTCATATTAGTTCACTCCCGTGTGACAGTTTAATAAGCTGACGAGAGTCGAACACATA
>DKRV01000048.1:35424-52467 GCA_002472405.1 Clostridiales bacterium UBA7273 | reverse complement strand
GGCGCCCATCAAGACAAAAAAGGTGAAAATAGCCGGAAGGGTACGCCGACAGGCGATATGTGTTCGGCTCTCGTCAGCTTAAGTAATTATAGCCGATTATCGCTGAGTTTTCAACAGTTTTGACAGCCGGTTTTTCGGCCGCGCGGCGGATAAATCTTGTTGACAAATTCCGCGTCTCAGGATATAACAGAATTTACAATATGTGATTTCAGGAGGCGCAAAACATGACCGAGCTTGAAAAGATCGAGTACACAAAAGGCTTTGTTGACAAGCTTGCCGAGGGGATAAACCCAATCGACGGCACTCCGATCGCCGAGGGCGATCTTCTAAACAATGTCAGAATATCTCGCTGCATGTATTATGTTTCGGATATTCTGCGCCGTGTCATAGAAAACGGTGGGACCGAGAGCAAAAAGCCGGCAAAGCGAGGGCGCGCCCTGTTTGCGCTCGATAGCAGCGCCCGGCGCGAGCTTGTTCCGGCCGATGAGCCGCTGAGAATATCGCAGGTAACAAGCCTCATAAACGAAAGGATTGACCCCGAGACGATGAAAAGCCTGCGCTCGGGCGTTATCACCCGGTGGCTTCTCGGAATCGGCGCGCTTGAAGAGGTTCAGCTGCCCTCGGGCAAGGAGACCAAGCTCCCCACGCCGCAGGGGCGCAGCCTCGGCCTGATAACGCAGGAGTTCCGGGGCGAAAACTCGGTGTACTCGGTCGTGCTGTATAAGCCGGAGGCGCAGCAATTCATATTCGATAACATCGACGCGATAGAGCAGCTCAATCGCGAAAAAAGCGGCGGCAGAGAAAACCGGGGCAAGCCCTGGAGCACGCAGGATGATGAGACGCTCGGCACTCTTGTCAGAGAAGGCGTGGAGAAAACCGAGATCGCGCGCACCCTCGGCCGCACGGTGAAAGCCGTCAACGCACGGCTCGAGCGCCTCGGCATAGATACAAGCACCGGAAATGATCCTCAAAAGCAATAAAATAAAAAGGATATATCAGGCTGTCGAAAAACTATGCTGCAAAAGAAAGATAATAGAGCAGCAGGGGAGCTCGAGGGGGCAAAGGCCCCACTCGAAATTGGATTAATAGCCATCAAAAACGCCTGATTTATCAGGCTTTTTGACGAGCGTAGCGAGATTTTTCGTGAAAACTTGTTTTCACAAAAAATGTGGCGTTTTTGAAGCGTGCAAAAAAGTCAAAGACTTTTTTGACACGCTGAGGATATATATCATCTGCCGGTGTTGACATTGCGTTAACAGTTTGTTAAACTATGCAACGCGACTTTAACGCGAAACTAACATCAAAGGATGAGAAAAGAGAAATGAAAATCGTAAAAGCATATAACAGCGTAAGCCTCGTGCTGCGAATTGTTATAGGTATGGTCATCGGCGCCGTACTTGCACTTGTTATCCCCAACGCTGCCGAAACCGCTCCCGGAATCGGTATTCTCGGCACGCTGTTCGTCGGCGCACTCAAGGCAATCGCACCCCTGCTGGTATTTATCCTTATCATCAGCGCACTTGCACAGTCCAGAGAAAAGATGGGCAAGCAGTTCGGCACCGTTATCGTGCTGTATCTTGTATCCACCTTCCTCGCAGCTGTCATCGCGGTCATTGCAAGCTTCATTTTCCCCGTGACCATCACCCTCACGGACGCAGCCACCGACGCAGCTCCCGACAGCTTTGCTTCAATATTCACCGGACTTCTTAACAACATCGTTGCCAACCCCATCGGCTCGATAGTTTCCGGAAACTACCTTGGCATCCTGTTCTGGGCGGTCGTACTCGGCTTTGCGTTCAAGGCAGCGTCCGACACCACCAAGAAGTTCCTCGCCGACGCATCCGATGCAGTCACCAAGGCAGTCCGCTTTGTAATTAACCTCGCTCCCTTCGGTATCCTCGGCCTCGTGTTCTCCGCAGTTTCCACCAGCGGCCTTGCCATCTTCACCGAGTATGGCAAGCTCCTGCTCATCCTCGTCGGATGCATGCTCATAGCCGCACTTGTTGTAAACCCCATCATGACCTTCATAGTCATCCGCAAGAACCCGTATCCGCTGGTGTTCAAGTGCCTGAAGGAAAGCGGCGTTACCGCATTCTTCACCCGCTCCTCGGCAGCTAACATCCCCGTTAACATGACCCTGTGCGAGAGCCTCGGACTTGACCGCGAGTTCTACTCCGTGTCCATTCCCCTCGGCGCTACCATCAACATGGCAGGCGCGGCAGTCACCATCACCGTCATGTCCCTCGCTGCGGTTCACACTCTCGGCATGACCGTAAGCGTTCCCGTGGCGATCGTCCTGTCCGTCATGGCCGCTCTGGGCGCATGCGGCGCATCCGGCGTTGCCGGCGGCTCGCTGCTGCTGATCCCCATGGCCTGCTCGCTGTTCGGCATCTCCAACGATGTTGCAATGCAGGTCGTCGGCGTCGGCTTCATCATCGGTGTCATTCAGGACTCGGTCGAGACCGCGATCAATTCCTCCTCCGACGCGCTGTTCACCGCCGTTGCGGAATTCAAGCAGTGGCGCAAGGCAGGCAAGGAAATAAAGTTCTAAGCCAAATATACTCAAAGCCCCGTCATCTGACGGGGCTTTTTTAGTTGCGCATTGACGCAGCTACCGATACGGTAATTGCGATTGCTCGATATCGAGGGTTCGTAGAAAACCGTGCGGTTTCTCCGCAGCCGAGAGCAGATAGCTGACATCCAATAGGGTGCGAAACAGCGCGGTTTTGTCAGCAGTTCCGAATCGGGCTACCGGAAATATCCGTATCCGCAGGTGCAGTAAAGCGCTATTAATAAAGCAGCGGCAAACAGAGCAACGAGCACGGCTCGCACTTTCTTCGAGCGCAAAAGCTTGAACCTCGGCTCGCGAACGGGCGCTGATTCTTCGGCCTTGCCCGGCTCCTCCGGGTCTGCATCCGGCCTCGGCTCGGGTATGGCCGTGCGCGCACGCTCGGCGAGATGATCCAATCTGTTTTCGACCGCCTTCTGGCGCGCGATGAGGTTTTTGCCGGTCATCGCGTCGCGGTTGAACGGCTCCTCGGCCAGGATCTCGTCAAACAGAGCATCGGCCTCGTCGCGAAGGCCCATCGCCATCAGCTGATACGCCTTGTCCATCTTGCGCTTGTGCATCCGCTCGTCCGGCGAGCGCTCAAGCAGCTCTTCAAGCAGCGTTTTATCCTCCATATGCCGATATCCCCTTTCAATGTCGGATAAATATTTTACCATCCAATTCCGGGACGGTCAATGGTTCGACAAAGAATCTTGAATTTTTCGGACACATGTATTAAAATCATGGCGGAGGACAGACTATGAAAAAGCTTGCGATATTTGATTTGGACGGAACTTTGCTGTACACGCTTGAGGATCTGCACGCCTCAACAAATTTTGCGCTCGAAAGCGAGGGCTTGCCGGCGCGCAGTCTCGACGAGGTTCGGTGCTTTGTCGGAAACGGCATACGGAAGCTCATCGAGCGCGCCGTGCCGGACGGCTGCGCACCGGACGTGACCGACCGCGTGTTTGCGGCTTTCAAGCGCCATTATGCGGAAAACTGCATGGTTTTGACGCGACCCTACCCCGGCATACCGGAAATGCTCGCCGCGCTCAGGGCGCGCGGCTGGAAGCTTGGCGTTGTGTCGAACAAGGCAGACGAGCCGGTTAAGGCGCTCATCGCGCATTATTTTCCCGGCGTGTTCGACAGCGTCGTCGGAGAGCGCGAAAATGTCCGCAAAAAGCCTGCACCGGACAGCGTTTTTGAGACCGTAGGCAGCCTCGGCTGCGATATCGGACAGGCCGTTTACATCGGCGACTCCGACGTTGACGGGCAGACCGCCGCCAACGCCGGCTGCGACTGCGTTCTGGTGTCCTGGGGCTTCCGCGGCAGGGAGACTCTGCTGCCTTTCGGCTGCCCGATAGCCGACAGCACCGACGAGCTTCTTAACATACTTACGGAGGGCGAGAAATGAAGATAAACAAGCCTCTGGCCGCCGCGCTCGCGGCCGCCGGGCTCGGCTACGCCATCGGGAACCTCAACCCGGCCTACGTCATGGGTCTGCGCAAAGGCTATGACATTCGCAAAAAGGGCTCCGGCAACGCCGGGGCGACAAATCTGATGATACTCGAGGGCAAGAAGGCCGGCGCGTTCGTCATGTGCTTTGATATCAGCAAGGCCGCTGTGAGCGTTGGACTTGCGCGCAAGCTGTTTTTGCAGAGCAAATATGCAGGTGAAGCCGCCGGTGCCGCCTGCGTTCTCGGGCATATGTACCCGGCGCTGATGCATTTTCGCGGCGGCAAGGGTCTTGCCTGTCTCGGCGGCGTGATCCTCGCGTTCGGCGTGCACGACTTCCTCACCACGCTGTTTCTCGAGTCGGTGCTGCTGATGGCGACGCGCTATCTCTGCCTTGTGCCGATAACCGGCTCGGTATTTTATCCGATCTACCACGGCATTGAGCGCGGCGACTGGCGCGCGGCCGCGATACTCGGGCTTATAACCCTGCCCATCCTCTCCAAGCACATCGAAAACCTGGAGCGCATCAAGCAGGGCAAGGAGCTTAAACTCGACTTCCTTTGGGATAAGGACGGCGAGCTTGACCGCATCGGCTACGTCGAATCGGAGTTTTAGTAGCGCATTGACGCACCTACGGATACGGTTATCTCTGGTATCCCGGTTCGGGACAATGGTGGAAACCATAGCGTTTCGCGTAACGCAAGTGCGACGCTGAGTTTTGCGGTGCACCCGTAGATGGTGGAAACCGTGTGTGCCTCGCGCTACAGCAGTGCAATGCTGAATTTTTCGCCGCACACCTGTAGGGATCGGATTTATCCGTTCCGCCTGCCACGGTTTTGCCTGAACCCACCGGTCGGGCTGACGTAAAAACCGTATCGGCATCAGCGTTGATGCGCCTCTAAAATGCCTTCCCCTGCGTAGCTTGAGGGGAAGGTGTCACCTTGGTGACGGATGAGGTGTTATTTTAATCATTTGCCGTCAGGCAAAAACATTATTAAAATCGGGCGATCATTGATCGTTTTTTTAGAGGCGATTTTACATTCTACGAATACATTTTTTGCGGTATCCCGACCGGTGGTTATTGACCAAACCGATACATATGTCAACAAAGTAGCGCCTACGGCGCGGATATAATTACACCTCATCTGCCGCAAGCGGCATCTTCCCCTCAAGCTCCGCAAGGGGAAGACAATGGGGTGCAGCCTAATTTTGCACTAATATAGCACAACCTTGCGTAGCGCGAGAGTTTCACGGTTTTGTCGGTAACTTCGACACCGGGACACCGCAATCACCGTATCCGTAGCTGCGTCAAAGCGCCTCTAAAAAAGCGCGAAACGCTATGGTTTCCACCATTGTCCCGAACCGGGCTACCGCAATAAGCGTATTCGTGGGTGCCCCAATGCGCCTCTAAAAAAAGAAAGGTTGATGATTTTTGAGTTATAGCTTCACGCAGCTTTTGTGGCTGTTTTTCATTTACGGCTTTGCCGGCTGGTGTGTGGAGGTCATCTTCCACGCGGCGAACAAGGGCATATTTATTAACCGCGGCTTCCTCATCGGGCCGATCTGCCCGATCTACGGCTACGGCCTTGTTGCGGT
Organism: Clostridiales bacterium UBA7273; assembly: GCA_002472405.1. Taxonomy (GTDB): domain Bacteria; phylum Bacillota; class Clostridia; order Oscillospirales; family Oscillospiraceae; genus F23-B02. The sequence goes on along the minus strand of DKRV01000048.1, from coordinate 46,868 downwards.
CATACTGGCACTGACTCCGATAAAGGATAACGTGTTTTTGGTGTACATAGGCAGCGTGATCATATGCTCGGTGTTCGAGCTGATCGTCGGCTGGGCATCGGAGAAATTCATGCACACCCGGCTGTGGGACTACACGGATAACGCCTTCAACATCGGCGGCTATGTATGTCTGAAATTCTCGCTGCTGTGGGGCGTGGGCTGCATCTGCATCCTGTACATATTCCACCCGATGGCGATGAAGCTTGTGTATCTGATCGAGGCCATACCGCGCACGCACGGCAACATCATGCTGTGCATAGTCTCTGCGGCGTTTTTGTGCGACCTCGGCATAACGGCCGTGAACGCCTTCAAACTCGATGCGCATATGCGTGCGATCGACGATGTTGCAAAGGCGCTCGAGAAGGTGTCCTACGGCATCGGCGACGGACTGACCGACGGCACGCTCAAGGTTCAGGAGAGCCGCGCCGAAGCCGAGCGTCTGCGCGAAAAGCTCAAGGGGCTGCTTGAAGAGCGCAACCTTGTCCACCGCCACCTGCTTTCGGCGTTCCCGCGCCTGAGCCAGACAGAGTACCGCGCGGCGTTTGAGCGCATTCAGGAGCATAGAAAAAATCTGAGCGAAAAGGTCAAAAACAAAGCAAATGAAATTCGTGAGAATAAATAATACAGACAACGATATGTTCGCCCCGGCAATGGAGCTTTACGGCATGAGCTTTCCCTACAGCGAGCAGCGCGAGCCGGATTCTCAGGCAAGAATAATGAGCGACCCGGAGTATCATTTCGAGCTGATCTATGACGAGGATCGCTTCGTCGGCGAAGTGCTCAGCTGGGAAAACGCGGACTTTATTTACGTCGAGCATTTCTGCATGCTGCCGGATGTGCGCGGCCGCGGCTGCGGTTCTCGTGCTCTGGAAATGCTCAAAGCGCGCGGCAAGACGATCATTCTGGAGATCGATCCGCCCGTGGACGATATCAGCCGGCGCAGGAAGGGCTTTTACGAACGAAACGGCTTTATCGCCAACGACTATGACTACACGCATCTGCCGTATCATCGCGGCTGCAAGGGTCACAGGCTCGTCATCATGTCGTCTCCGCGCAAAATAAGCGAGGCCGAGTACGGCAATTTCCTCGACTACATGCGCCGCCGCGTCATGGTTTTTTAGAGGCGAATTACTGCACCTACGGATACGCATACTGCGGTATCCCGGTGTCGAAGGTGCGGAGAAAACCGTGGCTACCTCGCAACCCGGTAGTGCAAGCTGAGTTTTTCGCCGCACCCATTGGCTCACCTGTCAAGGGGAGCAGGCAGCTTTGCTGCCGAGGGGTTGAATAAAAATCTATTAACTATCAGCTATTAGCTCTCCGCTGCGGCCAAAGGTCGCTCGTAGGGAACGGATTTATCCGTTCCGCTGTGATGGTTTCGTCGGCACCTACCGGTCGGGATACCGCAATAAACGTATCAGTATCAGCGTTGATGCGCCTCTAAAAAAATGTAGCGCCTACGGCGCGGATATATTTACACCTCATCTGCCGCAAGCGGCATCTTCCCCTCAAGCTCCGCAAGGGGAAGACAATATGGTGCGGTGCAAATTTTGCACTAATATAGCACAATCTCACGGTGTGCGTGGCAACTACGGTTTCCTCCGCACCCTCGACACCGGGATACCGCAATATGCGTATCCGTAGGTGCGGCAATGCGCCACTAAAAAGAAGGTATGGAGAACAGTGGACAGTTTTAAAAGCGGCGCGATAAGCGTCGGAAAATATTTCAGAACATTTTATCGTTGGGTGCTGCTGTCGGTGGTGACAGGGCTTGTGTGCGGACTGGTCGGGTCCGCGTTCCACCTGACGGTCGATTTTGCAACATCGTTCAGGGCGCAGCACCAGTGGCTGGTGTTCCTGCTGCCGATCGGCGGTCTTGCAATTGCGCTGATCTATCGGGTGAGCAAGATGGAGGGCGAGGGCACAAACAACATTATCGACTCGATCCACGACGGTGAGAAGGTCCCCATCATGCTTGTGCCTGTCATTTTCGTTTCAACTGCGATCACTCATCTCGTCGGCGGCTCGGCCGGCCGCGAGGGCGCGGCGCTCCAGATCGGCGGCGGCATCGGCTACCGCGTCGGGCGGCTACTGAAGCTTGACGACAAGGACATGCGCCTTGTCACGCTTTGCGGCATGAGCGCGGTGTTCGCTGCGCTGTTCGGAACACCGCTGACCGCAACCATATTCGCGCTTGAGGTCATATCGGTCGGCATCCTGCATTACTCGGGGCTGATCCCATGCCTCGTCGCGTCGGTGACGGCGTACGGCGTGTCGCTGCTGTTCGGCATTGCACCAATGCGCTACTCTGTCGCGCTCGCGCCGCTGGAGTTCGGGCTGCTGCTGCGCGTGTGCGTCCTCGCAGTTGTATGTGCGCTGGTCAGCATCGTGTTCTGCGTGGCAATGCACAAAGCCGAGCAATTTGCGGCCAAAACCGTCAAAAATATATATCTGCGCGCATTTTTGGGCGGCGTTATCGTCATCGTGCTGACGCTCATAGTCGGCGACGAGAGCTACAACGGCATCGGCACCGACATCATCGCCTCCGCTCTCGGCGAGGGCAAGGCGCCGGCCTGGGGCTTTCTGTGGAAGATAGCTTTCACCGCCGTTACCATAGGTTTCGGCTTTAAGGGCGGCGAGATAGTGCCGACGATGTTCATCGGTGCGGTCCTCGGCTGCACGGTCGGGCCGCTGCTTGGCATACCGGCGCAGTTCGCGTCGGCAATCTCGCTCGTCGCGGTGTTCTGCGGCGCGGTAAACTGCCCGATAGCGTCGATCATCCTGTCGGTCGAGCTGTTCGGCTCCGGCGAGCTGCTGTACTTCGCGCTTGCCTGCGGCATATCGTATATGCTCTCGGGCTACTTCGGCCTGTACAGCAGTCAGAAGATCATGTACTCAAAAACCCGTGCCGAGTTCATAAACCGCTACGCGAAATAGAAAAAACCGCCTAATCTTAGGCGGTTTTTTCATTACTGATGCTTCACTGCTTTTTCCCATTCCGGCTCTTTGAAGCCGACAAGGACGAAGTCGTCGGCGATGAGCATCGGGCGCTTTACGAGCATTCCGTCCGTTGCAAGCAGGGCATACATCTCATCCTCGGTCATACCGGGGAGCTTATACAGCAGGCCGCTTGTGTTGAAAAATTTCTTCAGCGGCAGGCAGCTTAAGCCGTGCCACGCGCGAAGCTCGGCCTCGGTGGGCTTATTGTCCTTGATATTCCGAAGCTCGTAGGAAGCTCCGTTTGCGTCAAGCCACTTCTGCGCCTTTTGGCAGGTGCTGCATTTGGGATAGCAAAGAAAAATCATGTCATTTAATCTCCTATATAAGTAAATCGACGATATGTCTTGCCATCGTGCTCGACAAGCTCGTTCCACATGCTCGCCGGGCGGACCCAAATGCCATGTTCGCCGTACAGCGCCTGATACACCACCATCGGCTCGAGCGTTTCGCTGTGCTTGGCGATGTACAAAACGCGATATTCGTTGCCCTTAAAATGCCGGTAACGGCCTGTTTTTATCTCTTCCACAACAAATTCCCTCAGTTCAAGATCTCAAACTCCATGTCCGTTTTCAGCGGATAGCTGATGAGCGCAGTGCCGTCAAGCTCCTCGCGGTTCATGTCAACGCCGACTATGCTGTGATTATCATAGGTTTTATAGTAATAAATGCCCTTATCGGCGTTGCAGCATGAGGTGTAGATAGATATTTCGTATTTCCCGTCCGCCAGTCGGCAGCAGCCCCTCTGCTGATCGACCGAACCGAGAATGTGGAAAAACTGGCTGACGCTCGACTTCTCGTCGTCGGCCGACAGCGAGTTCATTTTGGTGAAAGCAACGCGCACGAATCTGGACGCAGACGACAGGTCGCCGGGCAGGCCGATAGCACCCATTCCGCGGCTGTAAGCGTTCAGCTCAAGCTGCTCGGAAAATCGGTTTTCCGGATTATCGACGGAAAGGCCCCTATAGTTATTGAGGTTAAACAGCTGGATCGGGAACGGCGGATTGTTCGTGAGCACACCCACGGGATTGTCATAGACGAAAATTCCGTCGTTTACGCTTTCGAGCGTGATCGAGCCGCTTTTGTCCGAAATGATCCAGTGCAGCTGCGCCGTAGGCAGCTGCGGCGCAAACGGCTCGGCGGTGAGGTTTATCCGGGCAAGCAGAGCCTTTGCCTCGCTCACCGATGCGCACTGAGCCATGAGCCACGGGATCAGCTCCCACTGGGCAAGGTTGTCCTTCCCCTCACGGCACTCGCGGTAATGCGCGTTGCCGACGAAATTCAGCCCGGCAATGCCCAGTCCCTTTTCGTTCACCGCGTCGTAATACAGCGGATAGTTATCCGCGACATGCGCCATGCCGATGAAGGCAAAATGCCGCTCCATTACGCCCATGTGGCGAAATTCAAGCCTGAAATTTCTCGGCGTGACGGTGACCGTTTCGCCGTAGGAAAACTCGTAGTCGAGCGTGCGGCCGAAATAAAAATCTTTTGTTTTATAAGTTGCTGCTGTACACATAATTTCTCCTCCGGCCCCGGTTCTTTCCTCGGATAGATGCGCTTCGGCGGCCGTTTTCTTTTCAGGCAATGATTATACCACGGAAAGGGCAGGTTGAATACCCCAAACAGAGCCGCGTTCTTAAACGACCTTGTATTGCCCTTTTCTGCACTGCACGCTGCGAAGGCCCGTGCGCTCCAGGCCGAGAAGCGCATCCATCTCATCGGCTGCGCTTTTATATGTGCTGCCCTGATGATGCACGAGGATGTAATCGGCCTCTTTGATCTTGCCTGCCGCCTGCGCGCAGAAGCTGCGCATGGGGGCTGCAACGGAAAACACCCATATCGGCGTGCAGATCGTCACATGCTCATAGTCTGCCAAGCTCACGGAGACGGGTTCAATCGGCATCTGCCATTTGTGCATTCCATACCGGCCGCACCACCAGAAGCCAAGGGTTCCCTCCGTCCGCTCGGGAGACTTCACCTCGTAAGTCTCGGCGCCGCTGCGGTTTGCCTCCTCATACGCGAGCTTCCTGACATAGCCCATGCGCGAGAAAAACACCACCAGACGCTTTTTGTTTGTACCGATGATCGGGTAATCCGTCAGTGCAACGTGAAACGCTTCCTGCTTTCCGAACACCCACGCGGCATAGCCTGTGGCGGCCTACGCAGCGCCGAAGACGAAAAAGCTCGTGGTTTCCTCGCCGTTTCCGGCATAAATGATCGTGCCGTCCGGCGCTGTTATCTTAATGTGCAGAGAGCCTTTTGACGTTTCAAATTCAACTTGCAGCACATCTCCGGCATTCAGGCTCAAGGTGTGGCTGTCGGTTCCGTTCATGCGCAGAATGTCCAGACTGTAGGAATCCGGATTTTTTATTCTCTCGCCGGTGCAGCCGGGGCGGTTATAAATGACGAGGAGCATCGTCAGTCCTGCCAACAGCGCGGAAGCACAACGCCGGCCAAAATCCTAATTGCTCGTTTCGATCTCATTTGTTTTACCGACATGTTTAGCTGCATGGCAATAGTTTACATGTTCAAAAGCCTTCATGCTCGCACCGGCTCTGTCAATGATATTGCGCTGAATATCCGCCGGGGTGAGCAGCTCGCGGATCTGAAAGCCGTGGTTTTGGAGCAGCTTTTCAAGCTACGCGCAGGAAAATGCCGACTGCATAGCTTCTCCGCCAGCTTTCGCCATCATTATCGTATTCTGCACGCGCTTCTCGGCGGCGGCAAAGAAGTTTTCATCGGGATAGTCGAAAACAAGCGAGCTGCCGGGCGCGCATAGCTCGGACAGCGCAGACAGTGTCTGCTCGATCGCTTCGACCGAAAGGTAATAGGTCACACCCAGCCACGAGAAAAAGGATTTTTCGGACTTATCAAAGCCTCCGGCAAGCAGGCACTTGGGCAAGCTGTCTTTTGAGAAATCCACAGGAATAAATTTAAGATTTTTGGGGATCGTCCAGCCGGCGCGCGCAATTCGCTCCAGCTTGTCCGCCTGCGTAAGCGGATGATCCGCCTCAAACACCTTGTGCTTGGATAAAAACTCCGTTTCGCGAAAAGCGAAGGTATCCAGCCCTGCGCCGAGGATAACATATTGCTCCGTGCCGTTCAGAGCCTCGGCTTTCAAGACCCGTTCCGTATAGGCCGCGCGGCACAGCGGCGACGGGGCAATGTGAACATTCACAAGCCGCCGCAGCAATTCTTTCGGCTCCTGCTCTGACGCGACTATCTCCGGCTCAAAAAATTGCGCGCCGCCGAGAATATAGCCCTGAACGGCCGTGTATTCCTCATCCGTCATCAGTTCCCTTACAAGAGCATCGCAAAACACCGGATGCTCTTCGTTTTCCGTATGAAAAGCCCTGCCAAATGAGCTCATCAAGGCGGTAATGCTGGCTTTGTTCTCCATATTCGTTTTCTCCTCTGACATCATTTCGGTATTTGGCGCTGCTGCGGACTCATTTTGCCCGATAAACGTCAAAGAACTGCCGGATGTGCCGCTCGATCAGCCGCGTCACCTCCGCCTCGCGCTCCGGCTCCCTGTCGCAGAGATTAAGCCACACGGAAACCGGCAGGCACAGCTGCGCCGCCATGATTTCCGGGTCGGCCTCGGCGAGCTGCCCCCGGCGAATGAGAAACCGCACAAGCCCGGTGAAATAGCTCATAACGTCCGTGTAGTTCCGTTTGGTCTGCATGCTTGCCATCTGCCGATTACGGAACTGCTCAATGGTCAGCATCTTTCGTGCACGGCTGATCTGCGGATCGTGCAGGATGTATCGGATCTGCCCGAGGCAGAGCTGCACCGCCATATCCGGTGTCATGTTTTCCTTGTCCTTTGTGAAGGCAGGGTCATCCCAATCCGCTTTTGCAAAAATGGAATGCTGCTCGTATTGCTCCAGCGTGGCTTGCATCAGCGCGTCCAGGATCGCCTGCTTATTCTCAAAATGACTATAGAGCGATGCCTTGCGGATACCCACCGCCTCGGCCAATTGGGAAATGGACGTGGCCTCATAGTCCTGCACGGAGAACAGCTCCAGCGCCGCATCCAATATCTCCTGCTTTGTGCTTCCCTTTGCTGTCATTGAACGATCCTCCCGATCTCAGTTTTCGCTCCATTATGCCTACCGAACGTTAGGTTGTCAAGCAGCGTATTCACTCATTTTCGGGCATTATAAAACCTCATCGGCCGTAAACGGCAGATGAGGTCTGAATATACGCCAAAATTTAAGCTTGCGAGCGCCGCAGTTATTCCAAAAGGAAATCAAGTGCTCTAATGATTTTGATTCCGTCTTGTGTCTGAGTAAGATCGCATTCCAATGCGATCACTATCTTTTCATAGTTATCACGAATCTTACGCAGCGGCGCAAGCTCTCGCTCTCTCGTTTCCGGGGCATTCATTGATTCGGTAACCTGTACATATTTTTTCTCGTCTGCTTTCGTGGCAATAAAATCAACTTCCTGATTGTCGATTTTTCCAATGGCGACATCATAACCTCGGCGCAGCAGCTCAAAGTAAATGATATTCTCTAAAATACGTCCGCTGTCACCATCACGATAGCCCAGCAGATAATTTCGCAACCCAATATCAACAATATAGTATTTGCCCAGGGTTCGCAGATACTCCTTACCCTTTATGTCAAAGCGCTTGATTTCATAGAAAATGTAGGCTTCTGTCAAAGCTTCGATATACGCCTGAATCGTCTGTACGGCAGGCTTTGTTTTTCGGGTTCCATTTTCCAAAAGTCCCTCATTGACTAAAGTGTTTCCAATAGAGGTAGCTGAAGTGTTATTGCCAATATTGTCCGCCAAAAACAAGATGATTTTTTTCAGAAGCACCGGGTCAGTAATATTTCGCTGTCCCTTGCGCTTTTCCCGTTCCAGAATGTCATTGATAACGGCAGCAGAATAAACCCCGTCTAACGCAGCTGTTACCCGGTCAATTTCCAAGCCCACATCAGCAAGCATAGGCATACCGCCAAATCTGGCATAGGCATCAAAAAGCTCTTTTACATCATATGTTTCTCCATCTGCATCTGTAATCCGCCTTCTGAAACCGCCAGCAGGTGACTTCCGTTCCGTCAGGATATAGCCATGAAAGTCCAAAAATTCCTTAAATGATAGCGGCCATACTTTAATTTCCACATATCGTCCGGATAGATAAGTGGAAAGCTCCGAAGAAAACAGATAGGCATTGGATCCTGTGATATATATATCGCAATCAAAATCTACTCGGAAAGAGTTTACCGCATTTTCCCAACCATGTACTTTCTGTACCTCATCAAAGAAGAGGTATGTCCGTTTATTAGGGCAAATGCGTGCTTTGACGTATTCATAAAACCCTCTTGCATCCATATCCGGAATGCCCATAGACTCAAAGTTCATTTCGATAATCTGGTCATCGGTCACTCCGGTTTCACGCAAATGCTCTGCCATCAGCTTCATTAAGCTTGACTTTCCGCAGCGTCGGATACCGGTCATAACTTTAATCATTTCTGTATCTTGAAATGCAATAATCCGATTCAGATAGAGATCACGTTTTCGCAAGCTTGTTTTTTGCATAAAGGAAACACCACCTTTCGCTTCAAAAAGCATAGCATAAACTTCTCGAAAAATCAAGTTTGTAAAATTGATATTAAAAACTTATATTTTTGAGAAGTTTGTAACATGCTGTGGTTCTTTGTCGATATGCGTATGTCATGTAAATCGGCTCATATAGCGAATTTGGTCAACCCATCAAAAACGGGATAAATGAGTCAACTTTTCGCAAGAAAAATAGAAGTTACAAACAAAAAAATCCCGGAATCGTAATGATTCCGGGATTTTGAGCTGTTTTGAAAAGATTAACGCTTGGAGAACTGCGGAGCGCGACGAGCGGCTTTGAGACCGTACTTTTTACGCTCTTTCATTCTCGGGTCGCGGGTCAGGAAGCCTGCGGCCTTCAGGGATGCGCGGTAGCTCTCATCGACGAGGAGCAGTGCGCGTGCGATACCGTGACGGATAGCGCCGGCCTGGCCGGAAACGCCGCCGCCGTGGACGGTAGCCTCGATATCGACCTTGCCGACGGTGCCGGTGGTGACCAGAGGCTGACGAACGATGAGCTTCAGAGTCTCGAGGCCGAAGTAATCGTCGATATCACGGCCGTTGATGGTGATAACACCGGTGCCGTTGGGGATGAGGTGGACGCGTGCTACAGACTGCTTTCTGCGTCCGGTGCCGTACATATACGGTCTTTTGCACTTATAAGTTGCCATATTCTCTTCCTCCTATTAGCGATCCCAAACTTCGGGCTTCTGAGCTGCATGGGTGTGCTCTGCACCGGCGAAAACGCGCAGGCGCTTGAGCTGCCACTGAGCGATGGTGTTCTTCTGAAGCATGCCGCGGACTGCAAGACGCATTGCCAGCTCGGGGCGATTTGCCATCAGGTGCTTGTACTGAGTCTCCTTCAGACCGCCGACCCAGCCGGAGTGAGTACGATAGTACTTCTGCTCGAGCTTCTTGCCGGTCAGGACTGCGTCCTTTGCGTTGATGATGATGACGTAATCGCCGCAATCGACGTGAGGAGTATAGGTGGTCTTAAGCTTGCCGCGAAGCAGATCGGCAGCAATTGCAGCGGTCTTGCCGAGGGGCTTGCCTGCTGCGTCAAGGACGTACCATTTTCTTTCAACGGTCTCCTTGGTAAGCATTGTCGTGGACATATTTGTGCCTCCAAAAAAATTTAAATATACTTTGACATTTTAACGGGGCGCTATTAAAATACAAACATTGAAAATAGCGTGCTCTATTTTTATACCACAGCCGCGAAACAGTGTCAACACCGATTTTAATCTGCGTTTTGTAAACTCGCAAAATCTCGTAAATGCTCCCTAAATCGGCCTGATACTCAATTTCAATTTTGCATTTTTCGAGAGGTTTTAGCATGGACATACGCGCACTTAACGAATTTACGGGCATTATTCGCAAGGCCGTAGACGATTACGGCATGATAAACGAAGGCGACAAGGTCGCGGTCGGCGTTTCCGGCGGCAAGGACAGCATGCTGCTTCTGTTGGCGCTCAAGCATCTGCAAAGCTACTATCCCAAGCATTTCGAGCTTGAGGCGATCACGATAGAGCTGGGCTTTGAGGGCATGGATTTTACGCCCGTGCGCGAGATGTGCAAGGAGTTGGACATTCCCTACACATGCCTTAAAACCGACATCAAAGAGATAGTTTTCGACGTGCGCAAGGAGGATAACCCCTGCTCGCTGTGCGCAAAGATGCGGCGCGGCGCGCTAAACGACGCGATCCGCGCGCGCGGCATATCCAAGCTCGCGCTCGGTCATCACTTCGACGATGCGGTCGAGACATTTCTCATGAGTCTGCTGTTCGAGGGGCGGCTGAGCTGCTTCCGGCCGGTGACGTTCATGGATCGCAGCGGCGTTACGCAGATACGTCCGCTCATCTATGCCGGCGAGCAGAAGATCATAAACCTTGCCGACTCGCTGGATATTCCCATCGTGGAAAACCCCTGTCCGCAGGACAAGGCCAGCAAGAGATACGAGATAAAGCAGCTTATAAAGACCCTGTCGCTCACCTATCCCGACATGAAGTCGAAGGTGTTCGGCGCGATGCAGCGTCTGCCGCTGCCCGGCTGGGGCATTGAAAAGTAAGCTAAAAAAGAGCACCCGGCGGGTGCTCTTTCTTTGCTTTTGCGATTTTTTACTTATCCTTATCGTCGGGGCTCATGTCGAACTCAAGCTCCGCGTCGCACTTCGGGCAGCGGATCGAGCCGAAATCGAGATCCTCCTCATAGACGGTGATCGTCTCGCCGCATTTCGGACAGGTCACTTCGTACTCCTGCTCGTCGCCGCAGCTGCCGCAGCAGCCGGTGCAGACGTCATCATCGTCATCGTCATCGGCCTCGTCGTAGTCCTCGTCATCGTCGTCCATATCGCCGATGCAGAGATCCTCGAGGTATTCCATGTCCTCATTGATGTCGCTGATGCAGTCGGAAAGATCCTTTGCATGCGCGTCAACGGCTTCGATATCGTCGGCCATGGCTTCGAGCACGTCGATAACTGCGAGCATCAGCTTGCCCTCGTTGGTGCTGTCCTTTATGCCGAGGCCGTCTGCAAGACCCTTGAGGTATGCGACTTTTTCACTTACTGTCATATTAGATTCATTTCCTCCATTTTTGCGTCGGTATGCCGACAGGCAACCGATAGCCGATAGCGGATATTTTTTTAGTAGCGCCTTTTAGTAGCGCCTTTGCGCTGATACCGATACGTTTATTGCGGTATCCCGACCGGGAACTGCCGACTAAACCATTACGCACGGAACAGGCAAGCCAGTTCCCTACAAGCGGCTGATGTCGCAGCGGAGAGCTAATAGCTGATAGCTAATAGTTATTGCGCTTTAATTCAACCCCTCGGCAGCAAAG
>DKRV01000048.1:30998-35404 GCA_002472405.1 Clostridiales bacterium UBA7273 | reverse complement strand
CCCTTGACAGGTGAGCCAATGGGTGCGGCGAAAAACTCAGCTTGCACTACCGGGTTGCGAGGTAGCCACGGTTTTCTCCGCACCTTCGACACCGGGATACCGCAGTATGCGTATTCGTAGGTGCGTCAATTCGCCACTAAAATCACTTGGAGCGGCTGAGGTACTCGCCGGTGCGGGTGTCGATCTGGATCTTCTCGCCGGGCTCGATGAAGAGGGGAACCTTGACCTCTGCGCCGGTCTCGAGGGTTGCGGGCTTGGTCGCGTTGGTAGCGGTGTTGCCTGCAAAGCCGGGGTCGGTGTCGGTGACTACGAGGTCAACGAAGAAGGGAGGCTCGACGTTGAAGACCTTGCCCTTGTAGGAATAGATGGTGCAGGGCATATTCTCTTTGACGAACTTGAAGCTGTCGTTAAGGACGGACTCGTCCACGGGCTCGAGCTCGTAGGTTTCGGGGTTCATGAAGTAGTAAAGGTTGCCGTCGTTGTAGCTGTATTCCATGGTCATGCGATCGACGGTAGCGCTCTCGAACTTTGCGGTGGGGTTGAAGGAAGTTTCGGTGACGGCGCCGGTGATGACGTTTTTCATCTTGGTGCGCACGAAAGCTGCGCCCTTGCCGGGCTTAACATGCTGGAACTCGACGACCTGCATGACCTGACCGTCCATCTCAAAGGTAACGCCGTTTCTGAAATCGCCTGCTGTAATCATAATAGGTGATCCTCCTATGTGAAAAAATAAGTTTTTAGATAAATGTCTATAGCCTTAATAGTTTACATTAAATTACGCCATATTGCAACGATTATTTTTTGCTTTTGCCCTTGTTTTGCTTTTCCGGCGCGTCATTTTCGCGTTTTCCGGTGCGTTTTTCAAACGCGATCTGAAACATATACACCACCATCGCCAGAACGCCGACTATGTAAAGCACGTTGCGCAGCACCCCCGGGAACGCCGGAATGAAGCTTTGCAGCAGCGCCGTTACGCACACGACTATGAAGCCGCCGTAAAGAAACGGCGTGAGCGAGAAGTTCATTTTTCTTTCTTTCTTGTTTCCCTTTGCCATTGTTTTTCCCCTCCGTTACAGTATCAAAAGCTGCTTTGCGGCCTTTGTTATCACTTCGCATCCGCCCTCGCGCAGGATGAGCACATCCTCGATCCTCACGCCGAATTTGCCCGGCAGATATATGCCCGGCTCGGCGGATATCACAGCGCCCTCCGGCATCGGCGTTTTCACCGACGGCGACGCAGACGGCGACTCGTGGATATAAAGTCCCAGCGAGTGGCCGAAGCTGTGTCCGAAATATTCGCCGTAGCCTGCGTTAGAGATGACCTTGCGCGCCGCGCCGTCGATTTCCGCGCCGGTGACGCCGGCGGCGGCCTTTGCAATGCCTGCAAGCTGGGCGCGCAGGACGATATCGTATACGTTTTTCATCTCGTCGGTAGCGTATCCGACGGCGACGGTGCGCGTCATGTCCGAGCAGTAGCCGTCCTTTATGCAGCCAAAATCCATGGTGATGAAATCGCCCTCGCACACAACGGCATCCGACGGAACGCCGTGCGGCATGCTGGAGTTTGCGCCAGTCACGGCTATGGGGTCAAAGCTGTTGCCCTCGCCGCCGTGCTTGAGCATTCGATAGCTTATCTCGGCGGCGATATCGCGCTCGGTGATGCCGGGTCGGATGATGCCAAGCACATCGTCCAGCGCCTGCTCGGCGATTGCCTGCGCGCGGCGCATGCTGCGTATTTCCGACTCGTCCTTCGATGCGCGCAGCCTGTAAAACAGGCTCTGGCACGGATGCAGCTCAACGCCGAGCACCCTCTGCCAGTTGAGGTACGCCCCGTGCGAGAGCGAAAACTCCTCCGCACCGAGCATTTTCACGCCGCATTCGGTCATTGCCTCGCGCACGAGCTGCGAAAGGCGCTTGCCTGCGCCGAACATGCGCACCGTTATATCGCCCGAAACGCTCTTCTGCGCCGCCTCGATATAGCGCGAGTCGGTCAGCAGAAACGCCCGGTCGAGCGTTACGAGCACCGCGCCGTCGGTAAAGGCAAAGCCCGCTGCGTAGCGCTGATTCAGTTCGTCCGTTATAAGCACCGCGTCAAGCCCGAGGTCTATGAGCCCTCCGCGTATTTTTGCAAGTCTTTCCACTGTGTGCCTCCGTCTCAGAAGCCGCCGCCCGGCTCGTCGCTTATCGGCTTGAACGCACTGTCGGACCGGATGGAATCCTGAAGATCGACGAGCAGTATCGAGCCGTCGTTGCCGCTCTGGAATATGCCGCGGACTATCTCCGTTCCGTCGGCAAGCTCATATGAAACGGCTATGTTCGGCTGCGCGTCGGGAATGAAGCTTTTGACCTCCACACCTTCGCCGGTCGTGAGGTAGTTGCGCTGCCAGAGCATCCTGCCGGAGGTGTAGATCTTCACGTTGTAAACCGTCTCCTCGGCCGAGAGGACAACGCTCTGCCCGTCCTCGTCAACGGTGACCGTGCCAAGGATATTCAGGCTGCTGCGGTCGAGCTTGTCGCCGTCGTCGGCCAGCAGCATGCCGTTATCTCCCTCGTATTCGACCGGCATGAAGCTCTCGTCGATAAACTCGGCAAGCGCCGAATACGGTATCTCGAACGTCAGCACGCCGCGGCTGTATGGCGCGATGTCATAGGGATTGGCATAGAACACAAGGCCGCCGTCGCTGAAATACCAGTTTGCGCCGGCATCGACGAGGTCGTTTATCGTGCTCTCAAAATCGTCAAACAGTATGCTGACGCCGCCCTCTTTATAATCGTCCCCGGCAGCAAGGCCGATGACGTAGTTTTTAATAAATGTCTTGAGCTGCTCCTCGTTTTTGGCAATGTCCGCAAGGGTCAAAAGCGAGCCGTTATCGGCATTGTAGCTGCGGCTGGTTCGCGTAGAATCGGCGTGGATGCCGCCGATATCCTGCGAAACGTCGAACACGGCGCTCAAAACGCGCGTATCGCAGCGCGTCACGCTCGGCGCGCAGTAGTAGCTCAGCGCGATCTGCTCGCCGTCGGTCTGATCCTCGGCAACGCGCCTGGTGTACTCCGCATCGGCCCCGAACTTGACATACAGCTCCGCCAGCGACGAATTTATGCGCTCGGCCGCGCGCTCGTCCTTCGAGCTTACCGTCGCCGTGCCGAGGCTCTGCCTGTAATACGTCGTGCCGTCGTCGCTTTTAAGCTCCTCGTCCTCGAAGCCGTAGCTCACCGTCATGTCAAACTGCGGCACATAGGTTCGCTTTTCGTAGTCGCCGCCGTGCTGGCATGCGCACAACGTCCCCAGCATCGCGCAGCAAAGCAGCATGGAAATTGTCTTTTTCATTATCTTCAACCTTTCACACCGGTATCAAAATGTTAACAAAGCGCAAACAAAACCGTTGAATTTCAAGGGTTTTGCACACTTTCAACAAAGTTATCAACACATTATGTAAATCATATTGGGTTATTCTCGTTCAGTAAGCCCTGGATGCCGCGCGCGCAGTAAGTATCGAGCACATAAGCCACGCGCTCGGGTGGCGCTTTCATGCCGGTATCGAGCCAGTATTTGACCACCGTCGATATCGAGGACACGAGCAGCTGCTTAAGGCACTGCGCAAGAGGCTCGCTCACCTCGCCGAGCGTCAGGATCTCCTGCTCAAGGTAGTCGTCGGCGTGCTTTGCAATGACCTTGAGCATCGCGTCATGGTCGCCGTAAGGGCCGGCAAAGACGCGGCAAAGCTCTCGGTTTTCGCTCAGAAGACGCAGCGTTTGCAGCGATGTCAGGCGCTTAAGCCCCGACTCCTGAAGCCGCTGCGCAAGCGCGTCGGAAAGTTGATCCTCCAGGCTCCTTTTCAGCTCATACGGGTCGGAATAGTGCGCGTAGAACGTGCCGCGGTTTATGTCCGCCTCGCGGCAGATCTCCGTCACGCTTATTTTTTCGATCGGTTTTTCGGCGAGCAGACGCAGAAAGCCATCCCTGATCGCCTGCTTGGTGTATCTTACTCGTCTGTCTTCCTTCTTCGGCTTCGCTGTCTCCATGCCCACCACGCTCCTTATTTCTTATACATACATCTTACTATACAAATGATAGAAAATCAACACAATGCCTGTTTTTTTAGAGGCGAATTACGGCAGCTACGGATACGTTTATTGCGGTGGCCCGGTGTCGAAACATTAGTGGAAACCGTATGTGCCTCGCGCTACATTAGTGCGACATAGCGTTTTGTTGCCCGGTTCGGAACAATTGTGGAAACCGCATTTTTAGAGGCGCATTAAAATTTTACGAATACGTCTATTGCAGTGTCCCGATTCGGAACATTGGAATAAACCGTAGTTGCCTCGCAGCCCATGATATTGTGCTATATTAGTGCAAAATTTGCGCCGCACCATATTGTCTTCCCCTTGCGGAGCTTGAGGGGAAG
>DKRV01000048.1:0-30942 GCA_002472405.1 Clostridiales bacterium UBA7273 | reverse complement strand
CGCCGTAGGCGCTACATTTTTTCAGTGGCGCATTCACATAGTGCCGATGCGTTTATTGCGGTCGCCCGGTGTCGAAGTTGCGGAGGAAACCGTGCGTGCCTCGCCACACGGTAGTGCGGCGCTGAATTTTGCGCCGCACCCAATTGTCTTCCCCTTGCGGAGCTTGAGGGGAAGGCAAGCGCCGCCAACGAATAATGAATGATGAATAATTAATAGTGAATAGTGAACAGGTGCGATGGGGGTACGGGCAAGAACTTTTGTAAAAAATGATAAAACGCAAAAAAAGCGCTTGACAAAACTCCGATATGGCGCTACTATGCCCACGTCAAAACAAACTGACAAATTTCGAGGAAAGGCAGAAAGCATCCATGAAGAAGCTGAGCAACGCAATGATGATGATGTACATGTGCATGTGCCGCATGTGCATGTTTCGTCGCGCTCACTTCGGTCAGAAACTTTCTGAAACCTGTTTGACGGCTTAAAGCCGAACCTCTTCGGATAGCAAACAGCGGAAGGTCGATGACCTCCCGCTGTTTTTTTGTTTATCCGAAACGATTTCGATTTGAAAGGAGATGTGCCGTATGAAATGGCAGGTCATGCGAATGTGTCCCCAGGACACAGAGGATATTAATTACTGACAGACGACACGGCCCATTAAATTTTAAAACTTTTAAGGAGAAAACGAAAATGAAGAATTTCACCAAGATAATCGCACTTGCACTCGCGGTAGTGCTCGCATTCAGCCTCGCGGCATGCTCCAACTCCGGCAACGGCGGCGACAACGCCTCCGACAAGGTCATCAAGATCGCAGTTCCCAACGACACCACCAACGAAGCCCGCGCACTGCTCCTCCTCCAGGAGGCCGGCATCATCAAGCTCAAAGACGGCGCAGGCATCACCGCAACCAAGAACGACATCGCAGAGAACCCGTACAATGTTGAGATCGTTGAAGCCGAAGCCGCCGCAATTCCCCAGCTTCTGCCCGACGTTGACTACGCAGTCATCAACAGCAACTATGCAATAAACGCAGGCCTCAACCCCGTTAAGGACTCCCTGTTCAAGGAAGGCTCCTCCTCGGCATACGGCAACATCCTCGCAGTCAAGGAAGGTAACGAAAACACCGACGCAGTCAAGGCACTCAAAGCAGCTCTCGAAAGCAAGCAGGTAGCAGACTTCATCAGCGAGAAGTACAACGGCAGCGTAGTTTCCACCGTAGATAACCTCACCGACGGCTACGACAGCAGCGTTGACTACGCAGCTCTCGCAGGCACCACCATCTCCGTCGCAGCATCCCCCACTCCGCACGCAGAGATCCTTGAGATCGCAAAGCAGATCCTCGCAGAGAAGGACATCACCCTCGATATCCAGACCTACAACGATTACGTCGTTCCCAACAACGTCGTTGAAGACGGCACCGTTCTGGCAAACTACTTCCAGCACACCCCCTACCTCGATGACTTCAATGCCGAGCAGGGCACCCACATCGTCTCCGTGGCATCCATCCACGTTGAGCCCATGGGTCTGTACGGCGGCACCCAGACCACTCTGGACGCAGTCTCCGGCAAGTAATTAATAATAAATAGTAGCCGGCAGGGTCAAGCTCCCTGTCGGCTACATCAGAGAGAGGGAAACGACAGTGATCGAACTTAAAAACGTCAGCAAGACCTTTGACTCCGGAACCGGCGAGGTAGACGCGCTCAAAAACGTCACGCTCACCATAAACGACGGAGACATATACGGAATAATAGGCATGTCCGGCGCAGGAAAGAGCACGCTCGTGCGATGCATAAACCTGCTCGAAAAGCCCTCGAGCGGCGAGATAATCGTAAACGGCGAGAGGCTTGACACAATGAGCCCGGCTCAGCTTCGCGCGGCAAGACGCAACATAACGATGATCTTCCAGCACTTCAATCTGCTCATGCAGCGCACATGCCTGAAGAATATCTGCTTTCCGATGGAGCTTGCAGGCGTCAAAAAGGCCGATGCCGAAAAGCGCGCAAGAGAGCTTCTTGAGCTTGTCGGTCTGCCGGATAAGGCAAACGCTTATCCCGCTCAGCTCTCCGGCGGCCAGCAGCAGCGCATAGCCATTGCCCGTGCGCTTGCCACCGCCCCCAAGGTCTTGCTGTGCGACGAGGCCACCAGCGCTCTCGATCCGAAAACGACACGTCAGATCCTCGAACTGATAAAGGACATAAACCAGAAGCTCGGCATAACGGTCGTCATCATCACCCACCAGATGAGCGTTGTCAAAGAGGTGTGCAACCACGTTGCCATCCTCGATGACGGCGAGGTTGCCGAGGAGGGTCTTGTCGCTGCGGTGTTCGCCGCGCCCAAGTCCCCTGCCGGACGCAGGCTCGTGTTCCCCGGCGGAGTTGACGAAATGGTCTCCGACCCCAAAACCGAGCGCCGCGTAAGGCTCATTTTCCGCGACAGTCAGACCACGGCTATTCCCCTTGTCGCGCGCCTTGCATCCGAGGAGAACATCTTCTGCAACATCATTTCCGCATCGACGCAGAAGCTCTCCGAGGAGGTCTACGGCAGCCTGCTGATAGGCATTCCCAGCGCCCATTTTGACAGAGCGCTGAAATTCATTTCATCCGTTGCAAACGTCACGGCAGAGGAGGTGGACGGCAATGTACAGTAATCTGTTTTCCGAAAAGTCCGTTCAGGACCTTATCTCGATACTGCCCAGCCTGCCGACCGCTCTGTGGGAGACGTTTTACGTCACCGTGCTGAGCACCGCGCTTTCCCTCGTGATCGGACTTCCGCTCGGCGTTCTGCTCGTCACCGGCGAAAAGGACGGCGTTCTGCCGCTGCCGGGCTGGCTGATGCACCTGCTGAACATCATAATAAACCTTCTGCGCTCGATCCCCTTCCTTATATTAATGATCATGGTTCTTCCTCTCTCCAGAGCGCTCATAGGCACCGCCGTCGGCACGACGGCGACGATCGTTCCGCTGGTCGCCGCGGCATTCCCCTTCGTCGCGCGCCTTGTTGAGAGCAGTCTGCGCGAGCTTGACGGCAACATCATCGAGGCCGCGCAGAGCATGGGCGCATCGCCTTTGCAGATCATCTGCAAGGTCATGATCCCCGAAAGCGTCCCCTCGCTTATCCAGAACGTCACCATCGCACTGACGACCATCCTCAGCTACTCGGCAATGAGCGGCATCATCGGCGGCGGCGGCCTCGGCAAGATCGCCATCGACTACGGCTACTATCGCTACAAGTACCTCATCATGGTCGTTGCGGTTATCATCCTCATCCTGCTCGTCCAGTTCTTCCAGAGCCTCGGAACATATCTGGCAAAGAAGAGCGACAAGCGGCTTAAATAAAAATTCTCTCTTATTATATAATGTATAATGAACAGTCCTTTCGGGACTGTTCATTTTTTTAGGCAAATCGCGCCTAATGCTTGATTTTAGGACTGACAACTGATATTGTCTATGTTAAATAAAGTTACTTTATTGTAGATTTAGTTTGAGTAAAAGTCGATGCAAGGGTGGTTATATGAAGAATACATTCAAAATATTCTTTTCCGACATCAAAAGCCTCTCCAGGCACTTCTTTGCAGTCCTCGTCGTGATCGCCATAATGATCATACCGGCACTGTATGCGTGGGTAAACATCTACGCAAACTCCGATCCTTACGGAAACACGGGCAACATAAGCGTTGCCGTCGCTTCCGACGATCAGGGCTATGAAGGCCAGAACATGGGTGAGAGCGTACTCGAAGGCCTGAAGGACAACAAGTCGATAAACTGGGTATTTACCGGCAGCACCGATAAGGCCATCAAGGGTGTTGAAAGCGGCAAATACTATGCCGCCATCGTCATAGGCGAAAATTTCAGCCGCAACATGTATGATCTCAAAAGCGCGCTGACCGATGACGAGAGCACCGTTACATATTACAAAAACGCGAAAACAAACGCCATCGCGGTGAAGATTACCGACACAGCGGCAGAGACTGTTCAGAATAACGTTAAGGTGCAGTACCTCAAGGTGCTGTTCCAGACCGTTTTCACCAAGGGTCAGGAGCTTGGCGAGGACATCGACGAGGAGCAGGCGGTGAACGCCGTTATCGCGCAGCTTACCGACCTGAGCAAGAGCCTGCGCCATTACAGCGACTCGGTCGGCCGCTTCGTCAGCGACAGCTCGTCGATATCCTATGTTCTCTCGGGCATAGGCAGCGGCTCGGCAAACGCCTCTGCTGCGCTCTCCGGCAGTCAGGCGACGCTAAACTCCGCGCAGGCGGCAGTTACCAATGCGCAGACCTCGATAGATCAGCTCGCCAACGGACTTGACGGCAAGCTCGCAGAGCTTGAGGCGGATCTTGACGCGGTCACGGACGCATTGAACAAGCTTGCCTCCAGCGAGGTGCTAAACGGCAGCATCGAGCTGCACAATCAGATGGTTGATAACGCGAAAAACGCGGCGGCCAATCTCCAGACGCATCTTGAAGCGCTGCGCGCCATCCTTCCGGAAAACAGCGCGCTGAGCGGAACGGCATACGTTGCCAACACCCTCGACGCACTCATCGAGCGCACAAAGCAGATGCAGAACCAGCTCGACCTGCTTTATAACGACGCGAGCTTCGTCGAGGATGCGGCGAACATCACCGGCGCGTGCGCCGACACGGTGTCGCTCATGCGCTCGATGATAACAAACCAGCTTAAAACCGGCATCGACATGATGCTCACCAATCTCTCGAGCACGCTGAACATGATGAGCCCGCTCATCTCGAGCCTCGGCATAACGCTTGACGATATCGCGCCCGTTGTCGAGTCGGCAGGCGATACGCTTTCGTACGTCTCCTCGGCAATGACAAGGCTCCAGTCGCTTATGACCCGCGTTGCAGACGCCTGCGACGATCTTCTTGTCAAGATAAACGAGGGCACGGCCGACGAAAGGCTCCAGACGCTCATAACCGTTCTCAACGGCAACGCGGAAAAATACGCGGAGTTTCTCTCCTCGCCGGTGAGCGTGACGGAGGAGACCATCTATCCCGTCGCAAGCTACGGCGACGGAATGACGCCGTTCTATTCCGCACTGGCAATCTGGGTCGGCGGCATTGTCCTTACCGCGATACTCAAGGTTGAGGCCGAGCCTAAGGGCCTGCGCAACGTGACCGAAGGCCAGAAATACTGGGGCAAGTTCCTCCTGTTCTTCATCCTCGGGCAGATACAGACCGCGGTCATCGTTCTGGGCGATATATATCTGCTCGGCTGCCAGTGTCAGGAGCCGGTCATGTTCTGGGTGGCGTCGGCAATAACGAGCTTTGCCTTCACGGCGGTGATCTATTCGCTGGCTCTGGCGTTCGGCAATATCGGCAGGGCGATAGTAATCGTCATCGTCGTCATGCAGGTCGCAGGCTCCTCCGGCTCTTACCCGATCGAGATCCTGCCGGATATATTCAGCAAGATCTATCTCTTCTTCCCCTTCCCCTACGCCATAAACGCAATGCGCGAGGCGATATGCGGCATGTATCAGTGGGACTACTGGATCTATCTTGGCGAGCTTATGATATTCGCCGTCGGCGGCATACTCATCGGCCTTGTGCTGAGAAAGCCGTTTATAAAACTCAACCGCTTCGTCGAGCACGAAGTGGAGAAATCGGGGGTGCTGTGATATGGCAAAGAAACTCAATGTCCGCGTCCGCGAAAACAGCACCGATGTGCTTTACGGCAAGCTGCTTATGTACGCCGAGCAGGTGCACCAGGGCAATAAGCGCCGCATAAGGCACGGCCTTGTGAGCCTTATAGTCATTCCGATCGTTCTCATAGTTGTTCTTCTTCTGACAGAAAGCTCTCGCATCGTGTTCCTGCTTATCTGGATTGCGTGTATGTTCGTAGTTGCGGCATTTTTGCTGTACGTCGCTTATTCCGACTGGATGCTGCAAACCACGATAAACGAACTGTCGCGCGATGAGCTGGGCGAGCTGGACAGCCTCATAACCGTCAAGCAGCCGCGCAGCCTTAAGCTGCTGAAAAAGCTTGAAGAGGAGGTGACGAAGTGAAAAATATCCTGACTATATGCAGAAACGACCTGCGCAGAATATCTTCAAACGTCGTCGCCATCGTTCTGATCCTCGGTCTTGCCGTTGTTCCGTGCCTGTATGCATGGTTCAACATCTTCTCAAACTGGAATCCCTACGGTCCGGACGCTACCTCTCGCATAAAGGTTGCCGTCGCATCGGAGGACGCCGGCGCCTCGGTGCTTGGACTTAAAATAAACATCGGCTCGCAGGTCATATCCGCGCTCGAGGCAAACGACACCATCGGTTGGCAGTTTGTTGACACAAAGCAGGAAGCGCTTGACCTTGTTTACAGCGGCGACTGCTACGCGGCCCTCGTCGTTCCCGATGATTTCACCGCAAACGTCACAAGCTTTTTAAGCGGAGACATCACCAATCCCGATATCATTTTCTATCAGAACGACAAGAAAAACGCCATCGCGCCGAAGATAACCGGCAAGGCAAAGACTGCCGTTCAGGAGCAGGTAAACGCCACCTTCGTTCAGACGATATCCGACGATATCGCGTCGCTGATCTCCGTTGCCAACGCAAACGGCATCTCGGCCGAGGATCTTCTCAACGATCTGAGCAAGGACATAAACGACCTGAGCGCCAAGCTTTCCGACTGCTGCGCGGCTTTGAGCGCGGCAAACGGGCTGACAAACTCCGCGCGAAATCTTATAAACGTTTCGGTGAAGCTGTGCAACAGCACCTCGGCAAGCCTTGAGCAATCAAAGGCTCTGCTGGACA
Organism: Clostridiales bacterium UBA7273; assembly: GCA_002472405.1. GTDB lineage: Bacteria > Bacillota > Clostridia > Oscillospirales > Oscillospiraceae > F23-B02. The sequence goes on along the minus strand of DKRV01000048.1, from coordinate 24,182 downwards.
AAACAGGCGACGACGCGGCAACGATAAATAACCGCATCGACACAACGGTGCAGAGCGTGACCACCGCGCTTGCGCAGGCAGACTCCAACCTCGCAGCCATTCAGGCAAGCCTCGAAGACGCTTTTTCCGACATAAACCGCTATAACGACTACGTTTCCACCGGCCTTGCGGCCGACGTCGCCATGCTCGATGCGTTCAGCACCAATTGCAGCGATATGGCGCAGTCGTTCACGTCCATCGGCTTTGACGCCGCGGCAGCTCAGATGAACGCGCTTGCCGCAAAGCTCAAAGCCCTCAGCTCCGCTCTGTCGAGCCTCAAGGAGGCAAACGACGACAGCTGGGCCGGCATCCGCGAGCAGCAGGCCGCGCTCATCGACCAGATCACCTCCGCACGCGAGACGATCAGCAATCTCTCGGCAAGCGTCAGCGGCGAGCTTTCGCCGAAGCTGCACGAGGCGCTGAACAAGGCTCAGGGCGCATCGTCGTCCGTCAGCTCCGTTCTCGGAAAGCTGCAAAGCTCAACGAGCGCGCTCAGCGGAACGCTCAACTCCTACCTCGGCTCCATCGGAACGATGCAGACCGGCTTTGTTGACACGCAGAAGGCCATTGAGGGCGCGCAGGCCGAGCTGAAGGTCGTTTCCGAGTTCGTATCCGCCCTTGCAGGCAGCAACCTGCTGGCAGAGGTCACGGACACTCTCGAGAGCGAGGGCGACCTTGTCGGCAATTATCTCGCCTCGCCCATAAAGATGGACACCGTCATTAAATTCGACATCAAAACCTACGGCTCGGCAATGGCTCCGTTCTACACCGTGCTTGCCCAGTGGGTCGGCGCGCTGCTGAGCGCCGTGTTCCTCAAGGTCAAGATCCGCAAGGAGCATGAGCCGGCAAATCTGCGTCTGCACGAAAGATTTTTCGGCAGATACGGTCTGTTCTTCCTCGTAGCAATCGGTCAGGCGATCATAGTATCGCTCGGCGATCTGTTCTATGTCCAGATCCAGTGCGTCGCACCGTGGCGGTTTATACTCGCGTCCGTGGTGACGGGACTTTGCTTCTCACTCATAAACTACGCGCTTGTTTTTGCGCTTGATAACATCGGCATGGCGATCTCCGTTATCGTCATGGTCTTGCAGGTCGGCGGCTCCGGCGGAACGTATCCCGTCGAGGTGCTGCCGGAGATATTCCGCAAGATGTATGACTTCATGCCGTTTAAATATGCAATGAACGCAATGCGCGAGACCATCGGAGGTATGTACGGCGATGTGTATCTGCACAACATTGTTGTCCTCCTGTGTATATGCGTCGGTTCGATCGTTCTCGGACTTGCGCTGTACTATCCCTGCCTTGGTCTGAACCGCTTAATTGAATCAAGTAAAAGAAAGAGTGAGATTATGCTATGATCATCGATTTTAAAGCGCATGTTATGCCCGGCATGGACAAAACCTGCAAAAACCGGATCGACACTATTCGCCGCCTTATGGCGGCGAAGGATGCCGGGGTCGATCTGATCGTCGCCGCGCCCGTTTACGATCCCGACGAGTGCAGCGTCGAGGAATTTCTTGACCGCCGCCGCCAGAGCGAGGATATCCTCGGCAGCCTCATGAACGATGAGCTTCCCGAGGTCATGACGGCCGCGATGATCAAATTCAGTCCCAAGCTTCTGACAGCCGACGGGCTGGATAAGCTCTGCTTCGGCGACAGGTGCTTTATCCTGAACATGAGGGACACAACATGGGATGACACCACCGAGGCCGTGCTGCGCAGGCTCACGGGAAGGCTGTGCATGAACGTCATCCTTGCCGACGCGAGCGAGGATGTGCTCAAAAACAGCGATAAGCTCCAGCAGCTCGGCGTCCACGTCATGCTCGATCTCGAGGAGATTCACCACAAAAAACAGATTCGCGCCTATCTTCCGCTGATCGGAAGCGGCCTTATCTGCGCCATCGGCAGCGACTGGGGTTCGGAGGCGCCCTATCGTTTCCTGCGCAAGACCAAAAGGCGTATGGACGAAGCGTTTGACACCATTATGGCAGCGTCCGCGCACCTGCTCGGCAGATAACGCGCAGCACACAAAGAAATAGAGACGATTTAACCCCCGGCGGATCCCGCCGGGGGTAAAATCATGTGTGAGCGTTTATTCTTAAACTGATGAGAGTTGAACCGGAGGCTTTTAATCGGGGACAACTTGCAGTTAAACAAAGTATTATTTTTTGCTCGACATATTTTAATTTTTGTTTAAAAGTCCGCGTGGTCAATACAAAAGAAAATCCCGAAGCCCAAAAGCTTCGGGATCAACTATGGCGGACGATACAAGACTCGAACTTGTGACCTCCCGCACGTCAAGCGGATGCGCTACCAGCTGCGCCAATCGTCCATTTTCATCGGCAAAAAGCCTTGATAAATCAAGGCTTTAAGGCTGCTTTGCTTATCAGTTTTCGACTCGTGTTTTACCATTTTTGAGCACGTCAAGAATCAAAATTATATGCGAAAAGCGCAGTATTAACCCACTAATATCACGCCGGTTAGGGTACGCCAAAAGCATGTAGAAAGGCACATGTTGAGTTATCTTTAGCAGACTTTCTAAGCGTTATAACCCTTAGTAAATCCTCATCACTGTAGTTTGAATGGGCTATATAATATTTATATTATCTATATTTATTTCTCTGCTATTGGCCGTTTTATCATATACGGTTTGCGGTGTACTCACATCGGCATTCGTAAAATCATAGCCGTTAACCGTGCTGTCACTTTCTTTACGCATGGCGTGCTACGACGTTTCATAAAAGTCGTAGGTGTTACTATCGCCTCGCCGCACAAGGTAGCCCCTATTTACCAGTTTAACGAATTGATCGCGGTATGTTGACTGCGGCATTCCTATTGCCTGACGTATGGCCGTAGGTGATAAAGCAAGTGTGAAGCCGTTTGCATTTGAAGCAATATACAAATACAGCATAAGTGCGTGTGCACCGAGATCGCATGCTGCCGCTTGCCAGTGACTGTTTTTTATTCCGAGAAAGTCTGACGTGGCGCGTTCTCTGTGAATTGAAATAAGTCGTTGATTGGGTACCGTATTAGGCACTGATTATTTTTCTCCTTTCTATTGGATGTATGAGGCAAGGGCACAGACTGCCCTTGCCTCATTTAATTATTTACCGAGTTTATCTATAGCTTGGTTTAGTTCATTAATCTGGCTCAGAATTTGCTTCATATCAGCTGATGCCCTAATTGATTCCAGCACTTCATCGACAATCTCTTTTTTTAGCTTGTCAATTTCTGCTCTGAATATAAGCTCCTCGGCAAGCACGCTTTTCCAAGGCCGAGTTACTATTGTATCCAACTATAACGGAAAGCAGCAGAAGACATTAACGGCAAAAACTCAAGCAGAGCTTATAGCAAAGATGAAAGAGGCAGAGCAGGCCGTTGCAGATGAAATAGTATTTGCCGTTCAAGATATTAGCCAGCCGCAGGCAGTATCATCAATGACACTTGCAGACTGGATGCTTATATGGCAAAGCGAACATGCGCTGTGCAAATGTTGCGACCGGCATTCCGCTCAGCAGCATCACGGCCGCCGTCGGCAGTCCGATGCAGACTATGAGAGGCGCACCCAGGAAAAGCAGGACCAGCAGCAGTCCGAACAGAACTATCGTTGTTACTAACGGAGTCATTTGATCTCCTCCTTTCCGTTTGCGCCGTCCTTTTGAAGCCTTGCAATATCAACTATCTGCTTTGCCGAGAATATCACGCACAGCACACCGCTGAGCGCAAGTGCAGCAACGATTGCCGCGTAAGGCATCTGCGTTACGTTGTACGCCTGATGCTTTTTGATCGTCAGCATCATGTAAAGAACTGATGAATAAAGCAGATATCCGAACGTAACGGCCAGCAGTGCCATGTCTATGATGTTTATGACCTTCTGTGCGCCGGGCTTGAAGTATTTGTTCACAAAAAACTCTACCCTTATAAGCCCGCCGTTTTTGAAAGCATAACTCGCTCCGGCAAACGTGACCCAAATCATCGTCCAGCGCGCGACTTCTTCAGGCCACGACAGCGGATTCCCGAAATAACGGAATATGACCTGAAGCACAACGACCAGGACCATAAGGATCAGGACCACACCGCCGAGCCACAATTCAAATTTCTGAATTTTACTTTTCATACTCTGCCTCCGATGCTCAGGCACCCGTCACGGAAATGATTGCTTCCCTGAGTATCGCAACGGCAACATCCATTTCTTCGGGCGTCATTGTCAGCGCAGGGGATATCTGAAGCGCGTCACCAATGATTCCGTCTGCCGTTCCCGTAACACCGGACAGCACCAGAAGCCCCTTATCGAGGCAATATGCCGCGATCTTTCCGGCAATACCGAGTTTGGGATCAAAGGGAGCCTTACTCTCGCGATCGGAAACGAGTTCAACGCCTGCAAGCATTCCTATACCGCGGATATCGCCGACAGCCGGGATATCACCCAGGGCGTCCTTGAGCTTTTTTAGAAGCGCCTCTCCATTTTTGGCGGACATGCCCACAACGTCATTTTCTATTATGTACTTAACGACTGCATTAGCGCCCGCCGTGGCTATGGGCATTCCGGCAAATGTATAGCTGTGCTCAAGTATGCCGGAGCCGTTTGCTATCGCATCTACGACCTTCTTGTGAGCAATGACTGCGCCGATGGGAGCGTAGCCGCCGCCGAGTCCCTTTGCAATAGAGATAAGATCGGGTACTACGCCGAAGTGATCGATGGCAAAGTTTTTGCCGGTTCTGCCAAGCCCCGTTATGACTTCGTCACAGCACATGAGCACATCATATTTATCGCATATCTCACGGATGCGCTTCATGTATTCGACCGGAGGCACCGTCGCAGTTGCGGTCGTTCCGGTAACAGGTTCAAGCACGAATGCCGCCACGGACTCAGCGCCCTCGTATTTTATCACTCTCTCAAGCTCCTCGGCACAGGGAACACTACAATTGCATCTTTCAAGGCCGTAAGGACATCTGTAGCAATTGCACTGAGCGATGTGCGGCATGTGCAGCAGCAGATTTTCGTATCTGCTGCGCCACGACGGACGTCCGCCAAGCGACAGTGTACCAAATGTATTGCCATGATAACTCTGCCATCTGGAAATGATCTTGTACTTGCTCGGACGGCCCATTTCTATCTGGTATTGCCGAGCGATCTTTGCCATAGATTCAACGGCTTCGGAACCGCCGCTGCAGAAGAACACTCTCTCCATACCCTTCGGAGCGAGTTTTATGATATTAGAGGCAAGCTCTTCTCGCGCCTGACTGGTAAACGCACCGCCGTTGAGGTAGGTCACCTCGTAGGCCTGCTTTGCTATTGCGTCGCAGACCTCCTTAACGCCGTTTCCGATGTTCGTCACCGCAAGTCCGGCGCCGAAGTCCATGTAGCGGCGGCCATCCTCGTCGTACAAATAGACCCCATCGGCATGGGTGATCTTTTTGTAGGTCTTGGACAGCGATTTCGTGAATACATTGCTGCTGTTCTGTTCCATCCGATTTCTCCTTTTTTATATAATTTTCGCTTCACTGAAATTTAAAATCTGAAATTTTAGTTTATAATATCAAAAAGCCCTCACTTTCGCAATACACATTCTAAACAAAAGTGAGGGTAAGATTATGTAAAAGCTCAACAAATATGTGATTTTTATGGCAAAGCATGCTCAAAAAATGACCTCTTGCTCTTCAATCGCCTCAAAGTTTTTGAGAATATCGTCCTTTGTGCCAGAAATATCCTCGCGAATCCCCTCGAGTGCACGCGTTTCATCTCCGCGCTCTATCGCCTCGGCGATGGCTATATGGACCATAACCTCGTTCCTTGCGATTTCAAGTGCATTATCTCTCTTCGTACAGAAATTAATGTGCCGTACGGTTATCTGGCGCGTAAGCAGCATAACGTTTCGAATCTCGTTATATATTATATCCGGGCACTGCTCCCATAGATACGCGTGGAATTTCTGCTGAACATCGTCGGCAATCCGCATTTTATCGGCCAATGATTCGGTGCTCAAATTCTCAAGGCTTTCCCTGAATGCGCATATAAACTGTCTCATGTCCAACGCCGCTGCGTTTTTTATTGCCCTTTTTATAACGACGACTTCAAGCGCCTCACGGAAGTCAAACAGCGCTTCGATCTCCTCTTTGGAATACTTGCGCACATAGCTGCCGCTGCGCTGAAGTATCGTCACATATCCTTCTTTCTCAAGCGTTTTGAGCGAATTTGTGACCGGTGTTCTGCTGACCTTCAGCTCTGCCGCGATTTGATCCACGTCCAGCTTTTGGCCGGGATGGTAGCGGCTCGAAACTATCCTATCTCTGATTTCCTCATAAACAAGGTCGTTTAAGCTTTTGTACTCTATCATGTTGTTTTGCTGCTCCATCTAAAACTTTAGATATTACAGTAGCATTATTTTTCTCAATTGTCAAGATTCGCTCAGCACAACTGATGTTTACGGCCATTGCACAGAGGAAATGAAAAAAGCAAGTGCCGACAGGATGGAAAGTTACATGAAAGTTATTATGAACCAATAAAAAAGCAGCCTGAAAGCAGTCAAAAAGTTGCTTAAAAGCTGCTGTATTTCGGCCTCGTTAGGGTATGTTAGGGTACTCATCGGGCTTTTTCGTAACTTATCAGGGCAAAAAACCGCATAAAGCAAAAGAAACTGCACTGAATAGTGCAGTTTCTATGGAAAGGAAATCATAAATTGATAGAATTTCCTACTCCGGTTGCAAATGAGGTGGCACGGTTGCAAATGGACACCCACGGTTGCAAATCAAGGGGTACGGTTGCACAGGCATATTTTCAATGCAAATGTTTTGCTGTATTTGTACCAATGGTGCGTAATCTTCTTGCCACAAAAATGCAAAAACCAGCTCCGGTCTGGTCGTGATGGCCCGTCGCTTTTCCTCCGGCGCCTTGATTTTAGCGAAACATCTGACCGTGAAAACGGCATAGCCGCAAAAGCTACTATGCCGTTAGGGTTTTTAACATATTATAACGCTCTTTGAACGAATTTCACGTGACGAAATCGGTCAATTACTTGTGGCCGATGTTTATGAGGGATTTGAAAAGCTTAATAACAAAATTGATGAAGGGACAATTGGTGGGTTCTTGGGGAGCATTCTCAGAATCGTACTGATTATTAACTGCAGTCTTGCCGTTGGCAAGTGCGATGTTAATAGCATCAATACTGCCTGCATTCTCGATTTCTGCAACAGCCTTCTCCACAACAGAGGTGTCCTTAATGCCCTTTTCCTCTGCGTATGCACGGAGCTCTGCAATTGCTGAATCCTTTGCCTCACGGAGTAATGCTTCGGCGTTCGCTGCCTTGACCGCTGCGATATTGTCTTCGCCTGTCTGCTTTGCTGCTGCTACAGCTTCGATTCCGCTTGCCGCTTCGATTCCGCTTGCCGCTTCGATAGCTGCCTTTGCTTCGGCTGCTACTGCAGCAACATTTGCTGAGGTGTCGCCGTCAACTGCGGCATCGATGGCTGCGAGTGCATCAGCCTTCAACATGATTATTGCGGAAATTGGTGACTTTTCTCGGTTTGATTCACCCGACAAGATTCTTGCTTATGCCGGGATGTCACCATCTACTTACCAATCCGGGCAGCTTTCTCTATCCGGCGCTTACTCTCACATGGAGAAACGAGGCTCCAGATATTTACGCTATGCTCTTTTCAATGCCGCGAAGTATGTTTGCCTTTGGGATCCAAACTTTGCGGCCTATCTTGCCAAAAAGCGTACGGAGGGCAAACACTACAATGTTGCGATCTCTCATGCGGTTAAGAAACTTGTGCGGTTGATCTATGCCATGGAGAAATCCGGGCAAGCATACCGTGCTGCATAACCGCATTTCTCACATATGCTCCGCTAGGTGTCCATCCGGACGCCAGCTTTGTTATACCCTTTTTGAGCCATCTATACTTTTTGCCTATCTGACATTTTTAGGCTTGACTTTTAATAGTTAGTCTTTCTGCATTATCTATAGAACAGCTACAGCGTTTCTTCAACCAGAAGAAGAAATCTCTTTCGACAAAGTCGCTGCGTAACATTTACAATATGCTTCATATCTGTCTTGAGCAAGCTATAACCAACGGATACCTCCCACGTAACCCTCTACAAGGCGTCAGACTGCCCCCGGTCACCAAAAAAAGAAATAACAGTATTAAACCCAGCCGAACAAAAAGCTCTCCATATGGCCGTCTGGGAATCCCGCACAATAGCAGCATTCGGAATAATCTTCACGCTCAGTACCGGTATCAGACTCTGCGAATTGCTTGGCCTTCAATGGAATGATGTTGATTTTACTCATCATACAAGCTGTATTCGTCGTACCGTTGGCCGTCTTCAAAAAGTAGATGAGTCAGGTAAGCTGATATCAAAAAGCGATGGCATTCCAACAACCGAGATTGTAACCAGATCTCCCAAGTCAGCAACCGCAAGACGCGTAATTCCGTTATTCCCGCAAGTCTGGAACGACCTTATGACTTACCATGACAGGCAACAAGAAATGCTCTGCAAGCAAGGCCTTCAGCTGACATCCTCAACACCGGTGTTCTCTACTCCGGCAGGTATTGTATATGAGCCTCGTACCTATGAAGATCTTTTTAAACGTACTCTGAAAGCAGCAGACCTTCCGAACATTAACTTCCATGCTCTGCGCCATACATTTGCCACCAGAGCTTTAGAAGCAGGTATGGACATCAAAGTTCTCTCATCTATTCTAGGTCATGCTCAGGCGTCAACAACCTTGAATCTATATGCTCATGCCTTGCCTGATCACAAGAGACAAAGCATGGAGAAAATGAGCAGCTTCTACGGTGCAGAATGTTCTGCTTGATGAAATCATAAAAGTTGAAAGGAAATAACAAAATGAAGAAATGCCCTAAATGCGGATGCTACTATCATGGCTATCCGGCTCTGTCCAGAATAGATAATCGCACCCATATCTGCCCTGATTGCGGACAAGGACCCGTTTTTTCTGCTGTCCCATTGTGCGGCGAGCTTCGGATTGGTCGTTGCGAGGTCGTTCTGCCCCTTTTCAACCACCTTGCCTGCGCACACGGGGCAGCCCGTTCCTCCCGTGCGTGAAAAAACCGATGCCTGCCACGAGTGTCCGTACTCACAGTGCCACCACACCTTGCGGCGTGCGCCCGCCGTAACGGTTTCGGGGGTAAGCAGACCGTTTTTATCTTCATCCCATTGCTCTGTCAGCTCGCTGTGAGCCGTGGCGCAATAGTCTGCCAGCGAAAGATGTTCCATCTAAATATCCTTTAATCGTCCGCAAGCCGTTGGAGCTTGCCTATTATCATAAGTCGTGCATTTTCGTATTCGTATGAGCATGTTGAAAGGCAGAGTAAACTGTCGTTCACCGTGCATTCAACATCGCTTTTAAACAGCGAGTTTGCAGTGGCGTAATCGATAAATGCCTGTCTGGTATCGCTGTCATCCATAGGATCGTAATTATCGGAATCGGCACGAGTCATAAAGCCTGCCGCAAGCATTACCTTGTAATCAGCCTGCGGTGTCAGGAGATACATTACGGGGTGCGCCTCGAAATATGACTGCTCTGCGTATTCCGGCAAGGTGCCGAACATCGCCTTTGATTTCATACGATGTCCGTACACAACGCAGTTAAAATCCGTGAAATCACTTGAACAGCGATAGTCGAGAAACAGCGTGCCGTTTGCGTTGTAGCTGCCGTCGGTCAGGCGGCGCAGATAGTAGCTGTTGTCCTCCGCCTGCACGATGGGGTAATTTATCGGCGTACCCTCGCAGTACAGCCACCCGATAATGTCGGGATTCTCGCTTTGGAGAGCCTTGAAATCCACGGAAATCGGCGCACCCTCACCCTCGCTGAGGGCAAGCTCACGCAGCTTTTCAACGCTGTCATCGCCTTCCTTTGTCTCGGAAAAATAGGCATACAGCTTAAATGCTGCAAAGCACAGCGCAGCGACGGCGACTATCCACGCAAGCACTCGTACAAGCTTTCTCATTTGCCGTAAAGTTCGGCGTGGCAGGCCTGACATAGCTGACCCGCACCCTCGATATAGCCGCAGCGCAGCTCAATCGGCATATCAGCCTGCACGTCCGTTACTCTTCCGCAGGCGGCGCACCTCTCAAAGCCCGCCTCCGTCGGCATTACGTCAATTTTCGTGGTTTTATTAAAAAATTTCATATCAATCCGAATATCCCAAAAATGCCCGCATAATTACGGGCATTTCTGATTCATTATTGTTCTTCCTTTTTTCTGTTCGTCAGCAAAAGTGCGCCGATAACAACAACGCTCACTGCGAAGATGCCGATGTAAAGCTCAACGGGGGTCTCATCGCCCGTCTTGGGGTCATCGGACTCAACGGGGAACTCCTCAACGGCAAACTCCCAGTCAAGATAGCCTATCGCTTCCTGAAAATCGTTGTCCATCGTAATGGGAACATTGAGCGTGACGTCAAGGGTCACCTCAGCACCGGAGTAGAAAGTGCCGAGGCAAACCCAATCACCAAGCTGTGCGGTTTCATCAGCAGGAGCGTCAAATAGCACGGACCCGCCGTTTTCCCTAACGTTCAGCGTCATCTGGCTCAGAAATTCCTCAGAGCCGGGCTGTGCGCCGAGTGCGCGCATATAAATCTTCACCTTGACATTCTTGTCGGCGGAGTTGCGCACATCAATCTGCTGCGTCAGATTATCGCCGGGCATAACGCCCTTGAAGTTTTCAAAAAGGTCGGTTAACGAGTATTCACTTCCGGGTGCGAAAACGAATTTATCCGCCTGACCCTTATATGTAACGGAGGAATCCGCAAGTGCGGCAGGAGCAAGGCTGAGGCAGAAAACCAGAGCCGCAATCAGTGCAAAAAATCTTTTCTTCATGCTCATGCCCCCTTAATTGCGCCGCCGTCAAGGCTGACGCCCCATGCCTGCTCTACGGCATTGCTCGGCGTAGACTGGATGCCCTCTGCAAGAACGTCGACTACCTGACCCTTGACAAGCGTTATGCTGCTTCCTCCCGCAAGCAGTTCGGGAGAAGTCTCGCCTGCCGCAACGGGATTTTTGCAGTAGTAATAGTCGCCGATTTTGACCCAGTCATTGGTGTTAAGTGCAAACGAAAGGGCGGGCGCTTTGTCTGCGGTGGGGTTGCCGTCCTCGTCGGTCATATAAGTCACGAGGTTTACTCTTATGTATGCGGGAGTGTTGCCCGTGTTCTCAACCTTGATGCTGCTTTTTTCTTTTCCGTCGAACTTTTCCGTAATGTCGATCTTCACCTCACCGGGGGTGAAGGTATTTTTAACCGAGTTTGTTCTGTCAACGATGAACGCAATCGTGCCGCCGACAGCAACGCAGATAATCAGGGCAAGGGCGATAATTGAACTTATGCCCTTTTTCTTGGCATGGCGGCCGCTGCCGCTGTAAAATTTCATATTTCGTCCCTCCCCTTATGCGTCTTTCATGCCGAATACGTTCTTTACGTAGTTCACAAAGGAAAGCCAGTTATACTGAATTCGGCTGTTTGTGAATACGATGCTGTTATTTGTGCCGTTGGGGGTGTAGGTGCAGCCGTCTGTAATGCCTGCAATCGTACCCGTGCCGTCAGAGGCCACGCCCTGCAGATTGTATCTCCATGCCCATGCGGTGTCCTCGGTGATTTTGTAGGTGCCGACGGGCAGACCCTTTACGGTTACGCTGCCGTTGCCGATGACTGTTACCTGCATGTCAACGCCCTTGTCGGCGCAGACGATGCGGAATACGAAGGACTGATTTTCATCGACGGTGTCCCAGCCCTTCTTGCTGATGGTCAGGTCGAAGGTCTTGATATGTACGATAAATTCGCCCTTGCCTGCATCAAAGCTGCACTTATCAAAATTGCAGGTGTCGTGCTTGAAGGTCACTGCGTTTGTGATGTCCTTATCGCCGTTCTTTACGTTGACGTTGACGTAGGTGTCAACCTTGAATGCGTCTGCAATGGGGTCGTAGGAGAAGGTGAGCGTGGGTGCGCTGCCCGTCATTGTGACGGTCTCTGCGCTTGTTGCGCCGTGCTTCCATACGACGGTGCCGCCGTTATCCGTGTAATTTGCGGTGTCGCCGAGGTCTATTGCGCTGTCGTTGAAGGTAATCTCGGGTTTGAACACATTGACCTTTGCGCTTGCGCTTGCAGTCTTTGCGGTGGCTTCGCTTCCGACAGATGTTGAAGATGCTTTTTCCTTTGGCTCGACGGTTGCGGTTACGGTGTAACTGCCGTCTGCCGTGTTGCTGACTGCCTTATCGAGGTCATAGCTTACGTTTACGAAGTCGAAGAGATAGGAATTCGTGTCGTAGCTATTGCACATTGCCTTTGCTGTGGGAACGCTTCCGTCATAGTAGATGTTGCTGTCCTTTGCGGTGAGCGCAGGTGCGATTACGGGAACGTTTACGGTCGGGATTTCAAAGGTGTCGACGGGCGTTGCGGCGTCCTTGTTTTCGTAAATGCCGGACTCACTTTCGTTTGTCGGCACATTGTTGCCGCCTGCAAAGCCGTCCTTGGGCGTAACGGTGAACTCGATTACAAGCTTCTTGCCGAGTCCGTTGCCGTCATCGGTGGCTTTATCACGGACATAGTTTGCCTTGAAATCAAAGCCCGTAACATCAACCGTGTTGCCGTCAATGCTTACCGCATTGCTGAGAGCCTTTTCGTTTTTCCATGTAGCTTCGCCCGTAGTTTTGTTGTAGCTATTGCAATCATAGGTTTTTACGCTTATGTCGCTTGTGTTTGCGGGCATCTCAAAATACTCTGTGACAACATCACGAACAACTGCCTTGCTGTCAAGGGTTACATTTGTGCTGCCGATGTTCTCGCTGATTTGGGTAAAGATTTTGTTCAGGCTGTCTGCATTATCTGCTGTCAAGTAATAGTTGCTTGCTGTGCGAGGGAAGTTTCCATCTATTCTCCAACCTGTACCACCAGCCCATAAATGATTTCCTGGATTATAGTTCGCTTTTGTTATGCCTATTTCATCTGCACTTGCAAAGTTGTTGGAAACATAATTTAGAAATCTATTTACTGCAGGTACATCAAGACTGTCAAAGTCATTTTTTCCTCTTATACTCGAAAGCCATGAGCCGCCCCAATAGGAGCCGACATTTCCGCTGCAGATAATATCAGAATAGATAGTATATTCCCATTTTTCTCCATATAGTTCAGAGGGTTCTGCTCCATTAAAAATACCAACAGAATAGATTGTAGCACCTTTGTCCTTTAGGTTTTTTGCCGAATTAAGAGCATCATTAGCTACACTCTTATCAAATTCTGTGCTGGTTGTGGGTACGCCATCCGTAAACATGATTACAACCTTATGGCGCTGTGTATTTGCTCCATTGTAGTTATATCCGCTTCCCATCAGGTATTCTGCCTGCGTCATACCTGCCGCAACATTGGTTGCGCCTGACGGCTGATCGGGCAGACGATCGATTTTGCCCTGCAAGGTTGACTTTCCTGCGTCATTAACAAATGTCCAGCCCTGCAATGTTTTAGCGCCTGAGCCAAAGGTTACAATCGCCATACGATGGTCAGACTTTGATGAAACATACTTACCTGCAACAGCGCTGATAAAGCTATTTACAGCCTGCTTCATTGCATACTGTCTGCGTGCGCTGTTGGTGCTCGTTGAATCGCCATTAAAGTTATATGCCATTGAGCGTGACTGGTCGAGGACGAGGACAATATCAACGGGGGTTGTTGAGGTCTCGGTTTTAACCTCGCCTGTTGCGTAGGCTTCGATGGTGATTTTGTAATTGCCGTCAGGCAGCTTTGTTGCCGTCTTGCTTGTTACGAGGCCGTTATCCGTTGCTCTTTCGGACGCGGGTGCGGCCTTCAGCATCATGCGTGCTCTTGATGCCACGCTGACAGCGGGCATAAACGGGCCTGCATCGGTGAAAACAACCGTTTCGGGCATTACGGGAACGTAAATCTCGCCGTAATGCTTTTCAAGTGCCGCAAGCTCACTTTCGGAAAGTGCGTTTACCGCATCCTCGCCTGCCGCTTCGGCAACTGCCTTAAACTGCTCTGCAGTCGTGCATGCCATGAGGCGGTCGAACAGCGGAAGCTCCGCATTGTTCTCGACGGGGGCGGCGGCAATCGGCGTTGCCTCGGGGGCGGGAGTTGCCTCGGCATCTGCGGCGTTAGTATCGCCAACAGGTGCAACGGGTGTCTCGTCTGCAAAGGGTACGGTCTCGCTATCGTCTGTGATGGCATCAATTCCTGCGCCGACGCAGGAGAAGAGCATGACAAGGCACAGCAGTAAGGTTAATATTCTTTTCTTCATACCTTATGCCTCCGTTTCTGCGGGCCAGCCTGCCGCTTCAAGTGCGCTGCCGCCGTTATGCACGACCTGCGTTGCCTGTGCGCTCACGCTGACGGTTGCGGTGCTTTCCTGATACATATTGCCCATTTCGGCGGCAAAGCTCACCGCCGTGAACAGCGGCTCGGTCTCTGCGCCGGGCTCGAGCCGGGCGTTGTAATAGTAGTAGCCGTCCTGCTCCGTCCAGTACTCACGGTTTACGTCGAAGCTCACAAGGGATAGGTCTGCTTCGCCCGCAACGCCTTCTCTGAGCTCGATTGCCTTGGCGACGGACACACGCACCCACGCCGCATTATCGCCGGTGTTCTTCACCGTGACGATTTTGGACACGGATGCACCCGGCATAACGCCGTCAACATTCTCGAACGGAACGGGCTCGCCGCCGTCTGCGGGAAGCTGCATCTCGATGAGGTCAATTTTCACGTTGCCTGCCGTTATAACGTTCGTTTCCTTTGACTGTGCGGTGAAGTAGGCGCTTGAGCCCACAGCCGCAACGGCAATCAACGCAACGATTAATGCAAGCGTAACAATTCTCTTTTTCATAAAAGCCCTCCTTTTATGAACTTCTAAAATCTATTAGCATAGGTCAATACCGTGTAAACCCCGATATTCACCTACGCCCTGCGGCCAAAAGGCCGCAGGGTTTGTAAGGAAATAGTGTATATAGAAAGATTTTTCTATATCAATTTAATTGTGGGTATGTAAGAGGGAATCTTACAGGATTACTGCCAGTTTGCAGCGTTGGTTGCATTGTTGAACGGGTCGTAATGATTGCCGAAAGCTGCGGTAACTGCCTCATCAACAGAAGCAAAGCCGTCAGCCTGTACTGCAACTGCAAATACGGGGCACTTTACAGTGCCGTTGAGGATGGAGAGGTCAGCGCCGGGGAAGCGAGTATCAATGTACTGGCCGTCCTTCATGTCTACATTCTTGTCAAGGTAAACGCCGGAAATGAACTGCTCGGTGGTTGCACCTGCTTCAAGGGTGGTGTGGTAATCAGCGTAGTATACATTGTAAGCTACACTATCGATGGTGGTTTCAAAGTAGTTCCACTTGCCATTGTGCATCCAATTCCACTGGTTGCCGTAAGTGGTTGCGCCGTTGGCATTGCCGAAGTTGAAGTGGAGGATGTTTGCACCTGCATTGTAGTTTTCGTAGCCGTCATCAAGTGCTGCGGGGATTGCGAAGTATGCACGGACATATGCATCGGACTTGCCGTTGTTCTTGACGGTAACGATCTTGTCAACATAGTTCTTTGCTACGGGCTGACCGAGTTTGTCCTTCTCGCCCTGTGCGGAGCCAACGATGGGCATCAGAACCTTGTCCTGCTCAAAGGGTTCAAGTTTGGTGCCTGCGGCGTTGCGCTGCTGCTCGATGAGGTCGATCTTTACGCCGCCTGCGGTAAAGGTGTTGTCTGCGGAGTCCTTGTCGGTGAAGTAAGCAAAGGAGCCTGCTGCCAGGATTGCTACCATTGCTACTACGAGTGCGATGGAGAGAATTTTCTTCTTCATTGTGCTTTTCCTTTCGAATAATTGTTTTATTTTCAGTTTAATTAACTGCTGAAATTATGCGCCGAAAGTTGCGCTCCATGCTGCGGAAGCGGTGCCAAAGCCATCAGCCTGTACTGCGTATGCGGTTACGGTTATGGTCTTATCTGCGTAACTTGCAACTGCTGCATTGTCGGTGAGCTTGAAGCTGCCGAATACTGCGTAATCAACTGCTGCATCGCCGGTGTTTGCGGGAACGGACTTGCAGTAAACATTGTCCACGCCATCAAGCTTTGTCCAGCCGTTTGCTGCTATCTGAGCTGCAACTGTGGCATCTGCTTCGATTGCGGAAATCTGGTCAACAACCTTAACGAACAGGTAGGATGCTTCGCTGCCTGCTGCAAAGTGTACGGTGGGGTCCTTGGTGTAGCTGTGGCCGGGGATGAGCTTGTAGGTGTTTGCATCAACACGGTCAGCACCTGCAACTGCAACGCCGTATTCGTCAACCTTTGCCTCATCGAGGGTGATTGCAATGTTACCGACTGTAAAGGTGTTTTTAACCTCAGCCTTGGATGTCAGGTATGCGTATGTACCTGCAACTGACATGGCAATAACAAGAACGATTGCCAGAACTGTCATAAGCTTTTTCTTCATTTTCTTCCTCCAAGTAAAATTTTTTATTATTAAAATAGGGCCTTGCCTGTTTTAATCAGTTTTTTGCTTCCTCGGTCTGCTTTGCGGGCTTTTCCTTCTTTTCGTCATCAAGAAGTCCGGGCAGGAACACCGCCGCAAGCAACACCACGCCGAAGCCGATTGCGTAATACATTCCCGGCGGGCTCTGGATATACGCCGCCAGATAGCCGAGGTAAGGAATCGTGAAAATCGGCTCGCCGATTAAATTATTAAAATGTACGGGGCTTGCATCGGGGTATTCGTTTGCATCGCCCTTCGTGTAGAAGTGGCTGTTTGCCTCGTCAATCTCAATTACTCTGTGCGTGGCGATAACGAGGTCCTCGTTAAGAACGAAGGTTATCGGGTCGCCGACCTTGACCTCGGACGGGTCAACCTCTTTGACGTAGATAAGTGCGCCCGTGTGGTAAGTAGGCTCCATCGAGCCTGAGAGCACCGTGAACACCTGCAGTCCGATTACTCTCGCCCCGACAAGCAGGGCGGCGATGATGACTACAATTGCCACAAGCACACTCGTAAAAATATTCCATGCTTTTTTCATTTAAATTACCGTTTTTTGTTCGCTGATAATCGTTTACTATTAATATGTATAGTTATATAGGTTCGGACATAAGCTATACTGACTTCTTTGCGCAGCAATAATTCGCAGATTTCTTCCCTCTGCGAAAGCCATTTTAACATTATTTTCAGAATAAAGCAATAGTCCAATTAAAAAAAGCAGGCAAGCATTGACAAAGCGGAGACTCATGCCCCCGCAGTCAGAAGCCTCGGCTCATTCTGCGATGAGTGGCTGACCATGAGCCGCAGCAAAGTCAAAGAGTCCACCCTCGTAAAGTATACGGGAATAATCGAGAAGCACATAAAGCCAAAGCTCGGCGAGCTGCCTGTGGAGGAGCTTACTTCCGTTGCGGTGGAGCAGTTTTCGTACGAGGCACTGCACACCCTGAAGCTTGCACCGAAAACCGTGAGGGATATTCTCACGGTGCTCAGCTCGGTGCTTGAATACGCACGCAGGCAGTATAACGGTAAGCTGCAAAGCGTGGACATTGTGTTTCCAAAGGAAAAGCACTCGGATATAAGGGTGCTATCTCCTGAGGAGCAGAGGCAGTTCGTGGAGTATTTATGTACCGATATGGACGAGTGCCGCTTCGGAGTTCTGCTTGCGTTGATGACGGGCTTGCGCATCGGCGAGGTGTGTGCGCTGCGGTGGAAGGATATTTCGCTCAGCGCAGGAATTATAAGCGTCAGCGCAACGATGCAAAGGCTTCGTGATATGGAAAACGGCGGAACGCACGTGGTTATAAGCGACACCAAAAGCAGTACGTCCAACTGCGTGATACCCATGACAGAGCAAACGCTTGCACTCTGCCGCCGCTTTGCCGTGCGTGACGGCGGCGCGTATGTGCTGACGGGCAGCCGTAACTACATCGAGCCGAGAGTGCTTCAGTACAGACTGAAGACCTACACGGATGCCTGCGGGCTGAAGGATGTCCATTTCCACGTTCTGCGCCATACCTTCGCAACACGGTGCGTGGAGGCCGGCTTTGAGATTAAGTCACTCAGCGAGGTGCTGGGACACTCAAGTCCGAGAATAACGCTCGAGAGGTATGTCCATCCGTCAATGGAGCTGAAGCGAAGCAATATGGACAAGCTCGTGTTTCAGGGGGTGTTATCGCCGTCATAAAAATAGTCAATCACTGCGGAAAGTGCTGAGAATGCGGCATTTTTCGCAGAGGGAAGAACTCTGCGAATTTTTTTGCCCATTTTTATACTGGTTTTTTCCATTTTTTTACAATATTTTGCAGGTCGGAAACAATCGAAACAACGCGGCTTGTCCGAAAAACCGTTCGACACGATTCGACATATTTATCAGCATTTGGTAAATCCATAATATCCCATTTACTGGGTAAAAAAACGGACATCCTGATAAAATTATCCGGATGTCCGTTTTTTTCCTATACATATACAAATAATTGTGACAAAAATCTAAAGTTTCTGTCATATTGGACTTTATTATTGCCGCGGAGAATGTTATAATGCTTGCACTTGCGGATAGTATCTGCAGTTTTTATTATACTTGCGAGGAATTTGCAATGGCACTGGTAGATAAAAATCTAAACGAATTCTGCAATGCGCTTGCATCAAAGGCCCCCACGCCGGGCGGCGGCGGTGCCGCTGCGCTGACGGGCGCACTCGGCATTGCGCTGTGCTCGATGGCAGGTAACCTGACCCTCGGCCGCAAAAAGTATGCCGACGTTGAAGCCGATGTTCTGAGTATGCTTGAAAAGGGCGAGAGCCTGCGTGAACGCCTGCTTGCGCTTATCGACAAGGATGCCGAAATGTTCGCTCCGCTTGCCGAGGGTGTTTCTAATATCTGCGTTGGCGTCAGAATTGGCGTCAAAAATGCATCGGCACATTCGAAACAGCCTAAAAAGTTCACAAAAATAAGAAAAACCGCCTAAAATAGGCGGTTTTTATGGAGAGTAACCGATATTTTGATAGAAGTACTTATAGGGTGGAATTGCCCCTCCAGGGGAAAATATAGTTATTCAATCAATATAGAACATCGTTTTGTATTACCAATCATCCAGCTCAGAAAGGGCAGGCGATAATACTGGTTTATTTACCACATAGGGATAAATAGTTACAAAATCATATCCACCATAATCAACGCTAATTATCAAACCTCTATTGCTGTTATTTTCTGGAAGCTCACCCTTCTGATTTCGCCGTGCGTTTACACGTGACCCCGCACCGTTAACCGGGGGTAAAACCCCAGGAGATTAGATACCCCCCTTGGGTTATATATTAAAATTCCCGCAAATTACCCAGCTATTGGGTAATTTTAGAGAGAATTTATTTTCATAGTCATTTCAGGAAGAAAGGCGGTGAAATATGCCTTCAATATTAAGATTTTAGCCCATATGGATGAGCTGCGTGTTGATCATGATTCTCTTTCGGAATGTTTCCGTCAGATGAGAATCTGCGTTCATTTTCGCCCACTCTGACAGCAGGCGGTTCGTAATGAAAATAAAGCTTCTGCTTTCAATCAAAAACATAACGGTTTTATACAGCTGCGTGAGTTCTTCATCGGAAGGGGTAATGTAGAACAGCTCGTCCAGAACAATCAGATCGCATTTCATCATTCTTTTCCAATTTGTATTCTGACGCTTTGCGGCGATAAGAAAATCCTCGGCGCTTATGTACAGAACCTTTGCCTGTTTTTCAACGGCGCTTCTTCCAATCTCTGCCGCCAGTGCAGTTTTTCCTGTCAGGCATTCGCCGACTATCATAATATTCTGCTGTTCGTTTCTGAAGTCGATTTGCATTATCTGCTCCAACTGCCATGCAAGCCCGGGTGTGATTCCGCTGTGGTCAAACTCGGTTTTCGGCAGCTTGGCGCGTAAGAGCAAATCGGCTTTTTTATTTTTGGAGCGGAGCGCTATCTCCTGCTCAAAGAGGTTACAGAGGTAATCCAGATTTGATACACTTTCATCGGTAATATCTATCACGCCATTTGCAATATTCATGAGATTCAGCTTAGTACTTTTATATGCTTCATCTGCAAATGCAACACTTCCCACAGAGAGTGTTACAACAAGAATTAACGCCAAAACTCTCTTAAGCTTATTTTTCATTAATTATTGTCGACCATATACTTTGGTTTTTCTCCGCAGTTCTCCAGTTTCTTTTTGGTGATGTGATTCTCACTGTAGAACCGTTGTAGAAGCAGATTGCCTGTGTAATTGTAGTTGGTGAGGATTCTTGATACAGCACTACTGTAATAAAACAGACAAAGCAAACGAATACCCCATAAAGCAAACCTTTACTCAAAAAACAAACGATATACCCACAAAGCAAACCTATACATTTACGGCAGTCCGCTGCGACCGCCGAAAACAAGAAAAACCCGTCCCGGAAGTGACTCCAGAGCGAGTTGCTTTATGTCTTGAGTCGCTGAAAACCCTTTGAAATCAAAGGATTTTGGGTAAAAAAAGAACAGCAGATATTTCTATCAATATCTGCTGTCTATTGTGGTGGACGATACAAGACTCGAACTTGTGACCTCCCGCACGTCAAGCGGATGCGCTACCAGCTGCGCCAATCGTCCATTTTTCATCGGCAACGGTTATTCTACCCGATGCCGATGGATTTGTCAATACCTTTTTTTAATTTCTCACATATACCGTGCATTCGGCGGTTTTTCCGTAGCACGAGAGGACGACCTTCATCGTTCCTGCGCTTACGCCCGTCACGGTGCAGGTGCCGTTTTCGTTGGTCGTCACGGTTGCAACGTTCGGGTCGGTCGATGACCACTGATACTCTGCTGCGACCGTCATCGGGAAGTGCGAGCCTGTGAGCGTTATCGACTGGCCGGCCTGGATGGCAAACTCCGTGCAGGGATTTGCGTAGGGGCTGCTCATCGTGACCGAGGTTATCTCCGGCGTGGGCGTCGGAGTCGGGGTCGGGGTGGGCGTCGGAGTCGGCGCGGCAGAGACCTCTGCCGGAGGCGTCGGCATGACCGGAGCATTGGGATTGTCCGCATTATCGAGGCTCACGGTTATCATGACTATGAGCGCTGCTATGATGGCGACGATGAGTATCGCGCCGAAAATAAACTGCCATTTGCGATTATCGCCCGCTCTTTTGTTCGCGGCCGTACCTTTGACGGCGCTGGGCGTTGTGCCGGGAGCGCGGCGGCTGTTCTGGACTCTGCGAGTGCTGCACTTGGGGCAACGGCGGCGCATTGCGGAATACTTCTCTCCGCAGCGGCGGCAGGTCACCTGAGGAATCAATGCCATATATGCTCCTCCTTATTGCTTGATATCCTAAATATAATACAATATTATAGCTTTCTCGTCAAGTATCGCACCCTGCCATGCGGCGGCAGATATACTCTGCGACGTCGGCGGCGGCAATGCCCAGAGCATAGGCCAGCTCGCCGTGCAGCATGCGCTCGGCCGTTTTCAAATACTGCGCATCGACATTATGGAAGTGTTTCTTCTGATCCTTGAGCGCCTCGCGGCGGCGATACAGCATTCCGACAAGCTGCATGAGCTGCTTGCGGCTGCCGTTTTTGACAATATCGTCGCAGACCGACTTGCGCTCGTTATCGCTTGTTATCCACTCAAGCGGCTCGTTGGCTGCCTCGTCGATAAGCGCGTTTGCCTCGCTGCCCGTCAGCACCGGGCGGAGCTTATTTGCAAGCTTTTCGCTCGCCGTCGGCACATAAACAGTGCTGCCCGGATCGTCGATCGGGCTGAGGACATAGTACTCGCCCTTCGTTTTTCCGAGCTTGAGCATGCTTATCTCCTTGACCGTGCACACTCCCTGCGTTCCGTAGACAACCGTTTGACCAACCGCCAGCATTTTTCGACCTCCAAAAAAATTGCGCCGCTTCATGCGGCACCACAAAAGCTTTTATCCCTTAATACATTATTAACATATATTAATATATCACATTTTTAAATTTGTTGCAAGGAAGAAAAAAATAGTATATAATAATCGCTTGTCAACAAACAAAACAAAAGATTGGAGTGTTATTATGAAACGCACTAAGATCGCTCAGATATTTGCCGATGCGGACAGCTTCGGCAGCAAGGAGATAACCGTCTGCGGCTGGGCGCGCACCATCCGCGACATGAAGAATTTCGGCTTTATCGAGCTTAACGACGGCTCGTGCTTCAAGAGCCTGCAGGTCGTGCTCGAGCGCGAGAAGCTCGATAACTACGACGAGCTTGCGCACCAGAACGTCGGCGCGGCGTTCATCGCCAAGGGCGAGCTTGTGCTCACGCCCGACGCAAAGCAGCCGTTTGAGCTGAAGGCGACCGAGGTCACCGTCGAGGGCGCATCCACCCCCGACTATCCGCTTCAGAAAAAGCGCCACAGTGTCGAGTTCTTGCGCACGATCCAGCACCTGAGGCCGCGCACGAACCTGTTCTCTGCAACCTTCCGCGTCCGCAGCGTTGCGGCGCAGGCTGTGCACGAATTTTTCCGCAGCAACGGCTTTGTATACGTCCACACGCCGATCATCACCGGCTCCGACTGCGAGGGCGCAGGCGAGATGTTCCGCGTGACCACCCTCGACCTGAACAACCTCCCTCTGCGCGAGGACGGCAAGGTCGATGACAGCAAGGATTTCTTCGGCAAGGTCACGAGCCTTACCGTTTCCGGCCAGCTCAACGCCGAAAACTTCGCCATGGCCTTCGGCGATGTTTACACCTTCGGCCCGACCTTCCGCGCCGAGGTATCCTACACTCAGCGCCACGCCGCCGAGTTCTGGATGATCGAGCCCGAGATGGCCTTTGCCGATCTTTACGACTACATGGACAACGCCGAGGCGATGGTCAAGTACGTCATAAACACCGTCATCGAGCGCTGCCCACAGGAGATGCAGTTTTTCAACTCCTTCGTGGACAAGGGTCTGCTCGAGCGCCTCGAGAACGTCGTTTCCAACGAGTTCGGCCGCATAAGCTACACCGAGGCCGTCGATATCCTCAAGAAAAGCGGCGAGAAGTTCGACTTCCCCGTTGAGTGGGGCATCGACCTGCAAACCGAGCACGAGCGCTATCTGACCGAGAAGGTCTTTAAAAAGCCCATCTTCGTCACCGATTACCCCAAGGATATCAAGGCGTTTTACATGCGCGCAAACGACGACGGCAAAACCGTTGCCGCAGCCGACTGCCTTGTTCCCGGCGTCGGCGAGATCATCGGCGGCTCGCAGCGCGAGGAGCGCCTCGACGTTCTGCTTGCACGCATGAACGAGCTGGGTCTGAACCCCGACGACTACTGGTGGTACCTCGATCTTCGCCGCTACGGCTCCTGCCGCCACGCAGGCTACGGTCTGGGCTTCGAGCGTCTGGTCATGTACCTCACCGGCGTTTCCAACATCCGCGACGTCGAGCTTCATCCCCGCACCACCGGCAACGCTGATTTTTAATAGCGATTTGGGGCACCTACCAACACATTTATCTCTGGTGTCCCGGTTCGAGGGTGCCGACAAAACCATAGTTACCTCGCACTTTTTCAGAGGCGCTTTGGCGCAGCTACGGATACGCATATTGCGGTTGCCCGGTTCGAGGACGCGGAGGAAACCGTGTGGCTTTGCCGCAGCTGAGAGCTGAGAGCAGTTGGCTGAGAGCCATTGTGTGCGCAAGCGCACGGATTTAGTTGCGCATTGAGGCTGATGCCGATACAATTCTTGCGTCAGCCCGACCGGGAACGACAGCACAGACCATAAGGAAAGGGTGGCCTTTGGCCGCCCTTTTGATTTTTATTTTAATGCCGGCTAAGCCGGAGCATGCGGAACGGATGAATCCGTTCCCTACGACTATGGATTTTGGTACAGGCAAAACCGATACATATTGTAACAATGTAGCGCCTACGGCGCGGATATAACTACACCTCATCTGCCGCAAGCGGCATCTTCCCCTCAAGGGGAAGACAAAAGGGGTGCGGCAAAAAATTCATCAGCGCACTTGCGTTACGCGAGGCAATTACGGTTTTCTCCATTGTTTCGAACCGGGTTCACGCAAAAACCGTATCGGTAGGTGCCTCAATTCGCCACTAAAAAACCTTGACGAAAGTGGGGTTTTGGTGCATTATATAATGTAAGTAAATTTAAGCTGACGAGAATTGAACCCATATCGCCTGTCGGCG
>DKRV01000026.1 GCA_002472405.1 Clostridiales bacterium UBA7273 | reverse complement strand
TTCCGTCCATGAGATCTGCACCGCGCACATGCAGCACAGGTCCGCGATCGGACGTAAACTCGATTTTTTCAAGCTCTACCGATGAAAGCCCTAATGGGTTCGGCCTGAACGGCGAGCGCGTTGCAAAAACGCCCATGCGCACGTTTCCGCCGAGGCGCGGCGGACGCACCGTAGGCAACCATTTATCCGTCACGGATTCGGAAAAGCACCATATAAGCCATATGTGCGAGAAGCCCTCGAGTCCGCGCACAGCCTCCTGCTCGCGGTATTCCGGCTCAAACACTATCTCCCCTTTTACGTCGGCTGCAACTCCGCTCTGACGCGGTATTCCGAACTTCGTGTCAAAAGGCGTGTGTATTCGTGCGATTATTTTCATTTCCGGCATATGTTTCACCTGCACTTGTTGATTTTTTCCGTTTGTTATTATATTATATAGTATAGATTATATAGTTTATAAACTAAATGTCAATTCACCCGGAGGCGAATTATTTGGAATATGTTTTGCGTACACAAAATCTGACCAAGCAGTTTGGCGAAAAAACGGCCGTCAAGAATGTAAGCATGCAGATCAAGAAGGGCGAGATCTACGGCTTCATCGGCAAAAACGGCGCCGGCAAAACAACGCTCATGCGCCTTGTTCTGGGCGCGGCAATGCCGACAGGCGGCAGCATTGAGCTGTTCGGCGGCGAGGAAAGCGAGAATGAGGCCCGTCACCGCATCGGCGCGCTGCTTGAGTATCCGTGCATATACAAAAACTGCACTGCACTTGAAAACCTGCGCCGCTTCGCGATACTCACCGGTGCCGACACCGACGAGCTTGAGGATATTCTCGACCTTGTCGGCCTGAAAGGCGTGGGCAAGAAAAAAGCCGGGCAGTTTTCGCTCGGCATGAAGCAGCGCCTTGCCATAGGCATCGCCCTGCTCGGCCACCCTGAGTTTCTGGTGCTCGACGAGCCGATAAACGGCCTCGACCCGGCCGGGATCAAGGAGATCCGAGATGTTATTCTGGTGCTTAATCAGAAAAAGGGCGTTACGTTTTTGGTATCGAGCCACCTGCTCGACGAGCTGTCGAAGATCGTAACGACCTACGGCATAATAAAAGACGGCGTTCTTATCGAGCAGATAACGGCGAAGGAGCTTGAGGGGCGCTGCCGCCATCATCTAAAGCTCAGGGTAGATAACATTCCCAAGGCGCAGGCGCTTCTGGAATGCATCGCAGACCCCAAGGCCATAAAAGTTCAGGATGACTGCATTTACTTATTCGATCTGCTTGATAAAAGCGACAAGGTAAACCGCCTTCTCGTGCGCCACGGAATAAAGGTCAGCGAGCTGTCGGTGCAGACGGCAAGCCTTGAGGAATACTTTCTTGAAAGGATGGGCAAGTGATATGGCTAAGCTTCTGCACTTTGAATTTCATAAGCTCATCCGCCAAAAGAGCTTTTATATCTGCCTGGCAGTTGCCGTTGCGATGCTCGTCGTTTCGACCTACACAACTTATCTCATTAACAAAGACGTTATGGACACGGCCGAAATGGGCATAGACGCAATGAACGTCATGATCGGCTCTGCATCCGGCGGCGTTTTGAGCATGGTAATCGGAGTGTTCATTCCCCTTTTTGTTTGCGAAGACTATGTTTCCGGCACGATACGCAACATCGTCACGCGCGGCTACTCGCGCCTCGCTATCTTCTCGGCAAAGCTTATCGCCGTCACGCTTGCGACCGCCGTAATGACGATAGCGTGCATGGCCGCAGGATACCTGATCGGCCTTATATTCTCCGGCCCCGGCGTTGAGTCTTTCGACGCAAACACGGTGAAAATCCTTCTGTGTCAGCTTGCCGTAATGCTGACCGAGGGCACGCTGTTTTATGCCATAAGCACCGTTTTGCAGAAAACCGGCGGCTCTATCGCCGTGTGTCTTGTTCTTCCGATGGTGCTGACCATTGTCCTCACTCTTGCAGACACAGCACTGGCAGAAAAGGATATCTCGCTCTCTGCCTACTGGCTCGAGCGCATTTCCGGCACGCTTTCGTCGTTTGACGTTAAAAGCGCCGACATGAAAAAGGCGCTGCTCACGGCGCTGGGCTATTTTGTCGTAACGAGCGCCGGATCGTTCCTCGCCGTCATGAAAAGAGAATACTGAAAAAGACAGGATCGTTTGATCCTGTCTTTTTTGACAACTTAGCGTTCTTTGCATTAAAAATTTATGGAGACTAACACGGCGATTACCGTCGGGGCAAGCGTCAAAACAAGGCCGATCGCCGTCCAGATAAAGGCTTTCTTATATTCGCCCGGCGTCTTGCCCTGAACGGCATTTTTTATGCATTCAAGCACGCCGTAAAACGTGGCCGGAATGATGATAATGCCTGCAAAGGCCATGACGTTTGAAAGGAAGCCCCAAAAAGAGATAAATACACTGACAACACTATCCATAGCGGAATCTCCTTTCGCCAAGTTTTCGGATCTCAGGCAATCTCTGTGAGCCTATTTTCAAAATACCATACTTTTTCGTCTATGTCAATATGCTCCATTTACAATATTCTCAATTTGTTTTACTGAAGTAGCACTTGTGAAAAAACTAATTCTCGGCATGGTTTTTTATATCTTTGTATTGTCAACAAAAAAGAGTCCGTCAAAGACGGACTCTTGAAATTATATCTTATTTCTTTGCGTTTTCGAGCGTCTCGCTGTTTCCGGCTTTGGCGCTTGCCGCGACCAGACCGCCGAGAGCGAGCAGTGCGATAACGTTCGGGATGACCATGAGCTGGTTGAACATATCCGTCAGCTCCCACACGAGGTCGTTGGACAGGATCGAGCCGAGGAAGATGAAGGCTATAGCTATGATCGAATACGGCAGAACAGCCTTCTTGCCGAACAGATACTCAATGTTGATACGGCCGAAGAGATTCCAGCCGATGATGGTCGTGAATGCGAAGAACAGCAGGCATATCGCGACGAATGCGCTGCCAAAGCTTTCGCCAAACACACTGCCGAACGCGAGCTGAGCAAGATTCGTCTTTGCAACGCCCAGTGCGTCAAGATTCTCGGAGCTTGTCATGACGCCGGAGAGTATGCCGTCACCGGTGTACAGAGTTGAGATAACGACAAGTGCGGTCATGGTGAGAACAACGAAAGTATCGATAAACACGCCGATCATTGCAACAACGCCCTGCTCGTGGGGGCACTTGACCTTTGCCTGAGCGTGTGCGTGAGGAGTTGAGCCCATACCGGCTTCGTTGGAGAACAGGCCGCGCTTAACGCCCTGGGAGATTGCCTGTTTGATGGCAAAGCCGATCGAGCCGCCGATGACTGCGGTGGGGTTGAACGCGCACTTGAAGATGAGCGCGAAGGTCTCGGGAACATATTGAATGCGGCAGATAATAACAACAAGTCCGCCGAGTACATACAGGATCGCCATGATGGGTACGAGCTTCTCGGCAACTGCCGCAACGCGGTGAGCACCGCCAATGAAGATAAACGCGCAGATAACAGCAATTATTGCACCCATGACCCATGACGGGATGCCGAATGCGTTCTGGCAGCTCTCGCCGATGGAGTTGGACTGAACCATTGCGCCCATGAAGCCGAGCGCAAGGATGATAGCGACTGCGAAGAAGCCTGCCATGAACTTGCCGAAGCCGTTATTGAAGGCCTTCTTAATGTAGTAAACAGGGCCGCCGGCAACGGTGCCGTCGGGGTTGACAACGCGCGTTTTCTGAGCGAGGACAGCCTCGGCGTAGATCGTGCTCATGCCGAAGAAGGCGATTATCCACATCCAGAAGATAGCGCCCGGGCCGCCGACGAGGATCGCGCCGCATGCGCCGACGATGTTGCCTGTGCCGACCTGCGCAGCTATTGCCGTTGCAAGCGCCTGGAACGAGCTCATGCCGCCCTCATGCTTGCCGCCGTGAAGCGAGAAGTTGCCGAAAACCTTGCGCCAGCCTTCGCCAAAGCAGCGAACCTGAACGAACTTGGTCTTGAAGCTGAAATACAGGCCGCAGCCGATCAGCATGATTATAAGGATATAATCCGACAGGTACATGTTCACGGTCTGAACGATTTTTAATACTGCATCCATTTTCTTTTTTCCTCCTTGTTGAGCAACAAAAAAACTGCTGAAAATTCAGCAGCTCCGGAGACATATTAGAAAACATATAAAAATTAAATTTATGCTTTCCTCTGTCCTTTGGCCTGAGAGATTCGGCGCGCAGCGCCTTACACCTTCGGCACCCTTTCGGGATTCTCCAGAGCATCCTCCGCCTCCAGTCTCTTGCGATTCTTGAGGTTTCACAGGATTTATGCATGTATGTTAGCACACTGTTCACAGTATGTCAACAACTTTAAATCGTTAAATAAAATTTTATCGTCCTGCACAATTAATAGATCGTTAACACAAACGAAGTTTACATATACTACAATACCATCGGTTGACGAGGTTGCCTAAAATGCATGCATGCCCTTGTTAACCGATGGTAGATTGACTTCCATGAAAGGACAATTTGAACATGAAAAAAGTAATTTCTCTTATTCTCTGCGTGCTTATGCTCGGCAGCTGCTTTGCTTTTGCCGACACCATTGAGGGCAGCCGCACCGTTATCGGCGCGGATCTTGACGCAGGCGAAGTGGCATCTGTTTATAAAGAATTCGGCATTTCTCAGGGCGATGTCAAGGAGCTTACGGTTACAAACGCAGAAGAGCGCGAATACCTCAAGGGTCTTGTCGACGAAAGTCTCATCGGCACAAAGTCCATCTCCTGCGTATATATCGAGGCGCTCAGTGAAGGCAAGGGACTTGACGTAACGGTCAAGAACATTACCTGGTGCACTCCGGACATGTACATGAACGCAATGGTGACCGCCGGCATAACCGACGCAAATGTCAAAATCGTCGCGCCCTTCAACGTCTCCGGCACCGCAGCGCTCACCGGAATATACAAAGCATACGAGGATATAACAGGCAAGAAGCTCGATAACGACGCAAAGCTTGTCGGCACCCAGGAGCTTACCGTTACGGCAGAGCTTGCCGACGAGATCGGCAGCGCAGACTCCACCGCTATCGTCAATCAGCTCAAGCTTATCCTCGACCAGACCAAGGACATGACCGACGATCAGCTCCGCGAGGAGATCAAGAAGATCGCAGCCGAGTATGACGTAAGCCTTACCGACAGCCAGATAGACAGCCTCGTTTCCCTGTGCCGTTCGATGGAAAAGCTCGATACCGCAGCGCTCAAGGAAAAGGTCGAGCAGGTGCAGAAGTATCTGAAGGATATCGTCAGCAAGCAGGGCGAGATAAAGCAGTTTCTCTCAAACGTTGCCGACACTGTAACTGAGTTTGTAAATAAGGTCGTAGATTTCATCCGCGGCATCTTCGGGTGATCATCACGCAGGAAAATTCCTAAGCTGACGAGGGTCGAACCCATATCGGTTTTGCCGGGCAGATTTTCGCTCATGCCGCGTTAAAGCTCTTGACAATACGACAGTATTCTCTTCACGCTTTGCCTTGCCTGAGCAAAAATCTGCTCCGGCAAAACTGCAAAGCACCTGGCGGATGTGCTTTTCGAGATATTTTCGGATTTCTTTGATGCAGGTGGGCCGGCGCCCATCAAAGCAAAAAAGGCAAAAATAGCCGGAAGGGCGCGCTGACAGGCGATATGTGTTTGGCGCTCGTCAGCTTAAATCAATTGAACAGCATCCCCCCATTTGTTAAGCAGTATATCAATGTTCGATAAGTGGGGGCATTTTATTATTCATTGGCGCAGTCCGCACTCTTGACAGTGCTACGATTTTAAAAACGGCAGGTGGGTAAAATGGAGTTTAGACAGCTGCAATATTTCGTTGCCGTTGCCGAGGAGGAGAGCTTCTCCAGGGCAGCCGAAAAAATGAACGTGTCGCAACCGTCTTTAAGTAAGGCCATTCAGAGCATTGAAGATGAATACGGCGTCACTCTTGTCAAGAGAACAACTCGCTCTTTCAAATTGACGGATGCGGGAGAGCTTATCTTCAAACAGGGTGAAAAGCTCATTGACGATTACGAGCAGCTTAAGGACAAGCTCAGCGAGCTGTCGAGCGACTATATGTGTGAGATCAGGATCGGCATACCTCCGGTGCTAAATACAATAATGGCATCCGACATGTTATCCGGCTTTTCAAAGCAGCATCCACGGCTTAAGCTTTTGTTCACCGAGATGGGCAGCAAACCAATAATTTCGAATGTCATCAAGGGTGAGCTTGACGTTGGCTTTGTTTTGCTGCCGGATGACTGCTCAGAGCTTTCCGTGCGCAGGATAATGTCAGATGAGATCGTTCTTGTCGTTCCCGAGGGGCATGAGCTGGCCAAATATAAGGCGATATCAATACGGCTTTTAAAGGATATACCGCTTATCATGCTCGACTCGACATAT
This sequence comes from Clostridiales bacterium UBA7273, assembly GCA_002472405.1. Classification (GTDB taxonomy): domain Bacteria; phylum Bacillota; class Clostridia; order Oscillospirales; family Oscillospiraceae; genus F23-B02. The sequence continues at coordinate 14,266 of DKRV01000026.1, read as the reverse complement.
CAGATATATGATAATGTCATGCGCGCATTTAATCGCGCAGGCATTGAGCCGAATATAATAGCCTTGAGCAAAAGCTGGGACTACATAGTTGAGCTTGTCCGCCTGTCGCACGGAATAACCATACTGCCAAAGCCTATACTTAAAAAGACTCAGGGGCTTGTTGCCGTTCCGTTATAGAGCCGTTTTCAAAATGGCAGATCGTGGCCATAACGAAAAAAGGCGAGTATATTCCGGCGCGTGTAGAAAACATGATAAACTATTTTCAGAAGATATACAAAAAATGAGAAATTCTCAGTGATATTGTCCCTAACCTGACGGAGACCTTGTTGGCAGCAAGGTCTCTTTTTTATTATCATGCGGCCAAACGCCATTTATTCTTTGTACGAATAAATTATATGCAATTTTAGTATTTCACACAAAACAGATCATCAGGTATAATGAAATCGTGACAAAATTAACAACCGCAATTTGTCTAAACATATATCTAAGTATTGTCAGTGTACTAACCCACGGTGAGCCGTGGCAAAATATAAAAACACAAAAAAGGAGGCATTATCAATGAAAGAGTAAGGCAGCAAACATTTTAACATATCCTCTATAGCAAGAAGCCCCCACTTGTCTGAATGGGTTCTCAGACAAGTGGGGGCGGTTTTTATGCCAATCTGAGTCCGATGACGCCGAGGAGGACCATGGCCATGAAGAAGAGTTTTTTAGGGCTTTTGCTCTCTTTAAAAACTATTATGCCGAAGAGGACATTGAACAGCGCTCCCAATCCCGTCCACACGGCATAGGATACGCCGAGCGGCAGAGTTTTTGTCGCAACAGACAGCAATCCGATACTCGCACAGGAGCATATCGCCGTCAGCACGGTAAATTTCACGTTTTTAAGGCCGTTTGAGAGCTTCATGCACACCGTAAACGCCAGCTCAAAAAAGCTTGCGCAGATCAAAACGAGCCACATCATTTTGCCTCTCCCTCCTTATCGCAGAGCTTGAGCCCGAGTATACCGATGATGAGAACGCCAAGCGAAAGCATTTTAAGCAGACTTGCGCCTTCTTTGAGGACGAATATGCTTATAAACGTAGTTCCGACGACTCCGATGCCGGTGAACACTGCATAGCTCAGCCCGATGCCAAGCGTATTTACCGCCTTGGCAAGCAGGAAAAAGCTCGCTATGAGTATCGCAATGGTTATCACGCTCGGCCAGAGCACCGTAAATCCATGGCTGAGCTTCATCGTATACGCCCAAACTATCTCCATAAGCCCGGAGACAACGAGCAGTATCCATGCCGTGTTTTTTTCTTTCATAGTTCCTCCTTATGATTTTAAATAACAAAAAACCGGGAGAGGTATTGATCTGCCAATACTTCTCCCGGGCTTTTATCCCTCCGTGCAGCGCCGAAAGCGCCGTTTTATCTCGGTCCAGTCGCAGTTAATGCCGGAACCCTATAAAACATCATATCGTTTTCAATTTTCAAGCGCGTCGATATACCGGCACGCGGCAAGCGCCGCGGCAGAGCCGTCGGCTGCCGCCGTTGTGAGCTGGCGGACGGTCTTTTTGCGGCAGTCGCCGGCAACGAACACACCCGGCGTTTTGGTGCAGCAGCTCTCGTCGGAATCGGCATAGCCGCCGTCATCAAGGTCCATAAGCTGCGAGAATATGCCGTTATCGGGCGCGTGGCCAATTGCGACAAACAGTCCGTCAACGGCGATCTCGCGCTCGTTGCCATCGGCATCGGCTACGCGTATGCCGCACAGCTCATCCTGACCGAGCAGCGCGGTTATGCTGCTGCCGAGCACAAACTCGACATTATTGCGCGCTTTGAGCGCTTCCACGAGCTTTGCCTCGCCGCGGAAGGTATCTCTGCGGTGGATAAGATATACCTTGGAGCAGGTATCGCTCAAAAGCAGCGCATCCTGCAATGCAGAGTTTCCGCCGCCGTTGACGGCGACCTCCCTGCCCTTGTAAAACGCACCGTCGCACACGGCACAGAAGCAGACGCCGGCTCCCATAAGCTCTTCCTCGCCGGGAATGCCAAGGGTGCGCGGTCTTGCGCCGGAGGCAATGATAAGCGCTTTTGCCTCAAAAGTGCCGCCAAAATCGGTCTTAACGCGCTTTATATCCCCGTCAAGCTCGACCGAGGTAACTTCGTCAAGCTCAAGCTCAGCGCCCTGATCGAGCGCCTGCGCGGTGAACTTATCACCAAGCTCGGCACCCGATACGGACGGTATACCGGGAAAATTTTCGACCTTGGGCGACCATGTGATCTGACCGCCGAAGGTGCTTTTTTCTATTACGAGAACGCTTTTTCCCGCTCTCAAGGCGTAGAGGGCGGCAGTTAATCCTGCCGGCCCTCCGCCGATGACTATAATATCATGCATTATTTTGCCTTCGTTTACTTGAAAAGATAGTTCTTTATCGCGCCGGCGCCGGCAAACTTCTCGACATGCTCGCCGTCAACGATGACAAGCGTCGGAGCCTGCTTTACGCCGTAAGACAGTGCAAGGTCAACATTTTCTTCTGCCATGATCTTCTCACATTCAAAGCCTGCCTTGTCCAGATAGCTGTACACTATGCGGCAGTTGGGGCAGTTTTCACGCGTGAAGAGGATTTTGCGCTTGCCGGTGGAGTTTTCGCAGATCTCCTCCTCAACGGCAGGCTCCTGCTCGGGCTTTGCCTCGGGATGCAGGGGACCTTTGTGCTTGAGGACGGAGGTGCCGATGTTATACTCCTTGCGCTCCTTATACTCCTGAGTTTTGCCTGCATTCCAGTTCTGCACGGGACGGTAGTAGCCGGTGATGCGGCTGTATACCTCGGCACTTTCGCCGCACTCGGGGCAGGTGAACTGTTCGCCGGTGAGGTAGCCGTGATTCTTGCAGACGGAGTAGGTCGGGCTTATGGTGTAGTACGGCAGCTTGTAGTTTTCCGCGATCTTGCGGACAAGATTTGCGGCCGCTTCCCAGTCGGGCAGCTTCTCGCCGAGGAAGGCGTGGAATACGGTGCCCGAGGTGTACAGCGTCTGAAGCTCGTCCTGAATATCCAGAGCGGAGAAGATATCGTCGGTGTAGCTTACAGGCAGATGGCTGGAGTTTGTGTAATACGGAGTGTCGCCCTGGGAGGCGGTGATGATATCGGGATACTGCTCGACATCGTGCTTTGCAAGGCGGTAAGAGGTGCTCTCTGCCGGAGTGGCTTCGAGGTTGTACAGATCGCCGTACTGCTCCTGATAATCCGAAAGGCGCTCGCGCATGTGGTTGAGTACCTTCTTGGTGAAATCCTGGCACTTTTCGGTGGTCATATCGGCGCGGATCCAGTTTGCGTTGAGTCCTGCTTCGTTCATGCCGACAAGGCCGATTGTGGAGAAGTGGTTATCGAAATTTCCGAGGTAATACTTGGTGTAGGGGTAAAGTCCCTCGTTGAGGAGCTTTGTTATAACATTGCGCTTTACCTTCAAAGAGCGCGCGGCTATGTCCATCATCTTATCAAGGCGCTTGAAGAAGTCGGCCTCGTCGGTCGCCAGATACGCAATGCGCGGCATGTTGATGGTAACAACACCGATAGAGCCGGTGCTCTCGCCGGAGCCGAAGTAGCCGCCGGACTTCTTGCGAAGCTCGCGCAGGTCAAGGCGCAGACGGCAGCACATGCTGCGGACGTCCGAAGGCTCCATATCGGAGTTTATGTAGTTTGAGAAGTACGGAGTGCCGTACTTTGCAGTCATTTCAAACAGGAGCTTGTTGTTCTCGGTGGGAGACCAGTCGAAGTCCTTGGTGATCGAGTAAGTCGGGATCGGGTACTGGAAGCCGCGGCCGTTTGCATCGCCCTCGATCATGATGTCGATAAAGGCCTTGTTGACCATGGCCATTTCTTCAACGCAGTCGCCGTAGGTGAAGTCCTGCTCCTTGCCGCCGACGATGGCAGGCATATCCTTGAGGTCGGCAGGAACCGTCCAGTCAAGGGTGATGTTTGAAAACGGAGCCTGGGTGCCCCAGCGCGACGGCGTGTTTACGCCGAAGATGAACGACTGGATGCACTGCTTGACCTCTTTGTAGGTGAGGTGGTCTATCTTGACAAACGGCGCAAGGTAGGTATCGAAGCTCGAAAACGCCTGAGCACCGGCCCACTCGTTCTGCATGATGCCGAGGAAGTTTACCATCTGATTGCACAGCGTGCTCAGGTGGCTTGCCGGGGAGGAATTTATCTTGCCCGGAATGCCGAGGCCCTGCTGGATCAGCTGCTTGAGGCTCCAGCCGGCACAGTAGCCGGTGAGCATGCTCAGATCGTGCAGGTGCAGGTCGCAGTTGCGGTGGGCATTGCCGATCTCCTCGTCGTAAATCTCGCTGAGCCAGTAGTTTGCGGTGATAGCTCCGGAGTTAGAAAGGATAAGGCCGCCGACCGAATAAGTGACGGTAGAGTTTTCCTTGACGCGCCAGTCGAGAACGTTTACATAGCTGTTGACGGTCTCTTTATAGTCAAGGTAGGTGTTTTTCATATTGCGCAGTTTCTCGCGCTGCTTACGATAAAGTATATATGCCTTTGCAACACCCTCATAGCCGCCGCGCGACAGGACCGCCTCGACGCTGTCCTGAATATCCTCGACCGCAACATAGCCGTCTTTTATCTTCGGCAGGAAGTCGGCCGAGACCTTGAGCGCGATGAAATCGATGATATCATCGGTGTACTCGGTGTCGGTGGCCTCAAACGCCTTTTTAATGGCGTTTGCGATCTTGGTGATGTCAAAATCTACGATTTTTCCGTCTCTCTTAATAATCTTGTACATTTGTTTCCTCCATATTTCTCTCAAACGCCTCTTACTTCGACCGTCGGAACATAGTCCCGAACGGCATCGGCCAGTGCGTGCATCTGCTTTTCGTCGTATGCTGCAAGTCCGTCCGGCAGGATGAGATTGCCGGAGTCTTTAAACTGCTGCAAATAATATTCCTTTGCGCCTTCTATCCACTTAGCTGCGCCTATGAGGCTTTCCTTCGTGTGGATCCCCTTTACGACCGTCGTGCGAAATTCATAATCCGTTTCACCGCTCAGGAGCATTTCCTTCGATCTTTCGACAGGGGCAATGTCAAACGACTCAAGTCCTATCGTCCGAGCATACTCCTCCGGCTCGTTTTTAATATCCATGGCAACGCGGTCAACGAGCTTATTTTTGATTATCTCGGAAAGAAGCTCCGGGTTTGAGCCGTTGGTGTCGAGCTTTATCTTATAGCCCAGCTCCTTCACGCGCGCCAAAAACTCAGGCATATCCGCATGCAGCAGCGGCTCGCCGCCCGTAACGGCAACACCGTCGAGCACTCCCCTGCGCTTTTTCAGAAAGCCGAACACCTCGTCATCCGTGAGGCACTCGTCGTCTATCTGCTCGGGGAGAACGAGCATGGCGTTGTGGCAAAACGGACATCTGAAATTGCAGCCTGCTGTGAACACAGTGCACGCGACCACTCCGGGATAGTCAAGAAGCGTTAATTTCTGAATACCTGTAACCTTCATGTCTGTCTCCTTAATTCAACGTTCTAAACAATAGCATAAGCGAGTTGCCATGTCAATAGAAAAACACAAAATGTAGTTATTTTTACCGCTTTGTAACCCGATACGCCACAAAATATTGTGGTGTACTTGTTTACAGAGAGTTATTTTTTCGCGGTATTTTATGGCTTTGAAACTTTTTCACCACGTCGAAAACGCTGATTATACAATGCTTAGCGCCGTTTTTCGCGCAGTTTGATCTCATAATCAAAATGTAATTGCAAGTTTTGCTGCAACACAAGATTTTGTGCTTATGTACTTATGTTAACACAAGTTATGTTACCAATGTTGTGGCACAGGCCAAAAAAATGCCGAAACGGATAAAAAAGTCCGTTTCAGCATTTGATTTTTAAATTTTCACAGCGACTGAATGACCGATTCGGCGCATTTCATGCCGTCAACGGCGGCAGAGGTTATGCCTCCGGCATAGCCTGCGCCTTCTCCGCAGGGGTAAAGGCCGCGTATCTGCGATTGGCGGCGCTCATCGCGCAGTATGCGCACGGGCGATGACGAGCGCGTTTCCGGTGCCGTGAGCACAGCGTCCGGCGCGTCAAAGCCATTGAGCTTCCGTCCAAGCTCGGGCAGAGCGTTTTCGAGCACCGAGCTTATCCGCTCCGGCAGGACATCGTGAAGATCACACCAGAAAACGCCGGGGCGGTAGCTCGGCAGTACGCCGCCCTCCCCTTCGCTTTTCCTGTGTGCGATAAAATCGCCGACTTTCTGCGCCGGGGCGCGATAGCTGCCGGAGGCAGCGAACGCCGCACGCTCGATATCGCGCTGCCAGTACATACCGCCGAGCGGCCCTTCGTACGGAAAATCCTCGGGAGAAAGTGTCACAAGCAGCGCGCTGTTTGCGTTCTCGCCGTCGCGGCAAGAGTTGCTCATGCCGTTTGTGCACACGCCGCCGGTCTCGGATGCCGCAGCAATAACCTCGCCTCCGGGGCACATACAGAAGGTATACGCACTTGTTCCGTCAGGAAGATGCACATTAAGCGAATAGTCGGCTGCCGGCAGAGACTCATTATCCTCGCCGTACTGCGAAATATTTATCATTTTTTGCTTATGCTCTATGCGCGCTCCCATCGAAAACGGCTTTGCCTCCATAGGAACTCCCACTTTTTCGAGCATCTCGAACGTATCGCGCGCCGAGTGGCCTACGGCGAGGATAAGTCTTTCGCAGGGCAGCTCGTACTCGTCCGTTTCGTCCGCCACCCGAACTGCGCGCAGCGTGTTATTTTCCGTAACAAGCCCCGTGAGCTTTGAGTTAAAGCGCACCTCGCCGCCGTGAGCGATGACGGCTTTTCGTATGCTCTGCACTACATTAATAAGTATATCCGTTCCGATATGCGGCTTTGCGTCATAGAGTATGCTCTCGGGCGCGCCGTGCTCGTAAAACGTGCGCAGTATCCAGCGGATGCGCATATCGCGTATGCCGGTGCCGAGTTTGCCGTCGGAAAACGTTCCGGCTCCGCCCTCTCCGAACTGGACGTTGCACTCGGTGTCAAGCTCACCGCCTGCGCGGAAGGCTTCGACCTTTTTTCTGCGCGTTTCGGCATCGGCGCCGCGCTCGAGCACAACAGGCTTTAGCCCTGCCATGCTCAGAACAAGCGCTGCGAACATTCCGCCCGGTCCGAAGCCGGCAACGACGGGACGAGTTTCGGCACTTGCCTGCGGCACGGTGTACTCCTGCTCTTCATACGCGGCGACGTTTTTGCTTTTGCATTTTGCCAGCAGCTTTTCTTCGTTATCGACCGTAACGGCGGCGGAATACAGCCAGTGTATATCATTTTTTCTGCGCGCATCAAGCGAGCGCTTTGTTATCTTAACATCTTTTATCGCCCAAGTCGGAAGCTTCAGCTCGCGCGCGGCCTTGACTTTCAGCCGATCGCTGCTCTGCCCGATATCGAGGCGCAGATTTCTCACCAGTATCATTTGCCGAGCCTCCCTGCGGTCACACCGCTTGCCCACGCCCACTGGAGGTTATAGCCTCCGCAGTCGGCGTCAACGTCCAGAAGCTCGCCCGTTATGAAAAGATGCGGAACGAACCAGCTCTCAAGCGTCTCGGGATTTACACCCGTGGTCTTAATACCTCCGGCCGTCACCTGAGCATGGTCAAAGTCCTCCACGCCGCGCAGCTCGATGCAGAAATCGCGGCAGGCAGCGGCAATTGCGGCGATTTGCGGCTGTTCGAGCCTTTCGAGCGGAGTCTGCCCCGGAACGCCGGCGTATTTAACCACCATTCTGCCGAGTCTGTTGTGCAGAACTCCCGTGAGAGCATCGTCGGCGCATAAGCTTGGATTTGCCTTTATCCTTGCGCGCAACTTAGTCTCGATATCCTCATTCCCCGACAGGTCTATGTGCACCTTTCCTTTGCCGGTCTGAGCCGCGGCGCGCGAAATATCAAACGCTGCCGGGCCGGACAGGCCGGTTTCGGTAAATTGCAGCTCGCCGAAGCTTTCGGCAATTATCTCTCCGTCCTTTTCAAGGCGCAGCTTTGCCATTACTCTCACGCCCTTGAGCGCGCGCGGATAATTGGGATCGGTCACAAGCTGCACGAGCGAGGGCAGCAGAACCGTGCTCTTATGCCCCAGCAGCTTTAAAAGCTCGTATCCGTCGTGCACTCCGCCGACCTTTGCTCCGGCCGCGCCGCCGCAGGAAACTATGACGAAGTCTGCCTTGATCTTACCATCATCGGTCAGGACCGAAAAGCCCTCGCCGCGTCTTTCTATCTTACGCGCAGGACATGAGGTTTTGACCGTTATGTTATCGCGCATGAGCGCAAAGCGCAGAACATCTACCACGCTGTTTGCCGAGTTTGACTGCGGATACACTCTGCCGCCGTACTCGCAGCTCACGGCAAGGCCGAGAGAATCGAAAAAGCGCAGCGTGTCCTCGGGCGTAAAGCGCGAGAGCACCTCGTCTGGAAAGCCCGGCTGCGCGCCGTGGTAATGCTCGGGAGCCGCGCCCGTGTTTGTGAGATTGCATCTGCCGTTTCCGGTGCTCAGGAGCTTTTTGCCGACACGCTGCTGGCGCTCGAGCAGTATTACATTATTATTCTTATCATTCGAGGCCGTTATCGCAGCCGCCATTCCGGACGCGCCGCCGCCTATGATCACAATCGTATTCATATCATTCACCGCAGTGGTAGAGTATATCGTGCGCAACAGGCTCATAAAACGCGCGGCGTATCTCGTCGGAGTCCTTTGTTGAGCCGAGGATGCACATTATCTTTGCAAGCGCGGATTCCGTCGTCATGTCATACGCTTCGAGCACGTTCCGCCAGCCCTTGAGTCTGTGGCCGACATTGTACACCGCAAGATCCGAGCCTTCATTCTGCACCTGGGTGGTCATGATTATGACCTTGCCGCGGCCGATGGCGTTTATGACTATATCCAGAAACTTATCGTCGCCGTAGCTCGGCAGACCGCCGACGCCGAAGGACTCGATAATGACTGCATCCTTGCGCTCTGCAAGAAACTCAAAAAGCTCAAAATCAATGCCGGGGATCATTTTTATAAGTCCGACATTGGTGTTAAGCTCGGTGCAGAACTGCGGCTTTTCAAGACTTTCGGGCTTTATATACTGCATGAGCACCCCATCCTGGAGTGTTGCTATATAGGGGTAGTTTATGCTTGAGAATGCGGCGTAGGACTTCGACCTTGTTTTTCGTGCACGGGTGCCGAGTATGACGCGGCCGTTAAAAACAATGTTCACGCCGCACATATCGTCAGAGCAGGCGCAGGTGAAAGCGTCGAGCAGGTTCACCTTTGAGTCCGTGGATTCAAAATTTATAGGCTTCTGCGCGCCGGTGAGGATAACAGGCTTTTTCGAGCCGCGGATCATGTAGCTGAGCGCCGCGGCCGTGTACGCCATGGTGTCTGTTCCGTGGCTTATTACAAAGCCGTCGTATTTATCGTAATTATCGCGCACACACTTTGTTATCTGCACCCAATGCGCCGGAGTCATGCTCGTGCTGTCAACATTAAAAAGTGAGATGCACTCGACCTCGCAGAGCTTTGATATGGCAGGAACGAGCGCCAGAAGCTCATCGGGCCGCAGCTGCGGCGAAAGCGCGTTGCCGCTTATCTGCGACGCTATCGTGCCTCCGGTTCCGATCATGAGTATCCTTTTCATTTGCGCTCGAACACCCCACTCTTGCCGCCGGTCTTTTTAAGAAGGCGGATATCCGTTATCTCAATATCGCGCTGCACGGCCTTGCACATGTCATACACCGTAAGTGCCGCAACGCTCACAGCGGTGAGTGCTTCCATCTCGACGCCCGTTGCGCCGGTGCATTTTGTCGTTGCAACTATCTCGACGCTGTGCCTTTCCTCGCACAGCGAGATGTCGATATCCACGCCGGATATCATGATCGGGTGGCACATCGGAATAATGTCCGACGTGCGCTTTGCGCCCATGATTCCACCGACCTGCGCGACATTGAGCACATCGCCCTTTTTCATGCCGCCCGTTTTTATAAGCTCAAAGGTCTCGGCATTGACAAGCACTCTGCCTGCCGCAACAGCCGTGCGCACGGTGTCCACCTTTTCGGACACATCCACCATTTTGGCTCTGCCGTTTTCGTTAAAATGAGTAAAATCAGCCATAACAGTCTCTCCTGAGTAATCGTTTCGTTTATTTTATCGCTTGGCCAAGGCAATGTCAACAATATCGGCAGTTCGCTGTGCAGCAAAAAACTGTCCGGAAAAATTTCCGGACAGTTTTCTTATAATGAGGATTTTACGCCGCGGTGCCCTCTCCCCTGACCTCGCTGAGGGTGCGCACACGGTCATGGACGATCGGCTCCCACTTGACGGGGCGAAACAGCGCGACAATGCAGATCGGCAGATATGTAAGCATGAACAGGGGAAAAGTGAATGCGTACAGTATCTTTTTCGGCGCGCTGCAATAGATGTTTTTCCACTCGCTTATCGTAGTTATCGCGCCGATAATAAACATCATAATACAGGTGTTGAGTATAAGCTGCCCAAACGATTGCAGCAGAACATCCGCACCGCCGCCGTTGAGCACACTGTAGACAGCCGCTCCGGCATTAATGATGATACCGAGGAACGAGAGAATGACCGCCGGGGCGATATTCATCGTCATATCAAAGCAGGAAAAGCTGCGCTTTGCGAATATGCCGTGCAGCAGGTCGCCGCCGTATTTGCGCAGGATCTGAATATATCCGCGTGCCCAGCGCATGCGCTGCTTCCATGACTGTGAAAACTTCGTCGGCTGCTCATCGTACAAAACAGCCCTTGGGCAGTATCCGACCTTTTCGCCGGACACAACGTTGTGTATAGTAAACTCAATATCCTCAACGAGCAGGTGGAACGGCCATCCGCCGCAGCTTTTGAGTATCTCGCGACCGAACAGAAAGCCCGTTCCCGAAACGGCGCAGCTTGTTCCGAGCAGGTATCTGGCATTGTTGAGGTATTTTGCCTCGCGCAGGAACCACAGCGCGTAGCCTGCGGATATCCAGTTATCGCCGTAGTTTTTCGAGTTTCGGTAGCTTGTGATTATCCTGTAGCCGTCGGAGAAGGTCTCGTTCATGCATCTTATGTAGTCCTCGCTGAGAAGATTATCCGCGTCGAACACCATGTATGCGTCGAACACGTCGCCGTATTCCTCGCCGATCCTGTCAAGCAGATATTCAAGAGCATAGCCCTTGCCGACGAGCTTATCGTTAAAGCGCTCGTACACTATGGCTCCGTGCGCACGGGCGACCTTTGCGGTTTCGTCCGTGCAGTTATCGGCGACGACAAACACGCGCATAAGGCGCGAGGGATAGTCCTGCGCCGAAATGCTGTCGAGCAGGTTGCCTATCACAAGCTCTTCGTTGCGGGCGGATATGAGAACGGCATAGCTGTGCTCCGTGACCGGCTTGTGCGGCTTTTCCTTTTTCAGATAAGGCACGAGAATATATGCAAACTGGTATGAGTAGCAAATGAAAAACACCGTTGCAATAATAAAGTTAATAAGCTTTATCGTTTCCATGGCACTCTCCTTATATAACTGTGTGGTTTGTTCTAACACAGTTAGCATACAGTGTGAATGCAAAATTGTCAACGGATATTTTGTAAAGTGTCTGAAAACAAAAAAATCACGGCAGCGCTTACCGCACTGCCGTGAGCTTAAGCTGACGAGAGTCGAACGCATACCGGTTTTGACGGGCAGATTTTAGCCCATGCTGCGTTAAAGCTCTTGACAATACGACAGTATTCTCCGCGAGCTTTGCCTTGCCTGAACAAAAATCTGCTCCGGCAAAACTGCCAGCACCTGTCAGATGCGCTTTTCGAGATATTTTCGGCTTTCTTTGGTGCAGGTGGGCTGGCGCCCATCAAGACAAAAAAGGCGAAAATAGCCGAAAGGGCGCGCTGACAGGCGATATGTGTTCGGCTCTCGTCAGCTTATTTTATTAAATTACTCGACCGATATCATATAGTAGTAAACCGGCTGTCCGCCGTTTACTACAGTGACCTCCGCGTCTGGGAAGGCTTTCTCAAGCGCTTTCGCCGTGGTCTCCGCGTCCTCTCCGCTCACATCCTCGCCGTAGTAAACGGTGATAATCTCGGGGTCGAGATCGCCGAAGGCCTCGGACATTTTGCCGAGCATGGACGGCATCTCGGTAAAGCTGCCAATGAGCTTGCCGTCAAGCAGCGCAAGATACTCGCCTGCGTGGATGGCGTAGCCGTCGAAGTCCGAGTCGCGCGCGGCATAGGTGACCTGCGCCGTGTGAACATCGCCGAGAGATTCGTTCATAGCTTCTACTATATCCGAAACCTCACCCTCGGGATCGAAATTGAGCATTGCGGTTATTCCCTGGGGAATGGTCTTTGTGGGAACGACCACAACGGTTTTATCCTCGCACAGAGGGATGCTCTGCTCGGCGGCCATGATGATGTTCTTGTTGTTGGGCAGAACGAACACGATCTCCGCCGGGGTGCGGTTTATCTCTTTTATTATATCCGCCGTTGAGGGGTTCATAGTCTGGCCGCCGGTTACGATGGTGTCGGCGCCAAGCTCCTTGAACAGATTTGCAATTCCCTCGCCTGCGCAGACGGCAACTATGCCGTAGCGCTTTGTCGGCGCTGCATGCAGATCCTCGGCAGTCTCAAGCTCCTGCTCGATCTTTTCCAGATCGTCGGTCGTCTGAGCCTTTCTGCCTGCCATAATATCGTCATACTGAGTGCGCATATTCTCGATCTTGGCAAGCTCCAAAGTACCATACTGCTGGCTCTTCGTGAGCGCCTCGCCGGGGATATTCGTATGGACATGCACCTTGAACGCCTCGTCGTCCTCGCCGATAACAAGGCAGTCGCCTATGCTCGAAAGGTAGGCGCGCAGCGGCGTGAGGTCAACGTTCGGCTCATGCTTGCGGACGATATAAACCGTATCAAATGCATAGGTTATCTCATCTGTTCCGAACATGTCAAACGCATTGTTCTCGTTTGCGATAACGCCGGCCTGCACCGCAGCGGTCGGAGCGGTCACTTCGCCGCGCAGGCATGCGAGCATAGCCGAGAAAATGACGATGTATCCCATGCCGCCGGCATCGACAACGCCGGCCTTCTGAAGAACGGGGTTCTGGTTAACAGTGTTATCAAGCGCTTCCTTGCCGATTCTTATCGCGGTGTCGAGAAGCTCCTCGATATCGTCGCCCTTCTTGGCATATTCGACCGCGGCGGCCGACGCCATACGCGCAACGGTAAGTATAGTGCCCTCGGCCGGCTTCATAACTGCCTTATAGGCTGCGTCAACGCCGTCTTCCATTGCGGCCGCAAATTCCTTTGCGCCAACGGTCTCCATGCCCTTGAGTCTGCGTGAAATTCCGCGGAACAGAAGCGACAGTATAACGCCGGAGTTTCCGCGCGCGCCGCGCAGGAGTGCGCCGGCAACGCAGTCGGCAACGGCATCGACAGCGTAAAACTCTTTCTTTCTAAGCTGGGCTGCGGCCTCGTTCATCGTAAGGCCCATATTGGTTCCCGTATCGCCGTCAGGCACGGGAAAAACGTTAAGCTCGTTTATCTGCTGAGTGTTTTCAGCAAGCGCGGCATCGGCACACAGGATCATGTCCTTGAACACCGCAGCATCTAAATATTCTCTCAAAGCAAAAGCACCTCCGGGAGGGATTTTATCTGTAATTAACCGACTATGACGGTATCGACGTAAACATCGACGCTCTTCACGGGAACGCCGGTCGCCTTTGCGACCTTATAGCGCACTTCCTTAATAATGCTGCGGCACACGGCGCTTATGTTCACGCCGTTATCCACGCCGATGTGCAGCTCAAGCGAAAGCGTGCCGTCATCATTGAGGTGCGTCATAACGCCCTTGGACATCGACTCGCGTCTGAGAAGCTGGAGCGGACCGCCTTCCTTATTGCGTCCGGCCATGCCTTTAACGCCGAAGCAGCTTGTGGCCGCCGCGCCGGCAATATTCGTAAAGACCTCACTGGTGATGCTTATGTTTCCAAGCTCATTGCTGATATTCACCATATTGAAAGGCTCCTTTCATCAAGTATACGGGCAATTATAAAATTGCTACAATAGTATAATACACCGTTTCAAAAAGTACAAGCAATAATTTGATGTTTACATTGCATTTTTTTAGTGTTAAACTCATAGCGATCATAATGATATTAAATTGTATGATAACTCTTCAAAACCATTAAGCTATGGGAGGAAAAGATATGACAAGAAGGTATAAGACGATGGACGGCAACGAGGC
>DKRV01000015.1 GCA_002472405.1 Clostridiales bacterium UBA7273 | reverse complement strand
AAATCTGCCCGTCAAAACCGATATGCGTTCGACTCTCGTCAGCTTAAGTAAGAAGTAAAAATCGTCAAGCTTCCACAGAAGTCTGACGATTTTTGGAAAAGTACCACCATTTTGATAGAATACGCCCGGTTTTGCCGGGTGCGCCCGGTGCAAGAATCAGCCTTCGACGGGGGCAACGATAGAAGTAATCTTCTCAAATAGCTCAGGCGCGTTTACGACTATTAGAGCAAGCTGTTCGCGCACACGTGTGACCCCCTGATAAAACAGATTCGGGTAAAGATAATTCGGATTCGGGTGCGGAATACCCTGAAGTTTGCCTTCCTCATCATAGTAGAACGAACTATCCAGCAGCATAACCACTTTATCAAATTCCTGTCCTATGACATGGTGAGTATCATAATCCTCGCTATATGCGGAGTAAGGACTTGGCTCATAATTGGATTTAGTGTAATTGATAAACTTATAGCCCTTGCTTCGATAATATGCCAGCAAGAATTGCGCCTCTTGGGTAGTATTGGCATAATTGATATCTACACTGGAATAGTCCATAGGCACGCGGGGTCGATGATTCAGGTCCTTCATACACAGAATAAAGGAATGCAGTTCCCGGTTTGTACGGATTTTTTCCGACAGAGTGAATCTCCCATCCAGATTCAGAGCCTCAATTTTAGAAACGATATCATTACGAGTCTCTGATGTCGACAGCACCTGCTCTGGATCGGATGAGAATATACATATCTGATCATTTTTGTATACTGAATCACAAATGGCATCAAACTGTTCCGTGTAGATGCGATGAGATTCATCAACCAGAATATACGTATAATCAGCCAGTGAGAAATCTTCATTCCGGAGTTCTGATGCAGAAACGATATTAAGATTATCTATTTCTGATCGAATCTTATACTGTCCGGGTGATAGCTTTCCACAATGGATTATCACAGTTTTCCCGTTTTTGGAGAGGGTCTTGGCGATATCATAGAGAAGCAGAGTTTTTCCTGTGCCGGGCTTGCCTGTAATGTGGAAGTATGCACCTAAGAATGCACTATCCACTCCGCTGAGCACACTTTTCTTTACCTGCTCCTGTGCTTGTGTCAAAAAGTACTCTCCCTGAATAAACCTTGAGGGAGTATTCAGAGGGGAAACCAGATAGTCTGATGCCCTAAACATATTATCGATATGTTCGGTGTATCCTTCTTTGATTTTGCGGACAGATGCAACGATCTCACCAAAATCAACGCTGACAAGCTCATCATTCAGAGACAGCTTATAACAAGACATGGAATCCGTTATGACGGAGTATAGCGCAAGCCTTTTTCCTAAATGCGATAAATAATGACGATTCTTTAGAAGCTGGCTTAATATCTGCTCCTCAGGTACAGCGACAGATTTTAATTCAACATTCAAACAGAGCTTATCTGTGAATTTCAGAAGATCAAACTCTTTTCCAATTTGCGGAATATGGAAAGAATAGAAAAAGCCATCACATTCATCCAGAGTTGCCCCTGATGATAACAGTGCATTCTCATTGAAACGATTATGGCCGTTTGAAACGGTTGCTTTTCCGGCCAGCGTGCTTGTTTCGGGAAAATACCTTCTGAAAGGAGCTTGATTATGACGGACGCCTGTACAAATGCACCCACTCACAGCAGAAAGCCTTGCTGTAAGCGGCTTTCCGGGCAAAAAGAAACGGACCAAACATCGACACATTGTATCAATGTTTGGTCCAATTATGGTGCCGGTGGCCGGACTCGAACCGGCACGACGCAAGCATCAGAGGATTTTAAGTCCGCCGTGTCTACCATTCCACCACACCGGCAAATACCTGATTATTTTAGCATTGCACCGCAAAAATGTCAATCATTTCGGGCACCTCGTACATCCTGTGCGGCATAAAATGCATGGAGGTGAGGCACTTGAATGTAAACTGCTTCCTCGGTGCAAATTCCGCTGGCGGATTTTTCTCGCTTTACGGCGGCTTTTGCAGCTGCGAGGGCGACTTTCTGCATTTGATAAAGGCAGGGCCGGGCGGAGGCAAATCCGGCTTTATGCGGCGCGTTGCGCGCGCAGCTACCGAGCGAGGATGCGACACCGAGTGCGTTCTGTGTTCCGGCGACCCGGACTCGCTCGACGCTGTGTACATACCCGAACTGCACGTCGGGTTCGTGGACGCGACGGCGCCGCACGCATGCGAGCCTGTAAATTTTGCGTTCAATTCGGATTATGTTAACTTGGGGCGGTTCTGCGGCCCGGTAGACGATCCGCGCATAGTGCAGATGACGGATAAATACCGAGCGATGTATAAAACGGCATATGCCTATCTTGCCGCCGCAGGCAGCGCCGCAAAAGCCGAGATACCGGGTCTTATAAGCGCCGAAACGCTTGAAAAAGTGAAAAAACGCGCGCAGAGCGCAGCATTACGCGAGCTGGGCGGTGCAGGCAAAAAGCACTGCGACGCTCACGAGCAGCGCAGGTTCATGCGCTGCATAAGCTGTAAGGGAGAGCTTGCTCTCGCAGAAGATGTTCAAAAGTTATGTAAACGGATATATCTGCTGGACGACCGCTGCGGCCTTGCCGACATTTATCTCAAGCAGATGAACGCCGAGGCGAAAGAACGCGGTTTTGGAAGCATATTGTGCTTATCGCCGCTGTGCCCGGATAGGCTTGATGCACTGCTCCTGCCGGAGCCGGCAGTGGGCTTCGTATCCGCCTCTGCTGTGAACATAGCAGAGCCATACCGCCATGTACGGCTCGATGCACTGATACAGACCGAGACCCTGCAAGAAGCACGGGGCGCGCTTAAGCGCCGAGATAAGCTCGTGCGCGAGCTTACAGGTGAGGCGGTGCAATGGCTTGCGCGCGCAAAGGAGTATCACGACGAGCTTGAACGAGCGTATAATCCGCATGTTGATTTTGCCGCGCTCGATGCATTCACCGATGAGGTTATAGAAAAGCTTTTTGCATAGTAAAACGGCTGAGGCGTTTTGCCTCAGCCGAAATTGTTATGTTTAGCAGCACATGCCGCCCCACGGGGTAAGGCACGAGCAGCACAGATACGAGGTGCAGCAGTCGTCGCAGATGCAGCAGGAGCTGTTGTAGTTTCCGCTGTAATCCTGATAATACTGACCGTTGTTTTGCAGCCTGTTGAGAAGCTGGCGATAGTTCGGGTTATCCGGATCGATCTCGACCGCACGCTTGGCATCCTCAAGGGCGTTTATCTTGTTGCCCAGATACATGTTTGCGACGGCGCTCAGATAGTACCAGCGCCCGTCACGCTCGGAAAGCGGAACCTGCGAGAGCGCGGTGAGCGCTTCATTGTATCTGCCGTTGCGTATGTAATTGACCGCCGCGCGGCACTCTGCGCGCTCCTGCGGCTGCTCATACGCGCCATATCCGCCGAAGCCACCGAATCCGCCATAGCTGCCGCCGTAACCGCTGCCGTATCCTCCGCCATAGCCGCCGGAGGGACCGGTCTGACCGTTCTTGATCTGATCATATGCGGCGTTTATCTCGTTCATCTTTGCCGCCGCGGCTGCATCGCCGGGGTTGCGGTCGGGATGATATTTCTTCGCAAGCTCTCTGTAAGCTTTTTTTATCTCCTCGTCCGTTGCATTTCTTGAAACGCCGAGGACTTCATAGGGGTCCCGTGCCATTCGGTACTGCTCCTTACTTAGTGCTTATTCCGTAGTGTTGATTGAACTTTATCCACACGCCGCTGCACAGTATATTTTTTATTATGTCCGCATCCTGAATTATCGGCAGCCGCTCAAAGCTTCTCACGCAGTCGGCAAGCAGAAGCTCAAGTATCGCCCTGAAGCGCTCCTGCTCGTCAAGCCTGCCGTACAGGTAAACGAAGGGGTTATACTTATATGCTCTTTTATCGCTTTTTAAATCAATGCAGGCATCCATGACGTAAACAAACTGCCCGAGCGCCATGCCGAAAGAGCGCAGATCGTTCTGCCAGTGATCTTCCTGCATGACGAAAAGCTCTGCCATCAGCCGGCCGAATGCTGTGGCCGCGGCATCGGTCGAGCTGTCTCTGCGATCCTCGATCTGCTTAAGCTCTGCCATCGACTGCTTTATGACAGCGCACTGGCGCGGATATTCGACGCAGACCTTTTCGTATGACTGCTTGAGCACTCCGGCCGAGGCAAGCGCCGCGGCGTTTAGTTCATCGTGCCAATCGTCAAGGCAATTGAGATATGCCAGCGCAACATTCATGTCGGCGGCATAGTCGCTGATCTCCGACTGCAAAAACGCGCGCTTCCCAAGCGGATGCGCAGGGCAGGGAGCCTCGCCGCTCAGGTCAAACGGCTCATACAGGCCGCTGAGCACCATGACCAGAAACGTCATGTCATAAGTGAGCGTAAAGCGCGCAAACGCGCCGTGACGCTCGCTCAGGCTGCGGCACAGGCCGCAGTAATACGCCTTGTATCGCTGCCGCTGCAGTTCGCTGAGCCCGGCAAGATCCGCCGTTACAAAGCCGAACATATCAGGTCTTGCCCGTAAACGAGTTGCCGCATTTTTTGCAGACGATGTTTATCTTTCCCTTGTGACGAGGAACTCTCAGCGTTGTGCGGCAAGCAGGGCAGGTGAAGAACTTATAATCCTTGCGCTGTGTCCAGCGGACCTTTATCATTTCAAACTTTCCGCTAACGCTCATGCGCAGACGAAGATAGCGCGTATTTTCGGCGCTGCGCTTATAAAGATTTCTTGACAGCATACGCGCATAGACAAGTATGAGCAGGACAAACGCGATAAGCCATACGGGCCTTGAAAACCGTGTTCCGTTGAACACCACGGCCAAGATCATGAGCACAAGGCTCAATATCGACAGAAATTTATTGAGCTGATCTATTCCGCAGCGTCCTGCCATAAAGCGCGCAAATTTTTCTCTCATGGAAAAGTCACCTGATTGATAATATTTCAATAATACATATTATCACAGCAAAAGCCCGAATATATAAATTAATTGTTAATTCGTCAGCCTTTGACGTAACTCCAGCTGTATTCGATAACCGTACTCTGCTCGCCGTCGCCTTGGGTGCGTGTGCATTTGACTATGTTTCCCGGCTCGTCATATTCGTATTCGTTCTTCGTGATGCTTATTGCACTGCCGTCGGGGCCGTAAATGCTGACGGAAATCTCGTTTCCGTGCTCATCATAGCTGTACTCTGTGCGACTTTCAATACCGTCGCCGCTGCTTACCTCGCGCGAGGCAACAAGTCCGTTTTCGCCATAGGTGCAGGTCTCCGAGGTTTCGCTGTCCTCGAGCATATCGCGGCGCACGAGCTTTGTGAGCTTTCCGGAGCCGTCGTACTCATAGGCTATGTCGCTTATAAGCTCCGAGCCTTCATAGTATTTTTCGCTTACAAGATCACTGCCCTCGTAGGCATAGGTCGTGACCGACGTGGCCGTGTCGCCGATCATGCTCGTTTCCTTCATTTTCAGTCCGGTGTCGTTGTACTCAAACAAAACGCGGTACTCCTCGGAGTATTCCTCCGGGCCGTCGGCGATATAGTTTATCATAGTCTCGGGCAGCCCGTCGGCGTTTAGAACGTATTCCTTGTATCCAACCGGCGCGTCGTTTATGCCGAGGGTCGTTTCCTTTACAAGGCGTCCGGCAGCGTCGTACTCGTACTTGACGGTGCTGAATTTAAGCCCGTTTTCGTTGTACCATACCTCCTGCGAGAGAAGCCCTTCGCTTTTTTCGTATACGGAAAGATCCTGCGTGGATGAAGGCTGAGCCTCGGTCGGCTGAGGTGTGTCCTCGCCGCTTTTGGCGCAGGCGCAAAGGCAAAGCGCAAGAATAAGCGCCGCTATTATGCCAAATGTTCGTTTCATGCTGTTTTAAGTCCTTTCGACGGGGTGTTTTCCTGAGATTATACCACGAAACTCGCGGAATATAAAGAGCTTTTAAAAACAGTGGAAATGCTGCGGAGAAAATGTTATAATCTAAACACATAATATCATGCGAAAGGAGGCAGCGGAATGAAGCTGAAGCTGACAAATGAACAAAAACTCATTCTTAGCCAGAAAATGCAGCAGTCATTGAAGCTGCTTCAAATGAATTCGCACGAGCTGGAGACGTATTTAAACGAGCTTTCCATGGAAAATCCGCTGATCGAGGTCGTTCCACCGCGCGAAATGCCGCCAAGCCACGAAAAGCAGTTTTCCGCGCGCACGACGACGGATCCGGACATAATGTCGCGCACGATCGCCGACACACCGCACAATACGCTTTATGATTCCGTCAAGGAGCAGATAAATTATCTCAGAATACCCGAACTTCTCAGACGCGAGCTTATTTGGCTCGCCGATGAAATGAACGAGCGCGGCTATCTTCCAAAGGAAGAACCCGAGCTTTATGCCTTCGGAGGCAGCATTGAGCGGTACGAAAACGCGGTCAAGGTGTTCCAGTCGCTTGAGCCTGCCGGCGTGGGCGCACGCACCCTCGGCGAGTGCCTGCTTATCCAGCTGCGCCGCAGGGGAGCGGAGGACGATATCTCGCGCGAGATATGCCTTTCGTATCTCGACAGGCTCGCGAAGGGGCAGCTTAACTATATTGCGTCAAAGCTCAATGTCACCGTCGGGCGCATCGAGCAGGCGCGCTCGCTCATTGCAGGCCTTGAGCCGAACCCGTCAAACGGCTATTACGGCGGAAAGCAGACGATGTATATCCGCCCCGATGTTGAAGTCGTGCAGGATAACGACGGACTGGCGGTCGCCATTGCCGACCGATATATGCCGACATACGGCATAGACTCGTTTTATCTCGATATGTCCGAGCGCGAGGATCTCAGCGATGAGGAGCGGACATATTTCCGCGAAAAGCTCACCCAGGCAAAGTGGGCTATGAGCTGCGTTGACAGGCGTGCGGCAATGCTCATGGCCTGTGCGAAAAAAATACTTGCCGTGCAGCACGACTTTTTTGTTGACGGCGTGTCGCCGATAAAGCCGCTGAGCGATAAGGCGATCGCCGAAAAGCTTTCCGAACGCGGCGTGTCGATCTCGCGCAGAACCGTTGCAAAGTACAGGGAAAACGCCATGATACCGTCCACCACCGGACGAAGAAAAAGATAGAGAAATATTGCGATAATATGAAACGAGGCTCGAAAATGAGCCTCGTTTCAGACTATCAGAAAACTATGCTGCGAATTAAAGATAATAGAGCAGCAGGGGAGCGCGAGGGGGCAAAGGCCCCACTCGTGATTGGATAAATAGCCATCAAAAACGTCCGGTACGGACTTTTTGACGAGCGTAGCGAGATTTTTCGTAAAAACTTGTTTTTACGAAAAATGTGGCGTTTTTTGAAGCGTGCAAAAAGTCACAGACTTTTTTGCGCGCTGAAATAAGCCTCGTTTGTTCAGTCATCCATGTCTTTTTCAAGTATTGCGCCGGAATACGCCTCGATCTCGTACTCATACTCGATCGCGATGGTGCGGAACGTGACCTTGTAGCACCACACGCCGTAGTCGAGCTTGATCCTCGCTTTGAGCCTTGAGACCTGGTTTGCCGCAAGCCCTGCATCGTTGAGGGCTATCTGCTGCGCGCGGTCTTCGCCGATGAGTAGATCATCGTCGCGCGTCTGGAAGATGAGATATATAACTCCGCCGGCGATAAGCACCGCAATAAGTACGCAGATTATCAGGATTTTTACACTCTTTTTCATGCCGTTCTCCGTTAAAATATGATAAATGATTATAGCATTTTTCTTGCCGTTTAGCAATATGCCTGTTTTTTCGAGTTTTTGTCCGAAAATCGAATTTTTTCGGTTGACAAGCCGGGGTAATTCCACTATAATATTCAAGCGACTGTGGAGAGGTGCACTATGCTGCTTGATTTGAGACAGATAATTGAAGTTCCCGGAAAGAGTGTTCCGTTCAAATGCGAACTGAACACGGAGGGATTGGAATTTGACTCTATCAAGGAGTATAAGACCCCACCCACGGCAGAAGGCAGAGTGTTTAATGAGGCAGGTATCCTGACACTCGAGGGTACCCTGACAGCCGAAATGACTTGCGTCTGCGACAGATGTGGTAAACTGTTTGACAGCAGCAAGGTGATGGACCTCCACGCCTTCATATCCGACAGAGAGTCTGAAGATCCCGAGGTCTTTGTTCTCGACGGGGACAATCTTGATCTCGATGAAACGCTCTCGACCCTTTTCGTCCTTGACATGGAAACGAAGTTTCTGTGCTCTGAGGATTGTAAAGGCCTTTGCTCCCGGTGCGGAGCCGATTTAAACCTTGGCCCCTGCGCGTGCGGGAAAGAAGTCGATCCAAGACTTGCTGTTTTGCAGCAACTGTTGGATAGTGATCAATAATATTTACGCTGACATGCAGCTATTATTCAGGAGGTGTCACCATGGCAGTCCCTAAGGGAAAAGTATCAAGACAGAGACGTGATAAGAGACGTTCGTCTCACTGGAAGCTCGAGGCTCCCGGCATCGTAAAGTGCCCCAACTGCGGCGAGTTCAAAATGCCCCACCGTGCGTGCAAGGCATGCGGTATGTACAACGGCCGCAAGGTTCTCACCGTTGATGAGAAGTAATTAAAATGCTAAGCTCAAGGAGGAATGGGTACAGGTACCCCTTCCTCCTTTTGCTTATTAAAGTGTATGAAAAACGACGTTATTTCAAAAATCGATAACGACAGTCCGCTGCTGCACAAGGCGCATATAGGCGATGAGATAGTCAGCATAAACGGAAACGTGATCCATGATGTTCTTGACTATAAATACTTCTCGTATGAGCCGGTGCTGCATATTAAGCTTCGCCGCAAGGACGGAACAGAGCACATCGTGCGCGTCGAAAAGCCCGAGGGGCGCGATCTCGGCCTTGAGTTTGCCGAGTATCTGATGGATAATCCCCGAAGCTGCGCCAATAACTGCGTGTTCTGCTTCATCGACCAGCTCCCGAAGGGCATGCGCAAGACGATGTACTTTAAGGACGATGACGCGCGCCTGAGCTTTTTGCTTGGAAACTATATTACGCTCACCAATCTTTCCGAGCGCGAGCTACAGCGCATAATCGACCTGCACATAAGCCCTGTGAACATCTCCGTTCATGCGACCGATCCCGAGCTTCGCGTGAAGCTTCTGCGCAATAAAAATGCTGGTAAATGCGTCGATATAATGCGCCGCTTTGCCGGCGGCGGCATAGTCATGAACTGCCAGATCGTCTGCTGCCCCGGCCTTAACGACGGAAAGGCGCTTATGCAGACTATGCAGGATCTTGCGGACATGTATCCTGCAGTGCACAGCGTGTCGATCGTCCCGGTCGGACTTACGAAATACCGCGAGGGTCTGTATCCGCTCGAGTCGTTTACGCCCGAGCACTCGGGAGAGACGATAGATATGGTCACGGCCTTTGGTGATGAGTGCGTAAAAAAGTACGGCACGAGGATATTCTTCTGCTCGGACGAAATGTATATCTGCGCGCAGCGAGAGCTGCCGGATGATGATTTCTACGAGGAGCACACGCAGCTTGAAAACGGCGTCGGAATGATACGCCTGCTCGAGCGCGAGTTCCGCGGTGCGCTCAGCCTTTCGGAAAAGCCGGACGGAGTGCCGTTTTCCATAGCCTGCGGAGTGTCGGTGGCGCCGTATTTTGAAAAACTTATTTGTATTGCCGCGGAAAAGTATGATAATATAAAAGGTAAGGTCTACGCCGTTCAAAACGACTTTTTCGGCCGCGGAGTGAATGTTTCCGGCCTCATAACGGGGCAGGATCTTATTGCTCAGCTGCGCGGAAAAGACTTGGGCGAGCGCCTTTTCGTTTCACAGAATATGCTGCGCCGCGACGAGCTTGATTTTCTCGACGATATCACGCTCGAGCAGGCCATAGATGCCCTCGGCGTTAAAATATACCCGATAGAATCGGACGGGTTTGCCCTTTGGGATGCCATCAGCGGCGATAACCTGCCCGAGGTTAAAATACCCGTCCGCTCGCCCGAGCGGCAGCAGTACTATAAATATAACCAGAACTAATCAGAACGGAGGTTAGCTTTATGTCAAAGCCTCTCATAGCCATAGTAGGCAGACCCAATGTTGGAAAGAGCATGCTTTTCAATAAGCTTTGCGGACGCAGACTGTCTATCGTCGAGGATACGCCCGGCGTTACACGCGACAGACTGTATGCCGAGTGCGAATGGCTCGGAAGAAAATTCAACATCGTTGACACCGGCGGCATTGAGCCGACAACGGATAACGAAATACTCATGTTCATGCGCGAGCAGGCAAACATCGCGATAAACTCGGCGGATGTCATTGTCCTTGTCACCGATGTGCGCACGGGCGTGACGGCGGCGGATAAGGATGTTGCCAACATGCTGCTGCGCTCGAAAAAGCCTACGGTGCTTGCGGTCAACAAAATGGACTCTACCGGCAGAACGGATCCTGCCATATACGAGTTTTACGAGCTTGGCCTCGGCGATCCCATTGCGGTCTCGGCCGTTCACGGCCACGGCACAGGCGATCTGCTCGACGAATGCATGAAGTACTTTCCGCCCGAGGAAGAGGACGAGGAGGAAGACGACCGCATAAAGGTCGCCGTCATCGGCAAGCCGAACGTCGGCAAGTCATCGCTCGTTAACCATATCCTCGGCGAGCAGCGCGTAATAGTCAGCAACGTTGCTGGCACGACTCGCGACGCGGTTGACTCCGAGATAGATAATAAATACGGCAAATATGTGTTTATCGACACTGCCGGCATCCGCCGCAAGAGCAAGGTGGACGAGCGCGTCGAGAAGTTTTCGGTCATGCGCGCGCAAATGGCCATCGAGCGCGCCGACGTGTGCATAATAATGATCGATGCGCGCGAGGGCGTTACCGAGCAGGACACCAAAATTGCCGGTCTTGCGCATGAATCGGGCAAGGCCAGCATAGTTGTCGTCAACAAGTGGGACCTTGTTGAGAAAGAGACCGGCACAATGGAGAAGATGCGCAAGGAGGTAATGCATGACTTAAGCTTCATGAGCTATGCGCCTGTGCTGTTCATCTCGGCAAAAACCGGCCAGCGCACCGACAGAATATTCGAGCTGGTCAATTTCGTAAACGATCAGAGCAACATGCGCATAACGACCGGCATGCTCAACGACGTCCTTGCCGACGCTCAGGCACGCGTTCAGCCGCCCACGGATAAAGGCAGAAGACTCAAGATATATTACATGACGCAGACCGGCATAAAGCCGCCCAATTTCGTCATTTTCTGCAACAGCCGTGAGCTGTTCCATTTCTCGTACCAGCGCTATATCGAAAACCAGATACGCGCCGTGTTCGGCCTTGAAGGTACTCCGATACGCATGGTCATACGCCAGAAGGGGGATAAGCAATGACTCCCTTACTGCTTGCAGTTACTGCAATAATCGCTTATTCCTTCGGCAGCCTCAGCACACCGATCCTGTCCTCGCATATTTATTTTCACGAGAATGTTCTCAATTACAGTCGCGATAACGCCGGAATAACGCGTTTTTTGAAGCGCCATGGAGGGAAAGGCGTCGGCGTCATTGTGCTCATCGAGGCGATAAAGGTAATTGTCCCGGTGCTGCTGGGCAGCCTGCTCATGCTCATCGTTGACCAGTCGAAGATCGGAAGCGCGTTTGCGCTGTTCTGCGTTGTCCTCGGCACGAATTTTCCGATACTTTATCGCTTCCACGGTGAGCACAGCCTGCTCGCCGTCGCAATCGGAACGTTCTTTGTCAGCGGCGAGGTCGCCTTTGCCGGCATAATAGTGTTTGTCGTTGTGTATATATTCTCGCGATACATATCGCTGTCTGCGCTTGGTGCGATGCTTGTCATGTGTCTTGTTGCGATCATGAGCGTTGACGATACGATCGTCAGAAACATATATCTGCTCACAGGGCTTTTGGTTTTTGTCGAGTATCGCCGCAGTATTCCGCGTCTTATAAAGGGCAAGGAGAAAAAGTTCCGCTATAAAGAGGACGTGACGTATATGTTCGACGACGATTACGGCAGCGGACAAAATTAATTTAAATTTTCAGTTGACAATATGCTCTCAGTCTGATAAAATAGCCAATGCGTCTGGGGGTATAGCTCAGCTGGGAGAGCGCTTGAATGGCATTCAAGAGGTCAGCGGTTCGATCCCGCTTATCTCCACCAGAAAAGTTCCGATTTCTTAGGAAATCGGAACTTTTTCTTATGTTTACAGCATAAAATAGTTCCAATATTCGCCCCTCGGTTTCGAGGGGCGAAACTTTCTTCACCGAAAATCCCCCAGATTTTCCCCAGACGCCTTTCGTGACAGCCTGTCTCATGCGTCCATTGGGTTTTCGAAGGCTTCGCTGAACTTCTCCACCGCACTCTGCCGGATAGGATTTTGCACATGCAGGTAGTGCTGCGTCATGTCAATTTCTGCGTGACCCACGATGCTCTTGATGGTCTCCAAGTCCACGCCCAGGTTCTGCATCTGGGAAACATAGGTGTGCCGGCAGCAATGCGGTGTCAGAACCCGCACACCTGCCCCATCAAGAGCTTCCTTGAACTTGTTGCGGAAATAGGTTGGATTGCAGGGCTGGCCTTCCACGCCGACCTCCCAGAGGTATTTCCGATCCGTCTCTCGTAGCCGCACAGCACACCAACGCAGATTTGGCGGCACAGGGACATTGCGGGCGCTGTCTCTGGACTTCGGACATCCGACGGAAACAGAGCCCTTCACCAGCTTCACAGCCTGCCGAATGTAGATCATGGAGCCATCCTCTTCGATGTGCTTTGGCTCCAGCGCCAGCATTTCCTGCATACGCATACCGGTTCCCAGCATCAGCCGAATTTCGACTACCTCCTTTGTAATGATTCAGGCAGAAAACCTGCCTATGTATACCGGCTCAAAAAGGAATTTCGGAGTGCTCCTAAGTTATAGAGATAGTGGTTACTTTGAGCTGGTAGAAAGAGTATTTAATTATGTAATTACATATTAGGGATTTGATTTGCTCTTGAAGCTCCCCTCACTCCTCAACCGCACGTTTTCGAGTTAAAAACGAAACACCTTTGGAAAATATTTTTCCTCTCACTCCTCTACCGCAACAAAACGCTTCAAAAAACGAACAGCTTTTTGAAAAAAGATAAAAAAATATCGCCCTCCGGAGGGAGAGCAATCATGTAATCTCTATATCGGATTGAAAATCATGCGAATGCATCATTTTTTCTTGCTTTATCTGACAGAATCTGCTATCATAGTATACAACGCCGTGGGTGTTGGAAATAGCCGCGGCAGATTTTGCGATTTATGTGCTCTGTCGTGCGGCAGAGCACTTTTTGTTTTTTGGAAGGAGCATCTTTATGGCTGTCAGTTATAAAAAACTCTGGAAGCTTCTGATTGACAAGGATATGAAAAAGAAAGACCTTTGTGAAAAAGCGGGCATCAGTTCCGCCTCTGTTACCAAGATGGGCAAGAATGGTCATGTAACCACCGAAGTCCTGCTGAAGATCTGCACCGCCCTCGATTGCCAGATCGAAGACATTATGGAGATCATTCCTTGAAGTCCTTTTTATTGGACATATTATGTGCAATCATTAATGTTGAATAATCATATCATTGGGAGGAAATAGTGATGCCTTGTGAATTTGTAACTCAATTATCTAAATTACGCAAGCAGTCAATGGAATCCGTTGAAAATACATCATCGTTCGGTGATTTCAAAAAATATCTGCATGTTATTCGTCCCGTCGAAACTGAACTCCGAAATCTACTGGAAAGAGTTAATCATTCCGGAAAGAAGCATCTGATCCTTCTTTGCGGAAGTGCCGGTGATGGTAAGTCGCACCTCCTTTCCTATTTACGTAATGCAGACTCAGAACAACTTCTAAAGGATTACTATGTTTATAACGATGCAACAGAGAGCAGCGAGCCGACATTAACCTCAATTGACACGCTGGCTGATAAACTGTCACCATTTAGTGATCAGCGTTGTTTGGATGACGATGGGTTTAAGATGATTCTGGCAATCAATCTTGGCACCCTAATCAACTTTATTGAGTCGGAGAAAGGCGTATATTTTTCGTGTCTGAAAAAATATGTTGAAGCAAACGAAATCATATCCGGTTATTCACGAACAGCTGTTTATCAGCCAAATAGTGTGTTTCAGCATGTGAGTTTTTCTGACTTCCAGGTCTTCACACTTCGTGAGAATACGCATCCATAAATGCTGATGATTTGAATCTCAAGAACTATCCTGCTGTGAAATCCCTTTCTGGCTCAAAGGAACAAGTCATTATGGCAATGTATATTGTCACAAATGAAGGTAAAGAGGAATGGTTCACGGTCGATGATTTGATTTTTTTACTCGTGAACGTTTTTGAAGTGCCCGCTGATGCTGATAAAATAAACGGCGTATTCAAAAGAAACAAGAGTTGGTTTGTTTCAGAACAGGACGCAAATAATAAAAAGGCATATCGTCGAAAATTGCTTAGCGCTGCGAAAGATTTTGCACAAAGCATTATTGATGCTAAAGCAATTCAGAGTAAATAAAACATTTCCGTTGTTAGAAGCGGAGGACGGCTCGGGTGAGCCGTCCTCCGCTATTTGCAGATTTTGTGATCTTGCTTACTGCCAATTACGCTTTAGCACTTCGCTTTTCAGGTACAGGGTATTTCTTTCAGAAGTCTTAATCGGGTGTAGCTTGCCTCGTTTCGTTAATTCCAGTACATTCTGGCGAGAGCAGTTCAGCAACTCCGCTGCCTCGGTGGCGTTGATGACCCGCTGAACCACGAAGTTTTTGAAATCAGACATACTCAGCGGAACTTTTTTACCGATATGATAAAGCATGCTATCGGTGACGGTCATATTCACATCCCAGGAAACGCCATAGCCGCCGGTCAGCATTTGCACTGTTGCAAAATAATCTGGCTTTTTCAGCAAAATATTGAACGCAGCAGTCTTCTCAAAGTGCGTTTTCAAATCGCACTTTTTCACTGTGCCATCACGGAAGAAAACCAGCAGACAATAATCATCCAGCGGCAGAACATCCTCTATTCTGGTTTCAAACCGTTTAACAATTTCTTTAGGGAGGTCGGCCTCGGTTAGCGGAACAAGATAGAAATCGTCCTGCGCGCAGCGGCCCTTAGCAAGTATCAGCAATTCAAATTCATCATATTCTTTCAGCCCGTTATCACGGAGAATCTGGCCCAAGTTTTGCCGATCTGTGGGGATAATCCGCTGCTGAACCCAGATTTTGCTCCAATAGGAGTTCACCGTCTTTTCGCCACGCTTGGCGAAGGAATCCAAAAGCAGCGGAGTTTCCCAAGGGTCTGCATTGTCCGGAAGTTCAATATAAAATCGCTTTTCCAGCTCGTAATAAAGCAGGTACGCCAGATCTTTTTGAATCTGAGCGGATTCATCTCGAATGGCAAAAATCTTCATAAGCACACCATCTTTTCCAGGTCATTTCCCAGATCTTGTCCTGCAATGCCTGTGGAATGATACCCTCTAAGCCTTCCATAATGGTTTCTCGGTCACTTTCATGCAGAGGATTCAGCTTCGGCAGCTTTTCCGGAGGAATCAACTTCAAATTCTCCCAAGCTGATCGGGATCCGATAAAGTTATTACATGGCAAATCCTGCATCACATCAAAGGTTGCAAACTGCTCCTGCGTTGAACGGCAGAGGAAGGCCAAACCGTGATCAAACAAAGGCGCTAAGCGAATGGTTCTTCTGCGGCTGTTTTTCAGCACTTCAATGTTCGCTCCATGACGGTCTCGATTCAGAATCAGGAAATCAACCACAAGCATCTGGTAAATATAGTCCTCCCAGCCGTTGCGGATACAAAAATCAAGGGCGGATTCATCGGCCTTACCCTCTGCCTCCTTATAGGCATCCAATGCGGTTTTACTTTCATTGGAAGCCTTGAAATCCTCGGAGGCGCACAAATAAACATCATGGATTTTGCCATCCACCAGCACATCTGCATGAATCAGTTGATACTCAAGATGCGGAATGCCAAGAATCGTCATCAGCCGATCTACAATCAGCTCGTTGACGCACTCATGACCAATCACGCCGTTGACCTTATCAAAGTTGGAAAGCTTGTAGTATGTTTTCTTGCCACCCAGCTCAGAATATGCTTTCAGGAAGGAACCGGCTGTTCCGGATGAGCTGCGATATATAGACCAGGAAAGATGAGTCAGATTCTGTTTTTCTTTGATCAGTTGGTTGCGCATAGTCTTTCACCTCGCCTATATCGTAGCAAACTACTTGTCGTATGTCAAGTAGTTAATTGCGTTTTGAATTGTCATACGTCAAGTATAGTACTTTGGGAATGTCGAAATTTAACCTTTGGTGGAATTCTCTTGCTCAAATATAAATCACTTTTCGTCCACACTTTTCTGCCTTCTCAACAAACTGAGCAGCGCCACCCCAGGAGTGGGTGACATAGGCAACCACATATTCGGAATGGTCCAGCATCCAGTTATTACGCCAGGAGATTGCAAAGCGTTTTGGGACACGCTCGATGCCCTCCGGGAGCATTGTATCGGAATAGTCCTCTCCTTCGGCAGGCTTCCCCGGCATATAGGCCAGTACGACGGCATACCCGATCTGTGGGTATGCCGTTTGCAATTCTCGCAGGATGGAGCGCACCATGGAATCAAAACGCCCGTGGTTACCCAAATAAAACATATCTACATTCTCGTTGAGAATCAGGTCAATAATCGTCTCACGCAGCTTCGGACGAATGTGCTCCGGACAGTCATGGTGTCCGAAAAAAGTACAAGAAGCCATAATCACGCCTCCTAATATGGGATATATCGCAATTATAGCATCAAACCAAGAAATTTGCGATATGTCCCATACGATTTATCGCAGATTTGAGTAAACTTATAGTGCGATATATCGTAAGGGAGGAATGCGAATTGAATACAAAGGAAGCAGTAGCTAAGCGCATTCTGAACCTTTGCGATGAACGGAACATTGCCGTCAATGCTCTTGCATCTGTGTCAGGAATATCTCCGTCAACAATCTACAGCATGCTGAATGAAAAGAGCAAGAACCCAGGTGTTGTCTCACTGAAGAAGATTTGCGATGGGCTTGAAATCAGCATCAGAGATTTCTTTAATGATGATCTGTTCGACGATCTGGAACAGGAAATCAAATAAGCCTTTCACAAAAATATGGCTCCGAAAATGGAGCCATAGACAACGATCTTAACCGCATTGTGGCTCCGTTTTTGGAGCCACTTTTGTTTTTTCATTCGCATAGCATCAATTCGTCGATCATTTTCACGGCAAAATGATCGATGACTTGATATGATGATTGCAAAGAGGACGGTTCCTTTCGGAGCCGTCCCCTTGCTTATGTCAGATTAGCTTTGTAACCAAAGGATAGCGTGCAAGTTTTACGATCAACTCGTCGATGCCGTTTGGTCGCTTCCTTGTTCGCTGGCCTTACCCAATCAGCCAATCAACCAGATTCAGCGACTTAATTCCATCATAGGAACGATCCATTCCCGGATTCAGAGAAAGAACAATTTTCTCATAATTATCCTGAATTTTCATCAGCGGAGCAAGCTCACGGATGCGGACATCTTCGCTTGCCATGGATTCTGTAACTTGAATATACAGCTTTTCATCGGCTTTGGTTGCGATGAAATCAACTTCTGCTGTGCCTACTTTACCGACAGCAACATCATATCCGCGGTACAGCAGTTCAAAATAGACCACATTTTCTATCGCGTGGCCGCTGTCACGGTTGCGGAAGCCGAGAAGGTAATTGCGCAGACCGATGTCAACGATATAGTACTTGCCCATTGTGCGAAGAAATTCTCTGCCCTTAATATCAAAGCGCTTGATATCATAGAAGAAGTACGATTCCAGCAACGCGTCTACATATGCCTGAACCGTATGGGCGCTGGGCTTTGTTTTGCGGTTGTCGTCCAGCAGGCCTTCGTTTACGAGCGTATTGCCAATGGAAGAAACCGACACTGTGCTACCGATGTTGTCTGCAAGGAACATAATGATTTTTTTGAGCAATATAGCATCCGTAATCTGTCGCTGGCCTCTGCGCTTCTCGCGTTCAAGAATATCGCGCACGATAACCGTGGAGTAGATGCCGTCCAAGAGGAGCAGAACCTTATCCTGATCCAAGCCGACATCTGCGATTCCCGGCATTCCGCCGTAGCGCATATAGGCATCAAAAAGGTCGGAAAGCTCATAGCGTTCACTGTCAGAAGATTCGGCATACCTTCTTTTGCCGCCCAGTGCACTTTTGGACTCTTTGATTTCAAAATCATGGAAGGAAATGAATTCAGAGAATGAAAGCGGCAGCATCTTGATTTCCACGCAGCGACCGGAGAGATATGTTGCATATTCGGAAGAAAGCAGATACGCATTGGAACCGGTGATGTAAATATCACAGTCAAAGTCAACGCGGAACGAATTGATCGCCTGCTCCCAGCCGGAGATGCGCTGCAGCTCGTCAAAGAACAGATACATCCGTTTGCCGGGGATGATGCGCTCTTTTACATAGTGATACAGATCTTCGACGCTCATTTTAGAAAAGTCAAAAGACTCGAAGTTCATCTCGATAATCTGTTCTGCGGCGATTCCGGTCTCCTTGAGATGGGCGACCATCAGCTTCAGCAGGCTGGATTTTCCGCAGCGACGAATACCGGTGACTACTTTGACCGGCTCGGTATCTTGAAATGCAATCAGTTTGTTCAAGTAAGTATCACGTTTTTTTAGTTCATGGGAAGCAATCATAGCTATCACTCCTTTACGCAAATCATAGCATAAACTTTTAGAAAAATCAAGTTTATGCTATTGATAGCATAAACTTTTTGCAAAATAGAATTTATGCTATATTATATCCGAGTGCATAGGGGTTAATACAGACGCAAAACAAACGAAGAACGGCCCCTTTCGGAGCCGTCCTCGTGCTTATGTCAGGTTATCTTTTCCACCAATGGGGTTTGCGGGTGAGCTTCACAATCAGCTCGTCGATGTCCACCGGGTCAATGCCTTGCGCAATGACCTTATTGCGGAATTGGAGCATGGCGTGGGTTGCCAGCTTGCACTGTGCCGGGGTAAGTTCAATGATATACGGATTTCTCATGCGTAGATCAGCTCCTCCCGAACGATCTCGGCGGCACGATTGCAAATATTATTCATCTGCTGCACCCATGCCATCTGATCGGTGGCTTTCATATCTTCGGTAATGCCTTCGTCCTCGGACATTTCTTCCACCAACCGGGAATACATTTCCTCGGCCAGTCGATCGACCTCCTGCAGGTGGGCTTCCAGCTTTCCGGTGAACAGCATGCCGGTATAGATGCCGCTCTGGTGGTTCTTCAAATGCTGTCTACGGCGCTCGCCCCAGATGCCGATTTTGCCTATTTCCGGGGCGGTGAGGCAGGGCAGATAATAGTCGCCCTCCAGCTTATACCACAGGCCATTTTTCTCGTCAAACATATATTCTTTCATTGCAATAACCTCCATTAGTCCTTCGGGGGCCGATGGTATTCCATCAGCCGGCACACTTCCATCTTGCCCTGAAACCGCTTCTGCGCCTCCAGAACCGCTGCTGTGAGAATCTCAGGATTCGTATCCCATTGCTTGATTCCACGGTTGTACGCGCCTCTGCGCTTGTCGTCGATGATGAAGGGGTCGATGCCGTAGCGTAGGCACTCCTTCATCATGAGGATTCTTCCCACACGCCCGTTGTAATCATCGAAGGGGTGAATCCGCTCGAAGTACACATGGAAATCCAGAATCTGCTCCAGCGTGGCATCTTTTCGCTCGTAGTCCTTAATAAGATTTCCAAGCTTTTTGCCAATCTCCAAAGGCGGAGAGAAGGAAATCCGCCCGGTGCTGGGTTTCATTCGGAACTCACCTACGCCGGTCTTGTGATTCTGATCTGCGTAGGTACCGTAGGTCAGCAAGTAGTGGATCTGCTTGACCATGGAAATAGTCAGCGGCTGCGTAATATTGTCGGTTATATAGCGCATGGCAATGAAGTGATTCATGATCTCCACCACATCGTCCACCTTCGTCGGCTCAAAGCCCGGCGTGATGCGCTTGGTGCGGTAGATCTCCTGTACCTGATCCCGGGTGAGACGGTTGCTTGCCATGCGGCAGGAGGAATAGGCCAGATTGACCTGCATGTATTCGTAGAGGCCGAAGTGCTGATTGCGTTCCCGCTGGTAGAGGAGCTTCTTGACCAGCTTGGTCTGCGGGGTTTCCCGGATCATATCCGTTCCGGGCTTGGGTGTACCCTCCGGGATCATCCAGCCCTGTTCTGTTTGCACTGCATTGATGACCTTACCCTCTCTGCAGTAGCGGCGAACCAAAGAGACAGTAATGCCCCAAATGGCTGCAGTTTCGTTTGCTGAGTATAACTTCATGTTTCAGTCCTCCAATATAAAATAGGTTTTTAGGGAGTACCGGGGGGCGGTACTTTCTCACCCAGATTTTCCCCAAAACACAGCGAAAGCCATTGTACCGGACTGAAAATTTTAGTTGATAATGTTCGTAATGTGTGTCGTTTTGTCTATTTTATGCCGTTTTCTTGATATTTTGGCGCTGCCAGAAGCCCATGGCATTCAAGAGGTCAGCGGTTCGATCCCGCTTATCTCCACCAAAAAACACCGTAACTTGTGTTGCGGTGTTTTTTTATCCCGACGCTCGTCAGCTTTAATCTTAAAAACAGTGCAAAATTCAACGCAAGCCCCGACAGAAGTCTGTCGGGGCTTTTTGCATATTAAGCGGTAATTTATTACGGCCGGGGACTGCTCTGTCTCCGGCCGCTTTGAAGGGGGGGTGTAGAATATGCTCGTTAGCTGATGGAAATAGGAAGGAAGGGAGAATTACTTAAACGACATGTATAGTTACTGAACAACTTGGATGGCATTTGTAATAGGGCATAACGAACATACTGACAATGAGAGTCTTGCTGCGCAGCACCTGCAGCTGCGCGCATTATTATCCCACACGACATATTATAGCACGCTTCTCGCTGATGTCAATACAAAAATGAGAAAAATATTTTTACAAAATGTTGGCTGTGTCATAAATATATCAAGTTTTTTAAGTATGTCTCTATTATACTCATTTTTCGTGCCTATTGCAAATTTTTTTGTAAAAGAGCAGTCCAACGAGGCTTATTACAAGCGTTATGGCGAAAACAGCGGCGGCAAACCAGTAGTTTGACGTGCCGAGCGCGTCGCCGCCGACGGTGGAGGTCACGATCGACGGAAGTCTGCCGAGCGAGCATATCAGCAGCCACAATGAAAGACGGATATCGGTGAGCCCGGCAAAATAGCACAGCAGATCCTTTGGCGTTCCGGGTATCATAAATATGATAAAAAATATGAAGTCGCGCTTAGGGGTGGTTTTCAAAAACTTTATGCGCCTGAGCTTTTCCTCTGAAAAGAAAACCTCGACGAGCGGAACGCCGAAATATCTGACGAGCAGAAAGACCGTGATACTGCCGAGGGTGGATGCCGCTATGCACAGAAGAGAGCCTTCAACGGCGCCGAAGGCGTAGCCTGCGGCGATCTCGAACGGCTCGCCGGGCAAAACGGCGATCACGACCTGAAGAATAACCATGCCCATATATGCAAAGCGGCTCCATATGCCGTTATCGTCCACCCATTGGCGGAATTTTTCAGGCTCCGATGCAAATCTGACAAGCGGAACGCCTGCAAGCCATATTATCAGCGCCGTTGCGATAACGGCGATAGCTATCGCCGCTATTCCGACATATTTTTGCTGCTTTTTGCTGAGATGTTTTTTGTCCATTATTCAAAAACGAATAAGCCCTGTCGGGCCTTCATATATTAAAATCGGTGATGAATGTGAAGATCGAATGGAAAAAGCTTGCCGTGAGCCTTGCCGCGCCGCTTGCCGTTGGCGGACTGGCCGCGCTTATTACAAAAGATAATATGTTGATGTTTGAGGTGCTCAAAAAGCCGCCGCTCGCGCCTCCTGGGTGGCTGTTCCCGGTCGCGTGGACGATGCTTTATATCCTCATGGGACTTGCGTCATACAGCGTGTGGATATCAAATGCGCGAAAGGTTCAGAAGCAAACGGCCGGCGTTTACTACGCTCTGTCGCTCATTTTTAATTTCGGCTGGCCGATAATATTTTTCAATGCGGGAAAATACCTGGCGGCGTTTATCTGGCTGTGCCTGATGTGGATATTCACGCTTGCAGCAACGATCAGGTTTTGGAAATGCGACAATACGGCCGGATGGCTGATGCTGCCGTATCTCCTGTGGACGACTTTCGCCGGATATCTGAACATGGGAATTTATTTGCTTAGCTGACGAGAGTCAAACACGTATCGGTTTTGACGGGCAGATTTCTGCCCATGCTGCGTTAAAGCTCTTGACAATACGGCAGTATTCTCTTCAAGCTTTGCCTTGCC
>DKRV01000003.1 GCA_002472405.1 Clostridiales bacterium UBA7273 | reverse complement strand
AAAAAAGTCACAGACTTTTTTGATACGCTGAAAAGACCGGCCACATGAGTGGCCGGCCTTATCCGCGGCGTTGTGAGGAAGAAAAGGAAGTCTTTATGGCAGGAAGAACCGCGGATCGGGGGGGGGATTATGATTATCAGCTTTTCGCTGCATCACATACGGTCAAATCTTGCGAGGATGGCCGCAAGCTGGGCGCGCGTTATAACCGTGTCCGGGCGGAAAGAGCCGTCGTTATACCCGTTGACTACGCCGTTTGCCACTGCCCAGCGGACAGCATTGCGGTAACTCGAGGCAATATCGGCAGAGTCGGAGAACACACCGAGGTCGCCGCTTGCCGCAGGCGAGCCTGCGTATCTATGCAGGATCGTTACGAGCTGAGCGCGAGTAAGTCCGTCCTCCGGCCCGAAGGTAGTTGCGTCATAGCCCTTTATAAACGCGCTTTCATACGCCCAGATTATCGCGTCTCTTGCCCAGTGAGTGTCGGAAACGTCGGTGAACGGCTCTGTCAGACCGCTCACGTTCGGTGAGCCTGCCATGCGGTAGAGCACGGTCACGAGCTGGGCGCGAGTAGTTGTTGCGGCAGGATCAAACGTGG
Source organism: Clostridiales bacterium UBA7273 (assembly GCA_002472405.1). Classification (GTDB taxonomy): domain Bacteria; phylum Bacillota; class Clostridia; order Oscillospirales; family Oscillospiraceae; genus F23-B02. The sequence continues at coordinate 4,833 of DKRV01000003.1, read as the reverse complement.
TTTCCGTTGTGCCCTTTATAAGGCCGTTAAACCATGCGTAGTAAAGCTCGTCATAGTACCATGCGTCTGCCGGAACATCCACAAAGGGCAGAGTTCCGCGCTCGGGAAGCACACTGAGGATCTGCTGAGCCATGTACTGATGGCCGCCCAGAGTCGGGTGAACCTTCAGCGCGAAGTACTCCCAGAAATACTTATCGTTGTAATTCATGTCGTAGGTCTCGGTACCGACAACGTTGGAATAATAGAAGTTATCGTATTTATAAGAAAGCTGCCTGAGATGGTTATTTATCGCCGTGACTATAGGCAGAGCAAGACCGCTCAGGTCAAGATTGCTGCCGTCGGAAAGGCGGAAGTGCTTGAAGGGATTGTATACGCCCACCGCGACAAAGGTGATATCGGGGTTAAGCTCATATACTTTCTTGACCACCGCATCGTAGTTTTCCTCAAACTGCTCATAAGCTCTTGCAAAGGTCGTGGTTATAAGAGTTGTGAGCTTTGCCATCTGGCCGACGCTCTGGCAGTATTCAATGAGCTTGCCGAAAGCCGTTCCGAGCGCGCCGCCGTTGTTGAGGAAGTCCTTAATATCCTTGAGGGCATCGTTGTTTGTATCCTCGGTCATCTCACGAAGGACAACGTTCAGGGTGAACGAGAACACATCGTTTGAGCCGACGTTTACGCTGATGACGTTCGTTTTCTTAACAGCCTCGGGATAGTTCATCTTTGCGTTCATTGCGTCGAGGTCTGCGAGGGTAAAGCCGTTGCCGTCGTTATCAAAATAGGTATTGTCCCAAACGCGATCCTTGTCATAGTCGTTGTAAACGCCTTCGAGGAAGTATCTGAATTCCACGGCGCGCAGTCCGCTGCGAGCATACTGCAAAAGCTTTGCATCCAGCGAATCGGCAACAAGACTGTGATATGCTGTCGGAACCGTTTCGTAGTCATAGCCTATATAAATGTAGTCAAGATTATAAACCGTGGTATAGTCGTCGGTCTTCTGATCGAAGTAGGTCTCGCTGCCGTCTTTGGTGAGCGCGCAGCCTGCGGCGATACTGTCTCCGACGCACATGTAGTATTTATACGGCTCGTAGCTTCTGTCGGCCAGTGCAGGCGCGCAGAGTGCAAAAACCATTATCAGAACGAGCACGAAGCTCAGTATTCTTTTTGTATATTTCATCTGTTTACCCTCCGGTCTGTCGTTCAGACAGCTTCAGTTTCGTTTTTATTCGTGCTATTGTAATCGTCCGCGAGCTTGTTGTAGTCGATCTTGCCCATTCCCATGTGGGGCATGGCGTCAACAAAGACCACATCATCGGGCAGTGCGCGTGACTCAATTTCCCTGCGGCACATATCAAGCAGCTCCGCTTTAAGTGCAAAGCGCTTCTCCTGCTCGGTATGCTTTGCTTCAACAAACGCTACCGGCAGCTTGCCCTGCGCATGGTCCTTATCGTCCACGCCGACAACGGCGCAGCTTATAACAGAAGGATGGCGGCCGAGCACGCTCTCAACATGGGTAGGAAACACCTTGTGTCCGTCAAAGCGTGTGATCATGCGCTTTATTCTGCCCTTTATGTAGACAAATCCGTCGGAATCCATGTGGCCGATATCGCCGCTGTGGACCCACAGAGCGCCGTCGGTGTGGCGGCGAATGACGTTTTCGGTCTCGGCCTTATTGTTGAGGTAGCCGAGCATGATCGACGGGCCGCTTATGCAGATCTCGCCCTCTTCGCCGTAGTCAAGCTCATTATCCGTGCCCGGCTCAAATATGCCGATAGTCGTTGTCAGCAGCGGATAGCCGACCGACAGGCTCTTGAAGTTTCCGTTGCAGCAGCAGGATGCTGCCGAGGATACCTCGCTCATGCCGTAGCCCTGAGAAAGCGGATAGCGGCAGCCGCGGCTTTCAAGAAAGCTGTTAAGCTTTGCCTCGAGACCGGCGTTCATCGTGTCGCCGCCGCTTCCGGCGGTGCGGAAAAAACTGAGGTCAAAGCCGCCGGCCATTTCCTTGCTGTTCATGAGCTTTTCATAGTGCGCAGGAACGAGCAGCGTGTGCTCGGGTCTGTATTTCTTAACGTAGTAGCCGACCTTCTCGGCATCGAACTTGGGAATGATTATGACCTCAAGGCCGAGAGACAGCGGCATGTGCAGGCTCGAAACGATGCCGTAGGACGCAAACATCGGGATGATGTTCATAAAGCGCTGGCCGCGCTTGTAGGAAACGCCGCAGTGCTTGAAGTCAAAAGCGATTGCATTGAAGCCGTCGTTCGAGAGCATTACGCCCTTGGGTGCGCCGGTCGTTCCGCCGGTGAGCGTAATTGCGGCAAGATCATTCTCGCCGTATTCCACGGTATCGGTCTCAACGCCAACGCCGGTAGCGGAAAACTGCGGCCATGTCAGCACCTTATCGCTCGTCGCGATCTTCGGAGCCGGCATTTTGAGCTGCTTTAAGAACCTGATCGACTTGGGCAGCGAGGTGTCGGCGGAAATGACCACGATCTTCTCAACGCCGGACTCGAACAGCGCATCCTTGAGGACTTCATAGTAGAGGTCGATCACGATGAATATCTTCGCGCCGGTTTCTTTAATAAAGCCGCACACGCCGGAGGCGGTCGTCCTCGGGTCGATCATCAGCGGAGCTGCGCCGATCTTATTAAGGCCGTACAGCGCATATACCATCTCGGGAATCGTTACGGTCGCCGCGGCGACTATATCGCCCTTTTTAATGCCGGCTGCCGCAAAAGCTCCGGCTGCTTTGTCAACTTCGTCGAGGAGCATGCCGTAGCTGATCTTTCTGCCGAAGTAGTTGAGCGCCGTGTCGCCGCGTCCGTTTTCGTTATTCTCGCGCAGGTGACGATAGATGGTGTTCTGCGGAACGGAAGCCCCCCTTGCCTCTTCCGAAAAATACTTCAGCCACGGTTTCTCGACCGATGGTTTTACCAGTTTGCACATTGTCCTTCCTCCTCACATTATGCAAATCAAAATAAACTTTTCGCTTTGTTTTGTCTAACAACAAACTCATCTCGCCATTTTGTCAATTATGTTTTTATACTTTTCTATCCAATAAGTTCAACTTTGTACGTTTTAACAAATTTGTTCAGTTTCTCTTTTGCAGTTTGTACAATTTTCACCGTTTTGTATATAGCTATACGTTATTGCATTAAAAATATATTTTTAAACATTTTTCGCTTTAGCTATTGAAATTATTGCACTCTTCGGTTACAATTAGACCATCAATATAATATTGAACAAATAAACGATTTTCAGGGGTGGAAATTATTTATGAGCACAAACAATCGAATGGTCGAGAAGTCCAAGAAGGCGATAAAGGATGCCCTTTTGGACATAATGTATGAAAAAGACTTCAAGCAGATCACCGTTAATGAGCTGCTAAAGCGTGCCAATGTCAGCCGCGGCACTTTCTATGCGCATTTTTCAAATCTTGAGGATGTGCGTCAGCAGCTTATTAGCGATCTTTTTGATCATGCCGACTATCTTTTCGGCGACTACACCGCAAGCGAGCTGGAAAAGGATCCGTATCCCATCATGCTGATGGCGGCGGATATGATGATAGCAAGCCGCGACCCGGCAAAGAGACTTTTTAAGTTCGTAAACGTCTATGATCTCGGCAGTAACCTGAAGACATGGCTCACGAAGTATATTCTTTCGGACAAAGAGCTTGTTGAGCGCTGGGGCGGCGAGGAGGCTGCAACAATATACGCACGCTTCATCTCCGGCGGCGTCATGCACGCATACAACCTGTGGATACTTGAGGATTTTGAAGTTACGGCAGAGGTTTTTGCAAAAGCCTTGTGCAACATCCTCGTCAACGGCCTGAAGGCATTTGAAGTTAAGCAATAGCAGCAAAGGCACAGCGTCTGCTGTGCCTTTAATTACGAAGGGAGTCAGTTATGAAAAGAATAGCAGTCATTACCGGAGCATCCTCCGGCATGGGCAGAGAATTTGTTTACGCAATAGATAAAGACATGGAGCTTGACGAGCTGTGGGTAATTGCCCGGCGCGAGGACAGGCTTCTTGAGCTTCAGTCGAAGGTTCGCTCTAAGATACGTCCCGTCGTTCTCGATCTGCTCGACCGCAACAGTCTCAGTCAGTTCAAGGCGCTGCTCGATATCGAAAAGCCCGAGGTAAGAGTCCTCGTAAACGCGGCCGGCTTCGGTCTCTTCGGCACCTACACCGAAATGGACATGGAAAAGCAGCTTGAGATAATAGACCTTAATGACCGCGCGCTGACGGGCATGACGTATATCACCCTCCCCTACATGCCGGACGGGGCACAGATATACAACATGGGCTCGATGTCATCGTTCCAGCCGGTTCCGTATATTAACGTTTACGGCGCGTCGAAAGCATATGTTCTGAGCTTTTCCAAGGCGCTGCGCGTTGAGCTTGCCGAGCGCAACATCCGCGTTATGGCAGTCTGCCCCGGCTGGATAAAGACCGAGTTTTTCAGCCATGCAATACACGACAACACCGTCAGCTATTTTAATCGCTACTACGGCCCGAAGGAAGTCATAGAAAAGGCCGTGAAGGACATGCACCGCAACAAGCCTGTCTCTATCCTTGGTCTGCCGGAGAGATTACAGGTTCTCGGCGTTAAGCTCCTGCCGACGCGCTTTGTTCTGAAAACCTGGTGCAAGCAGCAGAAAAAGCCGTTTAAATACTAAATCAGTTATAGAGATGAAAAAAACCGCCCGATGGGCGGTTTTTTTAGTGTTATCGTTACCATCGGTTAACAAGGGCAACCACGCCTGACAGCGTGCCTTTTCGGCGCTTTTTGCCCTTTTCGCCTTGACGGGCGCCAGCCCGCCTGCACCTCAAAAA